>CACJUU010000048.1 GCA_902596605.1 uncultured Alphaproteobacteria bacterium | reverse complement strand
TTGGAAAAACAGGAACCGCGGGTGGCACCGGACATGTAATCGAATATTGTGGAAATGCTATTGAGAGCCTTTCTATGGAAGGACGAATGACTGTTTGCAATATGGCTATTGAAGGTGGAGCGAGAGCCGGCCTTATAGCGCCTGA
Source organism: uncultured Alphaproteobacteria bacterium (assembly GCA_902596605.1). Classification (GTDB taxonomy): domain Bacteria; phylum Pseudomonadota; class Alphaproteobacteria; order Rhodobacterales; family Rhodobacteraceae; genus CACIJG01. The sequence continues at coordinate 1,898 of CACJUU010000048.1, read as the reverse complement.
CCAAAAGACCTTAGATTATGTAAAAGGTAGACCAAATTCACCAACAGGTGAAAAATGGGATAAAGCTGTAAAATTTTGGAAAACGCTTTTTTCTGATCCAGATGCGCATTTTGATAAAGAGATTTTCTTAAAGGCGGAGGACATTGCGCCCGTTGTTACCTGGGGAACAAGTCCGGAGGATGTTCTTCCTATTACCGATTTCGTACCAAGCCCTGATAATTTTCAGGGAAGTAAAATAGAAGCGGCTAAAAGATCTCTTGAATATATGGGGTTGAAGCCAGGTCAGAAATTGCAAGATATAGAAGTTGATGCCGTTTTTATTGGTTCTTGTACCAACGGAAGAATAGAGGATCTGAGAGAGGTGGAAAAGATTGTTAAGGGAAAAAAGGTAAAGAGTGGGATAAGGGCTATGGTCGTACCAGGATCCGGATTAGTGAAAAAACAGGCGGAAGAAGAAGGAATAGCCAATTCACTAAAAGAGGCTGGCTTTGACTGGAGAATGCCAGGTTGTTCAATGTGCCTAGCAATGAATCCTGATCAGTTGTTGCCTGAGGAAAGATGCGCGGCAACGTCTAATAGAAATTTCGAGGGACGACAGGGGCGTGGGGGCCGCACTCATTTAATGAGCCCAGCAATGGCAGCAGCAGCAGCAATAACTGGACGATTGACTGACGTGAGAGATATTTAGTGAAAGACACTGATGGAAAAGTTTAATATAATTGAAGGCATCGCAGCTCCAATGCCATTAATAAATATCGATACTGATATGTTAATACCAAAACAGTTCCTCAAAACAATTAAAAGGACGGGTCTTGGAGAGAACCTATTTTTTGAAATGCGTTATGATCAAAATGGGAATGAAATAAAAGATTTTATCTTAAATAAGAATCATTATTCAAAAGCCTCAATAATAGTAGGTGGAGCTAACTTTGGTTGTGGTTCTTCGAGAGAACATGCGCCCTGGGCTTTAAAAGATTTTGGAATTAAGTGCATAATATCAACAAGTTTCGCAGACATTTTTTTTAATAATTGCTTTAAAAACGGCATACTTCCAATCATTGTGTCTGAAGATTTGCATCAAATACTTCTACAGGACGCAGAAGTGGAAACAACATCTATTATGAAAATTGATCTCGAAAACCAGAAGATTGTTCGCAACAATGGAGACCAACTAGACTTTGAGGTTGATGAGTTTAAGAGATATTGCTTATTAAATGGGTTAGATGATATCGGATTAACACTCAAGAGTGCGGATAAAATAAGTAGCTTTGAAAAAGAATATTCTGATAAATTTAGCTGGTCATAAAAAGGTATAATTAATGTTTTCTTTGCTTATTCTTCCAGGAGATGGAATTGGTCCAGAAGTGATGACTGAGGTTAAGCGTGTTATTTCTTGGTTCCAGGATAAGCGCAATTTAAAAATAGATATTGAAGAAGGTTTAGTTGGTGGAGCGTCTTACGATAAACACGGTGTTCCTCTTACAGAAGAGATTTTAAACAAAGCACTAGAAGTGGATGCTGTTTTGCTGGGGGCTGTCGGTGGCCCCAATTACGATAATCTGAGTTTCAATTTGAAACCAGAACGAGCGCTATTGAGACTTAGGAAAGAACTTGACTTATTTGCCAATATCCGACCCGCTCAATGTTTTGATGCACTGGCCTCTTTCTCATCGCTTAAGAAAGAAATAGTTTCTGGACTGGATATTGTTATCGTAAGAGAGCTTACATCGGGGATTTATTTTGGAGAACCTCGTGGTATTCATACTGATGGCTCAAATGAGAGAGTTGGTATAAATACACAGAGATACTCTGAATCAGAGATACGAAGGGTTGCAATAAGTGCCTTTGAACTTGCTTTAAAGAGAAATAAAAAATTGTGCTCTATGGAAAAAGCCAAT
>CACJUU010000047.1 GCA_902596605.1 uncultured Alphaproteobacteria bacterium | reverse complement strand
CTCCAGTTGTGATTCAACCGAATTTTCAGCTCTCAATCCAGATTGAAGAATATGTGTATCCTTTTGAAGAGCGAAGGTGTAGAACTCATTCAGCTTCATTTTTTTTACTATCTTATTTTGTATTTTATCAAACTTTTCCAAATCATGATCAACTTTATGTACTTTTTGAAACACAGGTTGCAACTTTTTCAATAAACGTGAAATTTCCTCACATAGTAACAAATTTTTTCCAATAAATTTAATCATGTTTGCATGGCTCTTTCTATCAGTTGATCCACTAATTTTTTGTTTCTCAAGTATTTCTGCAAGTTTTTTTTCTATTGACTGACAACACTCATTCTCAAAAAATGTCTCTAACTTACAGTGATTGAAGCCTGCAACAAATAAACCGCCCTCTGTGCAATTAAAAAGCTTTACATCGGTTTCGTTTAGTTCTTCGGCAAAAATATTAAAGAGTCTCGCAAAGTGCAAAAAAACATTATTTGTGACCACAGGTTTACCATCAAAACCCTCAACTTCGATATCTTCACCAAATTTTCGTTTAGAAACGTTATCTCCCTTTTTATGGGTTGCAGCAGAGTCGATATAAACATCATCTTTTGAGTAAGCAAGATCTTGCCCAATTAAGGCGATTGAACTGCATCCAAATGATACTAAAAGATCGAGAGCGGTATGTGATACTGACCCTCCTGGTCTTTTGTATTGATAAATCTCCAATGGTAGTTGATTGCTTATTTCTACTGAAGGGTTCATCCAGCACGAGTTTTTAACGTCAATATCGAATATTTCTGGATGCGAATAAATAGAGCCTACGAACATCTTAATGCGCGAGGTATCATTCTTCTCCAACCATTCTTCCCATAGATTTGATTTTGCACCATTCCACTCCGTATACATTGTCTTGAGGTTGTGAGGATCAATCTGAATAACGATGTGGGGCTCAATGTTTTCTCTTAAGAGAGTGCCAAGAGCTCTCAATACACAAACGATAAGTGCCTTATCCTTAAATTTTTTCAAAATGCTAATATTTTTTTTAAGGGAAGGACCTGGGCTAACAATTATAGCAGGGATCCCCTTGAATTTTCCGTTGAAATCAGAAACCTGTTGATAACGGACCAGATTATGTAAATTATCGAGTACGTTAACGGCATCTGCTCGGTTTATTGTATTAAATTGGTGCCAATTCGCAACACGTCCTTGCTCAGCTTTTTCAAATAACTCTTCAATTTTTTTTGGATTTTGTTTTTCGATCCCACAATCAATAGCTGTAAATCTTGTTGGTGGAACCCCATGAATAGAATAAAACATATCTCGGATTATAGATCCATCTTTAAAGGCCGAATAAAATATTTCTTTCGAGTCAAGTTTATCTTTTATTGTAGAGTCATCAAGAGTGCTGCCAATTAAGATAAAGCGTTTTTGCCCGCGTGCTATTAGGAATTCAAGCAGTCGGGCATCGTCCAGACTGATTAGAATAATTACATCAAATTCAAAATCCCAGACCAAAGGAATAATGTAATCTAAATATGCATCGGTAACGTCGCGTGATGAAAAAACAACTGGGCTAAATGGAATTGCCGAAATAGCTTTGCGAGCATTTTCAATTATTTTTAGGTTTTTTGTAAGTTTCGGTACAAACTCCTCTAACTCCTCCATCAATAACTTTTCGTCAAGTCCCCGTTGAATGTTACCCTTTGTTACGTATTCACTCAGAGTTACTGAATTTGTAAGAATATAACTCATCAGTGGTCGCATTTTATCTGTAAAAATACTAAAACTTCGCATATCTTTATTGGTTAAGGCCAAGACAGCTTTTTCCGATAGTTTACTCAGTGCTTTATAAATTCTTTTGCTACGCGCGGCATCAAGTCCGTTTAATCTTGCTACATAAGAAGGCAATGTTTTTTTTTCGATGTCTGAAGTCATTTTTTTTGAAGCTTCTTTATTTATTTTTTCATTATAATCAAACATACATTCAACTTTCTTTCTTTAACAGTAAACAAATTGCTTCTTTCTAATAAAGATTGTAGCTTCGGCAGAGATGGCAGCTCTATGACAATTCGCTCATATACAACCAAATATTTCAGTGCTTGCAATAAAAGCTTTTTATTTACCCAAAGCATGTAGGCAATTACCATGCCATTACGGGTGAAATTAAAGATTTTGGACCTGGCACTATTATCTCTAGCGTTTAGTTGATAATAAAGAACAATGGCAGTAGATCCAACTTATGTATTTATAAGACCTGAACAGGTAGCGATTGAAGACTTCTATTTTGATTTTTGCACTTTTTACAAATGGCCAATCTTTTTATTAAATGTACGTGAAATTCGCTGATAGCTTTATATTGTTTTTTGAACTGCATCGACAATGATCTTAATTGAAGCGACAGAAATGAGAACAATAAACTTCCTAAATTTATTTCATCTTGCGGTAATAACTGATAACCTAGAAAATGTACCACGTATTTTGATGTTTAAAATTTTTTTGAAAAAAAATTCTTTAATATATCATCCAAAATGAAAGGCTTCCGAAATCACTTTCAAAAGCCCTAGGTTATTTATAAACAATAAGAGATATTGCCGTCAAATAAATGAACGACCCA
>CACJUU010000046.1 GCA_902596605.1 uncultured Alphaproteobacteria bacterium | reverse complement strand
GGAAGAAGAGCTATCAGATTGTATCGACACGTTATCAAAACGTTTTAAAATACGAAAGTTTCTTAAAACGGTAAACGCATATATTGAAGAAAAAGATATGCTTATAGACTTTGGTCCCAGAGACAAAATAAAATTAGAGAAAAAACAGGAGCATGGATTTATTTCCTCTACGATTAAACCGACTGGAACAATAAATGCTGATGCGCTAAGCACACTTTTGCAGAATCCAGTTTATAATATCGAAAGAGCAAAAGGATTTTTTAAAAATAAAAAGGGAGAAGTATGTACAATCCAATATGATGGATTAACTTTGAAAATTGAAAAAACAGAAAATGAAAAGGAGTCTGTGTTTGTTGTGATCGGTAAAAAGAATTTTTATAACGAAAAAGAATTTATCGAGAAACTCCACAGTATCCAAACATAATAAATTGGAGATAGACGTTGACTTGGGAAAAAGAAGCAAAAGAAATCAATGAGAAGAGAAATTTTGCTGACCAGATGGGTGGAAAAGAGTCAGTAGCATTGCAGTATAAAAAAGGTAGACTACCTATAAGAGAGAGGATTAACAGGATACTAGATAATAAATCTTTCAACGAAATTGGTAAAAGTGCTGGTTTCTCAGAGTATAATGATAATGGATCACTCAAGAAATTTACTCCCGGAAACTTTATCCTAGGATTTGGGAAAATCAATAAAAGACCAGTGGTGATAGGAGGAGAGGATTTTTCTTTAAAAGGTGGATCACCAAATGCTGCCGGTTTAAGAAAAAGTATTTACACAGAAGAACTAGCGCTAAAATATAAGGTCCCTTTAATTCGATTGCATGAAGGAGCTGGGGGATCCGTTGGTGGTACCAATCAAGAAAAAAGTAATAGGCCTACAAGTGATGCCGTATACACGCCTTCACGATTTATTTCGCTTGCAAACACTTTGGGAGAAGTGCCTGTGGCAACGGCTGCATTGGGACCAGTAGCTGGACTGCCTGCATCTCGTCTCGTGGCTTCACACTTTTCAGTAATGACAGAGAGCTCGTTAGTACTTATAGCAGGGCCAAAAGTAGTAAAAAGAGCATTAAATATAGATGTTACGAAAGAAGCTCTTGGTGGACCTGAGGTACACCTAAAAAGCGGAGTAATAAACAACTTTGCAAAAACAGAAGATGACGCTTTTGAACAAATAAAAACATTTCTTTCCTTCGTGCCGGATAATGCTTGGACATTTCCAGAATCTATTCCTACAAACGACAAAGAGGATCGTTGTGATGATTTATTGATCGATATAATACCAAAAGATAGACGTAGACCATATAGCGTCAGAAAGATCATCACATCCCTACTAGATATAAATGATGATCAAAGCACCTTTTTTGAGATCGGTAAAAAATATGGTCCAAGCCTCGTAACAGGCTTAGGAAGACTTAATGGTCAATCAGTTGGTATTATCGCTAATGACTGCATGTTCTACGCAGGGGCGATGACGACAAGTGCCTCAAAGAAATTAGAAAGATTTTCTGATTTTTGTAACAGTTTTCATATTCCCATTATCAGTTTGGTAGATGAACCAGGATTCATGATTGGTCCAGAATCAGAAAAAAGTGGTACAATTAGATTTGGCACAGCTGCCATATCCGCGATAATGCAATCAAGAGTGCCATGGGCATCGGTCCATATGCATAAATCTTTTGGAGTAGCCGCTACTGCACACTATGGGCCTGATAGCTTCACATTACTTTGGCCCAGTGCCTTAAGTGGTGCTTTACCTGTAGAAGGTGGCGTTGCCGTCGCATTTTCAAAAGAAATTGCTATGGCTAAAAATCCTGAAAAAAAACAGAAGGAGCTTGAGGATCAATTAGCTCAACGACAATCACCAATTCCAAGAGCAGAAGGTTTTTCTGCCCATGACTTGATAGATCCTAGGGAAACACGTCCACGACTAATATCTTGGATAGAACTCGCGCTTAAAGCTTACCGATTGAAAAGTCCAAAACCTTATCTTGTAACTATGAGGCCATAATGAATTTACGAAGCACCCTGCCTATTAGAGTGGAAAAGATTTTTCGGCATCCAATAAAATCGATAAGTCGCGAAGAAATTACACAGATTAAGTTAGAAAAAAGAAAAGCTCTTCCGTTGGACCGAATGTGGGCATTGGTGCATGAAAAAAGTTCTTTTGACGAATTATCAAATGAGTGGCAACCGTGTACCAAGTTTCTAAGAGGCTCAATTATGCCGACGCTATCAGCTGTCGAGTCAATAAGGATAGATGATCAAAAATATACTTTTAAACATCCCGAGCTAAAACCTATATCATTAGACCTTAGTGATCACTCTGATCGAGGAACTTTTGTGAACTGGTTGCTCCCTATTTGTTCTGATAAATTTCCGAAACCTACCAAATTAGTTTGCGTGGCCGATACTGCTCTCACAGATACCCCTTTCCAGTCAATTTCTATCAACTCATTGGACTCACTAGAAGACCTTTCTAATGAAGCAGGGATTAGCTTGGAACCTGAAAGGTTTAGAGGAAATATATGGATACGAACTGGGAAGCCATGGACTGAATTTGATTGGGTTGGTGAATTAATTAAAATTGATGGAGTAGAGTTAAAGGTCGTTGATAGAATTGAGCGATGTAA
>CACJUU010000045.1 GCA_902596605.1 uncultured Alphaproteobacteria bacterium | reverse complement strand
TCAAAAATTTGCTTAATAATGAGGGCTTGGATCTCAATGATCATATGGTGGCAGTCACATCATTTCCAGAAAAAGCGTTGGCAGCTGGTCTTAAAGAACATGCAATTTTTCATGTCCCTAATGGGGTAGGGGGTAGATTTTCAATGTGGTCACATTTTGGTTTAGGCTTAGTTGCGTCTCTAGGTATAGATGTTTACGAACAACTTCTCAAAGGAGCCTATAAAATGGACAAGCATTTCTTGGAAGAAAAACTCGAATTAAATTTACCTTACATTCTGGGCATAACAAGAATATGGAACAGAAACGTTCTAAATCTACAAAATCTTGCAATTGTTCCCTATGAGAATGGTCTAAAATTTTTTCCAACCTGGTTTCAGCAAGTGGAAATGGAGAGCAATGGGAAAAGCTTAGATGCTCTAGGTAATGAGCTAAAGTTACCTGCAGCACCTTTAGTTTTCGGGGAAATTGGAACGGAGTGTCAACACAGTTTTTTTCAGTTACTTCATCAAGGCATAGAAAAAATTCCAGTGGAGTTCTTAGTCCCATTGGAGGGTAAGAATTTAGTTGGTAAAAATAAAAAAGATTTAGAACCCCATTCAAGGTTAGTTGTAAACGCTATTGCACAAGCAGAAGCCCTCATTTCTGGAAAACAGACACACAAAGAAAAGTATAGAAATATGACAGGCAATAGGCCGTCTACCTTTATAAGCTGGGATAGAACCAACGCCGAGTCTTTAGGCAAACTAGTTTCTCTGTATGAAAATGCAACTATTGTATGTGGCTTGCTATGGGGAATTAATAGTTTTGATCAATGGGGTGTCGAACTAGGAAAAGAAATATCAAGAAATATTTATACTGGTCAGAATATGGAGGACTTATCTTACAGTGCGAAGAAAATGTTGAAAGATATTTTATAGATATTAATCAGCTTCTTTTTTCAGACTAATATTTTACTTAACTATACCTCTTTGTTCAAACTGATACTTAATTGTTCGTCCTGGACAAATGAATAGTAGGTCATTTTAATTATCTCATGGAAATTAAATTTTTGGGTCCTTTTATCTTAATATGTTTGGTAGCCAGGTGGACGCCCAAGGAAAAAAAATCATCAAAGCTCCATAAATTATTCCAATTAGCGTGAATAATGGTATTTCCCGAAAAGCCTTGCCTGGATCCTCGCCTACCACTCCAGCAGATGTATAAATTCCTACACAAACAGGAGGTGTAATCATGCCAATTCCAGCAAATGCAACAAATACAACATACAGGTGTAATAAACTTTGATCAAAAGAGAGAGCAATAGCGGCAAAAATAGGAACAGTTAAATAGAAAACAGGAACTATTTCTATGAAAGTCCCCAAAAACAAACAAATTACAGCAAGCATGACCCAAAACAAGAGGGGACTAGCGCCCATAGAGGTAAAGAATTCAATTATTTTTTGGGGAGTTTGTGTATATGTCAATACCACGCTTAAAAATGTTGCTGTTGCTATAATCGAAAAAATAACGGCAGTAGTTATCGCTGTCTCTTTTAAACACAAAACTAAACCTTTAAAAGTTAATTCTCGGTAAATAATAAAGCCTATTAGAGCTGCCCATACACCAGCAACTGCCGCAGATTCTGAGGGGGTCAGAAGCCCAGCATAAATTCCTCCTAAAATAATAAATGGAGTTACTAATGCAGGTAATGCCTTAAAAAATGAGGTTAATTTTTCCCTGCTGGTAGCCTTTTTTAGTCTCTTAACATTTCGACATTTTATTAGAACCACTGCAATCATTAAAAAAAGGAGTATAATTCCTGGTATTATCCCTGCCGCGAAAGTTTGAGATACTGGTACATTAGTGAGAGCACTGTAAAGTATGGCTGCGTTGGATGGAGGGATTAAGGCCTCTAAAAGAGCGGCTGAAGCTGCAAGTACTACCACGAAAGGTGTTGGGTATCCCTGCTCAATCATTTTTGGCATCATTATAGTTCCTACCGCCGTGATGGCCGCAAGTATGGACCCGCAGAATGCAGCAAAAAAACCCATTGCCACTACCATAGCTACACCAAGTCCCCCCGGCCAATGTCCTACTAGAGCTGTGCAAAAGTTTACTAGCCTAGTAGCTGCACCACCTCTTAACATTACCATTCCTGCAAAAATGAATAGAGGCACAGCTACTAATATATGTTTGGTTAAAGCGGCAAAAGAGATTTGTATCAATACAGACCAAGGAAGATTTAACCCCCATATAGCTGCAATTGAAGATCCTAAGCCAAATACTATAAATATAGGGACTGCCAAAAGTAACAGGATAAATGATAGAGATATTGATAGAGAGAACATACGACTAGTCAGCTTTACTTTTTAAGTTTTTGAGGTTCAGAATTTCCTCTAAAAACATTTGCGTTGAAAATAATATAAGGATTAGAAATCCAGTTGGAAAGGCTAAGTACATCCACCAAATTGGCACGTCAATTTCTAGCTCCATTTTTTGACCGAGGTTATAATAAAGGACGGTTGCATCTACACCCGCTTTGCAAAAAATTAGACCAGCCATTAAAGCAACGATAGCAACGAATATTCTTAGAATAATTTTACTTTTATCAGAAAGAATACTTGAAAAAAAATCAACTTTTATATGTTTGCCTTGAACTAG
>CACJUU010000044.1 GCA_902596605.1 uncultured Alphaproteobacteria bacterium | reverse complement strand
TGAAAATCAGTCAAGGAGGGTAGACCAAATGGTAGACCAAAATAGAGCATATTTGTTTAAAAAGAGGGGCATTTACTATTTCACAAGGCGAATTCCGTCAGACCTAAAAGATTTATACAAAGCGGAACGTCTAACTTATTCACTTAGAACTAAATGTCCAAAATCAGCTAATAAACAAGTTAAAGACACTTTGGGGAATCTTAAGCAATATTGGGCACGATTGAGGTTAAACAATGATTTGGTTTCTGGTAAGTTCTTAATTCCGAATACAAATAAACAAAAGGCTATTTTACAAATCAGATTTTCTGATGCCGTGAAACAATATCTTGAAATTAAGGGTAAAAATCGTGGGGTAACTTTTCAGAAATCTGTTGAGCGAACTACTAAGTATGTTGTTGCATCAATTGGAGATAAAGACTTAGGCAGTTATACTCGTACTAATGCTAATTCTTTTAGAGATTACCTTTTCAAGAAGGGACTAAAAGGAAGCTCAGTAACTAGAGTTATAACTATAGTAAAAGCTATCTTTAACTTTGCTAACAGTGAGAATGGTTTGAACTTAAAGAACCATTTTTGTGGACTCCAATATGACCGATTTGCAGGGGTAGGGAGCAGAGAACCTATTCTAATAGATGATATAAGAGTTATACAAAAGAGATGTATGGAGATTGATGATGAGCTGAGATGGCTTATAGCTCTTATATCAGATACAGGAATGAGATTAGCAGAAGCAACTGGTCTTTTGATTGAAGATATTAAACTAAATACAGAGGTACCATACGTTTCAGTGCGCAGCCATTCTTGGAGACCTTTAAAGACAAAGGGAAGTAAAAGAGATATTCCTTTAGTTGGAAAAGCTATGTGGTCAGCCAAAAGAATTAAGGAAATGTCGGAAAGTAAGTTTGCATTTCCAAGATATAATACTTCAACCTTCACTAGCGCAAATACTGCCAGCGCATCGCTTAACAAATGGTTGAGAAGTGAAGGCTTCGGTCAGTATACCATGCATAGCTTTAGACATTCATTGAGAGATAGATTGAGATATGTTGGTTGTCCTTCTGAGATTACTGACCAGATAGGTGGGTGGTCTAATAAGACAGTTGGGCAGAGCTATGGTAACGGTTATAGGCTTTGTGACCTAAATATGTGGATGCAAAAACTGGTGTGAAACGTCGCGTGAGAGAAAATTTAAGAGTCATACAAAGCCTGTTCTTACAGCTGGTAAGAACCGTAGAATAGCAAGAGAAGAAGACTCAGCGATTCTTAAATCAAGTCCGATGATAGGTTTAGTGCTAGTAATAATGTTTCTACTGATATCTGGTTGGAACTCAATGATAGAGCCTATGGTTTTGCACGGATAGAGTTTCCAAAATGTGTTTGTCTATTTGCAGGAAGTATGCTCTTGAAGTTTACAGCAGATGGGGGTTTTAACTTACTTCTTACAGACAGTTTGATAGACAGTAGAATAGTCCGCTGCGACTGAAGCGTATAGCGCTCCCTTATCCTCAATCTTTTTTTTCCACTGTTTGTCGGCAAGAGCCGTGAAAAACCCAATTGCTTTATATAAATCGGAACATTGCTTAGTTGACCATTTTTTATCTGTCTGTGCCGAAGCAAAAGAAGCTACAACAAAAAATAAAGTGGTAAATATAAACAATCTTAGAAATGTCATAGTCTCTCCTCTGATATATGTATCTGTATATTAAATAAAGTAGCCATTTCTAAATTTTGTCAATTAAAGAGCTTGGGTCAAAATTGCAATATTTAAGTGCTTCCAGACCTAAAATGAGCTTGGAAAAGTAAAACAAAGTCCCACACTTATGCTATTCTAAGAGTGTGCAGCAGATGGGGTGTTAAAGCGAATTTTACTTGTCTCTAATAAATATTTTTTTGTTTTGAAGGAAATATATAGCGCAAATAGCTATCAAAATTTTCAAACCCTCACTGTAAATGAAAGGAAACAAACCTGCTTGCATTGCTTTATCAAGTCCTATAAACGCAGAAAGATGCAACACTCCACAAACAAATATTATAGTGGCACCAATAAAAACTGAGAGTGTGATACCAAATATATCTTTTTTAAAGATATTATTTAAAAGAAATGCGATGAAGAAAGAAGATACGACCATTCCGTAAAGAAACCCAAATGTTGGTGATGCTATGTAGGCTGGTCCGCCTCCAGCAGCAAAAATTGGGGCACCAAGCAACCCTATAACGATATATGAAGTTGTTGAGTAAAATCCCAGTATTCCCATAGAACCAGCAATTAAATAAATCACTAAAGTTTGGAGGGTCATTGGTACAGGGTAGAAAGGTATCGCAATTTTACTTGAAATAGCCAGTAAGACTATACCAAGAAAAAAAACCATAATTCTATTGGTACTAACTGCTTTGATAGCCTTAAACGTTGACATTCATTAATCTCCTATGAAATCTATACTTTTTCTTATCTCTTTTTAATCATATATCGCAGTTATAGCAATGCTAATTTAAGCACATATTTGTAAAACCCTTACCAGACTACTGGGGGTACTCACGTTGTATGTTCTTGGAGTGTGCCTGAGATGGTAAGTTACTTTAATGCGTCAAAAAGAAAAGGGCCGTCTGATTACAACGGCCCAGTTTAAAGGAAAAATACGAAACACATTCACACTGTTTTATTTATTGAATGTTAAATATTGATGACGTTTAGGTAAAAAATTTTTAACCATCTTTTTAAGTAAAGCTTTAATCTAGGTTATTTTCTGTTGCTTAGGAAAATTTGTGGAAGAATGGGGGCGAGTGTAACTTAAAATATATAGTACAATTTTTTTTTCAGATTTCAGAATTTACACATTAGTTTAAATTGTTTATCTATCTCCTAAAAGAAAAACATACAT
>CACJUU010000043.1 GCA_902596605.1 uncultured Alphaproteobacteria bacterium | reverse complement strand
AACACATGAGGTATACAAATGGCTTCTCGCAATTTCAATCGACTCTAAATACTCAGTATTTGCGAATAATTTTGGGTATTGCGTGCCCGCTCTGGCCTTTATATAAGTCAACAAAGTGACTTGAGAAACAAAAGACGCATTGCGGTGTATGAATTCAACTAGTTCACTTCGCATTGTTAATGGTTTCTTAGGCCTAAGACCAAGATATTCTAAAATTTTTGCAATCATTACCTAATATAAAAGCCTATTCTGAAAATATTTCAAACAAAATCAAATTATTAAATAAACAAATTTTTTGTCATTTAGTTTGACATTTTGTCTTAATTAACTTATTGGGTTACGTTAGGGCAGTATTCGATTTGTTGGCAAAAATAAATGCATATGTTGTGTGTCAAACTTTTAAACGTCAACATTTGGTATAATATAATTGGAAGTGCTGCTTGGTTTAAAATGTTTATTTATTAGGAGGGGATATGTCCAAACAAATTGAACATTGGGGAAAAACCAAAACTCTGTTATGGATTACTCTAATTATCTGGGCTTTCTTTGCTTTTATTATTCACCTTTTTGGAACTTCCTTAAATGGTAGCTTTCCTGGTGCATACTATATGGCAGGGCAGGGTGCTCAGCTAGCTTTTGTAATTCTTACATTTTGGTTTGCCTCCAGACAAAACAAAATCGATGAAGAATTTGGCTTCAGCGAAGATGATTAATGGAGGTATAAATGTTAAGATTAGGTGATAATTTTATAACAAACCTTAATAAGGTGTATGGCATCTATACGCTTGGCTTTTTGGGCTTTGTTATTTTAATGGCCATTCTAGAAGTGGCTGGTGTTTCAAATACCATAATTGGTTGGTTATTTGTTGCTTTTACTGTCCTTATTTACGCTTTGATTGGAGTATTGTCTAGAACAATGCAATCAAGCCAATATTATGTTGCTGGAAGGGAAGTTCCGGCCGTTTATAATGGTATGGCAACAGCAGCGGATTGGATGTCAGGGGCTTCTTTCATAGCTATGGCTGGTGGAATATACCTTAACGGTTATCCTTACATGGGTTTCCTAGTTGGTTGGACTGGTGGTTACGTTCTCGTGGCCTCATTAATAGCACCGTATCTAAGAAAGTTCGGCTGTTATACCGTTCCTGATTTCATTGGTACAAGATATGGTGGTAATCTTCCGAGAGTTTGTGCTGTTATAATTCTGGTTGTAGCTTCTTTTACATACGTTACGGCTCAAATTAATGGTACCGGAACAGTCGCTGCTCGTGCACTCCAAATACCATTTGAGGTAGGTGTTTGGATAGGTCTTGCAGGGATTTTGTTTTGCTCCATGCTTGGTGGCATGAGAGCTGTTACCTGGACACAAGTTGCGCAATATATCGTTTTAATCATTGCTTACCTTATCCCAGTTTTCTGGATGTCCAACAAGCTAGGTTATGGTTTAATTCCTCATCTAGCCCAATTTGACGCTGTTTCCCGTGTTCAAGAGCTAGAAGGTTTGCTAGGGGTAAAAGAATTGCTTCCAACAGCTGAAGCGCAAGCAGAGGCTGGCAAGTTAGCTGCGTTAAAAGTGGGAATTAATGACGCTAGTGCGACAGCTATGGCAAATTGGAAGTTTTTTACTTTGGTTCTATGCATGATGGCAGGCACTGCTTCACTACCTCACGTGCTCATGCGCTACTTCACCACTGCTTCTGTGAAGGCCGCTAGACAATCCGTGGGTTGGTCATTGCTGTTCATTTGCCTTTTATATCTTACGGCTCCAGCATTGGCTACGTTCACAAAGCTATCTTTATTAGATCCAACGGTTGCTACAAGTATCATAGGAAAATCTATATCGGAGGTTTCTAATCTCGAATGGATTCAGCAATGGAGTAACGTAGGCTTCTTGAAGTTAGTTGACGGGAACGGCGACGGTATTTTACAGATCAACGAATTTTTCATGAGAGGCGATATAGTTGTTCTTGCAACACCTGAAATGGCTGGTCTACCCTATGTTATTTCCGGGTTAGTAGCTGCAGGTGGTCTCGCTGCTGCGATGTCAACTGCCGATGGACTGCTGCTTGCTATAGCAAACGCTTTATCTCATGACTTATACTACAAAGTTATTGATCCGAAAGCCGACACCTCAAGAAGACTTGTAGTTGCCCGTGTATTATTACTATTTATCGGCGCTGCTGGAGCTTTTGTTGCCTCACTTAAACTCACTTCCATCTTAGGTGCTGTTGCGTGGGCATTTTGCTTCGCTAACTCTGGTCTTTTCTTCCCTCTTGTTTTAGGAGTATGGTGGAAGAGAGCAAATAAGGCAGGAGCCGTTGCCGGTATGATCGGTGGTTTCGGTGTTGGTTTCTGGTATCTATACATGGTTCAGTTCGGTGGTATGACGCCATGGTACGGGATCGATGGACTTCGGTTTGGTATGATTGGTATGCCAGTTAGTCTGATACTTATGATCGTTGTTTCGTTAATGACTGAAGAACCAGATCAAGAAACGCAAGATATGGTTGATGCAATAAGAGTACCCAAAGGAAAAGCGGTACTGGCTGCTGACCATTAGGTATATAAACTTTTGGTGGCGCATGTCTCTATGCGCCACCACTATTAAGATAAGATGATTTCAGCATTCCCCATTTGGATACTTGCCGTAGATTATTTGCTTGGAATAATCATGTGGACATTAATAGGTAGATTTGGAATGTCCCTTTTTCTGAATGAAGACTCATCTTTCTTTTTTATGAAATTCTTTGTAAAGGTTACTGACCCCTTAATGAGATGGTTTAAGCCTATAACACCCGCTTTTTTAGTTCACCGGTTGCGCCCACTATATGTGGCATGGTTCATTTATATGATCCGTTTTTATGTTATACCTTTAAGTTTGGGATATGGGGTGATGGGCGTACTATCATT
>CACJUU010000042.1 GCA_902596605.1 uncultured Alphaproteobacteria bacterium | reverse complement strand
GACAACGGCTATACATGTGGCCATAGCTCTATGTTACCAGAATAAGAATGTAGGTATTATTGATCTAGATATTAGACAGAAAAGCATGTTTAGATTCTTAGAAAATCGTTCCGATTTTTGTAGAAAACAAAAGTCTGATTTACCAAGACCAACTTTCTATAAAATCGATCAATCTAATAAAGATAGCAAAGCTGAGTCTAATTCAGAGGAAGAGAAAAGATTTGCAGACGCCTTAACGACTTTAGAAGAAACATGTGACTTTTTAATTATTGATTGTCCTGGGGGCATATCAAATTACGTAAAGATGGCTCACACCGTGGCTGATATACTAGTGACACCGATGAATGATAGTTTGATTGATTTTGATCTTTTAGCGAAGATAGAGGCATCAACAGGAAAAGTGGTCGGACCTTCGATTTATTCAGAAATGGTTTGGGAATGCAGACAAATAAGAGCATCGGCAAAACATCCTCCAATTGATTGGATTATACTCAGAAACCGGATATCACACGTATTTAGTAAAAATAAGCATCAGGTTGGTAACTCTCTAAAAAATCTCTCAAAGAGAATTGGTTTTCGGTTAGGCACAGGATTTTCGGAGCGAGTTATATTTAAAGAATTGTTTTTGTCTGGATTAACTTTACTTGATCTCGAAAAAATGGCCGATTGGCAACCTACTCTAAGCCATGTATCAGCTCGACAAGAAATGAGGATGCTGTTAGCTGGGTTAAATTTAAATGGTGATTAGTTTGCTAAGATAGAGCAGGAAGTTTCTTGGGATTGTGTTCTAACACAAAGATTCTCGGCTAATGCATATGTAATTTCATTAACAAAAATTGAGTATTTTTTTTCCTTATTCTTTCTTATTTTTATAGATCCATTATCGATATCGGCTAGCAAATCAATGTTTGGCATATCTTTCTCTGCCGAAATAAGAGTTTTGTACATTCCGATCTGTACATTGACATTGTTTGTCTCAATACTTTCATTTGAAGTTTGATTTGAGTTTTTAAGTAATTCTTTGATCTTTTCTTTTCCTTGTGACTCTAGCATATCTTCAAATAATCTTGGTTTTGCCAGAGGGACAGTGACAGCGGCTATCTTTCGACTTGATTTAATTTTTGCCAAATTTAGTGGTGTCAACTTACTTAATTTCTTTCTTTTAGGAACAGCTTTGAAGGCGTCATCAAAAAGCCCAATCATTTTTTTTGCTCTTTCAGAAGAAGAACTAGTTCCAATTATAATTCCTATAAGCTGTTTTTCATCTCTTTTAGCAGATGCTGCCAAGTTATGCCCTGCTGCGTTTGTATAACCTGTTTTAATGCCAGACGCACCTTTATATTGCCTCAGAAATTTATAATTTGTATTTTTGATTGTTTTTCCTGAAGCATACGTTTCTAATCTACTAAAAATATTGAAGTACTCTGGATAGTCTAGCATAAGTCTCCGGGCTAATATTAACAGATCTTTAGCAGTCGAATAGTGACCTACCTCTGTTAAACCATGAGCATTCAAAAAATTTGTAGAATTCATACCCATTTTTTTTGCAGCCTTATTCATATCGCTGATAAATATTTTTTCTGAACCTGAAATAGCCTCTCCTAGCGCTGTTGCTGCATCGTTGGCAGACCTTATGGCAGATGCTCTAATTAAATACCTTATTGAGACCCTCTGACCTGGTTTATACCAAAATTTTGATGGAGGTTCTGATGCCGCGTTTTTACTTATAGTAACTTTTTGATCTAACTTTAATCGTCCGTAACGTATTGCATCGAAAGCTAAATATAAAGTCATCATTTTTGTAAGTGATGCAGGATGTACTATCTGTCTCGAATTATGGCTGTTTATAATCTTGCCATCTCTGGCATCAGCAACCACATATGCGTAAGTTCTAGCGGACAGCTCCGATCCAAATATAAATACAACAAGGATCATTAAAATAAAATGCATCACCGATCTGAAATAATTATCCAATGCGTTTCTTTTCATTTATTTATAATTCCAAGATTATTTTATAAGTTAGTTAATTCACATTCACTTATGATATACAATAAAGAAAGGCCAACAATTTTTAAAAATATAATTTATTGTAGGTCCCAAAAGAAAATGTTAGTTGATACTTTTCTTTATTTTTAAATATACTTAGACTGAACTAAGAAAAAAAGTGAAATAAAAAACGGGAAACGGAATGGCTAATAAAGATGACGATATAAATAATGACTTTTCGGATACGTCAGTGCTTGTAAAAAAGCGCAGCAAGCTAAAAAAGCCTCCGCTCTATAAAGTTTTACTACTGAATGATGACTTTACGCCCATGGAATTTGTTGTACATGTGTTAGAGAAATTTTTTGCCATTGGGCATGAAAAAGCTGTCCAGATAATGCTGACTGTGCATAAGAAAGGCATTGCTGTGGTTGGCGTGTATTCTCACGATATAGCCGAAACCAAAGTCACTCAAGTTATGGACTATTCTAGAAAAAATCAGCACCCACTACAGTGTACCATGGAGAAGGAATAGATTGCATAGTCTGGCAAGGCAAAGGTTTGAAATATTTTGGAGTCAAGTAGCACCATCTTATTCAGGCCAAAAAGTAGCTATTATAGGCTCTGATCGACCACAAAACTTCAACTGCTTACAGAATAAAGATTTGTGTCATTTTATTTCGAATGTAAAGGATATTTTGAGAGAAGCCAAAAGTTTAGGTTTTGTGATTTCTACCATTTTGCAGAACTATTACGACATTATTATTCTCGAGCTGACAAAAAGCAAAGAAACCAATTTGGGTCTTATAGCCTTGGCTGAGGAGTATATAAAAGATAAAGGACAGGTGATTATAAATGGTGATAATCAAATTGGTGTCAAAAGTTTTCTCAAAAAGATCTCTAGCCACTGGCCAGCAGAGAAAACGGTGATAAAAAAA
>CACJUU010000041.1 GCA_902596605.1 uncultured Alphaproteobacteria bacterium | reverse complement strand
TAATTACAAGTCGGCCTCTGACCCCGCCACCTTCAAATCGTTTATGTGCTTCCGACACTTGAGACGGACTATATGTATCTGCTAACCTCAATGAAATTTTTTTTGCCTCTACAAGCTTCCTTAAATCATCTAATTTTTCGTACATGCAATCTTGAGTTCTTACCCATGTTTGCGTAAAATTTATATCGCGCTCACCTGTCCCCTGATAACCTCTTACTGCGGTAAAAGAACCTCCATTTTTGACTGCAGCAACTGCTTTTTCATTTAATAAAGCGCCGTCTGCTAAGCCATCTATGCCCTCGGGAAACCGTTCCAATATATGTTCAATGAATTCTTCTCCTCTTGGAAGCGATAGATCTGCACCAAGTGATTTAATTAAATTTTGATCTTTTTCTGACGTATCTGCTATCACATATAAACCTAAAGTTTTTGCAATTTGGATCATGTAACCTCCGTAGGCCCCTGCAGAGCCAGTAACTGCTAGCTTATCACCTGATTTTAAGTTTAAAAGTTCTAGAGAAAGCTTCGCCGTTAATCCATTCATTGGTAAAGTACATGCTTCTTCAAAACTCACCCCCTTGGGAATTGGCACCACTGCTCCTGATTTTAGTGCAATTTGTTCGCGGTATGCCCCATGTTGACCATTTGGTATGACCATTGCCATGACCGCGTCGCCTTTTTTGAGATGTGTTTTGACGTTTTCTCCAATCGCCACTACTTTCCCAGAAATATCCATTCCTGGAACATACGGAGGATTATAAGGTTTTTGTCGATCTGCTATACCTCCATTACGAGCTAAAATATCTGTTGGATTTATAGCCGCGCAAAACACCTGCACTAGTATTTCATCCACTTCAGGTTTAACCTCAGGCACTTCAATAAGCTCTAGCACTTCAGGTCCGCCATGCTTCATTAAACCAATCGCACGCATCTCTACTCCTTTGATTACGATAGAAAGTTGATTGATTCATGTTACACTATTAAAAAAGAATTTTAAATGATGTTACCAGAAGATCTTACCCCTGAGCAATTTAGTAAAAAACCCGCAGTCCTGAAGGCTCTTAATAATCCTCGCTCTCCGAGCAGTGTTTTAAATTATATGTGTGGCTGCGATATTAACAATCCTAATGATAGGAAAAGCCTTTTTTACGATGAAACAGTGGAACCACTATTAGGCATATGGTTTCGAAGTGGAACCGCTTTAGACGATATTTGCAAGCCATTTTCATCTGTTATTCGCGAATTGAAAGCTGATCCACAAACCCTAATCGAAGATGAATGGTTTACCCTTGAAGGCCAGGTTGCTAGAGTATTGCTAGCAGATCAACTATCTCGCTCGTGTTTTCGAGGTACAGCTGAAGCTTTTTCGTTTGACCATATAGGACGTGAACTCGTTCGAGACCTAGTTAGTAAAAAGAAAGTTGATCAAACTTTAAAATTGCCTCCGGCACTACTATATTTACTCCCATGGGCTTTGGCCCACTCAGAAGAAATAATTGACCTTGTTCGCGCATGCGAAATAATTGACATGGCAATTGGTGCTTATCCTGATTTCAGTCTATTTGAAGGAAGAAATAAAAAAGCGGTAGATCAACATAGACAAGTTCTAGAAAAATTTGGGCGTTACCCACAAAGAAATTTAGAGTTTAGAAGAGCCAATACTGCTGAAGAAGAAAAATGGCTCAATGATAAAGAGAATTTACCAATTTGGGCGGGTGGCAATCTTTCTTTTGATCAAAAAATTAAATAAGACCCGTAGGTTTGCATCCTTCCACCCCAGCCATTGATTATATTTCAAACTAGTATTGATACTTATAACTAGATTATTCAATCTACCATTGTTTTTCTGCAGCCACAATCTGCTCTCTTATACTTTCCCGTACAAAAATGTATGTTCCGCTTAAAGATATCAAAACCATTCCAAGAAACGATAGAAGATCAGGAACTTCCCCAAAAATGAAATAACCTGCTAACAACGCATATACTAGAAGTACATACTCTGTTGGGGCATTCGACTGAGGTGATCCAATATTATAGGCATATACAAGAGAGAAAATGCCGATTGTACCCGTAAACGCAATAATTAAAAGAGCCAATAAGGCGTTGAAATCGCTGATTGTCCAAGTAAGATAGAGAAATTCTAACTGCTCAATATCCATATTTGGGAAAGCATTTATCGCCAAAACCGTTACAAAGGGACTTAGAATTAGTCCCCCAAAATATATATGAAAAGACTGTTGAAAGGCATTATCTTTATCACTTGTTTTTTTTTGCTAAAAGCATACCGATAGAGTAGCTAAAAGCAGTTGCTATCGGAAATAACATATACCAATCGAAATTATTAAATGAGGGTTTGACGATTAATAATGTACCCATAAAACCTATAATGATGGCAATAATTCTATGAAATCCGACGGAAATCTTAAGAAAAAATATCGAGATAACAGTAATGATTATGGGATGGATAAAAAATAAGCTTGTAGCTATAGCCAAGGGCAACTTAGAGATAGAGATATAAAACAAAGTGAACCCTAAAAAGAAGGAGCTCCCTCTAAAAATTGCTACCAACGGGTATGAGGATCCAAACTTTATAGGTTTTCCTGAAAACCATAAAAGGCTTGTTAATAGGATAGTCCCTAACGCTGCTCGAAAAAATAAAATCTGAGTTAATGAAATCTGATTGGCTAGCGATTTAATAACTATATCCTGAATACAAAAAACAGCCATTCCAGCTATTATAAAAAGTATACCTTTTTTCTCTGAGGACATTGATCTCTCTCCAAAATCATCTTTGCCTTTTACTTGAGTTTTAGCCGTTGTCAAAATAAATTTTAATGACTTAAGAAGCTACCGTCTTGAGCGTTAATGGCCTTGAAACCGTCAAAATTTTTCCACTGCTGTTTTAACTTCATTTTAGGTGCAAAATGTCTGCTCAAAAGTGCTCAAGCTGTTTCATTAAGCCTGGTTTT
>CACJUU010000040.1 GCA_902596605.1 uncultured Alphaproteobacteria bacterium | reverse complement strand
GATGTTGGGTTCCATCAAAAAAACTCACCAGGTATTCTGATGGATAGGGTAAGAGCTGATAGCAAAGCTTTATCTGAGTCCGTTGGAGAAGCATTTATGACGGTTGGAAGAGACGGATTTTCATTAATATCTTTGCTTGCCGTCGTGTTTTTTATAGATTGGAAGTGGTCTTTAATTGCCTTTTTGGGAATTCCATTTTTAGTGTTACCAATTTTACTGCTACAAGGTTTAGTAAGATCCAGAGCAGGAGAAAATAGGGACTATGAGTCTAAAGCGAACGTTAGGTTGGATGAGATATTCCACGGTATAACTGATATTAAGCTTAACCAAGCTGAGGGGCGCGAGCGTAACAAATTCTTTGATATCCTTCAGCTTACGCATAAAGTAAGGCTTCGGCTCGAGGCTGGAATGGCGGGTATCCCAGCCATGATTGATGTTATGGCAGCAATTGGGTTTTTAGCTGTAATGGTTTTTGGCGCTATCGATATCACATCAGGGTCTAAGACTATAGGAGAGTTCATGAGTTTTTTTACTGCTATGGCATTAATTTTTGAACCTCTCAGAAGATTGAGTAATGTCTCGGGTAATATTCAGGTTGCCATGGCTAGCTTAGAACGCGTATTTAAAGTGTTTGAGGAAAAATCATCTATTGTTTTTCCAAAATTTTCTTGCGTTCAAAAAAAATTTAATAAGATAGGAATTGAGTTCGATAGTGTAAACTTTTCTTATGAAGATAAAAAAGTTCTTGAAAATATAACTTTTGGGATTGAAGAGGGCACATCAAATGCGATTGTTGGCTATTCTGGTAGCGGTAAAACAACTTTGATTAATCTTATTACAAGGTTGATAGAACCAAGTAGCGGGCTTATAAAGCTTAACGGAATTAATATTAAAGACTTTTGTTTGAATGACCTTCGTTCCCTTATTTCTGTTGTACGTCAAGATGGTATGGTGTTTGACGAAACGATACTCGAAAATATTAGATTTGGAAAGCCAACAGCTACTGACAGAGAAATAAGAGAGGCAGCTAAAATGGCTTATGTTGACGAATTTACTAATGAGTTAAAAGACGGTTTACATTCAGTCGTTGGCCCAAGAGGATCAGCCCTATCAGGGGGGCAGTGCCAAAGAATATCTATAGCTCGTGCCTTTCTGAGGAAAAGTCCCCTTCTTCTTTTAGATGAACCAACCTCGGCCTTGGACAGCAAGTCAGAGAAGTTGATCCAAAAATCCCTTAGTAATCTTGCAAAGCATTCAACTACAATTACAATAGCGCATAGATTATCTACTATAGTTGATAGCGACAAAGTATTGGTTTTGGACAATGGAAAAATTATGGGACAGGGTAAGCATAGTAAGTTATTGCTGGAGAATTCTCTTTATTCTAATTTATTCAAATCACAAGTAGAAAAGAAAAACGATGATTAAAACTGGTGCTACTGATTTTTTCTTTGTGGACAAAAATAGAGCCACTCTAGCCATAGAGGGAGAGGATAAAATTGACTTTCTACAAGCAATAACTACGAACAATATTGAGAAAGTATCGGAAGAGGGTATTATTTACACAGCGATTTTGTCTCCCCAAGGCAAATATTTGTTTGATTTTTTTGTTTTTTCTTTGGGTAATAAGGAACTTTTTATCGACATCCATCAGTCTAGAGCTGTAGCAGTCAAAAAATTTCTAGAATTTTATAAACTCAATTCCGACGTGACTATTTTCGATAAAGCATGTCAGGTTGTGCTGAGTTCTGTGCAGCAAGAAACCTGTTCTTTTGCTGACCCAAGAGCAAATATTTTGGGCTGGCGTTGTTATGATTTCAAGGAGAAGTTTGCAAATGAGAGAAGAGGGTTTGAGGAGTTTGAGATTAATAGAATAAAAAGTCTTATTCCTGAAACAGGGATAGAACTGATCCCTGAGAAATCATATATTTTAGAGTTGAACTTTGAGAAAATTAAAGGCGTGGACTTCAAAAAAGGTTGTTATATAGGCCAAGAAGTGACTGCACGAATGAAACATAAGGCTAAGTTAAAAAATAAACTGTATTGTGGGCGTATTCCAACCAATCCTGAAAACAAGGAGGACAAAAAAATTTATTTTAATGGCAAGGTTGTAGGAGAAATATACAGTATCTCTAATAATTACTGTTTGATTAAAATTAAAGAAGATTTTAAAGAGGAGAAATTAACTGTTTTTGGACAACCACTGACTCTAGTGGATTGAATCTCTAATAATTTGAGAAAATTTTTTAAAGACTGTTTCTTGATTGTTTGAGCAAATAATATTTCCGGTTTCCAAGGGTGTGCGATTTGTTTCTATACTTTCTAAAATCCCTCCCGCCTCTTTCACAAGAATTATTCCCGCTGCCATATCCCAAGGAGATAAGTTTTGTTCCCAAAAGCCATCAAATCTGCCAGCAGCAACATATGCTAAATCCAGTGCAGCTGCCCCATTTCTTCTTATCCCTGAACAACTAGGCATGAGATTACCAATAGATGCAAGAGAATTTTTAAGATTATCATTTTGACCGAATGGAATACCTGTAGAAAACAACATTTCCTGGAACGTAGTTCGATTAGAAACTCTTAATCTTTGTTCATTTAACCAAGACCCACCACCCTTCTGCGCAGAAAACAATTCATCTTTAATGGGATCATAAATTATTCCTGCAACGATTTCATTTTTATGTTCCAGAGCGATAGATATAGCCCAATGGGGAATGCCATGCAAAAAATTGGTTGTTCCATCTAATGGATCCACTATCCATCTCCTCGTAGGGTCTTCTCCCTCTATTTCCTGACTTTCTTCTGCGCACCAACCGTAACTTGGTCGCGCAGAAAGTAATTCCTCTTTTATAATCTTTTCTGCTCTAAAATCAGCTTTTGATACGAAGTCACCCGCTTTCTTTGATACAACCTGAAGCTTTTCGATTTCGTTAAAATCTCTAATAAGTGATTTAGAAGCTTTCCTAGCAGCTTTTATCATTATGTTTAAATTAGCAGTATTGTTTTGCATAAGAAGCCTTTGAGATGCCTAAGATCTCTCAAGATATTCGCATGTTT
>CACJUU010000039.1 GCA_902596605.1 uncultured Alphaproteobacteria bacterium | reverse complement strand
GTTAAAACTGCATCAGTGTGGGCTTCCAAAAAAGATGGCTCTTGAGCTTTTTAAACCATTCATTTACTCAAAACTAGAAGCGCGTGGCCTTTCCTCTACAGTAAAACAAGCAAAAAAAATGGTGGAGAGGGAAAGACCAGAAGTTTGGGATATATTAGAAGAGGTAATTCGGGAGCATCCAGTGCTCTTAAATCGCGCGCCAACTCTTCATAGGCTTGGAATACAGGCTTTTGAACCAGTATTAATTGAAGGAAAAGCGATAAACCTACACCCCTTGGTATGCTCAGCTTTTAACGCTGACTTTGATGGTGACCAGATGGCTGTTCACGTACCTTTAAGTTTAGAGGCACAGCTTGAGGCTCGTGTTTTAATGATGTCAACGAATAATGTACTTTCTCCTGCCAATGGTAAACCAATTATAGTGCCTTCCCAAGATATGGTCCTAGGATTATACTACATTTCTCTTATGAGACAAGGGCAGATAGGTGAAGGTATGATCTTTTCCTCGGTGGATGAGGTTGAGCATGCTCTTGAAGCTGGTGTCGTTAATATGCATTCAAAGATCATAGCAAAGGTTGCTCAAATAGATAGTGACGGCGAAACATTTTTCAAAAGGTTCGAGACTACTCCTGGTAGGCTCAGACTTGGGGCCTTATTACCAAAGAACCATAAAGCGCCATTTGAGATCGTCAACCGACTTTTAAGGAAGAGAGAAGTTGGCGAAGTTATCGATACTGTCTATAGGCATTGTGGGCAAAAAGAGTCAGTTATATTTTGTGATCAAATTATGCAACTTGGTTTCCATGAGGCATTCAGGGCTGGAATATCTTTTGGTAAAGATGATATGGTTATTCCAAATACAAAATGGGATTTTGTAAACCAAACGAGAGATCAAGTTAAAGATTTTGAAAGACAATATATGGACGGTCTGATTACACAAGGTGAGAAATACAATAAAGTAGTAGATGCATGGTCAAAATGTTCAGATTTAGTCGCTGATGCAATGATGGCTGATATCTCTTCCACCAAAAAAAGTGATGATGGAGCTGAATTAGAGCCTAATTCGGTTTATATGATGGCGCACTCAGGTGCTCGAGGCTCACCTGCTCAAATGAAGCAATTAGGTGGAATGCGTGGTCTTATGGCAAAGCCATCCGGAGCTATTATCGAGACACCTATAATAGCCAATTTCAAGGAAGGTTTATCTGTTTTGGAGTATTTCAACTCGACACATGGAGCGCGAAAGGGCCTTGCTGATACAGCCTTAAAAACCGCTAACTCAGGATATTTGACGCGACGTTTAGTTGATGTTGCTCAAGATTGCATAGTTAGAATTAACGACTGCGGAACTGAAACGTCGATTAAGTGCGAGGCAGCGGTCAGTGACGGCGAAGTAGTGGCAACTTTGTCCGAACGGATTTTAGGTAGGGTGGCAGCAGAGGATATTAAAAGTTTATCAGATGATAGTATAATATGTAGCAAAGGCTCGATGATAGACGAGCGAATCGCAGATTTGATTGAAAAAGCGGATATCGCAACAGTACAAATAAGGTCACCTCTAACATGTGAAGCGGAAGACGGAATATGCGCCACCTGCTATGGAAGAGATTTGGCTAGAGGAACACCAGTTAATCCTGGAGAAGCCGTTGGAATTATTGCTGCACAATCAATAGGAGAGCCAGGAACACAGCTTACTATGAGAACTTTCCATATAGGGGGAATCGCGCAGGGAGGATCACAGTCATTTATGCAATCCAATCATAGTGGAGTGGTAGAGTTTAAAAGTGCTAACATTCTTACTAACGGACAAGGTGAGGAAATTGTTACAAGTCGCAGTATGGAGCTTGTTATAAACAATGAAAAGGGTATTGCTCTTAGTTCTCATAGGCTTTCTTATGGGACTAAACTGTATGTCAAAGAAAAGCAAAAGATATCTGCAGGCGACAAGCTATTTGAGTGGGATCCATACACGCTTCCTATCATTGCTGAAAGAGGTGGAATCGTAAAGTTCGCCGATTTGATACCGGGAGTTTCAGTAAGGGAAGATGTGGACGACGCTACAGGAATATCACAAAAAATAGTTTCAGATTGGAGGGCCTCTTCTAAAGGTAGTTCTTTGCAGCCAGAAATTATAATTGTGGACAAAGAGACTAGTGAGCCTGTTAGGCTTGAAAATGGGAATCCTGCTGTTCACCCAATGTCAGTTGATGCTATAATGTCAGTTGAGGATGGATCTGAGATCCAACCAGGGGATGTATTAGCAAGGATCCCTAGAGAGGGTGCAAAGACTAAAGATATTACTGGTGGGTTGCCAAGAGTTGCAGAGCTGTTTGAAGCTCGGAGACCTAAGGATCATGCCATTATCGCTGAGAAAGATGGATATGTGCGTTTTGGAAAGGATTACAAAAACAAAAGAATTATTGCTGTTGTGCCTGATGGAAATGATGACGAAGCAGTTGAATATGCCGTGCCAAAAGGAAAGCACATACCTGTTCAAGAGGGAGATTTCGTGAGGAAGGGTGAATACATAATGGACGGCAACCCTGCTCCACATGATATTCTAACAATAATGGGAGTGGAAGCACTGGCCGAATACATGATCAACGAAGTTCAGGATGTATACAGGCTTCAAGGTGTGAAGATAAACGATAAACACATAGAGGTGATTGTTAGGCAAATGCTTCAAAAATGGGAGATAACAGATAGTGGGGGAACTATATTACTTAAAGGTGAGCAAGTTGATAAGTCAGAGTTTTTAGAGGCTAATGAAAAAGCTTTGGAGCAAGGCTTACAGCCAGCCAAGGGCGGGCCGGTCCTATTGGGAATAACTAAAGCAAGTTTGCAGACAAGAAGTTTTATCTCCGCTGCATCTTTCCAAGAAACAACTAGAGTATTAACGGAAGCATCAACCCAAGGCAAAAAAGACAAACTTATTGGCCTAAAAGAGAACGTTATAGTAGGGAGGTTAATCCCAGCAGGAACTGGAGGTTCAGCAAGAGAAATTAGAAAGGTTGCTGCTATGCGTGATTTACAAATTCTAAATGAGCGTTCTCAGGCTGAAAATCTTGAAGAAGAGGTTGTAGATACAGGCGATGACGTAGAAAAAGCTTAAATTGGAAGATATAAAAGTCACACAAAGCAAGTTTAATCGTATTTGGTGTTGACAGCGACGAATTAAGTTTATAAATTCGCGCCAATTCGTTTAATCGTTAACTAAACATTCATAAATTTAAAAGGCAAGATTACGTTCTAGTTAATCCTCTGCATTGTGGAAAAGGGTCGAGGTTGATCCATTTTAAGGAAGGTTAAGGGGCAAAATGCCGACTATACAACAATTGATAAGAAAGCCGAGGAAGCCCAGAACATACAGGCAGAAGTCGATGCATCTTCAAGCTTGTCCGCAAAAGAGAGGTGTGTGTACCAGGGTTTACACCACAACCCCAAAAAAACCTAACTCCGCGATGCGTAAGGTTGCTAAAGTTAGGTTAACCAATGGTTACGAGGTAATTTCTTACATACCAGGAGAAGCACATAATCTTCAAGAGCACTCAGTTGTTTTAATTAGAGGCGGAAGAGTCAAAGACTTGCCTGGAGTTCGGTATCATGTGCTTAGGGGAGTTTTAGATACGCAGGGTGTTAAAGACAGAAAACAGCGCAGATCAAAATACGGCGCAAAGAAACCAAAATAAAGAAAATTTAAAGA
>CACJUU010000038.1 GCA_902596605.1 uncultured Alphaproteobacteria bacterium | reverse complement strand
GCAATGGTCTAATGAAAAAGAATTTTCGGAAAATATGTCTGGGGTTGGAGTAACGGGTATTTGTGGCTCTGGAATTATAGAAGCAGTCGCAGAAATGCGTTTAGCTGGGCTACTAGATGCTAATGGATTAATTGGTTCAGCGGCACAAACTGGTTCAAATAGGTGCACTATTTCTGAAAGAACAAATTCCTATCTCTTATATAGTGATAACAAAGTTTCATTATCTATAACCAACATGGATGTAAGAGCAATTCAACTCGCTAAAGCAGCCCTCCATGCAAGCTGCAAAATTTTGTTAGAAAAAAGCAGAGTTAACAGAATAGATCGTATTTTTCTGGCAGGCGCTTTTGGCTCACAGATATCTGCCGAACATGCTTTAATTATTGGTCTAGTACCTGATGCGCAAGTCAGCCAAATTGTGGCAAGCGGAAACTCGGCAGGAGCTGGAGCTATAATCGCTCTTTTAGATGTAAGCTCCAGGAGAGAAATCTCTTCGCTCGTAAAAAAAGTCCATAAAATTGAAACTGCTGTTGAGCCGAGATTTCAAAAACACTTTGTAGAAGGCTCTTCCTTTCCTAACAACAGCTCTACCCATCCAGAGCTTTTTAAGTTTACAGAAATACCAAACGTGAACTTTAATCAAAAAAGGCAGAGAAGGGATCGCTAAGTTGATACAGTTTTTGTACTAAGCTTTGTTTTTAAAAGAGTGACTAATTTATCTTTAATTGAGAAAATTGATGTCCTTCCGATCACCAGCAAGGCTGGGGTGGCTATTAGTGTGAGGAATGTAGCAAAAGTCAGCCCTCCAGCAATTGTACTAGAGAGATCGACCCACCACTGAGAAGAAGGAGCTCCCACAAGTATATCTCGTTCAGAAAATCTTATGGTTAGACTGAAGACCATCGGAACAAGGCCTAATATCGTTGTAATAGCTGTCAGTATAACGGGTCTAAACCTTGTAAGTCCTGCCATGTAAGCAGCTTCTCTATGATTATGTCCTTTTCTTCTATATTCATTAAAGGTGTCAATCAAAACAATATTATTATTTACAACAATACCTGCAAGTGCAATCAGGCCAAGCATGGACATAACGACACCAAAAGGTCTTTCTGTCAAGAAGAGTAACAGGAAAATACCGCCCGTTGATAGAATGATTGCGGACATCGTTACTATAGTTTGCCATGCTGAATTAAATTGGATCATTAAAACAATTGACATTAATACGAGAGAGAAAATTAGGGATTGTCCAAGAAAAGCTTGTGTTTCCTTTATATCTTCATCTTCACCTGCAAAGTTTACACTCACACTTTTTGGGAAAGTTACATTTTCTATTTCACTCTTAAGTTTTTCAATTAAAAACGGTGCTTGCATTCCTTCCTTCACATTTGCTTCGATAGATCGAAGTCTATTTCCATCTAGACGAGATATGGTGCCTCCCTTTTTTTCTGGCGTAAGTTCAGCGAATACGGACAACGGTACATATCTCCCGTCGGATGTAGGAACTCTTAATTCCTGCAGTCTATCTAAATTTCGTTCAGACTTTATATATCTCAAAAAAACCTCAAGCTCTTCGTCTGTATCGTCCGGCCTGTAATCTGAAACCTTTACTCCCTTGGTAAGTAACTTTACCATTGTGCCCAAACTAGCAACTGTAACACCATGTCTAGTAGCTATTTCTCTATCGATATTTAAATTCCATTCTAAGCCTGGGGACGGCAAGTTATCTGAAATATCAATAAAACCGTCTATTTTGTTCATTTTCTGTCTAATAACAAATAACGCTTTATTCAATTGATCAAAGTCAGTGCCTGTAATTTCAATTCTTACTGGCTTTCCTTGACCTCCCGGGCCTTCCTTCTGCGCTACTATATTTATGTCAGCGCCTTCTAGAAATTTAACACTCCTTCTCATGCTCTCCATCAAATTAGCGGCTGTTTCACGTTCATCCCAATCAGAGAAAATGGTTCGCACCGAACCTACTAGATCTTTAGTCCTGCCGTCAGCTCCCGTTTTGGAAAAATTTATATCTACGCCATTTAAATTAGAAATTGAAGCCTCTGTATCTTTCACTAGAGAATTTTTTTCTGAAGCAGACAGGTCACCCCTTGAAAGAATTTGAACAACTGCTTGTTCTGGTTCAATATCTGGGAAAAACTGAACTCCTAATTTAGCAGAAAAATATGCCGAGTAAGATCCCACTATCAATAAACCCACCAAAAAAATCGAAAGTATCGGTCGTGTTACTGAGATTTTAAGAATATCTTTATAAAGTTTTGGGGGCGTTGTTTTGGTTCTTTTGTCAGTTGAAATTTTTCCGAGGAAGCTTCCTAATATTGGAATGAATATCAAGGCCATTAAAAGAGATGCTGACAAAACAACAATCATTGTTATTGGCAGATATTTCATAAATTGACCAACGATACCAGGCCAAACCAATAAAGGGAAAAAGACCATCAAAGTGGTTACTGTAGAGGCTATTATAGGCCACGACATTCTTATCGAACCCTCTAAGTAAGCAGCTCTTCTATCATGGCCCAAAGATATTTTTCGGTCAGCATACTCTGTAGTAACGATAACTCCATCTACCAGAATACCCGCTACGAGTATAAGAGAAAACAAAACGATTATATTCATAGTTACCCCAAAGTGGCTCAAAATGATAAAACCAAGAAGAAAACTGCTCGGTATCGCAAACCCAATTAAAAGAGCATTTTTTATTCCTAATGCCAGCACTACTATGACCAAGACTATTAAAACTGCAGCGAAAACGTTGTTACCTAAATCGTTCAGTAAATTTCTGACAGACTTAGATTCGTCAAACAAATAATCGACATTTATGTTTCCTGGAATGTTAGACACTTCCTCAGAAATCACCTTTTTTGAGGCATCTACTACGTCAATTATATTCGATCCTACTCTCTTTTTTATATCTAAAACAACAGCTGGTTTACCATTGACTCTGGACCAACTTTTCTTATCTTCAAAAGTTCTTCTTATAATCGCAATATCACCAAAATTTATGGTGGTACCGTCCGCAATTTTTATAGGCATTGCAAAAAGTTCATCTAATGTTTCAACAACCCCAGGTACTTTAACAACCAATCTACCATTTTCATTTTCAATAGCACCTGCGGTTACTAATTGATTATTAGCTGCCACCAATCCAATAACGTTTTGTGGGTTTATACCGTAAGATTCTATAGAACTAGCATCAATAAGTATTTCTATGACCTCTTTTCTGTCACCACCCACTTCTACCTCTAGAACACCGGCTACACTTTCGACTTTCTCTTTAATATTATTTGCTATGTTTATAAGAGAAGACTCCGGAACGTTTCCAGACAAAGACACTGACAAGATTGGGAATAGTGCCAAACTTATTTCTGTTACCTTTGGTTCCTCTGCATTTTTTGGTAAATCTTTTTTTGCATCATCTACAGCTTGCCGTACGTCCTCTAGAACAAGGTCTATATCCTCACCTGCATCAAACTCAACCGTTATGGATGTATAACCTTCCGTCGCCGCTGACGTCATTTTTTTTAGTCCTGCAACTGTTTTGAGCTGTTTTTCAAGTGGCCTAGTTAACAACTTTTCTGCATCAGAGGGAGATATACCTTCATATGCTACACTAACATATGCGACAGGAATTTCTACGTCTGGTGATGCTTCTTTAGGTATAGATAAGAATGCATTAATACCTGAAAATAATATCAATATTAGGGCCAAGATTACGGCACCAGGTCTTTTAAAGCAGCCTTCAATTATTGGTTTCATGTTTTATTCTCAATTAATTTTATACTCTATTTCGTCTCCAGGGCTTACAAAAGCCTGACCATTTGTTAAAACGATATCATCATCTAGCAACCCAGAAACTAAAGCAAAATTACCTGAGGTCCTCACCAAAAAAACATCATTCTCAAACACTATATTATTTCTCACTGTTTTTACCTTTAAAGACCCATCTTCTCCAATTGCTAAGTGCGCAGGAGATATTGAAAAAGCCTGAACCTTCTCAACTAAAATGCCAACCTCTGCACTCATTCCAGCCTTCAAAGACATGTCTGCATTAGTAATTTCGATTTCAACAATGAATGTTCGGGTCGCCTCACTGGCTGAAGACGCAATACGTTTCACCACACCCCTTCTGTTTCCAACTCCAGTTACATTGATTACGACTTCATCACTAAGCGATATTTTAGCAACATCTGTTTGAGCAACCGGTGCAAACAACAACATTTTTGAAAGGTCTATTATTTTTCCAATATTTTGATTTTTTTTGACAAATTGACCAGCTTCAACATTTAACAATTCCAACACTCCACCAATACCCGCAACGACAGTGCTGTTTTTAAGATCATTTCGCAAATTGGCAATATCTGCTTTTGCCCGTTTCAAGGAAGCCTCAGCCCTTACT
>CACJUU010000037.1 GCA_902596605.1 uncultured Alphaproteobacteria bacterium | reverse complement strand
AAAAAAAATGGTTTATCCTTTGTCGTATTGGCATTAACTGCACCCAACAGCTGTTTTCGAATATACCTATCTACATTCTCAATCTTGTTTTCCAAGTTGTTTATTGCAAGAGGGCCCAGCAAAGTTGAATTACATTCTGCAACCACCCTTTTACAAATGTTTGCAAACTCTACTGAATTACCACCTAGGTCACAAATTATCCCGTCTGCATTTGGAAAACCTAATAAAATTCCCTGAGCTGCGTAAAAAGCCTCTTTCTCCCCAGATATTATATCAACACCGATGTTTGTCTTTTTGCGAATAACTTCAACTAGAACATTTGAATTGCTGGCCTCTCTTAATGCAGACGTGCCAAACATTATAATTTTATCAATTTCCATATTTCGACAAATAGCGACATATCGGTTAATTATGCGCGATACGGCCTTAGTTGTAGCAGTGTCAAAGGCCTTCTTTCCAAAAGATTGCATTCCCAGCCTAAAAAAAACCTTTTCATTGTATAAGTACAATGGTGAACGCTTTGGGCCATCAAATACCACTAGTCTAATGGAGTTAGAACCAATATCAATAATCCCTATTCTTTTCAAAATTTTCAAAATGATTTTTTTCTTTTATTGCCAACATTCAATAAACTTGGAGGGGCATTTAGTGCAGCTCTGCCTCTTCCTGACAAAGAAGGATTTTCAATAAAATATTCATGACAACTAAAGCTCGGTTCGTCTTTTTTAAACTGGTGTCTTTCATATCGGCCGTCAGGTTGAAGTACCCATGATTGCTCTTTGTCAGCTAAATTAGCCACCATAATCTGATTAACAATTTGTGACTTCACGGTCAAATTTTTAATCTCTACAAACGATTCTACTCGACGGTTCAAGTTTCTTCCCATCCAATCTGCTGACGAAATAAAAACCTTAGCTTTCAAGGAAGGTAACTTAAACCCATTACCAAAAACACACACTCTACTGTGTTCCAAGAATCGTCCTATTACAGATTTTACACGAATGTTTTCAGAAAGACCTTTGATACCAGGTCTTAATCCACAAATACCTCTTATAATCATATTGATTTTTACACCAGATTGACTTGCCTTATATAAAACCTCAATAACTTCTGGGTCGATAAGAGCATTGAGTTTAACCCATATTTCTGCCGGCTTACCCTTTTTTGCAAGGACCATCTCATTTTTTATCATTTTAATTAAGCTACTCTTTAACTCTAGAGGCGCTATAATCATACTTTCTAAATCTGTTGGTTTTATATATCCTGATAGATAATTAAAAACTTTAGTAACATCTCGACCTAAAGTAGCGTCTGAAGTGAAAAGACTCAAATCAGTATAAATCTTTGCTGTGTCCGGATGATAGTTTCCTGTGCCAACATGCGTATAAGTTCTTAACACCTTGCCTTCTTGTCTTACTATAGTGGATAGCTTTGCATGTGTTTTCCAATCCATAAAACCATAGACTACTTGAGCTCCAGCCTTCTCTAGTTCTCTTGACACATTTATATTATTTGCCTCATCAAATCTGGCCTTTAGCTCAACTAAGGCAGTCACTGTTTTTCCATTTTCTGCAGCCGCACATAATGCTCTTACTATGGGACTATCTGGTGTTGTTCTATATAAAGTTTGTTTGATAGCAATAACGTTAGGGTCGTGAGCTGCTTGTTCCAAAAAATTAACGACGGTATCAAAAGTTTCATATGGATGTTGTAAAAGGAGATCTTTTTGCTTTATTGCAGAAAAAATGTCTCCGTTGAAGTCCTCTATTCTCTCTGGACTTCTGGGAACAAACGTTCTCCACTTCAGGCTCCTTTTCGCCGAAATAATTAACTCCTCTAAATCGGACAATCCAATCATTTCATTAACCTGTATCACTTGCGCTCTGTCAAACCCAATTTCCTTCGATATTAGCTTCAACAAAGGTTCAGCATTGCTTTTTGTAACTTTCATTCGTATTACTTCTCCACGCTTTCGGCGTTTTAATGCAATTTCAAACTCGCGAACAAGATCTTCCGCCTCTTCCTCGACTTCTAAGTCACTGTCTCTAAGAATTCGAAAGGAAAAATACTCATCGAGAAGATAATTTGGAAATAATCTATAAATAAAAGTTACAATGAAATCTTCGAGTGATAAAAATCTTTTTTCACCTTTTACTCCATCCCTTAGTCTTTGAAATCTGTCAAGCATGCCTGGAATAGGAACCAAGGCATTCAAGAATTTTTTTCCATCTCTCGTTCTTAATTTTAATGCTAGGGCAGAGCCCTCAGTTGGGATGAAAGGAAAAGGATGAGCGGGATCTAGAGCCAACGGGGTAAGCGCTGGAAAGACCTTTGACATAAATTGTTTCTCTAAATTCTTTTTTTCGGATACCAATATTCCCCTCGGTTTTACAAGTATCACGCCTTTTTGCTTCAAATTAGATAATATAGAAGGCAGTAGCTCTTGTTGTTTCTCTATTAGAGCTTCAGCTTCTCGTTCTATTTGTATTAGCTGCTCCTCAGGCGTGAGACCATCAGCACTTATTACTTCGATCTTATTTTTTACCATTTGTCTAAACCCGGCAACTCGAACCGTGTAAAACTCATCAAGATTTCGAGCAGATATTGCAAGGAATCTAAGTCTTTCAAATAGTGGCACCTTTTTATTATTAGCTTCTTGCAAAACTCGCCAATTAAACGAAATCCAAGAAAGCTCTCTATTTATGAGTGGATTGATAGATCCTAGGTCCTTGGAAT
This sequence comes from uncultured Alphaproteobacteria bacterium, assembly GCA_902596605.1. Lineage (GTDB taxonomy): Bacteria > Pseudomonadota > Alphaproteobacteria > Rhodobacterales > Rhodobacteraceae > CACIJG01. The sequence goes on along the minus strand of CACJUU010000037.1, from coordinate 2,272 downwards.
ATTTCAATTCAAGGTCAGAATCTTGATTTAAGAAATCGGCGTTTACGTTACTCATGTTTATTAGTATTTCTTTTCCATGTGCCTCAAAGCAGCGTCAATGAAAGGTCTAGTTATTTTTCTATTTAGAACAAGAGATTTATGATCCACGTAGTTTACAAATTCGTATATTGAACTGTATGTTCTATTAATTCTGGCAGCAATATAGTCTAGGTTTGAGTGCTTTACAAAAATTTGCCGGTCATTAAAGTATTTCAATAGAAGTGCCATTACCAACGTATCATCGGGTTCTTTTATAGTAGTGTTGCTAAAACTTTGTAACCTTGACTCTAAATCTTTAATGCCTATTGACAGCGCATTAGGCATTATTCTCGAGGATATTAGCAGGTTGCCTCCTCTACTTCCAATATTGTTAATAAGGTGAAAGATACCCTCTTCTATTTTTAACTTTTTTTGTCTCTCAGCTTTTTCGATAACATCTATATCCTCAACACAAACAAACTCATGATCTAGTCCATTTTCCATTTCCCGTAAAACTGCCTCAAGCTTTACATGCTTAGCTTTATTCTCTTTCGACCACACAGTGGATAAATGCGTCTTACCACTACCCTTTGGGCCAACAAGCAACAAAACCCCTGAAGCCCACCGGTCTGTGTTGTCTAACAGGGTAACAGCGTCCAAATTACTTGAAGAAATAAAAAAGTCTTCTTTTTCCAATGCCTCCTTTAAACTAAGGCCTAAAACAAGCTGCTCATTCATATTTTTATTCAAATTGCTCTTTAAGTAATCTTTCTTCTAAGCCGTGTCCTGGATCAAACAAAAGTTTATGTTTTAATTTCTTTTCAATTGTTATGGCTACGTGCTTAACGTCCTTAACCTCAGATGTATCAGCTACTGCCGACACCGGTCTTTTAGTAGCACTTTTTACTTCAATATCTATCCTTGCATCTAACGGCAGTAGCGCTCCTCTCCATCTTCGCGGTCTGTAAGCAGATATAGCGGTCAAACCTAAAATGTTTGCGCCTATAGGTAAAATTGGTCCATGAGCAGAATAATTATAGGCAGTTGACCCAGCTGGTGTGCAGACTAATGCCCCGTCACATACAAGCTCCTGAAGTTTTTCAGACCCATCAATAGATATGCTGAGTTTTGCGGCCTGAGGCCCCGATCTAAGAATAGAAACCTCATTTATAGCCAGCTCCTCCTCTATTCTACCATCTATTTTTGTAGCAATCATTTTTAGAGGATTTACAATCTCTTCCTTTGCTATCCGAATACGTTCTTGCAAGTTATCGTAGTCAAAAGTATTCATCAGGAAACCAACGGTGCCCTTGTTCATCCCGTATACGGAGGTATTTTTTGTTGATAAGGATTTAAGTGTCTGTAACATAAACCCATCGCCTCCAAGTGCGACGACTACATCAGCTTCATCAATTTTGAAATCCTTATAAAGTTTTCGAAGCTTATTTAAAGCCTCTTTAGCTTCAAGGTCGTCACTTGCCATAAATGCTATCTTTTTGTTGGTCATAATTTTTCGTCCAAAAGTTCTCAGATACTGTTATAAATCAAACTAGGTATTTCACAATAAATGATGATATAGATACCCACGAAACAAAAGAAAAAACTGGCACTGACAGCCCGGATTTAATATACATTAAACCGAATCAAAAGAATAATCGAAAAACATATTAGGTGTGTAATGAATTTGGTAGGCAAAACGAACTTATTTGGTAGAACTCTAGCATCTCAGGATCCAGAAATTTTCAACTCATTAGAGAAAGAGTTTAGTAGGCAACAGAATGAGATTGAGCTTATTGCGTCTGAGAATATAGCTTCTCCAGCTGTAATGGAAGCTCAAGGTTCAGTTATGACAAATAAATACGCAGAGGGATATCCAGGTAGAAGATATTATGGTGGATGTGAAAATGTGGATGTCGCTGAACAATTGGCAATATCTAGAGCTTGTCAACTCTACAATTGCAAATTCGCTAATGTACAACCCAACTCAGGAAGCCAAGCCAATCAGGCTGTTTTTTTGGCTCTAATGAAACCTGGAGACACTTTTTTGTCCATGGACCTTGCTTCGGGTGGGCATCTGACACATGGAGCAAAACCTAATCAATCCGGTAAATGGTTCAACCCCGTTCATTATGAAGTCACAAAAGATACAAACCACGTTGACTATGATCAGGTCCGCCAGCTTGCAAAGCTTCATAAACCAAAGTTAATTATTGCGGGCGGCTCAGCAATCCCTCGTATCTTAGACTTTAAAATG
>CACJUU010000036.1 GCA_902596605.1 uncultured Alphaproteobacteria bacterium | reverse complement strand
AGCAAATCTTCTCCAATCTCGTTTCAAAGGTAGGTTCCCAAGTAAAATCTGGAAAGCTTAATGTGGAAGCTGCCGAGGCAATGCGCGAAGCGAGTGAAGAAGCCGAAGCACAATTCTCTGGAGTTAATCTCGATAGCCAGGCTGCCGCCTTAATCGAATTTCAGCAGGCATATCAAGCGTCTTCACGAATTCTACAAACAGCTAGAGAATTATTTCAAACATTAATTGACTCAGTATGAGGTAAACTATGGAAGTTAGTACAAAATTATTCAATGCTCAGGCTACAAAAAACTTTGGTAAGATCAATGAGCAAATACAAGATACACAGGCAAAGATTGCATCGGGCAAGAGTTTTCTAAAAGCATCAGACGATCCGGTTACAGCTTCCAATCTATCGGCCAAAAGGGAACAGAAAATTCTACTGGATCGCTTTATAAAAAATGGCCACACGGCAAAAACCCGTCTTGACTTAGCCGATAGTGGTCTCAACCAAGTTATTAATGTTCTTACGCGCTTTAGCGAGATATCAATTCAGGCTGCAAATGATACATATGGAGTTGATGATAGATTAGCTATGGTTAAAGAAATGGAGGAATTAGCAACCCTAGTTTTGGAAATTACAAATACGCAAGATGCAAACGGTAAAAGTATTTTTGCTGGATTTAAAGCGGCTACAAGTGCTTTTAATAAACAGCTCGATGGAACCGTTGAGTATGTTGGTGATAGAGGAAATCATGCGCTTCAAGTTTCCGAAAATATGAAAGTGGTTTCCGGTCTTGATGGTGGAACAGTATTTGGCTCTATAAAAACAGATTACGGAAGAAAAAGTATTTTTGAAATTCTAGAAAATTCTATAAGCGCAGCGAAAACTGCCAGCCAAGTCAGTAGTAAAGGTACAGCCCCTGCCAAAGCAGAACTAGAGTTGGCCGTATCTCGTAATCCGCAGAACTGGGCATTTGATCTTGAAGGAAGTGAAGGGAAAATAAATATCAACATGAAATTGTCACAGGCAAGCATTGCTGATCTAAGGGATGAAATAAATCTATATACGGATAAAACTGGTATTGAAGCAACGTATGACGATACTACAAAAAAAATAACTCTCTCTGAAAAGTTTGCCGGAACAATAACTATATCTAATCTCAATATAGAGGGTGTTGACGGGGCGACAACAGAGCCAGAATTTTATTTTCAGATGGAAAGTATTGATGGTGAGGGGAATAAGATTGGTCATCCGAGGCAGATTGTTGATCAAGATCAAGTAATGTCAACTTCCGTGGGTGATATAAAGAAATCAATCAATCACATAAGTAATCAACTGGCTTTTATTGGTGCACAAACCAGAAAAACGGATCAACAACTCAATTTTCTTGGCGAACGTCTAACTATTGTTACAGCAGAGGTATCAGAACTTGGGGATGCCGATTTAACAAAACTGGTAACAGATTTACAGGCAACAATCGTTAATAGAGATGCAGCTCAAGCAGCATTTGTAAGAATTGGACAACAAAGTCTTTTCGATTTTCTAAGATAAGTAAAGAGTTGGCATAGTAAATGCATTATAAACATGTCAAAAAAAAAACAGGTAGAACGAAATGAGTACGATAGGATCTAACATTGCAGCATTAAAGTCTCTGCATAATTTGAGACTGAATGAAGACGGATTTGCTAAGGCAACAGAAAGACTGTCTTCTGGCAAGCGTTTAAATAGTGCTGGAGATGATGCGGCAGGGGCTGCCATCGTAAATAGAATGTCATCGCAAATTGCGGGGATGAATGTCGCTATCCGGAATGCTGGTGATGCTATATCAATGTCTCAGGTTGCCGAGGGTGCGCTTCATGAGGTATCCGAAGTTCTCCAACGCATGAGAGAATTAGCTGTTCAAGCCGCCAACGGATCTTATAGTGGAGCCGACAGAGTGTCACTGAACCAGGAAATTGTTTCCTTGAAGAAAGAACTTATTCGTATTGGGGAGACCACAACTTTTAATACAACCAAACTATTGAATGGAACGTTCCAAGATACCGAGTTTGAGATAAGTTTTGACGAATCGCCCCAACACACCCATTCTCTGAGTATCGAAGACATTCGACCAAATAAAATTGGTATGTGGAATATGTCTTCCCAGATGGAGAAATCTGTTGAAGTTGCGTCAACTGAAACTGCAGCTGCTGGAGCAGCGATTACCGTGACCACTGACCACGGCTTTGCAGAAGGAGACTTCGTCACATATGTGCACGGTGGTGATGAAACAGAACAAATTGTCGGACTTGAGTCTGGAAGAACATACAGAGTCGGAGCCTCCACAGGAAATTCTAAAACATTTGTTCTAACAGATGTGGATTCGCAAGCCATAACATATGGAGATGGAAGTAGAGGAGATGGAACGGGATCTAGATTTTTCCTCAATAGTTTAGGAAATGCTCCTTCTGTTGGAATAGTGGGCGGAACGGCGGCACCTTCTGAAGTGCTTGGGGCCGAAGAACTAGAAATTTACGGCTATGTCGGAAAGGAAACAACAAGATTTAAAAATGGAGCGTCTGCTCGCGATATTGCTGTTGCTGTAAACTCCAAAGAAAGCAAAACAGGGGTTGTAGCATCTGCTTCAACGCATGCCCGACTTTCTCTTTCTCCCGATGATTCAACTGACGGTTTTACCGTGATTTCTTTTGACTTATATGGAATGAATACGACAGCTGTTCCCATAACAGCAAGTGTAAAGTTTGGGACAGGCAATAATTCTGCGTCTTCTGATCTTGCTGATCTAAGAGATAAGATCAATGGGTTTTCTGGCGATACGGGCATTAACGCACGACTCTCTTCAGATGGCTCTTACATAGATCTTACAAGCCCTGACGGTTACGATATTTTAATTGATAAGTTCGATTTACCCAGTCAAACGCGGACAGTATACAACAGTGCTAAGAGTGCAGCTGGAACCAAGATCGTTCACGCAACAGATGTGATTGAGATAACTACCCATGGCTTTTCAAATGGTGATGTGGTAAAAGCTTCAATTGATCATGCGGAGCAAATGACGGGTATAATTGCAGGGAATCACTATGTAGTGACAGACGCAACCACAGATACTTTTAAACTTGCCACCTACGATGCAAATGGAACAGCAACAGCGGTCAATTTTGCAACTAGTAACAATACTCAAACTGTTTCTTTTACTAAAGTAGAGAAAGCACTAAATATCCAAACACTAGATAGAGATGAAAATGTTAAGGGGACTCCAGTTACATTATTTGATAAAGAACTGTCCGCTACTGATAGTGCAAATAACCCACCTCCACTAAACTCGGTACGGCTCACTGGGCAAGTAGTTTTTGAGTCACCAAATGTTTTTACAATAACGCCGCAAGATGATGAGAGTCTATTTAGAGACGATCCTGAGTCGGCAAGTTTGCGGAAAATTTCAGATATGGATGTATTAAGTGTTAGAAATGCACAGCGAATGATGTCTGCTGTTGATGGTGCTTTAAGAAAAGTTGACGCCGAAAGAGGTGATCTTGGGGCAACCATGAACAGAATGGAACATACAATTGATAACCTTTCAAACATCGTAGTTAATACGACTGTTTCGCGGGGACGAATTGAAGACGCAGATATGGCTGAGGAGTCAGTAAATCTCTCAAAAAGCCAAGTCCTTCAACAAGCTGCTACCGCGATGCTGGCTCAGGCGAACCAATCGATGCAATCAGTTCTAGATTTGCTCAGGTAATTGGAGAACCTAGATGAGTAACGAGTACGAAAATTTGCTTTGTTCAAGGTCAAGGATAAACGTAAGCAAATTTTCATAGTAAAGGTAAACTTAGGTTGTTGAAGCAACCCGGTTACAAGTGTAAGTCATTAAGACTTTTGTTTCCTTAGTTTCAAATTAGCCAGCATCGCAGTAGCAGCTGCCTCCAAGAAAACCTGCCTCTTTAGGTCCCCAACAGAAAAGTTGAATTTTTTATCTTCATTAGAATTTTTCATTATTACACCTTCTTCATTGATTTTAATTACATTTATTTTAAAAAATGGTGGTGCAGATGTTTATGGAATGGAGAAGCGCAACACCATTTTCTAAAATAAATGTCGTGAACTCAATTACTCGTTAAACATAACTATGAGGTTCTTCGTATTGAACCTCTATCTCAAACTTTCTAACCCGTTATTAATTTGAGCGTTTGATTTTTTGACGCGTTCGCCTGAGCCAACATCGCTGTTGCGGCTTGCATTAATATCTGAGCGCGCGCCAACTTTGCCGTTTCAGCCGCAAAATCAGCGTCTTCAACTTGACCTTTTGCCTTCTGTAGATTGGTCTTCATATTTTGTAAATTGGAAATAGAACTATTTAGCCTGTTTGATACCGCTCCCAAAGCGCCTCTTCTAGCTGAAATAATAGAAACAGCACTATCGATAATCGCTATGTAATTGGAAGCATTGTCAATGGTGGTAACGTCGCCCGTAAGACCTAACGTGCCTTGAGCATTGGCAGTGTTTGTGGCATGCACAAAGCCCAGCGTGACAGTAATACTGTCGCCAGCTCTGGGCCCCAGTTGAAATTTTATTGGATTATTAGTGGAATATGTTCCGTTTAAAAGATTAACACCGCCCCAGGTTGTCGAAGATCCGAGCCTAGTTATCTCCGTTTCGAGTGCTGTTACTTCAGTGTCTAGCGCTGACCTGTCAGCTGAACTGTGGGTTTCACTGGAACCAGATACCGCAAGTTCTCTCATTCTGAGTAAAAGAGTGTGAACTTCCGATAGAGCTCCCTCCGCAGTATCAACAACAGCTTGCGCATCATTAGCATTTTTTAGAGATCTTTCTAATCCGTTGATTTCGGCGGCCATTCTAACAGCTACTTGCATTGCAGCGGGATCATCGGCGGCACTATTAAGACGCTTACCAGTTGAAAGCCGAGTCATAGCTTCGTCCATCATGCTAGCAGCTTGTTTAGCTGCGTTTGCCGCGAGTAGTGCCCCTGCATTCGTGTTTATGCTAAGCATCAATAGCCTCCATCCATCTAACCTGAACTATTAAACGGCAACGTTTCAAATTTGTTTAAAAAAAATTCAAAAAACCGCCAGTGACAAATGTCACTGGCGATTGGTTATCGAAGCAACCAGGTCAAGTGTTCCATATTATTCCTATTGGAATAAAGCTAATATATTTTGTTTTGAGGCGTTCGCTTGGGCAAGCATTGCCATTGATGCCTGTTGCAAGACCTGTACTCGTGCTAGGTTCGCACTTTCTGCCGCAAAGTCTGCATCTTCAATTCTACCTTTTGCTAAAGCAAGGTTTGTTGCCATATTTGAAAGATTAGCCATTGTATAATCCAACCTATTCATGGTAGCACCAATTGCCTGTCTTTCAGTACCAACCTTAGAAATAATTTCATCTACCTTACCGAGATAGGTTACAGCAGCAGTTCGAGTTGTTAGACCCCCACTGATATTGGTTGGATCACTAGCTTCTGCAGAAGTGACTTTAAAATCGCCAATTGAGTGAGTGATAGTATCGGTACCATCAGGACCAATATGAAATACTATCCCGCTTGACAGGTTATCATCTATCAACTGAATACCCGCCCAGGTGGTGTCGTTTGCGATCCTAGTGATCTCAGCCTCTAGCGCTTGCGTCTCATTGTCGAGTGCACGCATATCTGCGGCAGAAGTTGTCTCAGTAGCTGCTTGCACTGCTAGTTCTCGCATGCGTTGGACGATAGTGTGGATTTCGCCCATAGCTCCTTCTGCTGTTGCCAAAAGTGCCTGAGCATCAGCAGCATTTTTATAAGCTTGCTGAAAACCTCTTATTTCCGCTTCCTGCCGTTGAGATATCTGCAACCCAGCTGCATCATCAATAGCTCCATTAATTCGTTTTCCTGTTGAAAGTCGGTGCATGGACTGCTCCATGCTTTTGTTGACACTGTGAGCCGCATCAGCAGCTCTAAGAGCACCAACATTTGTATTAATACTTAGCATTCCCATACTCGTTACTCCTTTACTCGTTACTTAAAATACGTAAATACTTGCTACAGAGACCTAAACGACCCCTTCCCGTTTTGTTTAGAAAAAATTTAAAATAATAAAAAACCCTCTCTAGTTTGCACTAGAGAGGGCTTGGTAAATCTAAGCGTGCTGCTAAAGTATTTAGCCTTGGAGTAAAGTCATCACCGTACCTTGACTGGCATTTGCCTGGGCAAGCATCGCAGTCGCTGCTTGCTGAAGAATTTGATTTTTAGCCAAATTCCCCGTTTCTTGTGCGAAGTCTGCGTCTTGGATTCTACCCCTCGATGCGGATAAATTTACATTTATCTGATCTAGATTACTAATAGTGCTGTTGAGCCTATTTGAAACCGCACCGAGCTCCCCACGTTGGGCTGATACAGTATTGATGGCAGTATCTACGAGTCCAATTGCTGTTTGCGCATTGTTGATGGATTGTAAATCTGCGCTACCCACTCCGAGATCTGCTGCTGCCATATCAGCAATTGTTGCGCTGATCGTTTGGCCAGCTCCTTCACCCACCTGGAAGGAAAACGAAGCCCCATTGAGAAGATTTTGACCCGCAAAGGTTGTGTTATCCGCTATTCTAGTAAGTTCTGATACTAATTGTTGAAATTCAGCGTCCGTGTGGATTCTGTCTGAGTCTGTTAACGTTCCATTCGAAGACTGCACCGCAAGCTCACGCATTCTTAACAAAACGTTATTTGTTTCCTGGAGCGCTCCGTCTGCCGTATCGAGCATTGACTGGGCATCAGCCGCATTTCTTGACGCAGCTGTCAAACCCTGAATTTCTGCTGCTAGCCGTGTCGCTATAGCCTGACCTGCTGCATCATCCTTTGCATAGTTAATTCTTGATCCGGTTGATAGTTTTTCTATTGTGCTATCAAGATCGGATGACGCATTTTTTGCAGCATTAGCTGCAAAAGCCGCGGCATAATTTGTGTTAATTGTTACCATTCCTATATCTCCCATAAACATAAACTAACCATTTTCATTAACGACACAGGAAAACAAAAGTTTAGAAAAAATTTACTTTTTTTAAAAAAAAAGTAAAAAAAATGCTAACTTACTGAAAAATAGCACTTTTTTTACATATTAATCTTTTAAAAGATATTAATCCAAAATTAAAACGGTTTATTAAATCAACTACTCTCCTCCCACTTTAAAAGTACGAGGTAAGTGGAAGAAGAGAAAGCTGATCAAGAGATATTAGCCTCTTACAAGGGAAAGAACCGATGATTTGCTAGCATTCGCTTGCGCTATCATCGCTGTTGCTGCTTGTTGCAAGATCTGATTCTTCGCTAGATTACCAGTCTCTTGTGCAAAATCCGCATCTTGTATACGCCCTTGGGAGGCACTTAGATTTACCGCTACCTGATCAAGGTTGCTCATAGTGCTGTCTAATCTATTGGATACCGCACCGAGTTTACCTCTCTCACTTGAGACATAATCAATTGCAAGATCAATAGCCTCAATTGCTCGTTGTGATTGAGCCACCGTCTCTAATTCAATTTCGGGGGTTGCAATCCCCAAATTTGAGGCACCATAATCGTATTGAACGCCGTCAAAACTATTCATACTTCCATTATGGTCATAGTATGGACGATATGAATCCATATCACCAATATTGACGTTTATGGTTTGGTTAGCACCCTCTCCCACTTGAAAGGAGAATGACTGGCCGTTAAGCAAATTTTGTCCTGCCCATTTGGTGTTATTGGATATTCTATCCATTTCATTCCGGAGTTGCTTGAATTCA
>CACJUU010000035.1 GCA_902596605.1 uncultured Alphaproteobacteria bacterium | reverse complement strand
TAGTCAGGATTAATCTACTTTTAGTAACATATCCTTAAGCTCCTTTCGGTCAACGACTGGTTTTTTGGTCTTAGTTGCCATTGTGATACAAAAATCGTCAGCACCTAAGAAAGATAACTTATCTATAATGGCTTGTTCACTTTCAGCATACCAGTGACAAAAGAAGAAATCTGCCTTGCCAATGAAAACTTGGACAACTCTCGCTTTTTCATGGAAAGGATTACTCGGGTCATTCATCATACTTACCCATTCATCATTTTTTCTACCCTTTATCCTTTTCATATACTGTTTTCTTTTTTCATCTGAATGAAAAGTGTGTGTAGCTAGATAGTAATCCATCCTGAACTCCATTTAAATTATCTTACATTTTTATGGACCAGAAGATTTTTATCAATATATAAATTTTTAATACGCACCCCATCTGCCTTTAAATTTTAATATATTTTTACTATATCTAACTTTTGGTCACGACCTTTGATGGAGTATCGCTTCACCCGTTTACTTTTGGCCGGTAACTTGATCTTATTTGCCAAGCTGTCGCTAATTAAGAAATCTGTATCAAACTCTTTACAAGCATCACATATTCTACTGGCAACATTAACGGTATCTCCTATTACAGCAAATTCAGTTCTTTGTTCACTTCCTGAATTTCCAACCACACAGTGACCATAATGAATACCTATTCTGTGATTTATCTCAGGTAAATTATCTTTCGCTCTATCTAGATTCCACTCTTTTAGTTTCTTATTCATTGTTAAGGCACAATTGAAAGCGTTTTGTGCATCATTATCAGAAGATTTAGGTGTACCAAAGTTAGCCATTACAGCATCTCCAATGAATTTATCGACTGATCCTCCATGTCTAAAAATTGCATCGACCATAAGAGTTTGATACTTCGAAAGTAATTTTAATACTTCTTTAGGGTCCATTTTTTCTGAAATTTTTGTAAACCCAATTATGTCGGTAAACAAAATAGCAACTTGGAGCTCTTTAGGTTGCTGTTTGTCAATTAAAAATGCTGAATCTTCAATTTCTTTTTTAATATCGGGGGAGAAATATCTGCCTAAAATAGCATTTTTTTTCTCATTTTTTTGAATTGAGTTTGAGACAAATCTGTTAAAATAAAAGATACCGAAAACTATTATTATTATAAACACATTAGACATTATCTCGTCTCGTAGGAAAGCACTCGAGATTGCCATCCCATTATCCAGATCCTCCCATTTTTCAGCAAAAAAAACTTTAGGATGATTTAGAATCCAGTAAAACTTAAAAATAGGAGTCAAAGAATTTAAAAAAATAAATAAACACATTGCCCAAAATCGCATAAGAAAAACTGAAGTAATAACTATTAGTGGATAAATTTGTGTCACAAAGAAGAGCCATCTTCCGGTGCCCGTATGCTCTTCAAAAGTCATTAGTACGAAAATATTTAGAAGAGCCTTCAGGTCAATCATGATAATAAAGAAGGCACAAACCATGATTATGAATAAAATTAGAAAGTAGGGATATAAATCAGCATTTCTTTGTTTATTAACGGAAATAAATAAGAAATAACTTACTAAGCAGGTTGTCAAAAACATTATAATTGGCGTCATAACTGTAAGGTAATTAACCCAAGCTAATTCGTAGTTTTGTTTAGTTGACATCGTTAAAAAACTTACGTACCCAAACATAAATAATCCTGCGAAACAAGCAACCTTTGCAGATTGCAACTCAATTTCTGACCCCTGTTTCAAACTCAGTCCTTTATTTGTGATTTTCACTCACAGGTTATTTAAAAGAGAAATTCTTAACAACTAAAAAAAATAAAATCACAGAGTTTTTCTTAGAGGTGTTTTCTTACCAATAACTTAACACCCCATCTGCTGCACCCTCCAAGAACATACTACGTATACACTCTTTATGTTCTATGCGTGGAAGGGTTCACTTAGACTTTGAAACAAATCGTGCCTATTGATATGAACACGGAGATACCTAAGTTACTGTTATTCACGTCTTTTTGTTGCTAATGGTGAAGAATAAGGTCAGTTAACTTTATCTCAGCCGCACCATAATCTGGACCTCTTTCAACCTAAAGCTGTAATTTGTGAATACCGATCTTTTCTGTTCTACCTGGAATACTAAAATTTGCCTCGAAATCAGACTTGATTTCCTCAGATAATCGTTTAGCCACGGCATCGCTAATAATTACTTGACTATCAAATTTTTTACACGCATCACACAAACGATTAGCTACATTCACTGTGTCTCCTAAAACGGTGAATTCAACTCTCTGATCTCCACCAATGTTCCCAATTATACATGGGCCAAAATGAATGCCAATTCTGTGCGTTATTTGAGGTAGTTTCTTTTCTGCGCGTTCTTTTGACCACTGGTTCATAGAAATTTGCATTTTTCTCGCGCATTCAAATGCATTTTGAGCGTCATTGCCTCTACTAGTAGGTGTCCCAAACGTAGCCATGACTGCATCGCCTATAAATTTATCAACAGTACCACCTGAACTAAATATAGCAGCAACCATTTTGGATTGGTACTCAGAAACCAATCGAACTACATCTTTAGGATCCATCGTCTCGGTCATCTTCGTAAAGCCATTTATATCTGTAAACAAAACTGCTACTAAAGAAGATTTTTCCACTTCAGTGATGTCAGAAAAACGGCTATTCTCTATTTCATCTTTCACCTCAGGAGAAAAATATCTTCCTAATACCTGGTTTGCCCTCTCAAAATTCGAAGCTTGATTTGTTACTTTATCGAACTGCCAGCTAGTTACCGTGACCACTATAACCGTGACTACAACAAATAAGCAATTCGTCACAAACCAGTCCAAATTTATAGCAAGTCCGTCTGAGAAAACAACTGGGAGGTTGCTAGAAAAAAATACACCATCAATGCTTAAAGCCATATATTGCTGGATAATAATGCTAGTTACAAATAATACTGACAGGAATGCAGTTATAGTCAATCTGAGATATAGAACAGATACCACAATAAACATAATGCCAGGCGCAAATTGATAATCAACAATCCTTCCAACATTAGACTCAACGAGTAATGGATCATTATCAAGATTTGCGAGTATAGCGACACCAATATTTGTTAAAATTATCAATAAAAGGCTCAAGAAAAGTAAAGGGCGATAATTTTCGACTCTAGTGTTCAACGCTATTGCTGCATTTAGTAGCGAACTAGTAAGAAACAAAGTAGGAAACCCAAACTTACCTAAGTCAGTGCTTGCGGTAGGTATTAGGAGTTGTGAAAATACTACCATCATCTGAATCATAGCATAGACCCAGCTCACCATCTTCAACCCAGAGACATATCTTGAAATTAATTGATCGTTATTCATCATCAATCTTTAACCAGCAAAATATTTGTTTGTTTGATAGACATAGCGTACCTTTTCATAACCAGACCATTCAATAGTTTGTATAGTGAACTTAATAGGTAAAGTTGTAAACACCCCATCTGTTGCACACTTTAAGAACATACTACCTGTACATCCCGTTGCTCCATACGTGGAAGGGCATACCAAATGATAATCCGAAAAGGGCTGCCAGCCTCTTGCCAAATTACCGATCCATACTATCTACCAATACAGATCGGTTTCTGTGGTCAATTTGTATAATACCTATTCTAAAAAAAGCTCGGAGCAAGATCGAAGAACTGGGAAATTAAAGTTAACCATGAGTTTTATATTTTAGAAGCCTGAAATACGGCGGTTAAGATAGAAGGTTTTTTGGGATTTAAAAAGTACTATTTAAAAAAAGCGAATGAAATGAGATATTCTTTTGGGATAATAGTGTTACATTGGACAACTGCAGCTCTAATGTTCGCTTTGGCCACTTCTGGACTATTATATAGTTATAAACTTGTTGGTTCAAATGCATTGATTTTTCACCAGTGGGGAGGACAACTCCTTTTAGTTCTTGTTTTTATCTGGATCGGAGTAAGGCTAGCTTTCGGGGTTGGTCCACCTAATTCTGATCATCTATGGTGGGAAAAAATACTTGCAGCCTTGGTTAAAATCACCTTATACGCACTTCTTATTGCCTATCTCGTTACTGGCTACGTTACGGCTTCGGGCCTCAGAAATGCTGAGCTATTGTTTCCCATTAATGTTGCCTTTGCCAGATCTGACTTAGGGGACTTGTTCATGGAAGCCCACTTTGCATTGAAATGGGTTTTACTTGTAGTTCTTGGCCTCCATGTATTAGGCACGATTAAACATAGTTTTATAGACCGTGACAACACTTTTAAAAACATATGGATAACAAAGAAAGGATAAACTGAATATGAAAAAAATTTCTCGTCGACATGTCATTGTCACTCTTGCCAGCACTGCCACATTCTTATGTCCAGCTGTGCTTAACGCAGCAACAACCGCAGATTTAAGTGGTTGGGCTGATATCCCAACTGATATCCCAATGGGGCTTAAACAAGTTCTGCGACTTGAAAATGGTCCCGCGAGCATTGATATTTCACAACTTAAACCTGGAGATGTTAGTGTAATTGCCCGTCCGAATGATAGTGCAGACTATGCAGGAACTGGACAGACGCAATATATTGCGGTAATGCGGAGAGATAAAGACTACCTAATTGTTGAATTGACCTGCCCTCATAAGGGGAAAGCCATCGGTCTAACTGGCGACCCTAAAGTGCCATTCGCCTGCACCAAGCGTGGCAGGTACCACTCGAGTGAGTTTGACTCAAATGGGCTGGGAGTTGCAGGTAAATCATCAGGAGATCCAATGATTGTTCCAGAGCATAAGTTGAATAGTTCTTACGGAAAAGTAGTGCTTGAACTTGCCTAACGTCAATATTTGCTAGTGAATATTCATGACAAAAATAGAATCTTTAAGAGTATCTAAGTTCAAAAATAAAAGTACCCCATCTGCTGCACACTCCAAGAACATACTACGTGAGTACCCACAGTGATCCTGCATAGGGGTAGACCAAACGGTAGACCAAAAGTGATTAATTTATAACTGAAGTGTGATAGAGTTTAAAATTAGTAGTTGAGTAAATAGCTATGTTTTTATGGTAGACGCAGCGGACTCAAAATCCGCCGGTAGTGATACCGTGAGAGTTCGAGTCTCTCCTTGGGCACCATCTAAAATGGCATCCTATTGATTTGTAAGCATTTTATGTGAACAGATCATGAGGGTAGACAAAACGGTAGACAAATATGTGCGTCTTGACATGAACTACACTTTACCTAACATATTGATATTGCTTACTTTGATGTAGTCATTGGTGCAGGTACAGAGCAATTAACTCTCTCCTTGAGCAGCATCTAAAATGATATCCTGTTGATTTGTAAGCATTATGTGTGAACAATTCATAAGGGTAGACAAGATAGTCATTTACGCTGTATTACAAAATCAAAAATAATTAGATTAGGAATAGCAAATCAAATAGAATATTGCTTGCTAATCTTTTTGGGTGTCTAAGTGAAAAAATATAAAAAAGTTTTGAGACTAGTAGAGGAACGAAATTGGAAAGAAATGGAGGAATGGCTCCATGATGACTTTATGTACATTAAAGAGACTGCATTAATGGATCGTGAAGAACATGTAAAAAAAATGGAAAAAGAGTTTGGGTCAAAGCAAGCAATTAATCAGCACGAATTATTACATGAGGATGAAGATATGATGGCGTTTAAGCATGTTGTAACTCAGAAAAATGGTAAAAAGTTCCGAATTACACAGATCCAACTTTATAAAGAGGGTATGGTTTGGAGAGAAATAAGCAACGCTATAGAAATAGATTAACACTTAAATCTTTAGCCACTCTTTTATCGTACTATTAACTTCATCGGGTTTTTCTTGCGCCATCCAATGCCCGCTATCGATTATTGCTTCTTTCAAGTTAGAACAATGCTCTCTCATAGGGTCTGCTAGACTTGTATGACATGTGTCACAAACCCTATCGTATTTTGCATGGATGAAAAGGACTGGTTTATCGAGTTTCTTAAGTGGAGCTTTTTTAAAATATTCACTATTAAGTTCAGTGTTCATATACCATGAACCAGGCCCAAAAAACCCATTATCTGAAAGATATTTTGAATATATTTCAAGCTCTTTTTCTGATAAAACATTCTCGTCCAAGGGGATATTTGGAGCTACTCCATCTTTAAACCAACCATTATTCTTCCTCACAAACGCTGTTTGGGCATGTTTGTCTAAAGTATCTTTACTCCCACTTCTAAATAAACATTTAACTGTATTATATGTATTGGCTTCTAACTGTTTTTGTGCTTCCTCAAAGTTTTCTCGATAATAAAATTGGTACTCCCACTGACCATATGGAAAATCATCTTCGGGATACAAATTCCTATCTATACTTGAAATCATACTGTCCTGCATTCTAAATGGCACGCAAAGGCTTATAATATTGTCTACAAATTCATCATGATTGGAAGCAATGTTCCACACAACTGGTGACCCCCAGTCATGCCCAACCCATATTGCTTCTCCTCCTCCTAGATGTTCATGTAGATCTATCATATCTTTAACAATTTCCTGCTGAGCGTAATCACTATGTTTACTGTAGACAGATGACTGACCATATCCTCTCATATCTGGGGCAATTGCATGAAAACCAAGATCCGAAAAAAAACCCAATTGATTTCTCCAACTTATACTGAGTTCAGGCCATCCATGAATAAAATAAATTTTTTTATTATTCTCTTTTCCAGCAGAAAGGTAAAAGGTCTTATGTCTATCATTTTGATATGTATTTTCAGAAAACTGCATAATGTAGAACCCATTTTCATTTACAATAGTTTATATTATGAACTCTACAGACCTAGTTGTAAACACTCCATCTTATGCATACTCCTAGAATAGCATAAATTTAGAACCTGCTTTTATTCTTATATTACAATTTTTACACTTGCTCTTTAATTGACAAAACCAAGAAATGGCTACTAAGTTTAATTTACAATTACATATATCAAAGGAGAGACTATGATATTTCTGAGATTCTTTATATTTACTGTTTTATTTTCTGTTGTAGGTTCTTTTGCTTCAGCACAATCCGATAAAACATGGTCAACTAAGCAGTGTTCTGATTTATATAAAGCAATTGGGTTTTTCACAGCTCTTGCTGATAAACAGTGGAAAAAAAAGAGTGAGGAAAAGGGAGCGCTCTACGCTTCAGTCGCAGCGGATTATTCTACTGTCTATCAAACTGTCTGTGACAAATAAGTAAAAACACACGCCATCTGCTACATGCTCCAGGATCATATTACGTAAGAACTCCCTCTGTCCTATGCATGAACAAGGGCTTGCTTAATTCCTATATCTTGGGTAATCCTGAATTGTTTATCAAACATATTTTTATAAGTATTAAAATAAAAACAGAGGGCTCTAGGTGTAAATCTAGTTTAGTAAAAGGAGGAAATTCAGTTGAAAATGACTAGCGTAATAGCGATCACTCCAAAAAGAAGGTTCAGCGGATGATGTCAAGCAATTAATCGTAAATGGTCCTCACAATATGATTGAGTTAATCGAACATTTATGTGATCGATATGATGAGGAAAATGTTTGTAAAGCATACTCAGGAACAGTCATTCATGAAGAGTAAGCTAGATAATGTATTAAGCCGTATTTTTGCTTTACTTTATGGTACTCACTCAAAGAATAGTATAAGTGTACACTCCAAGTCGTCTGGCAAGGAGTAGACAAATTAGTGCGTCTTGACATGAACTACTCTTTGCCTAACATACCGGCATTGCTTACTTTGATATATTCATTGGTAAGTATACTGAGCAATCAACTTTCTCCTTGCGCACCATCATAATGAACTTATCACTTTATTTACTGGTTTGATGAAACATGGTTAGGGAGGGTAGACCAAAATGAAACCTTTAAATGTAAAAGACGTGTGATCTTTTATTTTTTAGCGCGAGTAGGAATAAATTTAATAGAATTTTACAAAGTTGGTTGTCTTAAATTTTCGAAAAGAATTCTAGGTATTTGGTGATATAG
>CACJUU010000034.1 GCA_902596605.1 uncultured Alphaproteobacteria bacterium | reverse complement strand
ATTTGGCCTTTGGCCAAATTCCCTGTTTCCGCTGCAAAGTCACTATCTTCTATACGTCCTTTAGAAGCCGTGAGATTTACAGTGATTTGATCTAAGTTAGCCATAGTACTGGACATTCTATTTGAGACCGCGCCCAGCTTACCTCTTTCGGCCGATACACTCGCAATCGCATCGTCTACCTTAGTTATCGCTGCTTGTGCATTTGTCATGCTCAGAAGATTTACAACATTCGCACCACCATTTAAGTCCTGTACACCCAGTGTCGCCGAGTCAGCATTTTTGACATCTATCGTAATCCGATCCGCTGAGGCGTTATTCACACCCGCTTGAAAGGTAAAAGTAGCAGACGTATCGTAGCCTCCCGTGGCATCACCATTAAGCAATTTTGTTCCTGCCCAACTGGTGTTATCAGATATTCTATCAATCTCCGCTACCAACTGTTGGAACTCTGCATCTAAGGCTTCATTGTCCGATGATGATAATGTACCGTTCGCAGCTTGAACACCGATCTCTCTCATTCTTAAGAGAAGTGCGTGTGTCTCAACTAAAGCACCTTCAGCGGTATCTACCAAGCTCTGGCCATCCGCTACATTACGTGAGGCCATCGCTAACCCTTCAATCTCAGCCGTTAGTCGTGTTGCGATCGCTTGCCCAGCCGCATCATCACGCGCATGGTTAATTCGCTTCCCAGTAGATAGTCTCTCCATCGCCTGGTCAATTTGCAATTGTGATTGGCTTGATGCCTTGGCCGCAAATATGCCGCCATAATTAGTGTTTATGCTAATCATTGTCATACTCCCTATATAAACCCTATAGTTAAGTACGACAGCATTAGTGTTTGTTTAGAAAAAATTTACCTTTTTCTAAACAAAACCTATCCGTGGCCTAGAAAATAAGGGATTTTCTAAGCTATTGTTATTTATGGATTATTTTCTGTTGACTAAAGCCGATGCCCTACCGGGATCTTCCGGTTACCTGGCCATTCCAATAGCCGGTAACCCGCGTTCGTCTTCTCCATAAACTTCTTCTCCACCCATCTATACGACGTGTAAATAAAGTTGTTTAATAAATTATTGATTTTTGTTGAATGTGTCTCTTGTCCGAATTTAAGTGCTTCCGGAATCGCTTCCGGAAGCCCTAGGTTATTTATAAACAATAAGAGATATTGCCGTCGAATATAGTAACGACCTCTTTTCTATTTGTTTAGCAAATAAATATCCTTTACATTACATAAAGCCACTAAAATGACGTAAAATTTATATGTACATAGCCTGTAAAAAAAGTTCTCACTTCGAATGGCATCTCGAACCACTTCATTAATATCTGGTACATAGACCGTTTAATTTTTAAAATTATTCTGTAAAAAAACCAGCGCTAAAATTGCTGTGAACAAAAAAGAAGCTTGATTATATAACTAGTCGTTTTGATTTAAGGAGTCGATAAAGCCCGTTAAAAACTCACCAGTTTTTTTAAAGCTGGTTACAGCAGATTCCATTGCCGCGAATTGTGTCATGTAACGATCAGTAAGAGACACTATCCTATCATCAATTTTAACCATTTCCTCATTAAATTCGGTAATGGAAGAATTTGCTTTTGTAGTACTTTTAGCCAGCGTTCCAACTGGGGACGTTACATCATCCAGATAAGTCGTCAGCTTGCTCAGTAAACTTTCACCAAAATATACCTTTGCTGATGTAACTAGCCCAGTTGACTCCAACTTAAGTCCAGCTATGTCTCCCGAAACGCCAGCATACCGATATTTCCCTCCCTCAATAGCGCCACCTGTTATTGAAGAGCCGTTAATCGTTGCATTTTCTCCGTTTGCTTCAGTAACAAAGTCATAAATACCACCTTTTGGCTTTAATACATCGCTATCATTGTATACGCGAACAGATGGATTGTCAGATCGTCCGATTGAATTCATCATAACATCAAAAAGCATCGGTTCTCTTTGAAATGCCTTCTTGAAATCTCCTTCAGAAATACTGAGCGATCCATCTCTCTCTGTTTTAACTCCCAATTCAGATATATACCGCGGGCGATCTTCATATCCTGGCAGCCCACTTGTTACAAGGCTCCTGATTTCCCTCTGAATACCACTGATTACTACATCTCTTGCCAATGGACCTGCATCTTCGCCGTTTATACCTCTTTTAGTCAGCTGCGTTATTGTCCCATTCACACTATTAAAAGTGTCAACAAATTCTTTTACCTGCTGAAATGCTAGGTTGGGGTCAACTTTTCCAGATACGGAAACGCCACTTGAAGTAGTTTCTTTCAAAGTAAACTCATATCCGTCTATAAGATCGGAAATAGTGTTGGATGTTCTTGAGATCTGAACTCCATTTATGTTCAACAACGCATCTCTTGCCGCTACAACCTGTTTCGTATTATTACTAGTGGTGTTGTCAAGAACTGCCAAACCGGGGCTCTCTGGATCTTCGTTTGCCGTAATTCTCAATGCACTACTTTTGCCTGTGTTGGAATTAACTATTAGTGAGTAGGTACCATCACCTTTGTTAGTAACAGTTGCGTTAACACCGTCAATTTTATTCAGAGCTTCAGCCACGTCTGCAAGAGAGTTATTACCATCAGCAATGGATATTTGCTGACTAGGTTTAGTTCCATCTACATCAAAGCTTGAGGATGACCATGTACCAAAATCAATATTTATTGATCCTGTTCCCAACAGATCTTCTTTTCCTGAAAAACCAGTAAATTCTAAAGTTTGAGATGATGCCAGTGCTGAAACCGATAGAGTTGCATTAAAATCGGATGCCTGTGACTGATCTAACACTCTTACTGATACTGCTGCGCTATCGGAATTTACTGAATATGCAGTAGAACCCTTTACACTTGCTGCATATTCTTTCATTTTGCCTAATTCAGCCGCGACGAGTGCGTAGCCTGATATTTCCTGATTTTTTTGATCTATTTTCTTTTGAATTTGGCCCGAGAGTGGGGCGGTTTCAGCTTGCACTAAGCTGTCGACGATCTGAGTGATGTTTAGTCCAGATCCCTGCTTATTCAATGCGCTGATATAATCGACACTCATTTCTTGTCCTTTAACCTAGTAATTTTATAAACGACCGATTTGTTAATATTTTAATAAAAATCGCAACATTCATGCCAACTCATCTAGAAGTTAAACGTTTTTTAAAAACTTACCATGTTTCTGACGCTATCTTTACTAGTTTATTGTTTGAAAATAAAATAGTGTTTTTTTGCGCTTTATTTATACTAATTACTGATACATTTCTTCGCTTTGAGAATAGATAGCTAATATGTACTTGTAAATAAAATACTAATAAAAAAATTAACTAAACAAATTTTTGTCCTTGTCGTAAGACAATACAGGTTCACGAAGGAGATATAAAATGAGTTTAGATCAAGTAGCAAATTCATACAAACAAGCAGATAATCTTTACGTCAAAGGTATGGATACACCCCACGGAAGAATAAAAATAATATTTGAACAGTTAGAAGTAAACATTGAAAAAATTATTTCCAACCACCCAAAAACGGAGTTTGTTGCATTCGGCAAAGTTATGCAGTGCTTCATGGTGCTTTCGGGTTCGTTAGATTTTGAAAAAGGCGAAAGCTTAGCTGAGCAACTTAATGAACTGTATGATTATTGTGCGAGAACGATTAAAGACTATTTAACTGAAAAAGATATAACAAGGTTAGAAGAAGTCTTAACAATAGTCACTGAGCTTGCCAATAGCTGGAAAAGTATAGAACCAAATTAATTTCTGAAGCCAAGCTTTTTGCCACACAGAAAGCTTGGCAGTTCAAAGTCTATAAAACACTTTTATTCTAAATTTTAATATAATTTGAAATTCACCCCTTAAAATACTATAATCGCGTATTGAGGATAACGGCGTAACAAAAAAATAAAAAAGATGCCTTAAAAAACGGGAGTGAATTCTGAGTAATTTTTGTCCACTTTGGGTGGCTGGTATAGTGACAGCCCAAACCGCAATGGAGTATCTTTCAGGGTCAAGTCCAATTGATAGTATTGCTCGTAAGTATGCCCGAGGTTTATCGTCCGAGTATAACGACGTCCATTCTGGGTATATCTCATCTATTGCGGAGAGTAAATTAAGAACGTTATCAGAAATAGAAGCAGCAGAAAATGCCACATTGATTTTAAATGCCTATATTTTTCGACGGTTTAAATACCACCGGGATAATAAGCCAAGGAAAATTACGGGTATGTTTAAATCGGAATTTAGTGGAGTAAAGACGCCACTGCCAGAGGAGAAAGAAATGGTAAAAATGTTCAAAGCATTTATTTTTAGTATCCGATCTAACGTTTACAATTATGCTCCAACCAGCTGGACAATAATGGCAGAGCCTGAAGCTGGTTGGCTTGGAGAATTGGTTGCCGAACCAGCCTCTATATTTGACGGATTGTGATTTTCCAATAGACTGAAGATAAAAAATTGGCTTTTTTATGTTTTGGAGAACTATCAATATTACATTTCAGGTTTCTATTACAGGGATAGTCATAGGAACAATAGTATCACTGTGTTCGATAGGCTTTGTTTTTGGTGTTCAAAATGCTTCTAACTTTAGAACAAGCTTTGGCTCATGCTTTTTTGATATCGGGAGTTTGTGCTTTAGTATAGCACCTTTAATTTTCCTCTTTATTACGGCTACAGTTATAATAATAGTAAAGAATTATCTCAATATAGCTAGATACCATGGGCCTGCAGACGTAATTTTAAGCGCACACAGTAATGGTACGGATTTAGACGTAAAAACAGGGTTTTTATCTACCTTTGCAGCCTTTGTGTCAGCTTCAGGTGGTGCTTCAGTTGGCCAATATGGACCATTGGTTCATCTTGGCGGTACTATCGGTTCGCTTATAAAAAAATACACCCAAAACATTCTTACGAGGGATGTTTTTATTGGGTGCGGTGTTGCAGCGGCGATCTCAGCTGGTTTTAATTCACCTATTGGCGGTATAGTTTTTGCGCATGAGGCAATACTAAGACATTTTTCTTTTAGAGCTATTGCTCCCATAGCGATTAGTAGCGTGGTAAGTGCTACGATAGCTAATCAATTTTTTCCTTCAGGGATAATTTTTCAGAATACAGACGCGGATATTGCAGTCTTGCCTTCAGTAAGCATATCTCTTTTATTAGGTCCTATATGTGCAATTATAGCTGTTATTTTTATGAGAGGATTGTTATTTCTCCAAGCGAACTTAAATAGGATATCGTCTTCAGAAGTCCAGAGAATTTATTTAGCAGCACTTATCTGTGGTTTATGCGGAGGACTAATACCCGAAATCTTAGGATTGGGTGGTGATACAATTGAAGGAATATTGGCAAATTCATACTCTTTAGCATTTTTATTTATTATTTTAGTTTTCAAATTATGCGTAACAGTTGTTTGCTTGAGCATGGGTTTTTTTGGAGGAGTATTCTCGCCTGCGCTAGTTTTAGGCGCGAGCGTCGGTGCAATTCTCACGGTAATAGCCTCCCAAGTTGGGATTAACATCCTAGGCGATTCACTTATATTGGCTGCAATGGCCGCTCTATCAGCGTCAGTGATTGGAGCACCTATCGCTTCTATTGTAATTATTTTTGAGCTAACCCAGTCTTATGATCTGGCGTTCGTTGCCATAACTTGTGTCGCTAGTTCATGTGTTATAAGTAACGTAATATTTGGCCATTCCTTTTTTGATAAACAGCTGCTCAATCGAAATTTTAAAATCAGCAGAGGAAGAACAGAAATCCTATTATCTGAGATCACTGTAAAAGACCTTTTAGGGAAAAATGACTTTCTCAAAGTAAAATCCAATATTTTGAGGAAAGATTTATTACAAATGTTTGAAAAGTCAGAATTTACAGAAGTGTATTTTGTTAATGATAACGGGGTTCTTCTCGGCAAAACAAAGGTAAATGCTTTGTTACAAAAGAAAAATACAACACTGATAGAAGATACGTCACCGTTGACGTTAAATATTAACCTAGATGTCTCTGATGCAATAGTAAAAGTGAGTAACTTTGTAGGTGAAAGCATCCCGGTGGTAGATCACGATGGTAAACTTGTGGGAGTTTTGAACGAAGCGGACCTTTTCCTTCAGTATCTAAAGGTACAAGAAGCTATTTCTCACATAGAAAAAGACTAATTTAAGCGGAAATATCCACAGATTGCTGCAACTCTGTGTTTTGATCGGTCATCATAGCAATTGCGTTAGCATTATTCACTGACATCTCAGAGTCACTTTCGTCAATCTCGTTATTTGGAGCAATCTCGATGTCGGCAACTCTAGCCTCGAGCGCGCGTTCCGTCGTGAGTTCCAAAGGTCGAAAATTTTCTAATGCTGGTCTAAGCTGCGCCCCAGATGTTATATTGTTTTCGATTGGTGGCCTTAGTTCTGGTGAGCCTGCATTAGAAAATGCATTATTAGCATCACTATCCATCACTCTGGGCGTCACATCTATTACATCGTCCATCACATCGTTATCTGGCATCGAACTTGCATTAGAAACAGCAGCATTCCCTACAGACCTGTTTTGCACAGGCTGTAGCTGTGGAGCTGTAGAGTTTGCAATAATAGAATCAACCATGTTGTAAACCTACCATAACATGAGCAAGAAAGCAACATTTTACAATTATGAACAACAAAATCGCAAACCTATACAAGAATACTGATACAATAAAAGCTCCTCAAACAGATAATCCCAGAGCCATGCTTATCACAATATTTGATGAACTGCTAAACTCCATTAATGCCTTCCAGTCTAATATAATTCCTTCGTCTGATACATTTAGAAAAAAATCTTCAAGTTTTTCAAAAGCACTCACGATCCTGTATACGCTACAAGGTAGTATTGATTTTGAAAAAGATTTAGGAGTTGCAAAGAGCTTATTTCAGATATATGAGTACACAAGAGTTGCGCTGATTGAAGAATTCAAGAGCTGTAAAATTGATAGGAGCCTCAAAGCCGTCAGTGCGTTATCGGAAATAAGAGAGAGCTGGAGTAGCATAGACTAGAGGTCGCCATGACTACGATAAAATTCGCGGAAATATCGAAGCTGAAAGATGAGATCGATCATGCTCTTGATGAAAATAATTTTGAAGAGCTTAATTATCTTTCAAATAATCTAGAGGCCATAGTGAAAACGTTAGTCGAAGACAAAGACACTGCACGTAACCTCTCAAAAAGCGAGATTAGTGTGCTTGTTAAGCTGCTTGAAGATGTTTCTCGCTATGAGGAATTAACTAAAAAACGATTTAAAGACTATACGTACGGCGTATCAAGAAGTCGGAAGATGCATGAAGCCTACAAACAAAGTCCTCGCTGATTTTTTTATTTTGAAATTCCATATTTCTTCATTTTCTCGATTAGAGTTGTTCTTCTAAGTTTTAAAGCATCAGAGGCTTGACTTACCATTCCATCCGTCTTTTCCAACGCCGCTTCGATCATAACAATTTCTATTTCGCTAAGATGCCTCCTCAGATCCATTTTATCAAAATAAAGAAACCAATCCTTGTATTGCTCTGGTTTGGGAAGAGGCAGGTTGGTCTCCTCTTCTTCTTCTTTATCAATGGACTCCACCAAGTCAGTCGATGCAGCCCATAACTCGTCTTGTTCCTCATCAGGGTCAGGAACTTTCAGTCTTAGAAGATTTTCCTTAACATTTTCTCCAGACACCGATCTGTCGTTAAATAACACAGATGCTCTTTCAATCACATTCCTTAACTCTCTTACGTTACCTGGCCAGTTGTAATTTGATAAAACCTTTATCGCATCTTCACTAAAGTTGACATTTATTTCTTGGCCAGAAAATTTCATCTTCTCTATGATTCCTTGAATTAGGATAGGAACATCTACTGTTCTCATAGCTAGGTTTGGCACCTCTATTGGAAACACATTTATCCTGTAAAAAAGGTCAGCTCTAAATTCCCCCTTTTCTACTTTTTTATCTAAATCTTGGTGGGTTGCACATACCAGACGAAAGTCAACGTCTATTTCTTTATTTGAACCCACTCTCTGGATCTTCCGCCCTTCCAACACCCTCAATAATTTGGATTGCAAAGGTAAGGGCATGTCTCCTATCTCATCTAAAAAAATCGTT
>CACJUU010000033.1 GCA_902596605.1 uncultured Alphaproteobacteria bacterium | reverse complement strand
CAAAACCTGGACCTGAGTTAATTGAATTACCTGGAAGAGTACCATTTCTATGATTTAGATGTAGTACTACGACTGGTACATAGCCTTGCAAAAATTGCTGCTGGTCGATGGCGTAATTAACTGTACCGTCAATTATTCCATCAACAATTGCTGGTCCGAGGTCAAAACAACCTAAGACAACTTTTCCAGCTTTACCCATTTCCTTGAGAGCAGCTATAGTTGGATCACAACCAGTAGGACCAACGGCCATTATAGCTCCTGTATCTGGATTGGAAGACATATGTGCGATAACGGTGTTTTTGATATCATCGAAATCTGATGAAACCTCAACCATATTTAGCTTCTCACCCATACCGTCAGCAAAACCTTGGCATCTATCTTTAAGAGCTGTATTCATTGGCTCGTGGTTAAAGCAAACTGAGTTCTTTCCACCCAACCCTTTGCTTTTTTCGCCGCCACCTAGACCAGCTTCATATTCAGGTTGTCCAACGTGCATTACAGCACCTAAGCTTTTTGAAACGCCGGCTCCAGAATTCATTGATATAACTGGAATTCCTGCTGCAACAGCTGCCTTAATTGGTCCACCTAAAATATCTGGCGCGGGTATTGACACGACAATACCATCTGGCTTCTGAGCAATAGCAGCTTCAATCAAAGATGCCATTTCGTTTAAGTCTCCAGTTGGTGGGTTTCTGTATTGAACATCTGCACCAGTGTCTGCCTTTGCAGCCTCAACTCCATTTCTTACAACTCCCCAAAAGGCGTCTGTATCAGATCCGTGAGTTACCACGATTATGTTTGCCTTATGATCTGCACCAAAAGAAACACCAGTAGATAGAACTAGCGCTATCAATGTAACTAATATTTTTTTCATAAAAATTTTCCTCCATTTAATATTTAAAAAGACAAGAATCTTGGAGAATCCAGTCCCTTAGACAGTTAAATATTAAATTAACGCAAAATCAATATCAAAAGTGGTGCTTGTAAAAGAAATGTAATAAAATTTTGACACAAGATTGGAAACAAATTTTTTTTGGAGCGCATTAAAAAAAATAACAAATCAATTGCTTAGGAGAGTCGTATGAAAGGTATTGGGGTAGGAGTTATCGGTACGGGGTTTATGGGGAAAGCCCATTCAGTTGCCTACAGTGGGTCTGCTTCAGTTTTTGGAACAGGGTTGAGGCCAAGACTAGAGATAGTTTGTGATTTAAGCCCCAAGAGAGCCAGCCAAAGAGCAACAGACCTTGGCTTTTCACGGTATACAAGTAACTGGCAAGACGTTGTTAACGATCCAGAAGTAAAACTAGTTTCTGTTTGCACACCGAACGACACGCATGCGGAAATTGCAATTGCAGCTTTAAAGTTGGGAAAAAGTGTGTGGTGTGAAAAACCTATGTCTAGTAATCTCCCCGATAGCAAGAAAATGCTTGCAGCATCTAAGAAAAGCAAAGGCAAAACAATTATTGGTTACAACTATACAAAAAATCCAGCAGTATTACATGCACGAGAGTTAATAGAAACTGGTGTCATCGGCGACGTTGCCGGCTTTTTCTGTCGTTATGATGTTGATAATGAGGCCGATAAAAAAAGGCCATGGTCTTGGCGTATGTCGAGAAAAGCGTCAGGTACTGGTGCAAATGGAGATATCTTGAGTCACGTTATAAGCGTGGCGCACTTTTTAGTTGGATCGACAATATCTAAAGTAGTAGGTGATATAAATATTGTACACCCAAAAAGAAGGGATCCAACTAATAGAAAACAAACTAAGACCGTTGATAACGATGACATGATCTCTGCTCTTATTCACTTCCAAAATGGGGTACATGGGCATATCGGTGCCAGTCGCGTTACTTGGGGTAAAAAATGTGGACTTACATGGGAGTTACATGGAACCGAGGGCACCATAATATTTGATCAGGAAAGACTAAACGAGATCAAACTATTTACACGACAAAAAAAGAAAAGCACCGATGGCTTTAGAACAATTTTAACAGGTCCTGATCATCCTTTTTATAAATCCTTTCTGCCCAATGGAGGTCACAGTTTAGGATTTATGGATGTCAAGATGTGTGAATTACAAATGCTCCTGTTCGCAATAGAGCACGATACTGAGACTTGGCCCAATTTTGAATCAGGATATGAAATAGAAAAAGTAATGGACGCTGTAGATAGATCAGCACTTAGTGGAAAGTGGATTAAGATTTAGTTAACATCAGCTCAGATAAACTGTTCTACCTGTTTTAGCAGATTTAAGAGCATTTTCGGCTAAGTACAGTGCGTAATAACCGTCAGAGCCATCAGGTTTAGGCATTGACCGTTTTTTTATACAGTCAATAAAGTAGTCGACTTGATTTTTGTAAGCGTCTATGTACCTTGTCATAAAAAAGTGGTGCAACCTATCTTTAGTTGTTCCAGCTTCCTTTGCTAGTTCTATCTCCGAGAGAGTGGGATTGTTAACTTTTAAACTTCCTTTAGACCCATGAACCTCGATTCTTTGATCATAACCATATGTCGCCCTTCGTGAGTTAATTATTGAAATCTGCTTTCCAGAAATGGTTCTCATTAAAATAGTGGCAGTATCGTAATCACCGGCTTGCTCAATTTTTTTACTTACAAAATTGGATCCTAAAGCGGTGATAGAATGTATTTTCTCATCTGCTAAGAAGACAGCCATATCGAGATCATGGATAGCCATATCTTTAAATATACCACCAGATTGTTTAATATATTCAATTGTTGGCGGATTTGGGTCTCTTGATGTTATGGTGATTTGCTCAATAACCCCAATCTCTTTTTTGGTTAAATGTGCTTTCAATTTTGCGAAATGAGGGTCAAATCTTCTATTAAACCCGAGCATTACTTGAGATTTGGATTCGCTAACTAATTGAACAAGTTTCTTAACTTTTCTTAAATTTAGATCAAGAGGTTTTTCGCAGAACACAGCTTTATTAGTATAAAGAAATCTTTTTATAAGATCGACATGTGTATCAGTGGGAGTGCAGATAAGAATACCCTTAATTTGATCATTATTAGTAATGTCATCAAGTGACATTTGTTGACACGAATACCTTTTTTGAAGTCTATTAATTTCATTATTTATTGGATCGTGTATAGCAGCAAGCTCAGCGTTGGAGTTTGCTTGAATTGTATCAGCGTGAACTTTACCAATTCTGCCCATTCCTAAAATTGCAAATTTTATTCGCTTCATATTATCAAAATCTCTTTACGAAGATTGTCGAATATCAAGTAAATTCAATTCTTCAAAGACAAAAGCTGGTTCTTTTTCAGCTTTTAATGACTCAATGATAATCATGGCTTGGGTTTTTGGCGCCATTCCGTCTATGGGAGGATCCAGATCTAAATTCGTTGGAAATGAATAGCCCTCCGAACTTGCCCCCACAACATTTTCGATTAGCCTGAAAGGCATCTTTTTTTTTATAACTAATTTTAATAACTGAGGGTATAGTATTTTAGTCATAATTTTCCTATCAATGGTTTCCATTGCTCTTCCAAATGCTGATGATATTTGGAGTAGATTGGCCATTCTTTTTACTGATTTAGTTTTATTATTTCCTGCTCCATGCATAACAGCAGGATTAAAGAAAACAGCATCCCCCTTTGACATTTCAATCTGAACAGAATTTTTATCAAAGAATTTTTGATACCTCTCTTTAGAAAAGTCAATATAGCCCCTTTTATATAATTGGGAGTACGGTAGTAAGAGCGTAGGCCCACTTTCAATACTCATGTCGCAGTGCGCAATTGCGCCTTGAAGGGTAAGGTAAGGTGACATTGCATGTACATGTAGAGGCCAACTGGCAGATTGTTCACCTGACATAAATCCTAAGTGATAGTCTCTATGAGCCTTTTGAGCTTCTCCACCAGGATTCACTCTATTGACTTGTGCCGTTACTTGGTAATTGGGGCCAAGCCAAGCTTCCGAAGCTAACGCGATGGCTTCTGAGCAATAGTAATCTATAAAGTTTTGTGGGTCCTTCACACAGTGCTTCTGGAGTGAATTCCATATTCTATCGTTCGCTCCTGGTTTGGCAAAGTGATCCCCTACATTCCCATTTAATTTTTCAGAGTTTATTATTTCTTCAAAATTAGTCGTTGCTATGTCGATCACAGAAGTATTTTCAATAGCATTTGAAATTGCAATTATTCCCGCACCGTTTTCGAATACGCTAGACCACTCAGTTAGTAATTCCTGTTTTCTCTCAAATAGATTTTCGCAGCCTCTGACTAACTGCCCAGAATAAATTGGAATATTATTCTTAATTTCCATAGCAAGCGGTGCATCGGCTTTTGTTGTTTCTCGGTTAACAATTTTTTCAAAAGTTTGAAAATTTTCATGTTCCTGATTGGAAGTATTTTTTTTTTCTAAATCAGTAATTCCATCTTTCATGTCCTAATCTCCAAGTGGTAATGTATCCAAGTTTAATCTTTTTTTTGAGAACGAAAACTAAATTTTTAATCAGATAGGAAGATTAATAATTCTCAAAACATTAACCAGCTAAGCCGTTGTCAAATCGCTCCGGAGTCCCTAAGCGCCTCTATTTGGTCATTATTCAATTCAAGCATTTCTTTCAAAATAGCTATATTATCTTCTCCAAGCTTTGGTGCTCTTCTAATATCGGTTTCGGCCATATTCGAAAGCTTTATTGGATTGCCAAAGACTTTAACAACCTCGTTTAGTACAGGCATATCAAGAATCATTTTGCGGTCTATTAATTGAGGATCAGAAACAACTTCACCAATTCCCTTGATTGGGCTTAACGGAACTTTATCGGCAAGCATAGTTTCAAGCTCGGCCTTAGTGTATCTGGAAAACCATCCATTAATGAGAGGCTTTATGCGTCTGTCATACACTTCCTTATTGAAACGCTTGTGCATTGTATCAATCTCAGGATCTGACGCCAAATCATCACAATTAAAAACTTTGAGCGTTTCTCGCCACTGTTTATCATTATATCCCCCAAAAAATACGAACCCATCCTTACAGGAAAATTGTTCATATGGTCGGACAAAAGCGTGATCATTTCCTGTAGGGGTGGCCTCTACTCCATCGACAGAATAACGAAGAAGCGCACTTTCGGTTAAACATAGAGTGGAGTCAACCTGAGCTACATCAACTAATTGTCCTATTCCTGTTTTTTCTGCCTCTCTAAGCGCCACAACAGTCCCTATTGTACCGAAAAAACAGGCTGCCAAATCTCCAATGATGGTGCCCACCCTTACCGGCGGCCTGTCAGGATAACCATTCATAGACCAAAGACCACTTTCAGCCTGTCCGGTATTATCAAAACTTGGTCTTGACGACTTTGGCCCTGTCTGACCAAAACCACTTATTGAAGTATATACAAGTGCAGGGTTTTCTTTTTTAAGATGTTCGTATCCCAACCCTAGACCATTCATTGCACCGGGTCGAAAATTCTCAATCAAAATATCTGCTTTTTTCACCAATTGCTTCAAGGTTTTTTTACCTTCTGCATTTTTTAGATTGAGGGTCATGCCTAACTTATTTCTATTATACTGGGCAAAGAAGGCACTTTCGTTATCCGTCTTTGTAAAAGGCGGAAAGTTTCTTGTGTAATCAGGATCCCCGGGATTTTCAATTTTTATAACTGTAGCTCCCAAATCTGCAAGAATCATGGCGCTGTAAGGGCCTGCGACTACTCGGGTTACATCGAGTACTACCACACCCTCGAGAGGTAGATTCTTATTTTCAGATTTTTTGTTTTTGGTTGAAGTCATATAAAAAAACTCAAAGTTATTTTAAAACTTTAATGTACCGCCGCGTAAATAATTTTCTCTTCAGATGCATCTTCTATTTCAAACTCCTCAACAATTTGGCCAAGTCTGGCAACTAAAATTCTATCTGAAATCGACATAACCTCAGGCAAATAAGATGAAACAACTATAACAGTAATACCTTCATCAGCTAAAGACTTTATAAAGTCATGTATCTCCTTGATGGCCCCTACATCAACGCCACGGGTAGGCTCATCAAAAATTACAACCTTAGGTTTTTGAACTAATCCTTTTGCAATCACTACTTTTTGTTGGTTGCCCCCTGACAATTCAACCACAGGTGAATTAATATCTTTTGTTTTAATGTTTAGTCGCTCTATCCAGTGGTCTGCCAGACTCTTAGCTTCAGACAAGCTTACAGTATTCCAAAGCTTATCTTCCGCTACCATTTTGCCTAATTGTATATTCTGACTGATACCAAAGTTTTCAAAAAAACCTTCACTTTTTCTATCTTCAGTTACATAGATGATGCCATCATTAACTGCTGTTCTGGGAACAAGATATCTAACATACTTACCATCTAGAAGTATATTTCCTCCATGAAAGATGTTTCTTTTATATACTCCAGATACTACCTTCATCATTTCGGTTCGCCCTGAACCAACTAAGCCAAAGACACCAGTGATTTGACCTGAGTAGGCTGAAAACGTCGAGTTTTTAACCATCGATCCCATAGATAAATTTTCAACCTCGAGTGTTTTCTTTCCCCTTTTACGTGGCTTTTTAGTTATAGTTTTTTTTGAGGCATAGGCCGAGTCTGTTAAATCTCTACCTATCATTGCCTTAACAATTCGTTCTCTATTAAATTTTTTTGCTGTGTCTGTCTCTATAAGTTCACCGTCACGTAAAACTGTTATTCTGTCAGAATGTTCCAAAGCTTCCTCTAACGCATGTGAAATAAAAACTATAGACACTCCCTCTTTTTTTAACCTCTGCATTAAACCAAAAAAATGATGCTTCTCTTCAGGTGTCAATGTTGCCGTTGGTTCATCAAAAATAATTACTTTCGCATTATGGTGAACCGCTCTTGCGATTTCGACCATCTGTTTCTGCGCTGCGCCTAATTGTGATACTAATAGGTTTGGGTCGACGTTGAAATTTAGCGACTGCAGAAATCTACTAGCTTTGATGTTTAATTTTGCCAAGCTGTTAAAAAAGTTTTCTGCACCTAAATAAATATTCTGAGAAACGGTCATGTTTGGTACCAAGCTATTCTCTTGAAACACCATAACAACACCGTTTTTTAAGGCCTCCGAGGGAGTGAGAAATGTTGTTTCTTTTCCCTCATATATGAAGGATCCAGAGGATAGTTGGTATACTCCGGCTGCTACCTTTGTCATAGTCGATTTTCCAGCCCCATTTTCTCCAAGAAGAGAATGTATCTCACCTTTAAAAAGAGTGAAGTTTACATTTTTTATTGCCTTTACCCCATGAAACTCTTTTGTTCCATCAATGATTTGAAAAATGTCGGTCACTTATTTCCATCCTCCTAATTTTCCATCTCCCCTTGATGTCACCAATATGTTCTGCCGCTCATCGACAATGACACTGGTAGTACCATGGAAATTTCCGTTAGTACGACTGTGGTAGCTTGCAAGTGGTATTAGATCTTTATCAAATCGTACTACCAACCCATATGAAAATGCCGGAGCCCAAGGCTTGAGATAACCCATTGTTTTTATTCCCGATTGTTGAAGAGGCTCTCTTATATGTTTTCCACTTCTATAGGTGGGAGAGACCCAAAGACTTGGATCAATCTCGGCCATCATGCGACTCTTGTATTCTTCTTCAGTTAAGATGAATTCAACCAATTGATTTCTAGGAGCAAAAAAGCAAACTAGAAGCTCTTGATTCTTTATATTAAAGTAGCTTTTGCCGGGATAAGCAGGGAGTTTGTTTATTTCTTTTTCGAGTTTTGTTGCTAAAGTAAATTCATTATCAAGTTTATGAAACGTAATACGGTGCTTCCACGACTCTGAAATGCAAAAAGTTGAGTCCCCTGTAAATGTTATGCCTGTTGGCCAAGCAAGTTCAGTCAAAATTACCCTTGTATCGGAACCATCTAATTGATTTGCTGAAACCGTCCCACTGGAACCGTTCGATAGTAGGTCATGTTGCCATTGGGTTGCTGAAAACTTATTTGATCCTGTGGTGTAAACGAGAGTATCCTGTTGAAAGCACATAGAAGTCACACACTTTGCTTTGAATGTGAACACCTCTTTAAGTGTTTTAGCGTTTAAAATGACAACTGTTTCATCTGCAAGTGCCACAGCAATCTTAGAACCAGATGAGTTAATAGCCATCGCTATAATATCGCTAGAAAACGATTTAATTTTTTTTGGCTTTTTCATTGATGCCATTGAAAAAAGAGATGATTTTCCAGAAAATAAAATTGTCGATCTATTTATTACTAGGTTATCAATATCCTCTTCTTTATGTATTACCTTAACGTTATCTAAAAACTCGTTTGGTTTCAGAGCTCCGTCCATAACTGGCACGAATATGCTGTGCTTTCCTCTTCCAA
>CACJUU010000032.1 GCA_902596605.1 uncultured Alphaproteobacteria bacterium | reverse complement strand
TGATTTTCTAAATGTTAAGATATTTGAACCAAAGTTAAAAGACGTAGCGAAGATTCCACTTTCTGCTTTAGGGTCTAATAATACTATTTTATTAGTAAATGATGACCTGCGACTTGAAAAGATAAAACTAGATGTTCTGAGATTTCAAGAAAATCATGTTTTGGCAACTAATCTTCCATTTGATAGAAACTTTGTTACTAAATGGTCTCCACAACTAGATACAGGCATAAAAGTAAAAGTAGTTAATATGTCCAAGGGTAATAGGGGTGTAGAGCCTGCTAAAAGTGAAAGTATAAAGTTATCCAAGGAAGAAAGAGATAAGCTTATAAGTGCAGTAGAAAATAATAAGTGGATTCCAAAAGATGTTAAAGAGAGAATAGTGAAACAACTAAGCCAAGAACTTGTTCCTAAAAAAGTCGTCGATAGGCTCAGAAAGCGAATGGGTGGTTGAGAATTGGAGACAAAAAGTAAACCTACCTTATTCGGATCTTTTTTTGGTTATTTCATAGCACATAGCACGATAGCCAATCTTGTTCTCGTTTTAATTGTTGTTTTAGGTCTTTTCTCAATAAATAAACTGAGGTCACAATTCTTTCCTGATGTGATTATCGAAACTATTTATGTCAGTATTAATTGGCCGGGAGCTGGAGCAGAAGATTTGGACTCTGGTGTTGTCGGTTTCCTCGAACCAAGCTTGCTAGAGTTAGAGGGTGTTGAACAGATTGTATCGCGCTCATATGAAGGTGTATCAAGGATTAAGATAGATTTTATTTCAAATTGGGATATGGAGAAAGCATTAGATGATGTTAAACTTGCCGTAGAAGAGGCACAAAATTTACCGGACGAAATAGATGATATTGATATTAAAAGAAGAGTATGGAGGGATCGAGTAACTAATGTTGTTTTCTCGGGCCCATTTAGTGTTCAACAATTAGAAAAATATTCAGACCAGTTCTTACAAATTTTATATTCTAAAGGAATAAGTAAAACATCTACTCAAGGGGGAATGAACCCAATAGTTAGAGTAGTAGTTCCCGAAAGTAGTCTTATCAAAAACAATTTAACGCTTCGTGAGTTATCTGGTGCTGTTAGCACAGGAGCTTCAAGTAGACCAGCAGGAGAAACTAGTGATGGTTTGGCAAGGTTAAAGGCTGGAGCACAAAAAACACAAGAAATAGACCTATCTGGCATAACTGTAAAAACGCTAGGAACAGGAGAAAACATTAAACTAGGGGACATAGGCTCAATAAGTGTTGACAGATCGCCAGCTGTTGAATTTTTTAAGGGTGAATACCCTGCCATTATCACAAGAGTAGACAGAGGGTCAGAGGGTGATGCAATTGAAATACAAGAAAAAGTTGAAGCCACAATTGAAGAGTTTCAGTTAAATACTCCAGATACTCTTTCCATAGAATTGTCAGGAACCCGTACCGAGGCAATCAAAAACAGATTGAATATTTTAATTTCTAATGGAATAGTTGGATTAATTTTAGTTTTGTTTTTTCTGTTTCTGTTTCTGAATGCAGAAACAGCCTTTTGGGTTGCCGTTGGAATTCCCGTCGCTTTATTTGCTTCGTTTGGGTTTATGTACCTTCTTGGGATTTCAATAAATATGATATCACTTTTTGCTTTAATAATATGTTTGGGAATTGTGGTTGATGATGCGATTGTAGTGGCTGAACATGCTGATTACAGAGCATCAATATTGAAGGAGAACCCGTATAATGCTGCTAAGAATGCAGCAACTTTTATGGGCTTACCAGTTTTCACAGCTACGATAACAACTGTGCTAGCTTTTAGTGGATTAGTACTCATCGGTGGCAGGTTTGGTTCATTAATTGCTGACATCCCATATACAGTAATATTGGTATTACTTGCATCTCTTTTAGAGTGTTTTCTGATTCTTCCAAATCATATGTTTCATAGTCTGAAAAATAGTGCCAAGCGCATTAAATGGTATAATGCACCCAGCCGAAAATTTAATGAAAAATTTGAAATATTTAAAAATAAGTATTTTAGAAATTTTATTCAACTGAATTTGCAGTATCGATATCTAAGTCTCGTGTTTATGCTGTCACTTTTATTTTGCTCGGTTAGTTTGTTAGTCTCGGGTGACGTGAAATGGAGGTTCTGGAATCCACCGGAGATAGGGCGTTTAACGGCCAATATTGTGATGGTTCCAGGAGCAACAAGAAATGATACTCTTATCATGCTGAGGGAACTAGAAAGAGCAAATAAAAAAGTAGCCGAAGATTTCCAAAAAGATAATGGTAGAAATCCTATTACTTTTCGAATAATGCAAGTTGGTGGCAATGAACGGCTAATAGCCGGCACTGAAAATAGAGATAAAGATTTACTTGGCTCTTTCACCGTTGAGTTAATAGACGCCGACTCAAGACCCTATTCATCTTTTACATATCTCGCAGCTCTACAGGATGAAGTAAATAAAAGCCCACTCCTTGAAACCATCAGTTTTAGAAGATGGGGTTCTGGCCCAGGATCAGACGGTATCTCAATAAATTTAACTGGATCAGATCCAAAAAACTTGAAAGCTGCAGCCGAACAATTGAAAGCATCTTTGTCACCCTATCAAGAGGTATCTGCTTTAGAGGATAATCAAGGGTATGATAAGACAGAGTATATTATGACACTTACTGATTATGGTAAAAAACTTGGTTTCACCATCGATGGTGTAGGCAGGCAACTATCAGACAGATTAAATGGTATTGAGTCTTTAACGTTTTTAAAAGGAAATAAAACAGGAAAAATTATACTTGAACTAGATAAAGAAGACTCAAAGGGTGATTTTATATACAACGCAAAAGTTAGAAGTAAGAGTGGTAATTACGGAAGCCTTTCCGATATTGTAAAAATAAGGGCCCAATATGGATTTTCGTCTGTGACCAGAGAAGATGGGCAAAAACTTATAACGGTCACAGGACAACTTTCGGAAGAAGATGCAGAGCAAGCAGAGTTTGTAAAAGATAAGATTGCAAATGAAATTTTGCCTGCGATAGAAGAAAACTTTGGTGTGATTAGTAAACTTACGGGTTTAGCAGAACAGGAGCGCAGGTTTTTAGGAGAGGCGCTTATTGCCTTTCTCTTATGCGTTTTAGGCATTTATTTAACTTTAGCGTGGGTTTTTGCAAGCTGGTCCAGACCAATAGTTATTATGTTGATAATCCCTTTTGGGTTAATTGGAGCTCTCTGGGGTCATTATGTTTATGGTATAGCTTTATCGATGTTTAGCATTATAGGGCTTATTGGAATGACAGGAATTATTATCAACGATTCAATCGTGTTGATTTCTACTTTCAATGAATACAGGAAAAAATATGATAATCTAGGGGCAATTACGAAAGCTACCTGCGATAGATTAAGGCCGATACTTTTGACAACGCTAACAACAGTTTTTGGATTGGCGCCTTTACTTTTCGAACAATCGAGAGACGCTCAGTTTTTAAAGCCAACCGTAATCACTTTAGTTTTTGGGTTAGGTTTTGG
Organism: uncultured Alphaproteobacteria bacterium; assembly: GCA_902596605.1. Lineage (GTDB taxonomy): Bacteria > Pseudomonadota > Alphaproteobacteria > Rhodobacterales > Rhodobacteraceae > CACIJG01. The sequence goes on along the minus strand of CACJUU010000032.1, from coordinate 9,000 downwards.
GATGGTAATTCTACTGACAATAGTACCAGTCTTCATAGCGGTACAGCATGATTTATATAAGTTCTATAAGTCCTTCACCAGATTTGTCTTTTCTTTGAAACTTAATAGGCAGAATGGGTGGAAAAACTTAACTTATTTTCTAATATTTCTTTTGGGAGTATTATCTTTAATCGTCGCGCAAGTATTATTTTCTTTCGAATATTTCTTTATCTTTTTCACTGTTTATGTATGTATAGGATTATTTTATGTTTGGTTTGCGTTTATGAAACTAATACAAGACAGAGTTTTTTCATTCAGAAAGCCAACTTTTTAAAAAAAGATTAAGAAGGACAACCAATAGTTTTTTTAGCTATCTTTCCGTCTAAATATAAAAGAGAAAAATTGTCTATACTTATATCATTTCTAGAAATATTTTCTGCTTTAAGTAATGCCTCTACCCTACCAATTTCTGGATAAAATGATTGTGTTTCTATGATCCATGAGCTTCCCTTATAATCTACTAATACGCCACTCACTAATTCATTATTTCTCATAAAATTATTTTCAATGGTGATTTGGTATTCCTTATCCGTCTTTTTCTTTATTATACATTTATTAGAACTGCCAAAACTTGTTGTCATCGCAATTCTGTTTTTTGAATTTAAAAGCTTATCTAGAACCAAATAATTAAGATCAGCCTCATCACTTATCTCTAGAGTTTTATTCTGAACAACACAGACGCTCTTGCAAATGCCAAAAGAGATATCCAAATGTAAATGTATCTTCTTTCGCTTATCTAATTTTTTTATTTCTATTGGTAGCAAAAGGTCATCATCGTAACCAAGATACGTAAAATTTTTAGGCCCTAATTTTTTTGGATATGGCCAAGAAATAGAAAATGATTCAAGATTTTTTTCAGTTAATACTCTTATCTTAGGGATGAAGCCATTTGGTCCTGGAAACTTCCAATATGTACTCCAACCCTCAGGAAACGCTATGCTTATAGCGCCCCTGGTTGAGGTATCTCCAGATAAATTATAATACTCTACATTCGCCTGAGAAAAACTTGGTTTGAGTAAGATTAAGTTGACGAAGAGAACAGTAAAAACAATGATTATTTTTAACAAGATTTTGTTCCTCGCATTGGTAACTCTATTAATTTTATGCATATTTTGTTTTTCAATCTATAATTAAGAATGATGAATGCAAACTATAAAGGAAAATTGTTGATTTCGTCGCCAGAAATATCGGATGGTGTTTTTGATAAGAGCATAATCCTTATTTGTGAACATGATTCTAGTGGTACGATGGGTTTTATTTTGAATAAGCCTCTTATAAATGTTAGCTTAGAGGAGATCTGGACTAATATAGGCTACGAGAACAAAAATCCATTCTTTACTAATGAAGACCTATGCATTGGAGGTCCACTGGCATCGAATGCGATGTTTGTGATCCATTCATCTGAATACTTTATAGACAAAAAAACGATTAAGGTTTGTGAAGAAATTTCTGTAACTGGAACCAAAGAAATTACAGATGACATCCAAAAAGGACAAGGTCCTAGAAAAGCAATTTTTTTACTCGGTTATTCTGGCTGGATACCAGGGCAATTAGAAGATGAAATTATGAGGGATAGTTGGTTTGTATCAGAGAAATTTCAAAACCTTATTTTCAGCGTCGATTATCAAAGGAAGTGGACAGATGCCTTATTACTTATAGGAATTGATCCCTCTAAATTATCCTCATATGCAGGATCCTCCTAATTTACACTATTTAGCTACAGCTCTCAATAGCCTATCGTTTATCGCTGCTCCTACTCCAATTGATGGTATAGGAGCTACTTTTATGGGAACTCCACCTTTCGCTTCGCTCATTCGATCTAAAATATGAAGAAAAGTGAAAAGGTTTTTTGCGGCTTCTTCTAAATTCTTTGACTCGGTCAGTGTTAATCCATCAATTTCTTTTGGATGAGGTCCAAAGCTCAAAAAAATATCCCCTCTATTAGGTTTATTTTGATTAAGGAGCAATTTAGCATCTGGTGAATAGTGCTTTAACAATTGTCCTGGACTTTTTATCTGTTTTTCTGATTGCAAGCTGAAGGCAATTTTATATTCTAAGCAACTAGATATTTCATCCAGCGTAATATTTCCAAGTCTATGAATGCATGGTTTTTCTACTGAGCAGTCGACTACTGTGCTTTCTAGTCCTAGTTCGGCATCACCTCCATTGAGAAGAGCATCTATGCTATTATTTAATTTAGCAAATACATCTCCCGGACTTGTACAAGTAAGCTTCCCTGATTTATTCGCTGAAGGCGCAGCTATGGGTTTTTCTAACTCCCGTATTAATTTCCTCGCAATAATGTTACGCGGACATCTTAAAGCTATGGTTTCTAGTTTCGCAGTAGCGGCCTCGACCACTTTCGATTTTTTCTTTTTTACTATTATGGTTAAGGGTCCAGGCCAATATTTTTTTACAAGTTTTTCAGCTGTGTAATTGAAAATTCCATATTCTTTTGCCATGTCGTAGCTAGATACGTGAATAATTAGAGGGTTGAAACTAGGCCGTCTTTTTATTTCATATAATTTTGTTACAGCCTCTTTTGAGAAGGCATTTGCACCGAGTCCGTAAACTGTCTCTGTGGGAAACGCAACAATACCATTACTAGTTAGAATCTCGGCTGCTTCTTTAATACCTTCAATGCTATTTTCAATTATCTTCATTTGGACAATATGACATGTTGATTTGTAGAATTTTAAATACTAGAGTTCATTTATTAAATCAATTCATTAAAGAGTAAGAAAGAATGAGTTATATCGCCCCAATAGATGAAACAAAGTTTTGGCTGTATGAGATACTGGAAGCAGAAAGGCTGTTCTCTCTTTCAAATTTCAAAGGTTTAAAGGAAGACGATTTAAATCTAATTCTTAGTGAGGCTGCTAAAATCACATCAGAAAGTATTTATCCTCTCAATCAGAAATCAGACCAAAGTCCTGCAAAACTAGAAAATGGAGTATGTCGAACAACGCCGGGCTTTGCAGAGGCATACAAGCTTTTGATTCAAGGTGGCTGGGCAGGTATTTCTGGTGATCAGAAATATGGTGGGATGGGCTTACCATCCATAGTAACAAGTTGCTTCAATGAATATTTTGGCAGCGCATGTCTTTCATTTTCGTTATTGTTTTTAATGAATCAAGGCCAGATCGATGCTCTGGAAAATCATGCTAACGATGACATAAAAAATATCTTTTTACCAAAATTAAATTCTGGGGAATGGACTGGTACTATGAATTTAACAGAGCCACACGCAGGCTCAGATGTCGGCGCGTTAACAACTAAAGCAGAAAAGAATAGTGATGGGTCTTATGCGATTACTGGCCAGAAAATTTATATTAGTTGGGGCGAACATGATTTATCAAATAATATATGTCATTTAGTTCTGGCAAGATTACCAAACTCTCCAAAAGGATCAAAGGGCGTTTCCCTTTTTATTGTGCCAAAGTATATCCAAAATAAAGAGGATGAGTGGCTTTTAGAAAATAAAGTCAAGGCTATCTCGGTCGAAAAGAAAATGGGCATGCATGGATCGCCGACGGCTGTAATCGAGTATAGACAATCACGAGGTTGGCTAGTTGGTGATGAAAATGCTGGGCTACACGCAATGTTTACGATGATGAATAATGCTAGGCTAGGTGTTGGGATCGAAGGATTGTCACAGTGCGAATTAGCCACCCAAAAAGCTTTAGAATTTGCAAGAAACCGAAAACAGGGTCATGCAAAAATTGACAATAGGAAAGGTGTAATTCTGGATCATCCAGATGTGAGAAGAATGCTCATAACAATGAAATCGCTAACAGCAGCTGTCAGGGCTTTATGTCTTGACGCTTCACTTTCTCTGGATCTTTCTAAGTCAAATAACAAACAAACTGCGAGCAAAGAGAATGCAAGGGCCTCATTTTTAATTCCAATAGCTAAAGCATTCTCTACAGATATTGGGTGTCGAGTAGCTGATATTGGCATACAAGTGCATGGAGGAATGGGTTACGTGGAAGAAACTGGTGTAGCACAGGTTTTACGTGATGTCAGAGTAACTGCTATTTATGAAGGAACCAATGGCATCCAAGCTATTGATCTTGTAGGAAGAAAATTGGCTGATAGTGGAAAAGCTGCCAATGGGCTAATTGATGAAATGAAATTAACAATTAGCAATTGTAGTAATCATGAAGACCAACAAATAAGGGAGATGGGAACTAGATTATCTAAATCCTTGATATGTTTGGAGAGCACCTTAAATTGGATGCTAAAACAAGAAGATTTTAATAATAGACTTGCAGGTGCAACTCCATTTTTACAGGCTTTTGGAATGATTTTAGGTGCAAATTATTTAGTTAAGGCAGCGATGAAAACTAACGCATTAGATAGAAAATCACTTGCTCAATTTTATTGCGTAAATATTCTTCCAGAAATGGAAGCGTATGGAGTTATAAGTCAAAGTGGACAGAAATCGCTTTATAATTTTACCGATAATTTTTTTGGGTTTTCTCAGTAATGAAAAATATAGAGTTTGTTTTTCAGGAAAGTCCTGAAGCTGGGAAACTATATGAGATCACTGAAGGCGTATATTGGTTTCCAATGCCGTTGCCTATGATGGGACCCGACTATGTGAACTGCTACATTTTAGATAATGGGCAAGAAATAGCATTGGTAGACACGGGTGCAAACATTGGAGATTGTAAGCATATATGGGAAAATACTCTTAAAAAAAATTTTCCAAAAAAAAAAATAAGTAATGTATACGTAACACACCATCATCCTGATCATATCGGTTTGGCTGGTTGGCTATGCGAGAAGTACGATACTGAAATGACTTGCTCTCGTACTGCCTATCTAATGGCTAAAATGCTTTCTTTAGACGTACACGAAAGGGTTAGTGCGAGTACAGAGCTTTTTTGGAAGCAGGCAGGTATGTCTCAAAAAATGCTTAAAGAAAAACTTAGAGCTAGACCATTTAATTTTGGAGATGGTGTTTCACCGCTAAATAAAGGTTTCATAAGAATTAGTGAAAATGAGATTATTACTATAAATGGGGTCGACTGGACAGTAAGTATGGGAAATGGGCACGCTCCTGAGCATGCAACTTTTTGGTCCAAAGAGTTAAATATGGTTCTTGCTGGTGATCAGGTGTTACCCGGAATCTCATCTAACCTAGGTGTTTATCCTACAGAACCGAACGCAGACACTGTAGGTGATTGGATAGATAGCTGTAAGAAATTTCTCGAGCTGGCTAGCGATGAGCATGTAGTATTACCTGGTCACGGCAAACCATTCTCTGGACTACCCCGAAGACTAGCGCAGTTAATTGAAAACCATGAAGCTGCGCTTAAAAGGATAAAGGAAGCCTTGGAAGCTGAACCAAAAACTGCTGTGGAGCTGTTCAAGACAATATTTAAAAGGGATATTAATAAAAGAGAATATATGTTAGCATTACACGAAGCGGTCGGACATGTTAATCACCTCTATAAAACTGGATTAGTTAATAGGCGTATTAGTCAAGACGGCGCATTTATTTTTGAATTGATAAGGTAACTAGGAGTGCTCCACATGAATTATAAAAAAGGTGAGATGGATATAGAAGAGCAAAAGAAAATTTACTCTGGTTTCATAAGGTTTTTATTTGCCATAGTAGCGTTTTCAACATTTGCATTGATTTTTTTAGCAGTTTTCAATTCGTAGTCGTATATCTAAGTTTACAGAAGGCCTTCTCTTATCATTTTCTTTCTAGCTAACTTTCTTGCCCTTCTGACAGCTTCTGCTTTCTCTCTGGCTTTTTTTACCGATGGCTTTTCAAAATGCTGTTTAAGTTTCATTTCCCTGAAAACTCCCTCTCGTTGTAGTTTTTTTTTCAGGGCTCTTAAAGCTTGTTCTATATTGTTATCTCTTACGTTTACTTGCACGCATAAATCCTTATAAAGTTTTGAATGTGATTTCTATCAAGACAGTCAGTGCTTGTCTACAAAAATAATGACTAAATAAGGGAAAATAAGATATGAAGGCAGTAATTATTCAAAAGTTTGGAGATTTGGAGGGATCAAGCTTAAAAACAGGCATAGGAATCCCGACACCAAGTGAACACGAGGTATTAATAAAAGTAAAAGCTGCTGGGGTAAATCGCCCCGATATATTGCAAAGACAAGGGTTATATAAAGTGCCAAGCGACGCTAGCCCAATCATGGGATTGGAGGTTGCCGGAGAGATAGTAGAGGCTGGAGAGAATGTAACAAAAACAAAGATAGGAACACAAGTGTGTGCATTAGTGCCCGGAGGTGGCTACGCACAATATGTTCTAACAAACCAAGCACACTGTTTTCCAATTCCTAAGGGGTTATCCATGGAGGAAGCTGCAGGCTTATGTGAATGTCTTTTCACAGTTTGGATTAACGTGGTGAAGTTAGGTCAATTAAAAGAAAATGAAATATTTCTTGTCCATGGTGGTTCAAGTGGTATAGGAATGTTTGCAATTCAAATGGCAAAGCAATTGGGAGCAACGGTGCTGACGACGGTAAAAAACCAAGAAAAGTCAGATTTCTGTTATTCGTTAGGGGCTGATAAAGTTGTCCAATATTCCAAACAAGACTTTTATAATATTTTTAAAAGTAATAAAAAGGGACGAGATATAGATCTCATTTTAGATATGATTGGAGGTGACTATTTTGAAAAAAATATTGACCTTTTAAATCAAGAAGGAAGGCTGGTGAACATTGCTTTTCTAAAAGGTAATTCTGTAAAACTAGATTTAAGTAAATTGATGATGAAGAGAATTAGTTTAACCGGCTCCACTCTCAGACCTAGAACGACTGAATTTAAAAGTAAAATCGCAGAAGAATTGCGAGAGACTGTTTGGCCATTATTAGATACACAAAAAATTAGAGTTCACGTAGACTCTATATTTCCATTAGAAAAATTTAAAGATGCTCATATCCGGATGGAAAATGGAAATCATTTGGGTAAGATTATATTAAGTCTTGATTGACAGTGGATTTTTTTTGTATAAGCAAGATTAGATAATCGCTGAAAGCAAATAAATTGTTAGAGAGGAATGGATGGAATACCCACTTATGAGGAAGGCTACAGCTGTTTGGCTGTTAGACAATACGACACTTACATTTAGGCAAATAGCGAACTTCTGCGGGCTTCATGAATTAGAAATTAGTGGGATTGCCGACGGCGAGGTAGCTGGCGGTATTCGTGGAATTGACCCCATTATCAATAGTCAACTCACAGCAGAGGAGATAAAGAAGTGTGAATCAAATGAAGACCTAGATCTTCAGCTTTACAAGAACCCAGCTGCGGTTGGCGAGAAAAGATCTAGGGGTCCTAAGTACACGCCTCTTTCTAAAAGACAAGATAAACCAGCAGCCATAGCCTGGCTTGTGAAATTTCATCCAGATATGACTGACGGACAAATTTCCAGGCTAATTGGTACTACAAAAAATACCATTAAGGCTATAAGGGAGAGAACTCACTGGAATATAAATAACCTTACACCAACTGATCCAGTGATATTAGGGCTTTGCAAGCAAGTAGAGCTCCAGAAAGTACTAGATAAGATGCCCATAAAACAATCTAATGAAGCTCAGGCCAAAGAGATTCCTGAAACAGAAATAGGAGTAGCAGAACCTTCCCAAGCTCTATTTGGTCAAAATACTGATAAAGAACATTAAAGAAGGTGAGGGTAAGCTATTTAGTAGGCAGCCTTCTCTAGTTTATTCAAAATAGATCGTCCCCCATCAATTGTGATTACCTGCCCTGTTAGGAAGCTAGCACCGTAAGATGACAAAAATAGAGCAAGTTCTGCTACTTCTTCGGGTTCAGCAATATACCCCAATGGAGTTGCATCAATTATTGAGTCTTGTAATTCAGGATTGCTATGAAGGTTTAATCGTAAACTTGAACTCATAATACTACCAAGAGATATAGCATTTACTCTGATTCCATTCTTTGCAAGCGATACGGCAAGTGATCTAGTCAATTGGTTCAAGGCTGCGCAACTTACCGAGTATGGCATCATGTCGGGTATTGTTTGATTAGCAGCTATAGAGGTCAAATTTATTATCGAACCAACAATTTCGCTATTTTTTCTATTTTTAGTTTGCTTAATTACTGACTTTGCAAAAAGTTGACTTACGTTCAAGGTTGCGATTAAATTTTGAGAGATGGATTTCTCGAGAGCACCCCCTTTTTCATCCAATGGGTTTGAAGGGATGATGGTTCTGTTAGCATTGACCAAAATATCTACTTTTTCATATTTATTTAATGTTGTTGCAATTAGATTATTGATAGCCAGTTTATCTTGCATATTTCCATAAAACGAGTGGGCATTTCCAGGGTCTATGGCAACTCCAGAGATTATGCTTTCGAGATCAAATTTAACATAATCTGAAAAAACAACATTTGCTCCTGCCAAAAGAAATTTTCTTCCAATTTCCATCCCTATTCCATTTGACGCTCCCGTAATAATGGCAGTTTTATTCTGTAAATAGTTAAGCATACTGTTACCTCTCGGTTTTTGGTTTTAGTAATTGACAAACAAAATAGTGATTATCTTTGTACAAAATCTTTATATTATCAAAGTAATTTTGGAGTTCATTTTCCAAATATACGCCTGAGACAAAAACCATCCAAACACTGCCATGATCTGTAATTAACCTGGTGCTGTGAAAGATAAAGGATCTTAGTAAATCCATATCTTTAAGTCGTCCAGAGTGAAAAGGAGGATTGCAAATCACATGATTAAATCGTGCTTTTAAGTTTTTTATATCATCTAGACTAGCCCATCTAAATTTTGCTCGTTCATCATCTATGTTCTTTTTTGATGCAAGATATGCAGAATAATTACTCTCGAATAATGTAAGTTTTGTAATTTTATCATTTAACTTAAGCGCTTCATTACTCAAATATCCCCATCCAGCTCCCAAGTCAGCAACTTCTCCAAATAATTTTGCGTTGAATGCTGAGGTCAGT
>CACJUU010000031.1 GCA_902596605.1 uncultured Alphaproteobacteria bacterium | reverse complement strand
GCCGCTATAGCAGGCCAGAGAACTCTTCCTGCACCCTGAGATGCAAAATATAAACATAACCCACTAGCAAAAAAGATATAGAAAGGACCAACAATTTCTAAGTAAGTTTTGCATACTTCCTGAGCAATCTGGTCAGATGTAAATGCATTAGACCAAAAACTAGGGTAGAAATAGGCACCGAACCCTATTAAGCCAGCCGCCAAAGCACTATAAAGAGTAGCAACCCATCCAATGTTTAAAGCCCTCTTTAATTTATTAGCACCAATATTTATCCCTATTAAAGCAGTTGATGCTGTTCCAAAGCCAAAAACAATTGGAATAATAAGAAATTCCAAACGTGCCCCAATGAAATTTAAGAGATGATAAAGCGTTACTCTAGGCCAGAAATGATAAAAGTATGGTCACAGCAAGAAAAGTATAAAATTTGGTTTGAAATCGAAGCATATGCTTGCGAAGCTATGGAAAGTATAAGCCTTATTCCTAGGGGAACAACGAAAAATGTGTTGAAGGCTAGTGGTATAGATTATGACATTGATGAAATTGATTCCATTGAAAAAATAACAAAGCATGACGTAATTGCTTTTCTTACATATCTTTCAAAGTTTATTGGAGAGAGCTCAAGATTTGTTCACCAAGGTTTAACGTCTTCTGATGTACTTGACACATGTTTCAACATACAATTGGTTAACGCATCTAACTATCTTGAAAAAGGCTTAAAAGACCTGTTAGATGTTATAAAGGTAAGAGCTTTCGAACATAAAGATACCATTTGTATAGGGCGCAGTCATGGGATATTCGCAGAACCAACAACTTTTGGCTTAAAATTAGCGCAGGCGTACGCAGAGATGGAAAGAAATTTTATAAGATTACATAATGCTAAGAAAGAAATTTCAACTGGAGCTCTATCAGGTGCTGTTGGAACTTTTGCAAACATTGATCCTAAGGTGGAGGCAATGGTATGTAAAAAACTTAATCTCTTTCCGGAAACAATATCAACCCAAATTATTCCTAGAGATAGACACGCAATGTTTTTTTCTGTGTTGGCAATTATAGCCTCCTCTATCGAAAGGATCGCAACAGAAATTAGACATTTGAGTAGATCTGAAGTGCTTGAAGCAGAAGAGAACTTCTCAGAAGGCCAAAAAGGTTCAAGCGCTATGCCACATAAGAGAAATCCAGTCCTTACAGAAAACCTCACTGGTTTAGCAAGATTAGTTAGGATGGCCGTAATCCCCGCACTAGAAAATATTACGCTTTGGCATGAAAGAGATATTTCTCATAGCTCAGTAGAAAGAAATATTGGTCCAGATACAACTATTACGTTAGATTTTGCTATCACACGTCTTACAAAAGTTATAAAGGATCTGCGTGTTTATCCAGAAAATATGAAAAGGAATATGGAAAAATCTAAAGGTCTTTACAATTCACAGCAGTTATTACTTATGTTGACCCAGAAAGGAGTTAGCCGTGAGGATGCTTATGCTAACGTACAGAAAGTTGCAATGAAGGTTTGGAACTCAGAAAATTTGGACTTCATAGAAGAAGCTCAAAGAGATAGTTTTATAAAGTCACATATAAATGAAAATGAGCTATTGGAGATTTCTAAACTGGAGTATCATACAAAATTTGTTGACACTTTATTTAAGAGAGTTTTTGGCACCAAATAATGACTATAAAAAAAAAGAAAAAACTTTATGAAGGCAAGGCGAAGATTTTGTACTCTACGGGAGATTCCTATAGCCTAATCCAGCATTTCAAGGATGAAGCAACTGCCTTTAATGCAAAAAAAAAGGAGGTAATAGAAGGTAAGGGAGTTCTAAATAATTTTTTGTCAGAATTTTTTATGCAAAAACTTAATTCTGTTAATGTTCCAACCCACTTTATTAGTAGATTAAATATGCGCGAGCAATTAGTAGAAAAGTGTGACATCATACCTTTAGAAGTAGTCGTCCGAAATATTGCAGCTGGCTCCTTATCAAAAAGATTGGGCATAGAGGAAGGTAAACGCTTACCCAGACCATTAGTGGAGTTTTACTACAAGGATGACAGTCTAAATGATCCATTGGTTACTGAAAGTCAAATAAGTACTTTTGAGTGGGCTACAGAAACAGAGCTAGGAGAGATATTTGAGATAGCCTTAAGAACAAATGATTTTCTATGTGGCCTGCTTTCTGCAGTTAATCTGACACTTGTAGACTTCAAGATTGAAATCGGTAGAAGCTTCAGATCAGAGGGCGAAAAACTTATTATTGCTGATGAAATAAGTCCTGATACCTGTCGTCTATGGGACTCAAAAACAAAAAAACGCCTCGATAAAGATGTTTTTAGATTGAATGAAGGTAGTATTTCAATTGCATACACTGAAGTAGCGGATAGATTTGATTTATTACCAAAAAATGTGAGAAGTGCTGTACGATGACCCTTAATGAAGAAGTTTTCAAATTCAAAGTTGAGGTTATTCTTAAAAAAGGTGTTCTTGACCCACAAGGAGAGGCTATCAAGCAATCTATCAACATAAATAATCTAGGAAATATTTTGGATGTAAAACAAGGAAAGCTCTTTGAATTAACGGCATCATCAAAAAATAGGGAGCAAGCTATTAAGGAAGTAGAAAGAATCTGTGCAGATTTGCTTACTAATTCCGTAATTGAAGAATTTAAATATTATGAGGTTTCAGAATAATAAAGTGCGGAGTCATAGTTTTTCCTGGTTCTAATTGCGATAAAGATTGTCAAAGAGCTTTTGAAATATTTCCTGAATTTGATGTCAAAATGATCTGGCATAAAGAGACAACCCTTCCAAAAGTTGACCTCGTTGTACTTCCAGGAGGGTTCTCCTATGGTGACTATCTCAGATGCGGAGCGATAGCGGCAAAATCTCCTATTATGAAAGCTGTTAAAAACTTTTATGAGATTGGGGGATTTATTATCGGAATTTGCAATGGGTTTCAAATTTTAACAGAGACAAAGATATTACCGGGAGCATTAATACCAAATACTAATCAAAAATTTATTTGTAAGGACCAAGATTTGATTGTGGCAAACAATAAAACATTTTTTACCTCTAATTTTGAGCACAATAAAACTATTTCAATTCCTATAGCGCATCATGACGGTCAGTATTTCTTAAATGGCCCAGAAATTGAGGAATTAGAACAAAATGAAGGAATTGTTTTAAAGTATAGAGACAATCCAAATGGTTCAATCAAAGATATCGCAGGAGTTTGCTCAAAAAACAAGCGCGTTATCGGAATGATGCCACATCCAGAACGAGCAGTTGATAAGGAGTTAGGTAGCATTTCGGGATTAAGGATGTTTGAGTCAGTAATATCAAATTTCTAATTGAAGTAATTACTCTTTCTTTTAATTAAATGGCCTAATCATTTAATTGATTATGCTTTCTTTTCATCATGTCTTTAGCTGTTTCAACGGCAACAGCAGCATCTCTACAATATGCGTCAGCGCCAATTGATTTGCTAAATTCTTCGTTCAAAGGCGCCCCACCAACTAACACCATGTACTTATCTCTTAATCCTTTTTCAACTAAGGTATCAATTACCACCTTCATGTAGGGCATAGTTGTTGTCAATAACGCAGACATACCCAAAAAATCTGGTTCCTCTTCCTCTAGCGCTGTTAAGTAGTTTTCAACAGGATTGTTTATTCCTAAGTCTCTAACCTCAAAGCCTGCACCTTCCATCATCATGATTACAAGGTTTTTTCCAATATCGTGTATATCACCCTTTACTGTGCCAATCACAAGCTTTCCTAAGCGCGGCGCACCTGTTTCTGCTAACAGTGGCTTAAGAATTGCCATTCCTGCCTTCATGGCATTGGCTGCTAATAAAACTTCCGGTACGAATAATATGCCATCACGAAAGTCCTCTCCTACTATCCGCATGCCTTCTACTAATGCTTTTGTTAAAACATCATAAGGTTGCCATTTTCTCTCCAAAAGGATGTTTACACCTTCAACGATCTCATCATTAAGACCGTCATATAAATCATCGTGCATTTGGAGAACGAGCTCATCGTCACTAAGCTCACTAAGAATAATTTCTTCGTCAACTTCTTCTTCGTCAGACATACCAAACCTCCACTAAGAGACTCAATTTTCTCCAGTGTTCACGAAAATTTTAATTTGGTCAATCATAGATTTTAACCCGTTTGATCTTTGTGAAGAAAGGTGAGCATTTAAGCCTAATTTCTCAAACTCTGCCCTTGGATCAACGGCTTGTGCTTCGACAAGTGTTTTGCCTTTATATAGGCTTAAAAGAATAGCGATTAAGCCCTTAACTATGAGAGCATCAGAGTCTCCTTCTATATTAAATACTTTAGAACTGTTAGATATGTTCCAATTCATATCTAGCCATACCTGACTTGCGCAACCATTTACCTTATTTTTGTCTGTTTTCATTTCATCCGGGAGGGAGACCTGCTTTCCTAAATCAATTATATATCCATATCTATCTTCCCACTCACTAAATAAATCGAGGTCTTCCTTAATTTGATCAAAATTCATGTGTATATTCCTCAATAACTTTATACTGTTATAAGATGTAGCCCATTGTCATTGAATGTAAGAGATATTTCACCATTTTTTAGTTTCAATGCATCTTCACCAAAAATTTTGAACCTCCATCCCTCTAAAGCTCTCACATTTGGATTTTCATGTCGTGCAATCATTTCAATATCCTTTGAACTGGCAATTAATTTTGTTGCCACATTATGACAAGAGGCATTAAATTTAAGAAGAACCTTCAAAAGCTCAACGAGGGCTAACTGGCTCGAAGATAAGGGAATATATTGATAGTCCTCGAAAGGCTCGTCAGGTAAAGACTTAGAGCTTTTTATACACTCTAAGATACCTTTTGCAATCCATTCAGTTTTTAACGCCTTAGATGGTAATCTAGAGCTATAAAGATCTTGAAGTTTTTTTGGTCTCTGAGAAGCTATTTGAATTATTTCTTCATCTTTTAAAATATGTCCTCTTGGCAAATCCCTTTTCTGCGCTTCATTTTCCCTAAACGAAGAAATGCTCTTTATAATTTTAACAAAATCTTGATCTTTCCTTCGAAGCCTTATCTTTTTCCAAGACTCGTCTGGATCAGTGGAATACGTTTTAGGGTTTTTAAGAATATCAAATTCTTCTTTTACCCAAGAAAGCCTATTAGAGTTATTTATTTCATCTTTAAGCTTTTCATAAATAGTTCTTAAATAAGTTACATCAGTTAAGGCATAATTGATCTGCTTATCTGAAAGTGGTCTCTTTGACCAATCTGTAAACCTGCTAGATTTATCTATTTTTTTCTCTGCAATTTGATTTACTAAAGTCTCATAAGCAACTTGATCACCAAAGCCGCAAACCATAGCAGCGATTTGAGTATCGAATATAGGTTTTGGAAGTACACCTGTTTTATTGAAAAAGATTTCTAGATCCTGCCTTCCTGAATGCAGAACTTTTAAAACACCTTCATTTGCTAAAAGGTCAAAAAATGGTTTTAGGGATAGTTTTTCTGATAGTGGATCTATTAACGCAAAACTGTCTTTACCTTTTTCAGGATAAGCAATTTGAATTAAACATAGTTTAGCGTAATAAGTCTTATCACGCATAAACTCCGTATCAATGGTTACATAGGGATAATTTGCGGCCGCCAAACAAAAAGCCTCAAGATCCTGAGTAGTATCAATTATTGACACGTAATTCCCTTTATAGTTTTAATTGTGCACTATCCCTCTTAGAAACTCTTTCATACCAATCCCTCAAACCGGTCATTAAATCAGGTATTGGCTCTTTGATTGCTCTTGTAAAATCAACAGCAACAAACGCCCATATATCGGCTGCCGTAAACCTATCTGAGCACAAAAAGGATTTACCACTTAATTGGTGGTTTAATATTTCAAAGTATGATTTAACCCTTTCTCTTCCCCTGATTGCTAATTCTGGAATTTGTTCATAATTTTTTGGACCGGTAATAGCTCTGTTTTTCATGGCTTTAGAAGTATTTCTTAAACAATCTGCAATTGCTATAAATAAATTACTTTCAACGTCATTAATTAAGTTTACTATTTGTCCCTTTTCTTCGTTTGTGCTTCCAAGTAGATTTATTTCAGGGAACTCTTGCTCAAGATAAACACATATAGAAAGACTGTGATAAAAGATGTTGTTTTCTTTAGAAACTAAGACAGGAACTGTATTTCGTGGATTTATTTTTGAAAACCAATCCTCCATTTGTTCTGAATTTCTTAAATCAACGTTCTTAGTCTCGATGTTGATTTTTTTTTCTTGGATAAACATACGAACCCTGCGAGGGCTTGGCGCAGTATTACAATCATAAAATATCATCTTTTTCCTATAAAATTGATAATTTGAAATTTATTGTTGTATTATATAATTAAAATTTAAATTTGTCTTGAATAGTTAACGAGAGGTCTTGCAATGAAGGATTACTGGCAGAATTATATAGATGGAAAATTTGTTGATGGTGGTGCGGGTGTAATTCAAGTAGATAACCCGGGTACAGGGGAGAAATTAGCTGACCAAGCCATTGCGGATAATGCTGACGTTGATAAGGCTGTTTCTGCTGCGAAAAAGGTTCATGAAAGCGGTTTTCTTACAAATATGCGCCCAGTAGAACGTGCAAGAATGGTAAAAAAAATCGGTGCGTATTTAGTGGAAAATTTAGAAGAAATTGCTCCATTATTGTCTATGGAAGCCGGTAAAACGCTTTTTGAAGCCAAATTTGAAGTAACAAATGCTGCTAGATACTTTGAATATTATGGGAACCAGGCTGAAACGCTAGAAGGTCGTTCAATACCTCTTGGATCAGCATACTATGATTTCACTTCCTATGAACCTTACGGTGTGTCTGCTCAAGTTATTCCTTGGAATTTCCCGATGGAGATGACAGCGAGATCTTTGTCTACTGGTTTAACGACGGGGAATGCGTGTGTAATTAAATCTCCAGAACTTACACCGATAACGCAATATTTCTTTGCCAAAGCTGCAGAAGCGGCAGATTTTCCAGCTGGAACTGTAAATATTATTTGCGGAATAGGCGGAACGGCTGGTGAATATTTATGCTCTCATAAAAATATCAACCAAATAGCTTTTACAGGCTCAGTTAAAACGGGATCTGCTATTGCAACGGCGGCTGCAAAAAATATAGTACCCACTGTATTAGAACTCGGTGGAAAATCAGCGGGGATTGTTTATCAAGACGCTTCAATGACTAACTTGAGAGAAAACATCAGAAAAGGCATTTTCTTCAATGCAGGACAAGTTTGCTCAGCAATGTCACGATTAGTAGTTCATGAGAAAGTTTATGACGAGGTTGTTGGTTTGGCAGAAGACGTTGCAAAGAATATGTCTGTAGGAATAGGTATTGAAAGAGACGAGTTTGCAAATAATATGGGCGCTATGATCTCCTTAAAACAAAGAGATAGAGCGGTTTCAATCTGTGATGAAGCCCAAAAGCAAGGAGCAAAGGCTGTAACAGGTGCAAGAAAACTAAATAATAAGGGATTTTTCTTAGAACCTACAGTTTTTGCCGATGTTGATCAGAATATGGAAATAGCTCAAACCGAAATATTTGGACCAGTGCTATCGATACTTAAATTTAAAGATGATGACGAAGCCATAAGTGTCTCGAACGGAACCGAATACGGTCTTGTAGGCGGTGTATTTACTAAAGACCTTGACAGAGCTATGCATTGTGCACAAAAAGTCAGAGCAGGCCAATTCTTTATAAATGAGTGGTTTGCTGGTGGTGTTGAAACACCGTTTGGGGGATATGGAAAGTCTGGATATGGAAGAGAAAAAGGACGAGAAGCGCTCTTAAATTATGTCCAAACAAAAAATATTGCGATAAAATTAGGCGCTAGTTAAACACTGCTTTAAAATATAAAGTGATTTTACCTGATAATATTCCCTTAAACCCTTTAACAAAAGGTCAACTATGGATATCTCATTATCCCGGCAAGAGAGACATCGGGAATAAGGCTATTCAAGCAGAGATGGATTTATTAGAACTTAAAAAAAGAAAAATAGATATTGTTGCATCACTTTTAGAGAGAAAAGAGTTAGCGTCATTACAGATTGCAAACCTCTTCGAACTTATAAAGAAACATAACTTTAGTCACTACTATTTTCCTATCAAAGACAAGTCTGTACCAAAAAATAAAGTACAATTACATCGCTTTCTTGATAATTTGTGTGATGAAATTCAAAAAGATAAAAACATTCTTATACATTGTAATGCTGGACTTGGAAGATCTGGTCTTATTGCCGCTTTATTATGCAAAAAGCTTGGTATAGTAGAGGAGCCTATTTCCTTTATTCGGCAATATCGTCCTGGCGCCATAGAGACAAGAGAACAAGAAAAACTGATATCATCTCTTGATCTAGTATAAAAATTGTTGTTTTTTAATATAATTAATAAACTAAATGCATAGGAAAAAATATGGGTGATTTCGGTCTCATTTTTGGAGGGTTATTAAACGGGCTTCCCTTTCTTATTAGCCATTTTGTAACGTCAGTTATCGTGCTTTTAATTGGTGTAATCATCTATCTATTCATTACGCCAATGAAAGAAATAGCTTTAATAAGACAGAAAAATACTGCTGCCGCTATAAGTTTTTCTGGTGCTTTAATTGGTTTAGCTTTACCACTTGCAAGTTCTCTATCCGCTAGTGGATCCATCTATGAGATCATCGTTTGGGGGTTTGTAGCAATAATTATTCAGCTTTTTTGCTTCAAAGCCGTTGACATCTTAATAAATGATCTTCCAAAGAGAATTGAAAATGGTGAGATTTCTTCGTCTATTCTTTTATTTTCTATAAAAATATCAGTTGCGCTATTAAATAGTGCGGCAATCTCTGGATAAACATGAGATTCATTAGTAATGGATTTTATTTTTTAATTGCAATTATAGCGATACTATGGTCGTTCGCATCCTCATTCGAAAAAGACGGCTCATCAAGGCCTAAATCCGATAGCTTTTCAAACAAAAATATTACATCAATTAAGACAATTGAGTATTCCAACAATATGAATACACCTACAAGTAACAAAAAAAATCTTCGATCTCTTCCAAAATTTACAATTCAATCAGACAGTAAAATTCGCCGTCAAGGTGGGTCTGGAACAGCATTTTATGTTGGTCAAGATACTTGGGTTACCGCAAGGCATGTTATAAATCAATGCCCAAAAGTTATGATGTCATTTGGAAAAAAACAAATGATAATAAAAGATATATATATCCATCCCAATTCAGATTTGGCAATTTTTAAGAATAAAGAAGATATAGATCTCCCCTATTTTGAAATCACTAGATATAAAGAAGAAGCTTTTTCTTCAGGATACCCAGCAGGAAATCCTGGTGATTTAGCATTAAATTATCTCGGACACGTAGGATTAGAAAACAAGTCATATGGAGTTTTTGAAAGAGGGCTTGTTTATAGCATCACAGACAGATCACCATTCAGTCTTAACTCAATTGGTGGCCTCAGTGGAGGGCCGGCTTTTTCTAAAGACAATAGATTAAGCGGAATACTAGTCGCTGAAAATGCTAGAAGAGCCCTTGCTATATTAGTAGAAAATAAGTCATTATTTGAGCTTTTAGAAGAAACAAATATGCTTGCAACTTCGATTGAAAATAACAATAGTGTTAGGTTGATAACTACAAATAAAAATTTTTCATCAAATGGAAAAACTTTGCGAAAACAGGGGGTTATTCGCAAAATTTACTGTATATTTTAAATCAATTATGGGGGTGACTTAATGATAGAAAAAATAGTAGAAATTAAAGTTTCTGAAAATCAAAAAATGCCTACATTTATTGTGCACCCAAGCGACGATAATATATATCCCGTTGTTATTCTGTTAATGGATGCTCCTGGTATCAGGCAGGAACTTCACGACATGGCATCCAGAATAGCTGCTTGCGGTTACTACGTACTATGCCCTAACCTCTATTATAGAACAGCTAAGCCTTTTGAATGGAATAAACCGAACCTTAATTTTATCGAAGGTTACTCTCCAGAAGCCTCAAGAGAATTGATGTTTAAAAATATGGACAACCTATCTAATGCCCTAGTTTTAGAGGACATAGATCACATGATTGAATTTTGTGAAAATCAAAATAGCGCCAAAAATAGTTCTATTGGATTAGTTGGATATTGTATGAGTGGGCCCTTTGCTTTCTATGCAGCTGGAAAATTACCAGAAAAAGTCGCGGCAGCAGCCTCAATACATGGTGTAAAGTTGATAACAGAGAGCGAAGACTCCCCTCATCTATTTATTAATAGTGTAAAAGGTGAGCTATATTTTGGCTGTGCAGAAACTGATAGCTATGCTCCATTAGAAATGATAAATGCTCTGGAAAAACATCTCTCTGCAACTTCAGTTGACTATAAAATTGAGATATTTCCAAAAACTCATCATGGGTTTGCATTTCCAAATAGAGGTCAACTATATAACAGGAGGCATGCCGAAACCCACTGGTTTAGAATACTTGATCTATTTTCTAGAAAGTTAAAATAGGTTTTCTAGATGAACTCCGAACAGATTTTATTGGTGGCAATTTTTTGTTTACTTTTCTCTTTGTTGCTTTGGGGAAAATTTCGTTATGATTTAGTTGCTTTTTCCATTCTCATAATATCTGTAGCTATTGGTGTTGTTCCGTACAATAATGCGTTTGATGGCTTTGCTCACCCAGCAACTATTATCGTTGCATTAGTATTAGTAGTATCAAAAGGCTTGATTAACTCCGGAGCAATTTTTTTTATTGGCCAAAAAATATCTGCATTTGGGAAAAATCTGTGGGGACATATATCAATTATAGGTTTTATAGGTGCTATTCTCTCGGCTTTCATGAATAATGTTGCAGCGCTTGCGCTCTTAATGCCCATAGATATAAATAAAGCTAGAGCATCTAATTGGCCACCAAGAAAGACACTAATGCCCTTATCTTTCGCAACAATTCTTGGAGGCATGGCTACCCTTATAGGTACGCCTCCAAACATAATAATATCAAGCATTCGCTATGAGCACACCGGTGAACCATTTAAGATGTTTGACTTTTTTCCAGTAGGAGGAATAACCGCAATAATTGGGCTTGCATTTGTCGCCTTAATTGGCTGGCGTTTAATACCAAAGACCTCACAAAATGATGACGCAGGGAAAGAATTAATGGAGATAGCTTCATATGTATCAAATTTAACAGTATCACAAAATTCACTTGTATTAGGAAAAAATCTTCACGAGATCTATGAAGCAGCAGAAAAATGTAATGCTGCAGTACTGGGTATAATAAGAAACTCGACAAGAATAGATAAAGGTAGTCGAAATTTAAAAATTAGGGAAAATGATCAACTTATGATAGATGCAACCCCAGAGTCTTTAGATGAATTTCGATCGATACAAAAACTTGAATTCCCGTTTAAAAAAGACCGGATCTTAGCTGAATCAGATAATTATATTCCTATTGAAGTTGTCGTTACAGACACGTCTCGTCTATTAAATACGTCTGCTATAAAAGTTGGATTGGCTTGGCGAAAAGCTACAGTGTTACTTGGAATATCAAGAAAAGGACGCCCCATAAGAAAACAAATTCGGAGAACAATAATAAGAGAAGGCGATATGCTTTTGATTCTTGTGCCCAAAGAAAGCTTTAATGAGGTAATTAATTGGATTGGGTGCCTCCCTCTCGCAGCACGAGGCTTAAACATTACGGATACAAGCAAAATGACCGCAGCTCTGAGTATTTTCTTTGTTGGCCTGATAGTCGCAAGCGTAGGCCTAATTAAGTTACCCATCGTTTTGGGCTTAGTGATAATATTATACTGCCTTACTAAAATAGTACCTCCTAGAGAGGTTTATTCCAGTGTGGAATGGCCCGTAATTATCCTCTTAGCCTCTGTAATACCCTTAGGAGCCGCTCTTGAGAGCAATGGCACAACAGAAATAATAGTCCAGATTTTAACAAAATATGCGTCATCAATGGAACCATGGTTGATAATAGCGATAATTATGATTATTACCATGACACTATCAGATATCTTAAATAATACTGCTACGACTTTAGTTATTGCACCTATAAGCATACAATTAGCGCAAACACTAAATTTAAATACAGACACATTTCTTATGGCAGTCGCAGTATCAGCATCTTGTGCTTTTCTAACTCCGATTGGACACAAAAATAATACCATAATCTTGGGGCCTGGCGGCTACAGATTTGGGGACTACTGGAGAATGGGTTTAGTTCTCGAAGTCTTAATTATTATAACAAGTATTCCACTACTATTGATATTTTGGCCTATCAATTAAAATAATAATCTAGTGTAAGCTCTATCAAATCTTGATGCCTGTAGGGATATAATTGCTGACTATTGCTATAGCTATCAAAGGAAATAAATTTGCTACCAATATTGATGCTTTCACTTAATTCATAAACCGCTGATACTGCTGAAAAACTCCCATTATCTCCCAAAATATTTGCATGCTGCAGAGAAATATCTAAAAGATCGTTATACAATCTCCAATCAAACCTTAAACTATATCCATATTCATTCTGCTTATTTACCATTTGCGCACCGTGATCATGAATATATGTACTAGCTAATTCAATGCTTATGTTCAAATCCTTAAGACCAGAATAATCAGCGCCTAAGGAAAATTCAGACACCTCATTTTTAGACCAAGGGCCTATCAAAGGGTTGGAATAAGGAAATCTTTTTCCCTTTTTATGAGAGGTATCGAATTTTAGAACGAAGTCTGAAATCGCAATATTACCGTTTAAACCCAAGAAAGCTATTCTATCCTGCTGAGTGCTAAGCGTAGTTACATTTCCAGACACAGAGGAACTCAATGTTGATAACTGCTTATTATTATATTCTCCTAAGGACAAATCCAATTCAAAGCCCGATAAAAGGATTTTATTTCTTAAGGCGAAACTTATATTATATTGCACAGGAGAAACATCGGTAATTATTGACGCACCTAAAAAAGCAGCTTCAGGATCAAATGCCGTTCCAGATCTTGCAACTTTATTTCTTTTTTCATCCAAAAAAACAATAATCTCTTGCTTTAACGAACCAATATTGTACCCAGCTAATATAGAAGGAATATTTAATCTTATTTCATCCAGATCCTGCAGCCCAATAGTAGATAGATCTCTTGGATTAGTAATATCACTTGAAATTAGTAAGTTTGACTCTCCTCTCGCAATTATTTGATTCCCAACTCTTAACCAAAGTCCATCGATTGGATAAAAGTCAATGTATAAATCTCTTAACTTAAAATCAGCAGCTGTAGGACCATAAGAATACTTAGAGCTTTCAAAATACCCCCAGTTCCAATTGACGTCACCAGAGAATTTAAAGTTAATAACTTCCGCAAATTTTGTATTTAACCCTAAATTAATATTGCTTTTTATTGCCTCAATCCCTGGAGCTCTCCTGAAAAAAGGGACAGCTGGAGATTCAAGGCCATAGTATAACTTTTGAGAGAAAATAGCATCCCAATCAAAACTTTCGCTGGTTTGTTTTTTTTCGATTGAAATGTCAGAAAATTTTTCTTTAACAACATTCGTTGTAACAAAATCAAGTTCACTTTCTATTTCTTCGAAATCATCTCCACCAAAATCAGATAGGAAATCGTCATCTGATTGTGCATATGCTGTCGAGTAAAGAAATGTAATAAAAACAAGTAAATTTACGAGCCTGGACACGTTTATTAATAGCCTCGCTGCATGGCCTCGGATTCAAACAAGCTATCATTTAATTTTTTATTGAACGCTATTGTGTCAATAATAAAAATACTTGAATGCTCACGCTTTTTCTTTTTTGTAGTAGTCATCTGTTGTGTCTTTGCAACCCAGACACCATCAATTTTTTTAATATCCTTTGCTGACCAGAGCTTAACTTTTTTTCCCTTTTTTACAAGTATTCTGCCTTTGATACCAAAGAATATATCTTTTCTAATCCAAGTAAGTGTTTTTAAGTAACCTGTTTCCTTTATTACATCTTTTGATT
>CACJUU010000030.1 GCA_902596605.1 uncultured Alphaproteobacteria bacterium | reverse complement strand
GGATAAAAGCTCAAAAATTTAGGCAAAGGGTTTTTAGAGAATCTGAAACTGGTTTGGATGAAGACAAGTTTGATAAAATTTCTGACCATTGCCTAATATTCGATGAAAAGAAAAACGATAAGTTAGTTTTAGTTTTTAGATCAAGGTCGTTTTCCAACATGAAAGATATTCTGTGCAGCTATTCTGCGCAATATTACGACTTAACCAAGTTGTCTAGCTTAACTTTCAAACCTATGGAGATTGGAAGACTATGTGTTGATAAGACTGCAAGAGACCCGTTTCTACTTTTGACTGCTTTTAAATATCTTGCTTCACTTATCTCGAGTGGTCGAAGAGATTTTATATTTGGATGTACCAGCTTTCCCGATGCAAATAACCCAAAACATTTGGCATCTTTGAGATCCTTAAAAAAAAACCAGCTAGCAGGACCAAAATTGTCAATCACAAAGAAATCAAACAACATTTTAGATATTAAGACACTTATTGGTTCAGAGAAGCAAAAAGTGGCTAATAATTTTTTACCTCCTTTACTGAAGTTTTACCTTAGGCTCGGTGGGAAAGTCTCTGATCATGCAATTATTGACAGAGATTTAGATACTTTACATGTTTTTACTTATCTGGATTTAAACGGTAAAAAAATTAATTAGCTTTAATCTACTATCTTGTCATCCGGTTTTTATAATTAGACCAAGCAACAGGATCATCTAAAAATTTTCTTATTTCTAAAATAATGCTCGATTCAAATGTATCCATCGAACGCATTTGGTTATATACTTCTTCCCAATCGGTTAGATGATGTACCTTAATATTTTTTCTTTTCATTGAAATGTCAGCTTCCTTGAATATGTTGTACTTAAAAACGACCAAACTATGATTGCACTCAATACCATGCGATCGGATATTATCAACAAAGTTAATTTTGGATTTACCATCTGTCATCAGGTCTTCTACCAATAAGCTGTTCTTTTCCTTGAAAATATCCCCTTCAATCAATTTATTTTTTCCATACTCTTTTGCTTTTTTCCTCACATAAGACAACGGCAGCCCCATTTTTTCTGCTATAACTGCACCAAACGGTATACCTGCAGTCTCACCTCCTATGATATAATCTGGAGGTGGGGAGTCCATATTGGATTTGATGGTATCTATCATCATATCTGTAATTGATTTGAAAGCTGATGGATATGCAATAATCTTTCTGCAGTCAATGTAGCTTGGTGACAAAAAACCGGAAGACAGTCTGAAAGGTGTCACCAGACTAAAGTTAATGGCTCCAATTTCGATGAGAATTTTAGCGGTGTTTCTCGATCGTTCATTAATGTTCATTTTTCCTCACAAAATTATGTTAATCTTCTTTTTCCCAATAAACTTCATTATAAGGGTTAAATACCGTTATTTTTCCGTGACTGCTCTTGATATCTTTTATCACTTCTATTGATTTGGGCCTTTTAACATATCTTACCCTATCTTTATGTTGCCTTAAGCCATAAAACGCACGACCATTTCTAGACACAAAGGGTTCAATTTTCTCCAAAGAGCTATGTTCTTCGAATAACTGTATTAAAAGCGGAATTGCAAGAGGACTACTAAATATTCCAGCGCATCCACAGGAAGCTATTTTTTTCCCCTCGACATGAGGAGCGCTGTCTGTACCAAGAAAAAATTTACAGTTACCTGATGTTGCAGCTTGCACTAGAGCAAGACGATCATATTCTGTTTTTAATATCGGTGCACAATAAAAATCTGGTCTTATTCCCTTCGATAGCATTATGTTTCTATTTACCATCAAGTGATGAATGGTAATTGTTGCTGCAACCATACTTTCTTCGTTTATGAATTTTACTGCATCTGCAGAAGTGATATGCTCTAAAACTATTTTTAAATTTGGAAATTGCTTGATTATTTTTTTCAAAACTTTTTCAATAAAAACGCTCTCTCGTTCAAATACATCAATCTTTTCATCTGTAACCTCACCATGTATTGACAGTATGACGCCTTTTTCCTCCATCACTTCAAACAAATGATAGAAATCTTTAAAATCGGATATCCCGGCGTCTGAATTGGTAGTCGCTCCTTTTGGGTACATCTTGATGGCCTTAATATATTCGTGGTTGCTAACTTTTTTGATCTCATCTTTGCTTAAATGATTCGTCAAATAAAGTGTCATATTTGGAGTAAACTCTGCTCCCCTCGGAATCCGCTTACAGATCTCATTATAATAGGTTTCAGCTAAAGAAATATTCGTAATAGGAGTATCCAAGTTGGGCATAATAAGGGCTGAACCAAAGTTTTCATAGGTAAATGGTAAAACACTCGATAACATTTCGCCTTCGCGTAAATGTACATGCCAATCATCAGGCCTTAAAATATCAAGAAAGATTTTTTCCATTAATCAGGTTTAAATTTTTGGTTCATAATAATGACTTATCTCGTTTATGTTAATTAATTCTTTTTGCTTTCTTAGAAAGATTTTGATCCACTCTTTCGTAAAAATATCTAAATCTGTTCCAAAATTTCAATTACTAGTCTATATTTTGTTATATAGACCTTTATAGTAACAATCTGAAAGTTTACGAGGAAAATTAAGTGAATATTGTGGAAAAAAATCTTTCCGGAACCGCGGAAAACGAATTTAGTAACGGTGTGTCAGATGATGATGCAAAAAAAGCACTCGAATTGCTGCTAAAATGGATAGGCGAGAACCCAGACAGAGAAGGTCTTAAAGAGACGCCAAAAAGGATTTTAAAGGCCTATAAAGAGTGGTTTGCCGGGTACAACCAGAACCCTTCAGAAATACTTAGTAAGACTTTTGAAGAAGTAGAGGGTTACAAAGAAATGATAAGTCTAAAAGATGTGAGTTTCCATAGTTTCTGCGAACATCATTTTGCTCCAATCGTAGGACAGGTTCACATAGGATATATTCCAAATAAAAAAGTAGTGGGCCTATCAAAACTTGCTCGACTTGTTGAAGTTTTTGCAAGACGTCTGCAGGTGCAGGAAAAGATGACGGCTGAGATAGGTAATTGTTTACAAACTCACTTAGATTGTTTAGGAGTAGGAGTTATAGTCGAAGGAGAACATCATTGTATGTCTTCGAGAGGTGTAAAAAAACACGGTTCCATCATGAAAACCATGCATTTCACCGGTGTTTTCCTAAATGACACAGAGAAGAAGAATGAGTTTATAAGATCCATCTGCTGAAAAATCTTTTTAACGTCACAAGCCCAAATAAACTGAATAAAGGCCACTAATGCAAAAGCCAGATTGTTTTCAACAAATCATTCTATTGCTACAAAACTTTTGGTCCGATAAAGGGTGTGTTGTACTTCAGCCTTATGACCTGGAAGTAGGAGCAGGAACTTTTCATCCAGCGACAACTCTCAGGAGCTTAGGCCCAGATCATTGGTCAGCTGCTTATGTACAACCATGTCGGCGACCTTCTGATGGTCGTTTTGGAGACAGTCCAAATCGATTGCAGCACTACTATCAGTTTCAAGTTGTTATGAAGCCTTCACCAATCATATTGAAAGAAATGTATTTGGAAAGCTTAAAGGTTTTGGGTATTGATAACAAAGTTCATGACATCAGATTCGTGGAGGACGACTGGGAAAGTCCTACTTTAGGCGCATGGGGACTTGGTTGGGAGGTTTGGTGTGACGGTATGGAGATCAGTCAATTCACTTACTTCCAACAAGTAGGGGGACATGATTGCAAACCGATTACAGGAGAGATTACTTATGGTCTCGAAAGACTTGCGATGTTTATTTTGGAGTGTGATTCTGTAATGAATTTACCTTACAATTCCCCAAACAGTCAAAGACCATTAAAATACTCAGATATTTTTCTCAAAGCAGAAAAGCAATATAGTGAGTGGAATTTTAATGTTGCAAACACAGAAATTGTTTTTCGCCACTTTGATGATGCAGAGAAAATGTGTCAAGAAATACTGGGACTGGGAGACCTCAAAAAGAAGTCCTCATCAAAAAAAAATATTCTTGTCCAACCAGCATACGACCAGTGTATAAAAGCTTCACACCTATTTAATGTACTTGACGCAAGGGGTGTAATTTCTACCGCCCAACGGCAAGTATATATTGGCAGAGTAAGAGCATTGGCTAAGTTGTGTGCAGATGCCTATATAGATGAAGTTTCATCGAGAGTATAATGAACGGAAAACGTTTCATTCTTTTATTTTTAAGTAGTGTTGTCATTTTTACAGCGGCGTTGTTTTATTTCCAAAACTATGCCTACTATGCCTCATTAGATATTAAACAAAATATTTTATTAGGTAAGAAGAAGTATGAAATTTCCGACTATCAAGGAATAGACTCTGAAAGTTCAGGTTTAAAGCTCAGAGAATGCTTTGTAGTCGATATGTTAGATGATATTAATCTTCCTATATACGAGAAACCAACACCCCTTACTGCACCTTTTTGGTTCAAGTGCTTTAATGCTGAAAGAATAACAAAAGATTTAGAAGATGGAAAAGCATCTGCCTTATTATTTCAAAAAGAAGAGTTTGACGGCATTGACAATGTGATAGCTATTTATCCAGATGGAAGAAGTTATCGTTGGAGGCAATTAAATACTAAGTATATGAAAGAATAGAGTTGAGCGATTTTATATTGGAACTGATCTCTGAAGAGATACCTGCAAAAATGCAAGCACCTGCTATGCGTCAATTGGAAGTCTTAACTTTAAAAAAAGTTAATGAAAACAGTTTAATTTTCGGGGAAATGGTCCCATTTGTCACACCAATGAGACTGGGAATTATTCTCGAAAACATATCAATTAAAGTGAAAGAAAGTATCAAAGAGATACGTGGACCTAGGTTGGGATCACCGGCCAATGCAATAGATGGGTTTTTGAAAAAAAATAAGATTGAAAGAAGTGAATTACAAGAAAAAAAAACAAGTAAGGGATCATTTTATTTTTACACTTTAAAGATAAATTCTCAACCCCTGTCGAATATTTTATCGCGGATTTTTACCGAGATTATTCAAGAGTTTAATTGGCCAAAATCTATGTACTGGGGCGATAACTATTCTCTCAGGTGGGTAAGACCACTTCGAAGTATAACTGCTGTTCTCTTTGAAAATGAGAAACGGGAAAGAGTACCCTTGAATGTAAGAGGTATTAAATCAGATATTGTTACAAGAGCCCATCATGTGATGCATCCAGAGTTTTTTGATTTTAAATCCATCAACGATTATCAGGAAAAGATTGTAAACGGTAAAGTTATTCTCCAGCCCCAGGAGCGTAAAAAAATAATCGTCCAAGAAGGTAAGAGACTTGCTGAAGCCAAAGGGTTTTTCTTAGTGGAGGATGATAAACTTTTAGAGGAAATAGTTGGGCTAACAGAGTATCCAATTCCCTTGCTGGGCAAGATTCCTGGAGAATTACTTTCGATACCCGAAGAAGTGATTATCACTTCTATGAGAGAGCATCAAAAGTTCATATCTCTAAGAAGTAGTACCAACGGGAAGGTTGAAGGATTTTTGTTGATTACTGATCTAGAAACTCATGATCAACAAAAGACAATTCTTTCCGGCAATATGCGTGTTTTAAATTCAAGATTAAAAGATGCGATTTTCTTTTATCAAAATGATCTCGATCTTGTGAACCATCATGGGATGATGGCTTGGAATGATAAATTGAAAAGTGTTAGGTTCCATGAAAAATTAGGTTCCCAGTATAATAGGGTAGAAAGAATAGTAAAGATTTCCGTAATGCTTGCAAGGCAATTTGAACTCGAAAAGGATGAGGTATGTAAAGCCGCAACACTTATTAAGGCTGACCTTGTTTCTAACATTGTAGCAGAGTTTCCTTCTTTGCAGGGTATAATGGGAGCTCATTATGCTAAAGCAGAGGGTTTTGAAAAAATAGTCTCTGATGCAATCCGAGATCATTACTTGCCTGTTGGTTCTTACGATGTCGTTCCAAAACACCCGCTTTCAATTGTACTTTCGCTCAGTGATAAAATTGATTACTTAACCTCCCTTTGGAAGATTGGCATTAGGCCTACCGGAAATAAAGATCCCTTCGCTTTGAGGAGAGCTGCCTTGGGGATAATAAGAATAATACTGGAGAACAAGTTAGATCTTGATTTAGATTACTTGATTGATTTAACGGAGGGTAATTTTGATAAGCACTCTTTGCAGCGCTTTATAAAAGAAAGAATAGTATACTACCTGACAGAAAAAAATTATCAAAAAAAGGTGGTGAACGCAGTGGTCGAGCATTACAAGCTAGATTTTTTGCCTATCATGCCGGGTATGATAGCTCAAATAAATGCATTTATTTCTTCCAACTCTGGGGCAAGGGTTTTAGCAGCCTATAAGAGAGTTTCTAATTTCTTAAGTTCTAATAAAGAGATCTTAGATTTTGAGAAAAAAATTTCTGAAGAACGTGCGGCTGAAGAAGATAAATTAGTACAAAAACAATTGATACTTACTAAAGAGCAAGTAGAAGGCAGCTTGAAACGCAAAGATTTTAAGACTGCTCTTTTGGAGCTGAATTCAATCGTGGATACAATCAATCATTTTCTTGATAATGTGCAAGTTAATTGTGAGGATAATGCACTTAGGATTTTACGATATTCATTATTGTATCAAATCCGAGAAACTATGGATAGAGTTGTGGTATTTTCGGAATTGGACAAAAAATGAATGATACGAATTTAAGCTCTAGATATTTTTTTAATGAGATACCAGATAAGCAAAAAACAATCGATGAGTTTGGGTACAAAGCGTGCAACCTCAGTTTAGCTAAAAAGTGGCAGTTTCCTGTACCTGAAACAGTATTCCTTTCTGGTGAATTGGTTAAAGAAATATTCGAGAAAAAATCTGTTCCGGCTGAAATTCTTTCACACTTTAAGAATAAATTACTAGCAATCAGGCCTAGTCCAGTTACAGATCTTTCCGTAAAAAATGAGCCATTTCTTTATATTGGGCTAGACGATAGCAGTTATGAGATCCTCAAAAAGAGGGTTGGGATTAAAAAAGCATCACAAATTTATTTAAGCTTCCTTAGAATGTTTATTTCGACCATATATAATATAGATCTTGAAAAATGTGATGAACTGCGCCGATTATTAGAAAACCCAAAAAGTCCAGAATCCGTGTTTGAGGAAGTCAATTCGAGTCAATTTAGCAGGATAAAAAAATTAATCTCTTTGGAAACAGGTTCAAATTTTCCAAGAAGTATTTCAGAGCAATTAATAGAAGTAATCAATTCAATTTATAAAAGTTGGATTAGTCCTACTCAGAAAATACTAAGGGATGTCAGTGGTAGGAGGAGTGAGGAGTTATTACCAATAATTCTACAAGAAATGCACTCTGGTTTTGAAGAGAAGCCAGTGGAATATTTTAAGGTTAATAATTTCGATGATAAAACAGGCAAGTCAAGCTATCAGAGCTTTCGATTTGATAAAAGTGATCAAAAGTCTTCTCTCAACCCAGTAAATAAAGAAGAGATTAGCAAAGTATTTAAACCTAATTCATTGCGCAGTTTGATTGAGAGTTTGACAAAAAAAGTTAAGTCACCATTAGAGGTAACTTTTATGTTGGATGGCGATACATTATTTTTGATTGGTCTAAAAGAGGTAGTTTTACCTCACAAGAAGTTTATTGAGTTTGTTGTTTCATCAGTTCAGGAAAATATAATTGAAAAAGAAGATGGGCTCTTGCTAATTAACCCAGAATACCTAGATATTTTTCTTCATCCATCGGTATCGGAAGATATAAAACCGAAAGTCGCTCTTTTGGGAGTCCCAGCAAGTCCAGGGGCTGCTTCTGGAAGGGTAGCTATGTCTACTAATAAAGTTATTGAATATAACTCAACTGAAACTGATGCAATATTAATTAAAACCGAGACTATATCCGATGACATCAATGCTATGTCTCTGTCAAAAGGTGTATTAACCGTTAAAGGAGGGATGACCAGCCATGCTGCTGTTATAGCTAGGGGAATGGGAATACCATGTATCGTAGGAACAAGAAATGTGGTATTTAAGGAACAGGAAAAAATACTTTTATTAGAGGATGGTAATGTAATATCAGAGGGCGATGAAATTACAATCGATGGTTCTACAGGCGCCATATATCTCGAAAAAGTAAAACTAAGACCACCTGAGACCACGAACACTTTTAGCACACTTTTGCAATGGGCTAATGAGTTCTGTGATATTCAAATAAGAGCAAACGCTGATACGGTGGAAGATGCTAAAGTAGCGCTTTTTTATGAAGTAGATGGAATCGGTCTGTGTAGAACAGAGCACATGTTTACTGCTTCCAATCGTATAAATCTGGTTAGACAAATGATACTAACTAACAGTGACAAGGAAAGAGGATCAATAATTGAGAGGCTTCTACCGATACAGAAAGAAGATTTCATTGACCTTTTTAAAGAGATGTCAAATCTGCCAGTAACTATAAGACTTTTAGATCCACCGCTGCATGAGTTTCTTCCAAATTCACCACAAGAAATTAAAAGAACGGCAAATCTTATGGCGATAACGGAACAGCAACTGGCTGATCGCATAAAAGGTCTATCTGAGTTCAATCCAATGTTGGGTACTAGAGGTGTGAGGCTTGGTGTGATGGTTCCCGAGATATATGATATGCAGGTGCAAGCTATTTTTCTGGCAGCCATTGAGGTTTTCAAGAAATACAAAATAGTAGCAAATCCCGAAATTATGATCCCATTAATTTCTGCTAATAAAGAAGTTGACTTGGTCAGAGACAGAATTAGAAAAGTTTTTTCACAATTAAATAAGAACAATTTTGTAGATCTTAAATATAAGTTAGGAGTAATGGTTGAAACTCCCAGAGCTGCGTTAAGAGCCGGTGACATTGCCCAATCCTGCGATTTTTTGAGTTTTGGTACAAATGACCTAACTCAAATGACTTACGGTTTGAGCAGAGATGACTCTAATAGATTTATGAAAGAGTATATAGAGAAAGGGCTTTTTAGTGGCGACCCCTTCAAAACCATTGATGTAGAGGGTGTAGGCGAATTGCTGAAAATAGCGGTTCAAAGAGCTAGGAACACAAATTCAAAGATAGTAACGGGCTTGTGTGGCGAGCATGGTGGTGATCCGACATCTATTAGTTTTTGTCGCTCTGTTGGTTTTGAATACATATCATGTTCGCCATATAGAGTGCCAATAGCTAGGTTGGCCGCGGCTCAATCAAGGATAAGAAATTTAAACTAGAGTAGGACCTAATAATGAAACATTCATTTGTTAAAAGAAGGACATCGTTTCCTATTTTATTCATATATTTTCTACTGATAAGTCATCTAGCCTTCTCTCAAACAAATTCAAATGTGAAAAAGGAAGGTAATCTGGATATCGAGCCGTTTATTATGAATTTGGGAACAACAATTGAAGAAGAAATGATACGTCTGGATAGCATTGATAATAACTATTTAACGAGGCTATCAGGTCTGATTACTTATGATAGAGCATATTTATCGAAAAATAGTGAAAAACAATTTTTCTCTAAGGGATCTCTGGATAGTCTGCGAATGCCGAGGATGAATAGGGAACTAAAATGCTTATCAGAGGCTTTGTATTTTGAAGCACGAGGTGAACAGATAGAGGGACAAATTGCGGTAGCCGATGTAATTATTAATCGGAAAAACTCTAGCCAATTCCCAGGTACTATTTGCGGCGTCGTTTCTGAAGGGGCACATAAGAGACATGCGTGTCAATTTTCTTACAATTGTGATGGCAAACTAGAACTGATTTATGACAAAAAAACCTATAGAAGGATAGTCAAACTTTCATCGATGATATTAAATGGTGCTTTTTCTGATGTAACAAACGGCGCAACATTTTTTCATGCGTCAGAAGTAAGCCCCAATTGGTCAAAGAAATTTAAAAAGACTAGAAAAATAGGTAGGCATATATTTTATAAAAATTAGCAATATGTGTTTTTTAACTTATTAGGATTATCCATTGTTTAGTGAAGAATTAAAGAAAAAAGACCTCCTAGACCTGACAGGAAAAAAAAAGGCGAATGTAGACCACATTTTAGTAAGAGACTATGTTAGAGAGATAGACATCGGCGCCTTTCAGCCAGAGCATGGTGTTAAACAAAGAGTATCCTTCAATGTCATTTTGGAAGTGAATACCGATAATCAACCAATGCATGATAACGTTGATCTAGTATTATCATATGACAATATAATTGAAGTAATTGAGGATGAAATCGGTCAGAAAAGAGTTGCACTTTTAGAAACATTAGCAGAGAAAATAGCTCTTTCGTGCTTATGTTTAGATAGTGTGGTTATGGCTACTGTGCGTCTAGAAAAGCTAGATAGGGGTTTGGGAAGGCTTGGGGTTCAGATAAGTAGAACGAAAGTTCAACCAGATACATCTAAAACAAATTTGAATTTGCTTAACAAGAATAATTTAGTTATCAAGACTAAGATTCCTAATGCTGGCCTGTTATTCATTTCGAGTAGGATGTTACAACAAAAAAATATTTGTACTTTAAAGGAATTTATTTCCACTTCAACAATGACTTGGGTTATCTGCCCTTCAGAGATCTATAAAGAATTCACAGAATTGAGTCCAGAAACCGATAGAGAAATACTGACAATGTCTGTTGCACAAAATGCTTATATGCTCAATAAAGAATTTAAAAATTTTAAATTAGCAAGAAGTAAGACTGAGGTTGTTTTTTTGTTGAAAGGAGGTGTTAATTGTATTTGGTGTCCAACCGATCTCTATAGGTTTTCAAAAAATGCTATTTTTCTTAATAAAGAGTTTGCCTTAAGCATGGCCTGCCATTTAACGAAGGATCTTTTAATGAAAAAGATCTATTTATTCCAACAAGATAAATTGGCTGATGTATTGACGGAAGATATGCAAAAAATAGGAGTTACTGTTGAGTATTGCTGATAGTAAATTGGTTTAATGTCAAAAAAAGAAAAAATTGTGACCTTTGATTTGGACGGAACCCTTGCTGATACGGCACCGGCCTTACTAAATGCTGGAAATGAACTTTTAAAGAGTATTGGGAGAAATCCAATAAAGCTTGAACAGTATAAGGGATTCATCGGTGGAGGGACAAAAAAGCAGGTAGAGAAGCTCTTGATATCGACTGGAGGCATTCCGGAACGCGGTTTGGATGTCTACTTTAAGTTTTTTCAAGATACATATTACGAAGATCCTGTAAAGGGTTGTTCTCTTTATAAAGGAGCGTTAGAGCTAGTAAAATTTTTGAAAAGCCAAGGAATAAAATTGACTATATGCACCCAGAAATTTGAAAGCAGCGCTAAAAAGGTTTTATACAGTCTCAATATTTATCAATACTTTGATGGTTTTGCATACGGAGATAGCACTGGAGTTCTAAAGCCCGATCCAAAAGTTTTTTATCATTCCGTAAAAGGATTAGGTAATGGAAGTTATTTTTATGTTGGTGATACTGCAATTGATTTACTTTTAGCAAAAGCGGTTGGTGCAAGCTTTTTTTTTCATAAAAGGGGGTACGCACCACAAACTGTGGAAAAAGCTGGGATCGACTTTAGTTTCGATAATTACAGTGAACTGACTAGTCACTTTAAGCAAAGTTTGACTTGAAAATGCAATACTTTTTTCCAGAGTTAAACTATATTCAAGGTGGAGCAGAACACCTTCATACTATCAACGGTGGTAGTACCGTTTTTAATTCATTTAGAGTTACTGAGAGGGGTAAAGGCTCAAAGGTTATCTCAACTTCTGATGTGAAAAAAGAGTTTCTAAAAAAATTTATATCAAAGCCAAATTCAAAATTGGAACTAAACTTCGATACTCCACTTATTATGGGAGTTTTGAATGTTACTCCCGATAGTTTTTACGACGGAAAGCGATCGTTTTCAGAAAAACAGTTTGTCGAGAAAGGTCTAAATCTCCTTAAAACTGGTTGCTGTATTTTAGACGTTGGAGGTGAATCAACAAGGCCTGGAGCGAAAGAGGTTGCTTCCAATATAGAAATAGAAAGAGTAATAGGAGTAATCAAGAAAATAAAACAATCTGCCCCCTCAGCAATAATTTCAGTTGATACTAGAAAGGCAATTGTTGCGGAGAAAGCTTTGCAAGCTGGAGCGTCCATAGTGAATGATATTTCTGCAGGATCATTTGATAAAAAAATGTTTGGTGTTGTAGCAAAATATAAGGCGGGTATGTGTTTGATGCACTCTCAAGGTTTGCCAGAAAATATGCAGAATAAACCTCATTATGACAATGTCCTTCTAGATATTTATGATTATCTTAAAGAGAAGATCGCTGAAGCTGAAAGTACAGGTATATCAAGAAAACGGATTATTATAGATCCAGGCATTGGCTTTGGAAAAAGTTTCGGTCATAATATGGAAATAATAAAAAAAGCTAGTCTGTTCCTTGGATTAGGGTGTCCGCTCATGTTAGGGGTGTCACGTAAGAGTTTTATTGGCGAAATTATTAGTGAAAAGTTGCCCTCGGCAAGATTATCAGGTTCGATAGCGGCAATGCTGAAAATAGTCAGTAACGGGGTGAACATTGTTAGAGTGCATGACGTAAAGGAGACGGTCGATGCTATTAAAGTTTGGAATATTTTTAAATAAAATAAGGTGTGCATAAATGGAAGGAAATATATTCGGAACTGATGGGATAAGAGGAAGGACAAATACCTACCCTATTGATCCGGAAACGATATTGAAAATTGCTCTATCAACAGGTCATGTGATCGGAAAAGGTATAAACTTTCCTAAGGTTATCATAGGCAAGGATACGAGAAGGTCTGGATATATGGTTGAAAATGCACTAACTGCTGGTTTTATCTCTATGGGCTGGGAGGTAAACTTACTTGGGCCTTTGCCTACACCCGCAGTAAGTTTTCTAACAAAATCTCTGAGAGCTGACCTTGGCATTATGATTTCAGCATCCCATAACCCATATGAAGACAATGGAATAAAATTTTTTGATAAAGATGGTTTGAAGATAGATACAAAAATTGAAGAGGAAATCAGTAAAGAGATTAGGCACAAATCACCATTAGTGATTCCAAGTGATCTAGGTAAAGCGAGTAGGATAAATGATGTTCTTGGCCGTTATACCGAATTTGCAAAGATTACTATTCCAAGTAATTTAAGCCTTGGCGGAATTAGGATAGTAGCGGACTGTGCTAATGGTGCCGCATATAAGATTCTACCCCAAATTCTAAGAGAGCTTGGTGCAGAGGTTGTGTCTATAGGCGTGGCTCCCGATGGCTTTAATATCAATAAAGAGTGTGGTTCAACAAATCCAGAAAAAGCACAAAAAGCAGTTTTAGAAAACAATGCAGATATAGGGATATGTTTAGATGGCGATGCCGACAGAGTTTTATTCATCGATGAGCAGGGGAAGTTAGCTAATGGGGACATAGTTATTGGGCTTTTAGCTGAAGCCTGGGTAAATAAAAATTCACTGAATAAAAATACCGTTGTAGCAACAGTTATGTCTAACTTAGCCTTGGAGCTATACCTAGAAAAAATAGGAGTAAGCTTGATTCGCACGCAGGTTGGTGACAAAAACGTCTCAAAATGTATGAATAGGCAAAGTTTAAACTTAGGTGGAGAACAGTCAGGCCATATGATTCTGGCGGATTATTCAAACGCAGGTGATGGATTAATTACGTCATTACAAGTATTGAGTGTTTTGGTTGAAAACAAAGAAAAAGCAAGTCAGCTTTTTAATTTGTTTGAGCCATTCCCACAAAAAGTGGTAAATATAGACGCTCATAAATGCAACAATTTTGAAAAAAATGGGCAAATAAAAAAAAAGTTGGAAGATGTCAGGCGCTCTATAACTGGTAAGGGTCGTATCCTCGTCAGACGATCAGGTACGGAAAATGTTATTAGATTAATGGTTGAGCATAGAGAAAAAAATAAATTAGAAGAGACTATCTCCACTTGCTTGTCTATATTGAAAAAGACCAATTTTTAGATACCGATATAAAGCAGTTTGTTATGAATATTAAGCCATTGCAAAAGCCTTCAAGACCCTTTTTTTCTTCTGGTCCATGTCCTAAGAGACCGGGATGGAGTGCAGACGCAATAGAGAAAATAGCCTATCTTGGAAGATCGCATAGAGCAAAAAAACCACTCCAACAAATAAAAAATTTAATCAATTTAACTGGTGAAATACTAGAGCTTCCTAAAGGCTATAAAGTGGCTATAGTGCCTGGCTCTGACACAGGAGCATTCGAGCTTTTAATGTGGTCACTTTTAGGAAAAAACGAGACGACTATGCTAGTGTGGGAGTCATTTGGTAACGATTGGGCAGAGGATGCTGTCGATCAATTAAAATTGGAGCGATGTAAAGTAGACAAAGCAGATTACGGATACCTACCGGACCTTAATAAGGTTTCTAGTAGCTCGGATATTTGTTTTACATGGAATGGAACAACCTCTGGCGTGCGTGTCCCCAACTCAAGCTGGATTGAAAAACGTGATGAAAGGTTAGTGCTCTGTGATGCCACTTCCGCAGTTTTTTCTCAGGAATTAGATTGGGAAAAGCTTGATGCAGTTTCTTTTTCTTGGCAAAAGGTCCTCGGTGGTGAAGGAGGTCATGGCGTTGTAGTCTTGAGTCCTAATGCCATAAAACGCCTTTCAACATTTCATCCTGAAAGACCAATGCCTAAAATATTTAGACTCGTTAAAAATGGAAAATTGATAGAAAGAGTTTATGAGGGAGAAACGTTAAATACACCATCTATGTTTTGTGTAGCAGATGCCTTAGACAGCTTGATGTGGATTAAAGAGATTGGAGGATTGACTGAAACAATCCGAAGAAGTAATGAAAACTTTAAGTGTTTGCAGGGATGGGTAGATAAAACGCCTTGGATAGAAAATTTAGTAAGTGATCCAAGAAATCGTTCAAATACGTCAGTATGCTTAAAGTTTGCAGACGAGAGGCTTACTTCACTAATTCCAGACCAAAAAACTCGCTTTGTTAAAGAATTTGTTGAGCTGCTGGAAGCGGAAAACGCTGCTTTTGATATAAAGGGTCACAGAAATGCTCCACCAGGGTTAAGAATTTGGTGTGGAGCAACAATTAATCTGGATGATATTCAAAAATTACTACCTTGGTTGGAGTACTGTTTCCACGAAATAATATCAAGCTATTAAGGGTAACCAACAATGGCAAAAAGGCATAGAGTATTAGTATCCGATAAGATATCACAGAGAGCATTAGAAACTCTTCAAAAAAGTAATATCGATTTTGATTACAAGCCAGACTGCGGAACAAGTGATAGCCTTAAGGAGGTCATTGAACCTTACTCAGGACTAATAATCAGATCTGCTAGCAAAGTCTCAAGAGACGTTATTGATCGAGGAAAAAATTTGCAGGTGATTGGTAGAGCGGGTATAGGCGTGGATAATATTGATCTTA
>CACJUU010000029.1 GCA_902596605.1 uncultured Alphaproteobacteria bacterium | reverse complement strand
GCCCTGCTATCTAGCAACAATTTCTCTGCATTTTCTGTTTTAGAAGTCACTTCCTCAAGCTGTCGATTTGCAAGCATCTTTCTGTTTTTGCTTTCGACATCATTACTTACTTCTTCGAGATTAATCGAGAACATATTTGATTTCACTAACGCAGCTATTATTTCACCGGAATAGAGAGTGAAACCAAAAAACGCGGCTCCTACGATCAACAGCATAGTCCGATTTCTTCTAGAATTTTTTGAGACCATTTTTCTCTCGTAATGAAATAAGTTTGATGCTACAAAGACAATTGATCACTTAATTAGCCCTATTTTATACCCTAACAAAGCGGAAAATTAAAGCCAAAAAAATTAATGGTAAACAAATGCGAACTTCTACAATAGAAAGAATTACTAATGAAACCAAGATTAATTTGGTTTTAGATTTAGACGGTGTCGGGAGAGGAAAAGTTAAAACTAATATACCCTTCTTTGATCATATGCTGGAACAACTTACTTTCCATTCTTCTGTTGACCTCGAATTAAATGCACGAGGGGATATCGATATTGATTTCCATCACTCTGTTGAGGATTGTGGGATTTGTTTGGGAAAGGCTTTTGTAGAGGCTCTCGGGGATAAAAAAGGAATTAATAGATACGGCTTTTTTTTACTTCCTATGGATGATGCCTTGATAAGGGTTGCTTTAGATTTTTCAGGACGGTCGTTTCTCAGTTGGAAAGTAAACTTTCCAACTAACAGAGTTGGTAATTTTGATCTAGAGCTTGTGCGTGAGTTTTTCAATGCTTTTAGCACAAACTCAGGTGCCACGCTTCATGTGGAGATGCTTAATGGTTTCAATTCACATCACATCTCAGAGGCCATTTTTAAGGCTATGGGTAAATCAATTAAAATGGCCATCGAAAAAAATAAGGGTGTGGAGATCATACCGTCTACGAAAGGAAGCTTATAAAAAATGAACATTGCCATTGTCGATTATAGAAGTGGCAATCTGCATTCTGCTCTCAAAAGCTTCCAAGCTGCTGCATCGAATTTTAAGAATGTAAATGTCAAAATAACTTCTTGCCACAAAGACATTCGAGTAGCAGATAAAGTAGTTTTACCAGGAGTTGGATCATTTTCTTTTTGCAAGTCAAAATTGCATGAAAACACCGATGTTTATAAATCTCTAATTGATATAGTAATAGAAAAGAAAAAGCCATTTCTTGGAATATGTGTTGGAATGCAACTTCTTGCAACAACAGGACATGAGGGACAAAGTAACAATCCAGGTTTAAATTGGATCCGTGGTGAAGTGAAAAAAATTGATATAAAGCAGAATTTAAAGATACCACATATGGGCTGGAACAACCTTTATTTTAAAAATTACCATCCAATATTCAATGGCATTAACACAAATGATCATTTCTATTTTGTTCACTCTTTTGAATTTATAGCTTGTTCAGAAAATGATATTGTGGCTACTACAAATCATGGCAAGAACATAGTAGCAGCCATAGCTAAGGAAAATATGGTTGGTCTACAATTTCATCCTGAAAAAAGCCAAATTCCCGGACTAAAGATTATAAGCAATTTTATCGAATGGGATCCTCTACGTTAACGGACCTATTTTACTTTGCTCCATTCCTGTGCCTGACAAATAAACAACACACATCCCGACACGCCGATTTTTTTCTTTGTCAGTATTTCCATTTTTGAATTATAAACTTTCCCATCACTATAATCTTTTATTTTACCCCCTGAGAAGTTGTTATTTCCGTCTTTTTTCATGTCCCAAACAACATACTTGCCCTTATGTTCGTAATCTTTTATCACTTTCCCATCTTTAGAAAAAGCCTTCATCAAAGTACCACATGTTAGGTGTTTATTCTCTTTACATGCTCCAAATTTTACATGAGCCCAGCCACCAGTTTTTTTGCTTGGCATAGTTTTGTACATACCTGAAAACGCTCCTGCAAAAACATTGGTGCTAATCATAAAAAAAGCTACTATAGATATAATTGTCCTCATAATTATTTGCTCCATTAGAAAAATCTTAAAATCTTGTTAATAACTAAATTACATTGTATTAAACTCACGGTGTTATTTTACTAAAAAAACTTAGGTAAGGAAAGTTAAGTTGAATTTTTACCCAGCTATCGATCTGAAAGAAGGTATGTGTGTAAGATTGCAGAGAGGAGAGCTTGATACTGCGATTGTTTACAATGATGATCCCGTTGCACAAGCAAAAATTTTTCAAGAGGCAGGATGTAATTGGTTACACGTAGTGGATCTAGATGGTGCGGTTTCTGGGAGTAGAAAGAACGTAAAAACCATTGAAGAGATAAGAAGTTCTACTTCCCTTAAAATTCAAGTTGGTGGAGGGATAAGAAATCTGAAGCAAATAGAATTCTGGAAGTCGAAGGGTATAGATCGTGTCATTTTAGGGACTTTAGCTGTTTCTAACCCTTCTGTAGTTCAAGAAGCATGTAGACTATTTGATGGCATTTTAATTGCGCTAGACTCCAGGTCAAATAAGGTCGCTACTGCAGGCTGGAAATCTACATCAAATAAAAATACTTTAGACCTAGCAAAAAGTTTCGAAGATTGTGGAGTCGATGCAATTATTTTCACTGATATAGATAGAGATGGTTTAATGAAAGGTTTGAACTCTAATGCTACAAAGAAACTGTCGGATAATGTAAGTATTCCCGTAATTGGGTCGGGAGGTATAAATGGCCCCAAGAATCTTGAAAACGTAAAAAAAAATATTCCGAACTTAGAGGGAGTTATCGCTGGCAAAGCTATATATACTGGAGCTTTAAGAATTGAAGAGGCATTGAGAATTTTGAAGGATTAAAATGTTAAAAACGCGTATAATCCCATGCTTAGATGTTAAAGATGGTAGAGTTGTCAAAGGAACAAATTTTGTAAACCTGCGTGATGCTGGTGATCCTGTCGAAATAGCAAAAATTTATAATGATAAAGGTGCGGATGAATTATGTTTTTTAGACATTTCAGCCTCCCAAGAGAATAGGAATACAACCTACGAAATTGTAAAAAAAACAGCCGAACAATGCTTCATGCCTTTAACGGTTGGAGGAGGAGTACGACAAGACTCTGAAGTTGAAAAGTTACTTAATCATGGTGCAGATAAAGTAAGTTTTAATAGCGCTGCTGTATCTAATCCTCAGTTAATATCTATAGCTGCGAATAAATTTGGCAGTCAATGCATCGTTGTAGCAATAGACGCCAAATTTAGTGCGCGCATAAATGATTGGGAAGTTTTTACACATGGAGGGACTAGGTCAACTGGTATAAAAGCTACAGAGTTTGCAAAATCTATGGAAGAAAATGGTGCTGGAGAGATTTTATTAACCTCGATGGATAAAGACGGTGTCCAAGATGGATATGATATAAAGCTCTTAAAAACGATAACAGATCTTGTAAGTATACCGGTAATTGCATCAGGAGGTGCTGGCAAAGTAGAACATTTTCTTGAGGCTGTTAAAGACGGTGGAGCATCAGCTTTGCTTGCTGCATCCGTTTTTCACTTTAACGAAATTTCTATATCGGAAGTAAAAGAGTTTCTTAATAAATCT
Organism: uncultured Alphaproteobacteria bacterium; assembly: GCA_902596605.1. GTDB lineage: Bacteria > Pseudomonadota > Alphaproteobacteria > Rhodobacterales > Rhodobacteraceae > CACIJG01. Next base: position 13,381 of record CACJUU010000029.1, on the reverse strand, counting down.
AACGTACCCATGAGGATAACATGAACAAAATACTTGAAAGATTGGATTTAACAATTCAAAGAAAAACAACTGAGTCTCCAAATAAATCACATACCGCAAAGCTGTTAAAGAAAGGAACAGAAAAATGCGCAGAAAAATTTGGCGAGGAGGCAATAGAACTCATCGTCGCCAGTGTAAAAAAGAAAAAAAAAGAGATCATAGGAGAGGCTGCTGATACTTTGTATCATATGTTCGTTTTGTTAAGATCAAAAAATATATCTATAAACGAAGTATTGTCAGAGTTAGCTTCTAGAGAAGGCATATCGGGGATTGAAGAGAAAAGAAAAAGGAATTTAGAATGATAGAGGAAACTATAAAAATTACGGAAAAAATACTTTTAACGTTAATCGGCATAGCAACTGTCTTCGCTACCTGTCAGGAAATTTACTATCTGATATTACAACAAAAAGTTCAATTAGCAGATCTCTTACTTCTTTTTATCTATACCGAGGTTCTGGGGATGGTAGCAATTTTTTACAAAAGTCGACGAATACCGATACTTTTACCTTTATTCATTGCGATTACAGCTCTCAGTCGTATGATAATCTTGCAGGGCAAAGGCTCTGATCCACAAAATCTATTATATGAAGCTGGTGCCGTTCTTCTCCTTGCAATTGCTTGTTTCATTGTAACACATAAAAATGTTTCTAACGCAGAAGATTTCGATTTAAATAGTAAAAAAAGTAATTAATAATATACAGAGTTTCAAACTAAAGAGGGTATAAAAATGGAAGGTAGTCTTGGCGCAATGTTTGTTTTTGTTTTTATTATTTGTATAGCTATTATTGCGTTGATTTTGGCTTTGGAATCTCACAGGAAAAACAACGAATAATTTCCCTTTACTTTTTTAAAATTAAACCTACTTGTTGCTTCTCAGGTCATAAACATGAAATTTTTATTGAAGGTTATAATTTTGTTTTTTTCAAGCGTTGTTCCGGCACTTACAGATGCAACTGAATTTTCATTTAAAAGTATAGATGGAGGCTCCTTAGATATAGGGGCGTATAAAGGTAAGGCGGTGTTGGTTACTAATACGGCCTCAAGATGCGGATTTACAAACCAATATTCACGTTTAGAGAAATTACACAGAAGCTACAAAGACAAAGGGCTAGTAGTTTTAGCTGTACCATCCGACGATTTCAATCAGGAGCTGTCAAGTAATTCTAAAGTCAAAGAATTTTGTAACATATCATTTGATCTTACTCTACCCATGACAGAAATCACTTCCATTCGAGGCAAAAATGCTCACCCATTTTATCGTTGGTTAAAAAAAGAACATAATTTTCAACCAAAATGGAATTTTTATAAAGTTTTATTGGACAAAAATGGAAACTTCCATAGTAGTTTCAACTCGCTTACAAAATCTAATTCAACCAGTATACTGAAAGTGGTTGACGAAATACTAAAACAACCTTAATCATCTTAACTATAAGTGGGAGATGTTAAGATGAAACAAATTATTTTACTAGGTTCGTTGGTGTTATTGTCCGCATGCTCATCTTTTGATGTGCCATTGATACCATTTATCTAAATCAAACAGCCCTTCTTCTTAAAGAATGAGGGCTCTTTGAACCCATAAAACTTTTTTATTACATTTTATAGTTATTTGATAAACTATATTTTGTAGAGATATAATCGGAGGATTAAATGAAAGCAATAGGCCACTTTATTAACGGCAAAGAAGTACCTGGAAAATCAAAAAAAAGCGGGCAAGTGTTTAATCCTGCTACCGGCGAGGTGCAAGCCGAGGTGGCTTATGCAACACGCGAAGAGTTAAACGAAGCCGTCGAATTAGCTAGTGTAGCGCAGCTGAAATGGGCAGAGGTCAACCCTCAAAAGCGCGCGCGAGTTATAATGAAGTTTGTTGAATTGCTCCATAGAGACATGGATAAATTGTCGGCACTATTGTCATCCGAACACGGTAAGACCTTACCGGATGCAGAAGGTGACATAATCAGAGGACTAGAAGTGGCTGAGTTCTGTATAGGAGCGCCACACCTTCTTAAGGGAGAATTCACAGATAGTGCGGGACCGGGAATTGATATGTATTCAATGCGACAGCCACTTGGCGTCGTTGCTGGTATTACTCCATTTAACTTCCCAGCCATGATACCTATGTGGAAGTTTTGTCCTGCGATCGTTGCGGGTAACGCATTTATTCTTAAGCCATCTGAAAGAGATCCATCAGTGCCGATGGCTTTAGCCGAATTACTATTAGAAGCAGGTTTGCCAGAAGGCATTTTGCAAGTCGTAAATGGGGATAAAGAGGTTGTAGACGCTATATTGGATAATGAAACAATACAAGCTGTTGGATTTGTGGGTAGCACACCAATCGCTGAATATATCTATACAAAAGGTTGCGCCAATGGAAAAAGAGTACAATGTTTTGCAGGTGCAAAAAATCATATGCTGATTATGCCAGATGCAGATATGGATCAAGCAGCTGATGCACTAGTAGGAGCTGGATATGGAGCTGCTGGTGAGAGATGTATGGCTATCTCCGTAGCGGTACCAGTTGGGGAAGAAACAGCTGATAAATTAGTCGAAAAACTTATACCTAAAATAGAGTCGCTAAAGATCGGTCCCTATACGGCTGGTAAAGATATTGATTTTGGTCCTGTAGTTACAAAAGAGGCACAAAATAAAATTTTGGGGCTTGTTGATAAAGGAGTAGAACAAGGAGCATCTCTTAAAGTTGATGGAAGGAATTTTAAGATGCAGGGATACGAAAATGGGTTTTTTGTGGGTGCGTGTCTTTTTGATAATGTTACAAAAGATATGGAAATATATAAGCAAGAAATTTTTGGACCCGTTCTATCTACTGTACGAACTAAAAACTATGAGGAAGCGCTTGATCTTGTGAAAACGAACCAATACGGAAACGGGACTGCTATATTTACTAGAGATGGAGACACTGCTCGTGATTTCGCTAATAAAGTTAATGTGGGAATGGTGGGGGTGAATGTACCTATACCTGTTCCGCTAGCTTACCACACCTTCGGCGGCTGGAAAAAATCTGCTTTTGGAGATCTTAACCAACACGGACCAGATGCCTTTCGTTTTTATACAAAAACAAAAACTGTCACGTCCCGATGGCCTACCGGCATCAAGGAGGGAGCGAGTTTTTCAATACCGACAATGGAGTAATTAGTGCATTTTTCTTTATCAGAAGAACAAAACATTCTATATAATACGGCTAGGGAATTTGGTGAGGAAACTATTGCGCCGAATGCGTTAGACTGGGAAAAGAAAGAAGAAATTCCCAGAAAACTTCTGAAGGAGGCTGGAACCTTGGGACTTGGAGGGATTATCGTCTCTGAGGAAGATGGTGGCTCTGGAATGTCGCGCTTAGACGGAACGCTCGTATTTGAAGCTCTAGCAATGTCCTGCCCTTCTGTCTCTTCTTTTATTTCAATTCACAATATGTCTGCATGGGTAATCTCAAAGAGAGGCGACCAAGCTTTAAAAGATAGATTTTTAAAGAATATTGTAAGCTTTGATGACGTTTGTTCCTATTGTTTAACAGAACCTGGATCAGGGTCAGATGCCGCTGCACTAAAAACAAAGGCAGCAATAACAAATGAGGGATATAGCCTTAATGGATCAAAGTCATTTATATCCGGTGGGGGGTTTTCAGATTTATACATTGTACTGTGTAGGACTGGAGATCAAACACCCAACGGTATATCAATGGTCTTGGTTGAAAACGGACAAAAAGGTCTTAGTTTCGGAAAAAAAGAGCAAAAGATGGGATGGAAAGCGCAACCAACCGCAATTGTGCAATTTGACAATTGCTCAATTTCTGCTGCAAACCTTGTAGGCGAAGAAGGTGCTGGCTTCAAATACGCTATGGAGGGTTTAGATGGGGGAAGGCTTAATATTGCCGCGGCGTCATTAGGCGGCGCACAAAAGGCCTACGAAATTGCAAAATCATATTCAAAGGAAAGATCAGCGTTTGGTAAACCTATCAGTAGATTTCAGTCTATAGAATTTAAGTTGGCAGATATGGCGACACAAATCGAGGCGGCAAGACTTTTTTTGAGAAGCGCTGCTTGGAAATTAGATAATTCAAAACCGGATGCGACTGTCTCTGTCGCAATGGCGAAGCGATTAGTTACCGATGTAGCCTTTGAAGTATCCAATACCGCTCTACAAATACTAGGTGGTTATGGCTATCTCGAAGAGTATGGAATAGAGAAAATAGTACGTGATCTTCGTGTTCATCAAATTTTAGAGGGAACAAATGAGATTATGAGAGTAATTATAGCAAGAGCCATTTTGTCTGAGTAAAAATGTCGGAGGATATTTTTATACGAAAATCAGGCTATGTAGGCCATATAACTTTAAATCGTCCCGAAGTGTTAAACTCACTAACCTATTCGATGATACTCTCTATAGAGAACGCATTGATTGAATGGGAAACCGACGAAGGCATAGCCCTCGTAATTATCGACGCTGAAGGAGATAGAGCCTTTTGTGCTGGTGGTGACATTCAGATCCTATACGAAAATGGGTTTAATAAAAACTTTGCTTATGGTCAAAAGTTCTGGGCTGACGAGTATCGTCTAAATGAGAAAATTGCTAATTATAAGAAACCTTTTGTAGCTTTCATGCAAGGTTTCACGATGGGTGGGGGTGTCGGTGTTTCATGCCATGGTAGTCATAGAGTAGTAGGGGAAACAAGCAAAATAGCAATGCCAGAATGTAGCATTGGTCTAGTTCCCGACGTTGGAGGCTCTTTTCTTCTTGCACAAATACCTGGAAATATAGGTACCTTTCTGGGTGTAACTGGTAAAAGGATGAAAGCAAGTGATGCTATTTATTGTGGGTTCGCAGATTACTTGATAATGGAAGCAAAGTGGGAGGATCTAAAGGAAAAACTTTTTGATACTGGCAATATTGATTGGATAAAGAAATTTCAAGTAAGTACAGAGGCCTCAGAAATAGAAAACTCTTTTTCACAAATTTCAGAAGCTATGTTTGAAGTCTCCACTAAGAATATAGAGTCAAGATTACAGCACCCATTTTTTGAAAAGGACTTGAGTGCATTAAGATTTAATTCTCCTATTTCAGTAGCTTATACAATATCAATGCTAAAGATGGAAAAGGTCCGGAATAATATTTCAGACGCCCTAGATGCAGAATACAGTTTTACTGCTCGATCACAGGAATTTGGAGACTTTCAAGAAGGAATAAGAGCAGCTGTTATCGATAAAGACAGAACTCCGCTATGGAAAACAAAAAATTTGGGCGAAATTTCAGATGAAGACCTCAAACCGTTTTTTCAAACTATTCACCGTAAAACTTAGGAGTACACTAACATGAAAATAGGATTTATAGGGCTTGGAAACATGGGTGCACCCATGGCAAGGAATTTGATTAAAGCTGGTTATGAATTGTTTGGTTTTGACGTCGCTCCAACCAATGTCGGAGATATTACTCAAGACCTTATTACTGAAATAGCAGAGAAATGCAGTATTATTTTTTCTATGTTGCCTGATGGAAATGTTTTGAGAAATGTATATGAGGAACTCATACCCTTGTGTACCCCTAAAACAATACTTGTTGATTGTTCAACAGTGGACGTGGAAAGTGCTTTGCATGTATCAAAAGAGGCTGAAAAAAATTCAATAGCGGTAATAGATGCTCCAGTATCTGGTGGTGTTGTAGGTGCAGAGAATGGCACACTGACATTTATGGTTGGGGGAGAAAAAGATGCTTATGACCAAATAGAACCATATTTTGCAATAATGGGTCAGAAATCTGTGCTATGCGGTGGGCCCGGAGCTGGTCAGTCGGCAAAGATTTGTAATAATATGATTTTGGGAATTTCAATGATAGGAGTGTGCGAAGCTTTTAATTTGGCCCAAAAACTAAATCTAAATTGGAATAGGTTATTTGATGTTGTATCAACATCATCAGGGTCTTGCTGGTCTGTAAATACATATTGCCCAGCTCCTGCTGTAGGGCCAGAAAGTCCAGCAGACCGAGACTATAAACCCGGTTTCGCAGCTGATTTGATGTTAAAGGACTTAAAGCTTTCTCAAGCAGCTGCCGAATCGGTGTCGGCCCCTACTGAATTGGGTAAGCACGCAACTGAAATTTATGAAACTTTCATTTCTGAAGGTGGCAAGGGTATGGATTTTTCTGCTATTTTACCCTATCTAGCAAAGAAATAGTTTTATATTTGAACTTAAATGGCATAGCATTAGAGAAAAACAGGAATAGAAAATGAAAACTCGGATAACAGAATTATTCAACATTCAACACCCAATAATTCAGGGTGGTATGCACTATGTGGGATTTGCCGAGCTAGCCTCTGCTGTTTCAAATGCTGGTGGCTTGGGCATAATAACTGGACTTACCCAGAAGACCCCAAACGATCTTGCAAAAGAGATAGCGAGATGCCACAAAATGACAGACAATCCGTTTGGAGTGAATTTAACATTTCTTCCAACGGTGGCGGCGCCTGACTATCCTGGATATATTGACGCAATTATCGATGGGGGAATTAAGATTGTAGAGACTGCAGGAAGAAATCCCCAACCTTACATGGAACAATTAAAAAAAGCCAATATAAAAGTTATTCACAAATGTACCTCTGTTAGACACTCACTCAAAGCTGAAGCTATAGGATGTGATGCTGTGTCCGTAGATGGATTTGAATGCGGAGGACATCCCGGTGAGGACGATATGCCAAATATGATTTTGCTTCCCAGAGCAGCTGAGGAATTGAAAATTCCATTTGTCGCTTCAGGGGGAATGGCAGACGCGCGAAGCTTGGTTGCTTCGCTTGCGATGGGAGCAGATGGAATGAATATGGGGACTAGATTTATGGCTACTAAGGAAGCTCCATGTCACGAAAGAGTCAAAGAGGCGATAATTAATGCCACAGAATTAGATACGAGACTTGTTATGCGTCCACTGAGAAATACAGAAAGAGTATTAAATAATTCTGCAGTAGAAAAATTATTAGAAAAAGAAAAAGAGCTAGGCTCTAATATAAAATTTGAAGACATTATGGATGAAGTAGCAGGTGTATATCCTAAAGTAATGCTTGATGGAGAAATGGAAGCAGGGGCGTGGTCTTGCGGAATGGTAGTTGGTCTTATTAACGACATACCCAGCTGTAAAGATCTCATAGATGGAATAATGAGTGAAGCTGACAGCCTAATAACAAAAAGACTTGAAGGTATGCTTTCTGCATAAGAACTTTTTATTTATCTACTTAGAGTTTTTTGCTTTGATCGATTTCAGCCGACGTTCTAAGTACTGAGATTCAAGCGTATTCTTAATACGTGAATTGAGACTTTGGATGTTCACACTATCCATTACTATGTCGTTTATAGAGAGTTTCATACCTTTTACTGCTTCAGGCGATAACTCTTTACATTGCTTTATAAAATCTTGCGCTTTTTCAATGATATTCTCGCCTTCGTTTATTATCTCATCAAAAAATCCAACATTTTTGAGTTCTTTTTCTGACATTTTTGTTGCTGTAAGTAATAATCTCTTAGTAGCACTTGCTCCGAAAATATTTAAAAATCTTTTTATTCCGGCTGGGTGATAATGAATTCCAATCTTGGCTGGAGGCACCATAATTTCAACATTTGAAACAGCAATTCTAAAATCGCAGGCACAAGCTATTTCTACACCTCCACCGTATGCGCTCCCATTTAAAGCACATACTGTTGGTAAAGGAAAGCTTTGAATAGCATCACATAATTTTGACATATCGTTCGATTGTAAACCTTGATCTTTTTTATTTTTTCCAATTATTGAAGTTAACTCGGTGAAATCAGCTCCTGAGCAAAAAACGTTACCCCTACCAGAAATTATTAGTGCATAAATATCTGATTTAGCCTCTTTATTAAGAATGTCTCTTATCAATCCCATATCTTTTTTTTTTAGAGCATTCTTGGTTTTCGGAGAGTTTAAATACAAGTGACCGATATGCTCTTTTTTAATAAATTGTACCGATTTCATTTTTTCTCTCTCATTAGTTCTATCAATTCAAAAAATCATTTCTGCTTACATGCAGCCCTTATTTTAATTGGTATTTTTGGGTGAGTCTCATTAGGAATGTAATTTATAAGAAAATTTTGACCAAAATCTTTTATTTTTATAAAAATCAGTTTGCCCATTTTCACTAAACAAGATCACATCACCTCCTAGGTATTGAACGTCTCTTGGATCGTGGCTCACAAGTATGATTGAAAGATTATCTTTTCTTGTTATGCGTAATAACAACGCAAGTATCTCATTCTTTAATTCAAAATCAAGAGCTGCAAATGGTTCGTCAAGAAGTAATATGGGCTTTTTCCTTATTAAAGAGCGCGCAATAGCGGCACGACTTCTTTGACCTCCGGAAATGTCTTGAGGAAGTCTATTCCTTTCTTTGTATAACCCAACAAGATCTAAGATCTCATTTACTATATGAGAATTTTGCAAGTCCATTTTCGCCTTTGCTCCCAATCCTAAAAGTATATTTCTGGACACAGTAAGATGTGGAAAGAGATTATTTTCCTGAAAGAGTAAATCAAAAGGCCTGTCCTTTGGCTCTATTTTTGAAATTGATTTATCGTCATAAACCAAATCTCCATTGATGATGGGTAAAAACCCAGCAAGCCCTAACAGAACGGAGCTCTTTCCACTTCCAGAAGGGCCAAAAAGGCTAAGATGATTACCGATCTCGACACTAAAGTCACATTGAACAGAAAATTCTCCGTTCTTAATCTGACATTTGCTTGCGCTTAAAAACATTTAAATTACCATCTTCTATTAGCCAAAAAGAGGTGAATGCCAATAGTAAAAGTATCATTGAAACAAAGTAGGCTTCATCCATCCTGTAACTACCAATCAACCTATATAGGTACATTGGTAAAGTACCTATATCATTACCGGAAAAAAGTACTATAATACCTAAATCTCCAATCGATAGAGCAAACACCAAAGCACATGAAAACCTAATACTTTTTTTAAGTAATGGGACATAAAACTTTGCTAATTCGCTCGTTCTTGGCACACCAATTATCTTCATTAGCTTTCCGTATCTAGCTTTAATTTTTTTAAACCCAGGCAACAGAATTGCAAGAGTTATCGGAATCATTAGGACGCCGTTAGTGAATCCAGTCAATAGTGAGGCGTTTGCAGAGAGATCAATATGTTCAAATAAGAGTAGAAAAAGCGCTGTTCCAAAAACAAGTGGAGAAATACATATAATACTGAAGGAGCCTACCTCAATTAATATTTTTAAGAACTTTCGTTTTTCGTCGACAATCAGTAAACAGAGAGCTAATGAAAAAGTTAAGTTTATAAAAGTAGCTAACATAGCAACGAAAATCGAGTTCATTGCAGACAAAATAAGATTATCTGTGGGTATTGCGATATTTGCTAGTCCTTTAGAAATTATTAAAAGAATTGGTAAAAAAATGAATAAACAAAAAAGAATAATAAAAAAGCAATCGATCCATTGAGTAAGTAAGGTTTTAGGTCCACGTATATCATTTTTCAATATAATGGTCTGCTCAATAAACATGTTGCCTGTAAACCTGGTTGCTAAAATCAATAAAAAAGTTAGTAATATCAATTGCAGAGTTGACAGCCTAGCAGCTGCAGATAAATCACCTTCGAATATTATTGTCTGATATATTGCCAATTCCACTGTTGTGGCACTCGGACCTCCCCCCAACACTAAAGCGATTGAGAAGGTCAATGAACAGTATAAGAAAATGATTGTAAAAGTGCTTGGGGCTATTTTTACTAACATCGGAAGTTCTATATGTTTGAAAAACGTTTGCGTGTTGAAACCTAGTTGTTTAGCCAGCCTAACATGCTCCGTCGGAATCATTGACCAACCAGAAATTAATAATCGCACAGCGAATGGCATATTAATGAGAACGTGGCCAGTTAAGATCCCAATTAACCCATAAATAGAAAATTTTTCAAACCCTAAAAAACTCGCAAACTGGTTTATAATTCCGTTGATACCAAAAACATTAATTACAGCTAAAATTACGACTAATATTGGCAGAACAAAGAGTATACCGATAACAGATATAATTTGATTTTTGCAAAAGAACTCATTTCTATAAATCGCTCTAGATATTGGCATTGCAAGCAAAAGGGATAAAGTGGCAGACAGAAAAGCTTGGCTCAAAGTAAAAATTATGACTTGCGCCTCATAAGCAGTGATAAATATATCATATCTGGAATGGAGTGTGAGACCCAGTATTGAGCCAATCCCTAGACACAGAACTCCTAGGAAGCATATAAACCCAAACAGCCTTATTTTCTTAATTCCCTCTTCCAGACTTCAATAGCTGACTCTTTTAAAGAACTAGCTGTATTAGGATCCAAATAAATTGGTTCTATTTCGCTTAAACCTTCTGTGAATGCAACAGGAAGCTCTATATCTGGTTGCTTTGCAGGATACATCCAATTTGTAGTAGGTATTATTGATTGCGCTTCACTTGAAGTCATAAATGCGAGAAAGTCAGCTGCTAACTGCTTTTTTTCTGATTTCTCTAAAATGGCACCCACTTCAATTTGCATCAAGTGACCTTCATCAAATATTGCCGCTACTTTAGTGTTATCATTCTCTGCAACTTTGTGATATGCGGGTGAAGTTGTATATGATAATACACCATCCACCTCTCCTTCAATAAATAGGCCATAGGCTTCTGACCATCCTGGAGTCACGGTAACCACGTTATCGGCTAGTTGCCGCCAAAAACTTTTACTCTCAATATCATACAACTTCTCAATCCATAGAACCAACCCTAACCCAGGCGTTGAACTTCGAGGATCTTGAATAGCGATTTTGAGATCTGAGTTTGCAAGCTCTTCAAATGACTTTGGAATATTTGTTGTTTTACGTTTATCAAAAACAAAAGAAAAATATCCCCAATCAAAAGGCATGAATGTCTCATCTTTCCAAGCAATGGGAAGATCTAAGCTTATATTCAGCTTATGAGGGCTGAATAGTCCAGAGTCCTTTGCCGATTGCAGTAAATTAGTGTCTAAGCCAACCACTACATCAGCTTTTGTTTTATTTCCTTCTAACCTTAGTTTTGCTAGCAGAGCTGCTCCATCTCCAGCAGTCACAAACTTTAAATCGCAGTCACAAATATTTTCAAAAGCTTTTTCAAGCTGAGGTCCTGGCCCCCAATCCGAATTAAAGCTATCATAAGTGTAAACAACCAAATTTTGCCTGACCTCTGAGTGCAACACAGAGGCAAAAAACACTAATCCAGTAAATATGCTTAAAATTATTTTCATACCAAACTCCTTATCATATTTCCTAGGCGCCTAGCGAAAATCTAAACACCTTTCCTACGCCGGTATTAACCGGTTCAGGTTCAACGGGTCTGTTTAACATCTCAGCCATGTGGCACCCCGAGGTAGGATAATGTTACAATCGTAAAAAAAGTTTTTCAATACCATTCGAATTAATTTTTTGGAAAGAAATTGTATAAACGCATTTGCTTAAAGCTTTTTGATAGGTTAAAACTATCGTGCTAAATGTTTACTTTCTGGTGATAAGCGATTAGTCATAAATTTCAACTTTTATAAGGTTTGCAATAATATGAGCTTTTTATCTTCTCCCTACATGAGTTCTTTTGTTGGATTTGAGAGCCTTTTTGACGAAATTGAGCGGATGTCGTCCATGAAGCAGTCTACTTATCCGGCCTACGATATAAAAAAACTTTCAAATAATAGTTTTATAATTGTTCTTGCACTTGCTGGCTTCAGTACAAATGATCTCATCATCGAAGCAACCTCAAGCGAACTGGTGATTTGTGGCAACGGTGACAAAAATGGTCAACACGAATATATACATAAGGGAATAGCTAAACGCGCGTTTACTAAAACTTTTAGATTAGCTGATAATGTGAGAATTGATGGAGCTGAGTTTAAAGATGGGCTATTATCTATTTATCTTTATAAGGAAGAGCCAAAAAAAGAAACTCCTCGCAAGATCCCTATAAAATCATAAAACTATAATTCAAAGGTATGAAGAGTTGAAAAATGGCAAGGACAAGAAACAGTTACATAAAAAACATCTCTTAAATGAGATTCTGTCTAAAGAAACCAATTCAACTCGAGATAAAGTAACAAACTTGCGGTTGTCGCGACAAATCGACAAAGCACGATTTGAAGCTGCATTTAAAACTTTATTAAAGAAATAATTGTTACGATTCTAAAAAATTATTCCCTATAATAGGAACATTAATTCAATTTTTTTTGGGAGGGAAAAATGAACGCACAATTTTTGGGACTGGTCAGGAAAATTTTTATTCCAGCGATAGCTTTTTTGCTTTTAACAGTAAATTTTAGTTCGGCCGAACAAGTTGCACGCTTATCAGTACATTGGAGTGCTAAACACCACTGCGCTAAGCACGCACAGATTTTTGCAGATAGGGTAAATGAGCGAGCAAAGGGAAAATTAAAAATAGAAGTTTATCCTTCAAAACAGCTTTTTGGGATAAGAGAAGTAATGGGAGCTGTCACATCAGGGGCAGTAGAGCTTGGAGGGATAGTTGGCGTTGTTAGCTTTCCTCCGATCAACAAAAATTTTAATATTGCTTCTTACCCCGGTTTATTCCGGTCATATGATGATCAACGAAACTTTTTTCAGGATTCGCCCGAAGGAAAGAAGATCTGGAATGAAATTACCACAAAAACAAATTCGAAGTTGATTATGTACAACCCCGTAGGCCCAGTAATGACTTTTAGTAGCAAAAGAGAACTGACTGGGATCGATGCTATGAAAGACTTGAAGGCTAGAAGGTTGTTAAAAAGCGAGGAACCAATGTGGGATGCATTTGGGTCGAAAAGAGTTTCTTTGCCCACAGGTGAAGTATATACTGCATTACAAACCGGCATGATCGACACAATAAATAGTCCTCCTCAAAGCATTGGAGCCTATAGTTGGTGGGAATTTTTAAAATACGCTCAGAAGCCATATCAGTATTATGCCGACGCATTTGTGATGGCTAATGCTCAATGGTTTGACTCGCTGTCACCAGAATTACAAAAAATAATTTTAGAAGTAGGTAAAGAGGTAGGCGACTTATCAACTAATGGAATTATGGATGCGGGAGAAGATACCCTTAAAAAGTTTCAGGATAAGGGAGGTATTATTACCGTTTTGTCTGGAGCAGAGAAAGCAAAATTTGATAAGTTAATGAATGAAAAGGTTATCCCTGCGATGGCTGATATGATTGACGCTAAAGCATTAAAGGCCGCGGAAGACTATGTGGCTTCACTGAATTAGCGCTATTATGCTATACGTTTTGCTGGCCATAAATAATATTCTCAATAGAGTAATTTTATGGCT
>CACJUU010000028.1 GCA_902596605.1 uncultured Alphaproteobacteria bacterium | reverse complement strand
AGGCTTTTTCATCGTCCGAGGGCAAAAAAGACAAATAAAATAATTTTGCCTAACAAATTTTTTCTAATACATCTTTAAAATTAGAGATTGTTCTTTCAGGGTTTTTAAGTTTATCTAAACCAAAGAGACCTAGCCTGAAAGTCTTGAAATCGTTCCCCTCACCACACTCTAAGGGTACACCTGCGGCTATTTGCATCCCATTCTCTGCAAATATCTTACCATTTTGAAACGAGTCATTTTCTGTATAACTTACTATAACGCTTGTAGCCTTAAACCCATCAGCTGCTACGCTTTTAAAGCCCTTACCTTCTAACAAAGCCCGAATTGAGTTTCCAATATAATTTTGCTGATCTCTAGCATTTTCAAAACCAAATTCCTCCGTCTCCTTTACTGTTTTTTCAAACTTTACAAGTGAGTCTGTAGGCATTGTTGTATGATATGCGTGCCCATTATTTTCATAAGCGTTCATAATTCCAAACCATTTCTTTAAATCACAGCTGAAGCTTGAACTTTCGGTTTTCTCCATCACATCAATTGCATTTTCGCTGAGCATTACAACGCCTGCACAGGGTGATGCCGACCACCCTTTTTGGGGAGCTGTTAATAAAACATCAACTCCAGTGGTTTTCATATCGACCCAAGCTGCGCCTGAAGCAACACAATCTAAAACAAATAAACCACCATGAGAATGAACAGCATTTGATATGCCTTTAAGATATTCATCCGGTAGAATAATTCCAGCCGAAGTTTCTACGTGAGGCGCAAAAACAACGGATGGTTGATTTTCATTAATATATTGTGTTATTTCATCAAGGGAAACAGGTTTATATGGTGCTTGAAAATTTTCAAAAGTTGGAGAAGCACTTAACACCTTAACATTAGATGTAATATTTCCTTTTGAAAAAATCTGACTCCAGCGAAAACTGAACCAACCATTTCTAATCACAAGAACATTTTGATCATTAGCAAATTGCCTAGCTATCGCTTCCATCCCAAATGTACCCCCACCTGGAATAAGAGCTAATCCTTCTGACCCATAAACTTGCTTGAGTTTTTTAGAGAGGCTTTTCATCACCAACTGAAAGTTTTGAGACATATGATTTAAAGATCTGTCTGTAAATACAACAGAGTACTCAAACAATCCGTCTGGATCGATATTCTGTAAAAGCGCCATAATTCAACAATCTCCTTTTAATATGTTGTAAGATATATATCAGAAAATTTTAATCTCTAGCAATTAAGAAAATTATATATTTTTTTCCTTAACTTAGTTTATCGAAGTCTCCATGCCTTCCAAAACCTTTTTTGAAGTTTTTAGCTCCATTTAAACCCTCCTCTGATAAAGCTTTTTTCCCATTAAACCATTCTTGTTTAAGTGCGTCTATCATTGAAAGCCCTTCTTGATCATAAACTGACTTTCTATCTGCCTGCACACAAATTTGAGGAAATTTTGCAATCTGATGCGCTAATTCCTCTGCTTTCTGTCTGGATTGATCATTTTCTACGATATATTCACAAAGACCCAAAGCCAAACACTCTTCTGCCTTAACTTGCCGTCCAGTCAAAATAATTTCCAAAGCGCGGCCACGCCCAACAATTCTCGGCAACCTTATGGTACCGCCATCTATCAAGGGAATTCCCCACCTCCTACAATACACTCCAAGATAAGAGGACACCTCCATTACTCGGAAATCACACCATAAAGCTAATTCCATCCCACCTGCTACAGCTGGTCCAGCTATTGCTCCAATCACAGGTTTTTTAAGGTTAAGACGACTCGGACCCATAGGTCCTCTAGGTAGCAAATTATTATCTTTTAAAACCTTATCATCCAAATTAATATCTAGGGCTTTCAAGGGATCATCTTTATTCAGAGCTGACGCAAATTTTAAATCCCAGCCTGCACAAAAAGCTCCTCCTTCACCCCAAAAAACTGCAACTTTTCCATTTTCGCTATTATCAAATTCTAAAAAAGCATCTGTTAACTGATCAGCACTTGATGGATCCATTGCATTTCTATTCTCGGGACGAGAATGAATTATCGTCCACACCCCTTTATTTTTTTCAACCCTTACAGACATAAATTTCTCCCAATCTGATTTATTTACACGGCAATCATACAAAAGCTGTAATTTCATAAAAGTTAAATTAAAAATGAAAGACTTTGTCTAGAACAAAAAACCTATTAAATCAGCTTGGTTGAAAAGTTTTAAAACTCATGTTGGTTGTATATCCCTCCGTTAACGCCCAATCACCAAACTTGGAACTTTTGAAAATTACTCCTGAAGAAAAAGTGTTTGAACAGATTAAAAATACTTCAATATTTGTATAATTACTTGAAATTACATCAAAAACTCCCTTCCACCAGTCGGCCCCTCTAACAGTAATATGAGCATTTTCACCATTTGGAAGTAAAGCAGCAGCCTTATAGCATGCCACATTAACAACTAACAATTTTTTTGAAAGAGAAAACAATTCGCTTACAACTTTTGGAATATCCTCAATAAAAATATGCTCAAGGACATCCATACACACTACGCAGTCAGCTTTCTTTTTTTCCATTAAACCTCTTGCAGGTTCAAAAGTATGCACGCTCTGTATTTGAAAAAATTGCTTTGCAGACTGTTTTGTTCCAGGGTCAAACCCAGGAGCATCCCAATCTGAGCCACCTCCACCGTAATCTAAAACTGTTTTTATTTTTTCATTAGAGATTTGATGTTTACATATATGTCTGAATTTTCTTAGTTGAAAATCATTATAGACTTTTTCTTTTCTAGTTCCGTCTACCCTATCAATGCCTTTTGCTGCCATTTCCTCATACATTTTTATTAAGGCTTTTCCTTTTTTTGACAGTTTTATATCTTCCATAATACTTCCCTACTTCAAGTATAGATCATATAATTTTTTACATACTATTAGTTTTAATGTTTTTGTCATTAAATGATAGCTTATTAGCATCACAATCGAATTTAATTGAATCAATTTCAGATAGTGACGGGGCAAAACAAAGGGCAAAAAACCTATTCGCTAGTCCAATCGCTCAAGAGTGGGGTGAGAGATTTAGCCCCCTAATTGGATTGTGGGCGGAATGGTAATGCAAGATTTAATTGAATTACTTGCCCCAATAGTAGCAAAGTTCCATAAATATATAGATGGGTATTACAAATTATGATCAATTCTTTGTATACTGATATTTAAATGCTTTTGTATTGTTGAAGAGAAGTTTCTCTTGCAACTTAAAACCTAGTTTTTCAAGAATTCTGATTGAACCACAATTCTCCTCAGCAGTTAGTCCAACTAGTGTCTTTAAACCTAATTCTGAAGAACCATAATTTAGCACCACTTTTGCAGCTTCAAATCCAAACCCTTTGCCCCAACTAATCTTCGAGTAGCGGTAACCAAAATCAATTCCATAATTTTCTTTTAAAAAGCCACACATACCAATAAGTTTTAGGTTTTCTTTTAATCGAACTGCATATCTCCCGTAGCCAATTTTCTTATACTGTCGAATATTCATTTCTACATATTTCCTTGATTCTTCAAAGGAGAGTACTTTTCCATCAACAAAACGTCTGACGTTTGCATCACTCTCTATTTTAGCCCAATCGGAAATATCACTATCTTTAAAATTTTCGATGATTAGTCGGTTAGTTTCGAGCAGCATAAAAAAACATCTCATATAGCACTACCTATGTCTAGTCTTTAAGACAATACGCCAAGCTGGACTTAGTAGTGATTTATATATTGAGCAATTAATTTGGAAAACTGAAATCAGTTTTAGTACAGAGTGCGATGATAAGTCTTTATGATATCTTCTGTAAGGAACTATTTAAACTGCAGTAAGTAACTCCTACTGTTATCAGACGGGTTTGTTGGTTAGAGACGCTTTTAGCCATTGGGAGCAAACCTTACCCTTATAGATTGTTGTTATTTTTTAGTTTAATTTAGCTTTATCGCTTATATTTATATGAACCATCACATCTAAGTAAATATATAGAAAGTTTAAAATGAAACACTTTATTTGCACACACACATTTCATTCAGAGGAAACAAAAAAAGCATATTTTGAAGATAATAAGGATATCTCATCTAGAGAGTGGTTTGCATCGGTTGAAGGAGAGAAAGTAAAATGTATCCAGCACTGGTTAGGAGATCAGGATTTTTGGTTTTGTCATTGGATTGCTGAAAGTGAAAATCAAATCCACGAAAAACTTGAAGCTGTAGGAGCCGATAAACTATTCCTTACTATGCCACAGGAAATGAAAGTTTATGCAACTGCACAGGAACCAGACAAAAAACTCTACAGCGCAACTAGTTATACAACAATTAGTTGACTAGCATGCATTGGAAGGCATTTACTATCACTCTTTTATTATCACTTAGAGGTTTATGATCTGTTACTATCTTGGTACTTTTTAAGTAAAAGGTATCTACTGTGCTAATTTTATTTTTTCCTTTAAATAAAATTAATTTCTTCTCACACTCATCCTTTGATTCATAGGAGTATGCAAGATTTAAATCAGTTTTTACAAATTTATTTCCCAAATTTAATCCTGAGAACAAAATTTCTCCTTCGGGCAGCGCAACAATGATCTGATAGAATATGATTATCCATTTCATTTTTTACTGGTTTTCCTTCTGATTTTAAAGAACATTTTCAAGCTCTGGCTTAGCAATTAGTTCATCTTGATCATCACCTGATGCATGGACAACTATCGATATACACTCTTTATCACTACGATTATAGGGTGTATGAGGCACATTACCTAGAATAAATATCTGTTCTCCCTTTTTTACTTAGTTTCGTTTTCTAAATTTTCCCCGTGAAAGACTGAGCACCCTTCCTCAAGTAAATAGACGATTGTTTCAATATCCTCATGCACATGAGGCACAGGATGCACGCTTTGAGTCATAGGTAAGATATTCATACAAATTCTTTCTGATCCAGCAGGTTTTTTTGACGCGCCTGATCCGTACGCCACGCCTTGTGCCCCAAAATAAGTTTTACCAGCCTTACCTTATCATCAATCATTTTTTCATCCTTCCGACTTTCCCTTCTAATAGTGTTCTAAGCTATGTTACTTATTAGTTTTTATTTACCAACCTTAATATACGAGCGATTTCAAGTGCCATCTCTTTTTGCCCAAAAAAAGGAGCCTCTTCGCAGGCTTTTGCTAAAAACTCGACGTCTTTTGTAGCATTATATTTATTCCAAATTTCACTCATAAATTTTTCCTTATCTATTTTCTCCATCCTTCATCCTCTCAAAAAAATTCTATTAATAAGTTAATTGGTAGGTATTTGATTCATCCAGAAAAATATCGTATTTTCAACTGCGCTCAAACAATTCTTACAAAGGAAAATCCAAGTCCTCTCCCCACCGTACCGACATCGATATAGAACATTATCAAGCTCTTGACACTTGAAACAACTTTTTGCTCTTTTTCTCATTCACCAAAGATATAAAAAAGATTAGTAATTATAGAATACAAATCTTCGGAATAACTGAACCACTTGTTGAAAACAATTACTTATTCTGATTTATAAGTATTTTCAAACTTCGCATTTTTTTGTGAACCTGAAACGGCTCTATGACTCTTTGTAACTAATCACAACAAACGCCTTTAATAAAATAAAGCAACTATTTAAAAAGGTGCATCAAACGTGCATTCAGAAAAAAGCACTTAAAAACAACTAAGGCTTTTTTTATATATTTAATAAAAAAACTGTAACGTAGAAAAATCAGCGCTTTGAAAACTGAAAAGATCTTCTAGCTTTGGGCTTTCCATATTTTTTACGTTCAACGACTCTACTGTCTCTAGTTAGAAATCCTGCAGACTTTAAAGCTCCCCGCAATTCTCCATCAAATAGAGTGAGAGCTTTTGACAATCCATGTCTCACGGCGCCAGCTTGCCCGGAAAGACCTCCGCCTTTTACAGTGGCCATTACATCAAATTGATTTTCTACACTAGTAACCGAAAATGCTTGTTGAATAATCATTTGCAAGGTTGGGCGAGCAAAATATTCATTCACTGGTTTTTTATTGACCGTTATTTTACCGCTACCTTTCTTTATCCATACCCTAGCAACGGCATCTTTCCTCTTCCCAGTGGAATAGGCTCTTCCTAGGCTATCGAGTTTTGGCATTTCACTATTTTCACTAGTTAGCGTGCTTACTACTTCCTCAACTTCAGCCATTATCTAACTCTCCTAGTATTTTTTCCGTTAACATCCTTTATATTAAATATCTCTGGGCTTTGACCTTCGTGTGGATGACTTTCCCCTTTATAAATTCTCAAATTTGTCATCTGCTTTCTCGATAAAGGACCACCCGGTAGCATGCGTTTTACTGCTTTTTCAATAACTCTTTCGGGAAACTTACCTTCTAACATATCACTAGCTACCCTAGATTTAATTCCGCCTGGATAACCTGTGTGCCAATAATATGTTTTAGTATCTCTCTTATTTCCGGTTAAATGTACCTTTTCAGCGTTTATCACTATAACGTTGTCGCCCATATCCATATGAGGGGTATATGTAGGCTTTTCTTTTCCTCTAAGAATAGTTGCGACCCTGGCGGCCAAGCGTCCCAAAACTACGCCATTAGCATCTATCAAAATCCACTTTTTCTGTATCTCAGAGGGCTTTATTGAAAAGGTTTTCATAAAAATATCCTAAAATCGTATAATCTTTTAACCGATTAATTTCCTAGGTCAATAGCAAAGTGTCATGTTTATCTTTATTTTTAGCAAAATCACTTTTTTACAGGTCTAGCATAAGTCATCATTGCCTGTGCAACACTATTCTTTACAGACCCGGAATATATTGTCACCTCACCTACTACCAACTTTTGTCCGAATTTCAATATAGTAGCTTTAGCAAACAAATCGCTAACACTGGGTCTTTTAAAAAAGTTCATTGAACAATTTACCGTGACTGACATAGGGTCAGGATCTTTAAAAAGAATCGCCGCATAAAATGCACAATCCGCTATTTCAAACATTACCGGTCCCGAGATAGTGTTTCCCGGTCTTAAATCTTCTTCTTTGGGACTTAACTTCACAAGTGAGTGTCCGTCGTTTATTTCCAAAAATTCAAACCTTGAGGCTTTTTGAAAAAAAATTTTTTCAAAATATGCTGTTAAATCTTCAACACTTTTCATTTTTGTTCACATTGTTCATTATTTAATATATAATTTTATTATAATCTCAAAAATATTGAAAAAAAAACCAGTTAATAGCGGAAAATAAAAATGGATAAAATTTTATTAAGATCGGATAAGAATGAGATAGCAATTTTAACATTAAATTCGCCAAAAAACTTAAATGCTCTTTCAGAGGCCATGCTAGAGGCTCTGAAGTTAAACTTGGAAGAAATTGAAAAATCTAAAAAGATTAAGTCAGTAATTATTAAAGCATCAGGAAGAGCCTTCTGCCCGGGTCACGACCTCAAGGAAATGCAGGAAAAAAGAAGCCTTGAGAATGATGGAGGTAAAGCTTACTTCGAGAAATTATTGTCAAAATGCACTCATGTTATGAAGCTTATTCGAGAGTTACCACAACCCGTGATAGCCGAGGTACAAGGAGTAGCTGCAGCTGCGGGTTGCCAGCTAGTAGCGACATGTGACATTGCCGTTGCATCAGAAGAAGCTTCGTTTGGAGTAAATGGAGTGGATATAGGGCTTTTCTGCTCAACTCCAATGGTCGCTCTTTCTAGAAATATCACCAGAAAAAAAGCATTCGAAATGCTCACTACCGGAGATTTTTTAGATCCATTCCAAGCAGAAGAATTAGGACTAATCAACAAGGTGGCTAACAGTAAAGATCTGGGTAGTTGTTCCCTAGAAATAGCCGAAAAAATCGCATCAAAACTCTCGCTAGCCGTTAAGATTGGGAAAAAGGCATTCTATAAACAAGCTGAAATGGAAATAGATCACGCCTATTCCTATGCATCAAGTGTCATAGTCGAAAATTTGTTGTATAAAGAAACTAATCAGGGAATGAATGATTTTCTCAACAAAAAGAGCTGATTGGATCTAAATAAATAATTTTAAGGATTAAATTTTTTGACTTACTGGATAGTAAGTTTTAAAGAACAAATTGACATAGGCAAGTATAAAGAGAATGGCGGTAAATTGATGTAAGCTGGCTAGTGAGAGAGGTGCACTGTACAAAACGGTAATAATTCCTACAAACATCTGAACTACGACAATAATCATTAAGTAATTAGCGGCAACTCTTATTTTAAAATAAGGGTTTCTTCTATTAATCCACCAAATGATACTTACCACAATAAAGAGTAAATAAGCAGTTAATCTATGGTTGAACTGAACAAGACCGGAGTTTTCAAAAAAATTTATTATAAAAGGCTCATACTCGAACAAATCGACAGGTATCCAGTTTCCATTCATTAAAGGCCAATCATTATATGATCTGCCAGCGTCTATACCTGCTACTAGTGCTCCCAGAGCTAGCTGGACATAACATAGTACACCTAGTCCAGCTAAAATATTTACAGAGATTTTATTACGGTGTCTTCTAGACTCAAATATCTTTTGTGAGTTTTCAGAGTGAAACAAAATAGCCCAAAATATCATAGCAAGGATAATAAACGCCATAGTCAAGTGGATAGCCAATCTATATGAAAAAACATCTACTACTTGCCCATCTAGTCCAGAAGATACCATCCACCATCCCAAAAATGCCTGTAAAGCACCGAGTAACCCGATACCAAAAAAATAAAGAGTCCATCTCTCGGGAATTTGCCTCATAATCCATAATATAAGAAATCCCACAAACCAAACAACTCCTATAAACCTCGCTAACTGTCTATGCCCCCACTCCCACCAATAGATAAATTTAAATTCGTCCATGGTTATATCAAAATTAACTAATTTAAATTCCGGAATGCTTTTGTACTTTTCAAATTCAACAATCCATCCTTGGGAGTTAAAAGGGGGTATCATACCTGTTATAGGTTTCCACTCAACTATTGATAGACCAGAGTCTGTTAAACGAGTCCAGCCTCCTACTAATATAAGACTTATTAGAGACACCAATAATGTCCAAAGCCAGATGCTTAACCAGGACGATTGTTCAATTGAGAGGGTTTCTATTGAACTTGCCGTAGTATTATCTGATCTTACGTCTATCTCCTCGAATAATTTTCTATTTTTAGTCATAAATCGAATTTTTGTGTTTCTTTTGTTTATAAATTAGATCAAAAACTTAGAAAAGAAAATAACTCAATAAAAACTAGCTTTTTTTTATAAGAGCCTTTAAAACACCATGAAAGATTTTCACGTCTTCTTTGTTCAATTCGAGGCCATAAATCAGTTTTCTCAACCTAGTCTTCATTCTTTTCTTTTTGCCTTCTGGATAAAAAAAGTTTTTCTTATACAATTCGGTTTCTAATCTCGTAGCAAAAGCCTGCATTTCTTCATAATTAGCTTTTGATATTGGAACATTATTATGAGAAGTTTTTGTATTTTTTTTGAGAGAACAAACATTTAGTTGATATGATATTAACAAAACACTCTGAGCAAGGTTTAGAGAACTAAAAATCGGGTTAGATGGTATTCTAATAAGTTTTTTAGCCAAAAATAAATCTTCGTTAGATAGGCCTGCTCTCTCACCACCAAACAAAATGCCTACTTTAAATCCACTTATACAGCTTTGAAAAATTGTATCGCATCCCATTATTGGGTCTATGACATCCTTATACTTATATCTATCACGAGCACTGGTCGCTAAAACTTCGTTTAGATCCTTGCAAGCATCTGCTATATTTTCAAATACTTGGGCGTGATCCAGAACCCTACCTGCACCAGCGGCCATCGCTAAGGCTCTATCGGAAAGATGGTTTTCTCTAGGGCTTACTAGTCTCAAGTTCAAGAATCCAAAATTTAGCATCGCCCTCGCCGCTGCACCGATATTTTCTGCCATTTGAGGGTTTACCAGTATGAACACTGGGTTAAGCTTTTGCATTGAATCTTCCACATTTAAAATTAACGAATTTTTCTGAAATATAGAAGAAAAAACAGTTGAACACCGATTAAGATTCCCATAAACCTTAAGCAAATAGTATTTTAAAGTTTAAAAAAAAGAGTAGATCAATGTCTAAAATCAAAGTAGAGAACACCGTCGTCGAAATGGATGGCGACGAAATGACTAGGATTATATGGGATTTCATTAAAAATAAATTGATACTTCCCTACTTAGACATTCCCTTGGAATATTATGACCTTGGTATAGAGGAAAGAGATCGGACAGATGACAATGTGACGATTCAAGCAGCCCATGCAACTCTAAAGCACGGAGTTGCTGTAAAATGTGCGACCATTACACCAGACGAAGCGAGAGTTGAAGAGTTTAATTTAAAGAAAATGTGGAAATCTCCTAATGGAACGATCAGAAATATTTTAGGGGGTGTAGTCTTCAGAGCACCAATAATTTGTAACAACGTGCCCCGCTTAGTACCCGGTTGGACAAAGCCCATAATTGTTGGCAGACATGCTTACGGTGACCAGTACAAAGCTACCGACTTTAAGTTTCCTGGAAAAGGAAAATTAATTATGAAGTTTGTTGGTGAAGATGGGGAACAAATTGAGCATGAAGTGTTTGATGCACCATCCTCTGGTATAGCGATGGGAATGTATAACTTAGACCAATCCATTATTGACTTTGCTAGAGCTTCAATGAATTATGGCTTGAAAATGACTTGGGACGTCTATCTTTCAACCAAAAACACAATTATGAAAACTTACGATGGAAGATTTAAAGATCTCTTCCAGGAAATATATGAAAAAGAGTTCGAGGCTCAATTCAAAAAAGCCGGGATAATTTATGAGCATAGATTAATTGACGATATGGTTGCGTGCGCCCTGAAGTGGTCTGGAGGTTTTGTATGGGCTTGTAAAAACTATGATGGAGATGTGCAGTCTGATACCGTTGCACAGGGTTTTGGATCTCTAGGGCTTATGACTAGCCAATTAATGACACCTGATGGAAAAATAGTAGAGGCAGAGGCAGCTCACGGAACTGTGACAAGACACTTTAGGGCTCATCAAAGAGGAGAAGCAACATCAACAAACTCCATTGCTTCTATATACGCTTGGACCGGTGGTCTTAAACACAGAGCGAAGCTCGACGAAAACTCACAATTAGCTATTTTTGCGGAAGCTTTAGAAGAAGTAGTAATAGAGACAGTAGAAAAGGGTGATATGACTAAGGATCTTGCTATTCTTGTTGGTGAAGACCAAAAGTGGTTGTCAACAGAAGGGTTCCTTGAAAAGGTTAACACAAATCTAGAAAATAAATTATCTGAAATAAATATTTAATCACCAGATAGAGTGCCAGTTAAATATGATTTTAAGTGCAACAAAGCTTGATCAGCCTGATCAGGAAGAGTACCTCCGCCTTGAGCAAAATCAGGTCTGCCGCCTCCGCCCTTGCCTCCTGTTTTTGAGGATAGAATTTTAACTAGATCAACAGCTGAAACTTTTTCGACTAGAGCATCAGAAATTCCTACCGCTATCTGCACCTTTGTGCCAACTTTTGATAAGAGTACGGCAATTACATTTTTATTTTGTTTCTTAATATTATCTACAAACGTCCTTAAGTCTTTGCTAGGTATGTCTTTAACAACCTTTCCTGAGAAAATTATATTTTTTCCTATCTTTTCGAGGTTTTGACTTTTTTGTTCCCCCTCGCCACTAATCAGAGCTCTATTAAGCTCAGTATTTTTTTGTTCCAGCCTTTTTTTCTCGTCCAAAAGACTATTAACTCTTTCAACTAAATTTTCTGTACTTACATTTAAAAGAGACGAAACTCTGTTATTCACAACTTGAATATTTTCGATAAAGTCTACAACTTTTTTTCCTGTAACCGCTTCCAGCCTACGTACTCCAGATGACGAAGCACTCTCTCCTATAATTTTCAGAAATCCAATATCACCAGTTGAGTAAACATGGGTACCACCACATAATTCTATTGAGAAATGACTTTCATCTTCTGGCGACATTTTAACAACTCTTACGTCATCACCATACTTTTCACCAAATAAAGCCCTGGCTCCTTGTTTTTTTGCACTCTCTAATTGCATTATCTCCGTAATAACGGGCGTATTTTCCCTAATGTGCTTATTAACCAATTGCTCGACTAGAAAGATCTGTTCCTCTGTAACAGGTTTATCATGACTAAAGTCAAACCTAAGCCGATCAGCATTATTAAGGGAGCCTCTCTGAGCAACATGTTCTCCTACTATTCTCCTAAGCGCTTCATGAACCAAGTGGGTTCCAGAGTGATTTCTTTTAATATCAAGCCTTAGATCTTTATTTATAATCTGTTCTAAATTATTACCTACCTCAAAATATCCCTTTTGTACCTTAACAAAATGTACAAAAATTTGCCCTACCCTCTTTGTATCTGTCACTTTACCCAATCCGCTAATACATCGTATTTGTCCTTGATCTCCTACCTGACCTCCAGACTCCCCATAAAAGCAAGTCTGATTCATAACTATAACGCCAACTTCATCTTGAGATAATTTTTCTATATATTTTCCATCTTTAATAATCTTGGTAATCAGGCCCTGACTTCTCTCCCTTTCATAACCTAGAAATTCGGTAGCATCTTCTTTCGATCTTAAATCAGCCCATATTTTTTCTTCCGACTCATCTCCCGATCCAATCCAAGAAGCACGAGCCTTGTCACGCTGCTCTTTCATCTTCGTATCAAATGTTTCTATATCTACTCTTTTATTACTTTCTCTTAAAACATCTTCTGTTAAGTCTAATGGAAAACCATAAGTGTCATATAATTTGAAAGCTACCTCGCCAGAAAAAAGTTTTTTATCTTCAAGAATAGCCACTTCCTCATTTAATAATTTCAAGCCTCTATCCAAAGTCAGTTTGAAACGTGTCTCTTCTTCCTTCAGAGCATTTTTGATAAGGCTTTTTCTCTCAATAAGTTCAGGGAAAGCATCGCCCATTTGCTGCAATAGAGACGGGAAAATTTTATAAAGGTGAGGTTCTTCACAACCCAATAAGTGGCAATGCCTCATGGCTCGTCTCATAATCCTTCTAAGCACATACCCCCTACCCTCATTAGAGGGCATAACGCCATCAGCGATCAAAAACGACGCAGATCTTAAATGATCCGATATTACCCTGTGATGAATATTTTTATTCCCATACGGATCTGTATTAGAAAATTCAGCAGATTTCTCAATAAGCTTTTTAAACAGGTCAGTATCGTAGTTATCATGCTTTCCTTGTAGAACTGCTGCAATTCTTTCCAAACCCATTCCAGTATCAATAGATGGTTTTGGCAAATCAATCCTGGTGCCATCGGGCATTTGCTCATATTGCATAAAAACGAGATTCCAGATTTCTACAAAACGATCACCATCTTCGTCAGGTGATCCAGGAGGACCGCCTGAAACAGATGGGCCATGATCATAGAAAATTTCTGAACAAGGACCGCAAGGGCCTACGGGACCCATACTCCAAAAATTATCACTCGTAGAGATTTTAATGATTTTATCATCTGAGAGGTTGGCACATTTTTTCCAAAGATTTATTGCCTCGAGATCTTCATGAAAAACTGTCACCAGTAATTTTTCTTTAGGTAACTTAAATTCTTTTGTTAATAACTGCCATGCCAAACTTATTGCTTCTTCCTTGAAATAATCCCCGAAAGAAAAGTTACCAAGCATTTCGAAAAAAGTATGGTGCCTCGCCGTATAACCAACGTTATCTAAATCATTATGCTTTCCACCTGCACGCACACACTTTTGCGATGTAACCGCTGTCTTAACTTTAGACTTTTCAATACCGGTAAAATAATTCTTAAATTGTACCATTCCCGAATTTGTAAACATCAGGGTTGGATCGTTATCTGGTACGAGTGATGAACTTTTAATTACTTTGTGGTCATTCGACTTAAAAAAATTAACAAATGTTTCCCTTATATCCTTTAAAAGCATCAGTAATCCAAAGTAGTTTTTTACTGATCCTAACATACAGCTTTTTAAAACTTTTTAAACTCTATAATAACAAAATTTACTCGGCTTGATCTTGTGCCTTGTCTACTATTTCGTCATCATTAATACTGTAAGATTTTCTAATCTTTTCTTCTATTTCATTGCAGATATTTTCGTTTTCCTTTAGATACATTTTAGCGTTTTCTCGACCTTGTCCTATACGTTCATCTCCGTAAGAAAACCAAGCGCCCGATTTTTCAATTATTCCCTCTTTTACGCCAAGATCTATAATTTCGCCTGTCTTTGAAATGCCCTCTCCATACATAATATCAAATTCAACTTGTTTAAAAGGTGGTGCAACTTTATTTTTAACAACCTTTACTCTTGTAGAATTTCCTACGATTTCATCTCTATCTTTTAATGCACCAATTCTACGAATATCCAACCTTACTGAGGAATAGAATTTTAGTGCATTTCCACCTGTTGTTGTTTCTGGACTCCCAAACATTACGCCTATTTTCATTCTAATCTGATTTATAAAAATTACCATGCAGTTAGATCTACTAATTGACCCAGTAAGCTTGCGCATTGCCTGACTCATCAACCTAGCTTGAGCACCCACTTGAGCATCCCCCATATCCCCTTCCAATTCGGATCTAGGTGTCAATGCTGCAACACTATCTACCACGACAACAGACACAGCACCAGATCTAACAAGTGTTTCAGTTATTTCTAAAGCTTGCTCACCTGCATCAGGTTGAGAGATAAGCAAATCATCCAAATTAACGCCCAGTTTCTTAGCGTAACTTGGATCAAGAGCGTGCTCTGCATCAACAAATGCACAAATACCACCATTTTTTTGCTCCTGAGCGATCACGTGGAGGGCTAAGGTTGTTTTTCCTGAACTTTCTGGCCCATAAACCTCAATAATTCTTCCTTTAGGAAGCCCGCCAATGCCCAAAGCCACGTCTAACCCAATAGAACCAGTAGATACCGCTTCTATATCCATAACTGGATTGTCTTGCCCAAGTTTCATGATTGATCCTTTACCAAAACTTCTTTCAATTTGAGCTAATGCGGTGTCCAAGGCTTTATCTTTATCCATATTTTTTCTTTCTGAGATATTTATTAAATTTTCCATGTACAGAATCCCTTGTTTTATCATATATAGTGTGAAACAGCTACTTTATTTGTTTA
Organism: uncultured Alphaproteobacteria bacterium; assembly: GCA_902596605.1. Lineage (GTDB taxonomy): Bacteria > Pseudomonadota > Alphaproteobacteria > Rhodobacterales > Rhodobacteraceae > CACIJG01. Next base: position 2,018 of record CACJUU010000028.1, on the reverse strand, counting down.
AATGTTCTTATTTTGTTCTTATAACTTAACAGAAAGAAATTTAATATCAACTTTAATTTTTCTTTTGCAATACAGCGCAAAAAAAAACCATCTCCATAGTTATCAATTGTTACGTTTTTTTTGTTAACAAGCCTAAAATATTTATTATCGATTAAAAACTTTTGTATAACTTCCTCATTTTCTATGTTTAAAAGAGAACAAGTTATATAGTAAATGTAGCCATTTTTTTTTAAAAGATCTTTAGCATCATCTAAAATCACAGTTTGCCTAATTAAAATTTCATTCAACGACTCGGGAGTAATTCTCCATTTTTGCTGAGGATTTCTTCTCCACGCCCCAGATCCACTGCAGGGCACATCGGCTATAATGTAATCAAAGCTACGGCAGTACTTTTGCAAATTATTTGCTTCAAGCCTTTTAAATTTTACCCCTGCTCTCTCAGCCCTTAAATTAGCCTCTTTTAACTTTCTTTCATCGATATCGTGGATATAAAATTTTCCATTTCCTTTTAATGAGCATGCGATGCTAAGTATTTTTCCGCCTGCGCCTGCACAATAATCTAAAATCTTTGCATGCTCATTCAACGGCAAGTCTTCGATTATTTTCTGCGAGTGGAGGTCTTGCACCTCAAAACATCCATCTTTGAAAGCTTGTATTTGCGTAAGACGACGGGGGTTGCCAATAATATCTATTCCATACCTTACTCTTTTAGATTTTTTTCCCTCTATTCCCTCTAACGACAGACACTCTAATAATGATGAACAATCTGACTTTAGAGGATTAACACGTATTGAAATTGGGGCTCGCTTTTCCAATAAACGCATGACTTTTTCAAACTTTTTTCCAAGAGATCTCTTAAATTCAGCCATCAAAAAACTAGGAATATTATCAGCAATCCCAAAACATCCATTAATATTTTCCTTTGCAATTTTTGAAAACTCTTTTTCAAAAATAGTAAGTTTTTCGGGACCATATTCTCGCCCAGTAAAAATATCATTTAAATTTAGCGCATAAAAAACTGAATGGAGAAAAACAAGAGCTCTACCATCTATCGGTTGTTTTTCATTCTCTAAAACAGATGTAAATGTCTTTTTCACCCTGAGAACATCAAAAACTATATTTCGTATAGCCTCTCTGTCGCTAGATCCCGCATACCGATTATTTTTTGCCCATCTTAAAAGAATAGAGTTAAGGTTTTGACCAACTAAAAAGTTATCTAAGATTGAGATAGCTGCATTAGCTCGAGCGTCCTGTCTCATTTCAACTTGAAAAGTAATTTGGGGCTTGTCTCGTTATACTCACGTCATGAACATGACTTTCTCGAAGCCCAGCATTTGTTATCTTAACAAATGAACAATTTTTTCTCATAGAGTCGATTGTCTGATTTCCAGTATAACCCATTGCAGCCTTAAGGCCTCCAAGAAGCTGATGAAGAACTTTTCCTACTGGTCCTTTATACGGCACGTGACCCTCTATTCCCTCCGGGATAAGTTTGTCAGCCTCAACCTCCTTTTGAAAGTATCGATCGGCCGATCCTCTTGCCATAGCTCCGACAGAGCCCATGCCACGATAGTTTTTAACGCTTCTTCCTTGGTAATATAATACTTCTCCCGGTGCTTCATCTGTGCCAGCTAATAGTGACCCCACCATTACACATGAAGCACCCGCAGCTATAGCCTTAGCAAAATCACCTGAATACTTAATTCCACCATCAGCTATTATAACCTTGCCATGCTTATCAGCTTCTTCAGCACACTCAAGGAGAGCGGTAAATTGGGGAACTCCTACACCCGCTACTATTCTAGTCGTACAGATTGAGCCAGGACCAATGCCTACCTTCACTGCGTCAGCCCCTACTTTAATAAGGGCTCTTGTTGCTTCCTTAGTTGCAACATTTCCTGCCACAATGTCAATATCTGGAAATTTGTTTTTAAGCTCCTCTACTGATTTCAGTACATCAGAAGAATGTCCATGAGCAGTATCAATTACGATCAAGTCCGCTCCAGCTTCAATTAGAG
>CACJUU010000027.1 GCA_902596605.1 uncultured Alphaproteobacteria bacterium | reverse complement strand
GGGTTTCCTGGGCTATTTATTTCAGTTTTTTTTGGATCCTCTTTAATTATAGAAACTATTTTTTCTCTAGATGGATTGGGTCGTTTGGGTTTTGAGGCTGCAGTATCAAGAGACTATCCCGTGGTATTTGGTACTCTTTATATTTTCGGCTTATTAGGATTGGTGGTAGGGCTTCTCTCAGACTTAATGTACGTCTGGGTTGACCCAAGAATTGACTTTGAAAAGAGACAATCTTGAGCAAACAACTTAATTGGAAAAGATGGGAAAATTTTAAAAAAAATAGGCGTGCCTTTTATTCAGCAATTATTTTTGGAATGCTTTTTTTTCTTTCTTTATTTGCAGATTTCATAGCTAACGATAAGCCGTTATATATTAAGTCTCAAGACAAGGTATATTTCCCTATATTTAATTTTTATTCTGAGGTCGAGTTTGGGGGTGACTTGAAAACGGAGGCAATATACGCTGATAGAGAAATACAATGTCTTATTTTAACAGAAGGCAATGATGATTGTTGGGACTCTCCTGAAACCGTTATATCTGAAGGATATAAAAATAAAACAAATGAAGGAGTAATAATTTGGCCCCTTGTTCGGTTCAATCACAATACTATTGCCGATTTAAATGTACCAGCACCATCTCCGCCGGATAGTGAGCATTGGCTCGGGACGGATGATACTGCTAGAGATGTTTTAGCAAGAATAATTTATGGGTTTCGTATCTCTGTGATATTTGGGTTAACCGTTACTTTTTTTGCAAGTATGGTTGGTATCTTTGCAGGTGCAATGCAGGGCTATTTTGGTGGGAAAACGGATTTATTCACTCAGCGTTTTATAGAAATATGGAATTCTGTGCCCTCTCTTTACGTAATAATTATTTTATCAGCTTTTTTGAGAATAGACTTTTTGATTTTAATGCTATTGATAACTTTATTTAGCTGGACGGCATTGGTAGGTGTCGTCCGAGCTGAATTTTTAAGAGCTAGAAACTTTGAGTATGTAATGGCAGCGAAGGCTCTCGGCGTATCAACGGGTTCAATTATTTTTAAGCATTTACTGCCCAATGCGATGGTTGCAACGCTCACTTTAATACCGTTTATTCTAACAGGATCGATAGGATCGTTAGCAGCGCTTGACTTTTTGGGTTTTGGTTTGCCCGCTTCGTACCCATCGCTTGGTGAACTTACTATGCAAGCAAAGCAAAATCTTCAGGCTCCTTGGTTGGGCTTAAGTGCGTTTTTTGTATTTTCTATAATGCTGGCGCTCCTCGTTTTTATTTTTGAAGGCATAAGAGATGCTTTTGATCCAAGAAAGACTTTTGTATGAGAACACATCTGTTAAGCTTAGAGAACTTATCTATTTATTTAAATAGATTTAGGGGTGACGCTAAAAAGTTAGTTTCTAACATAAATATTAGTATCCATAGAGGGGAATTTGTTGCGTTAATAGGAGAGTCTGGCTCAGGAAAGTCTTTATCCGCACTTTCTACTGTTGGCTTGTTACCCTCTGCCATTAAAGCCTCAGGTACAGGAAAGTGGCTAAATCTGAACTATGATTTGGCAGATAATAATTCTTTAAAAATGTTTCGTGGAAAGGAAATAGGCTTTATTTTTCAAGAACCTTTAGTGTCTCTGAATCCTCTTCACACTATAGGCAAACAAATTGGTGAGTGTATAACAACACATGCACACATTCCAAACGCAGATCTTAAGGATAAAGTTATCGCTTTATTGAAAGATGTAAAACTTGATGATCCAGAGAGACGCTTTAATCATTATCCACATCAATTATCAGGTGGCCAACGTCAAAGAGTGATGATTGCAATGGCGCTTTCAAATAAACCAAAGCTTCTAATTGCAGATGAGCCTACTACCGCTTTAGATGTAACTATCCAAAAAGAGATCCTTGATTTGTTACACTCCTTAAGAGCCTCCTATGATCTTTCAATATTATTCATAACGCACAATTTAAAGATTGTAAAAAATTTGGCTGATCGTTTATATATTATGAAAGAAGGGGAAATAATTGAAAGTGGTAAAACCGAAGATGTTTTTAAAAAACCAACTCATGCATACACAAAAGACTTAATCGAGCCCAAAATTAAAATTATAAAATCAAGATTAAACACTTCAAAGATTCTATTATCAGCTGAAAACTTATCAGTTAAGTATAAAGGCCCTAGAAGCTTATTTAGAAGCTCGTCTAAAGACTTTTGTGCCTTAAATAAAGTTTTTTTAAATATTAAATTGGGCGAGACACTTGGAGTTGTAGGCGAAAGCGGTAGTGGTAAAACAAGCTTAGCTCTATCTATACTTAAGTTGATAGATTATCAAGGAGATATAAAATTGCATCTTCCTGAACCTCGTCTCAGAAAAAAGGAAAGACTTAAAAATTATAGACGTAATGTTCAAATTGTTTTCCAAGACCCTTTTTCTTCACTCTCACCAAGACTCTCAATTCGTGATATAGTCGGTGAGGGTGTTATTTCACATCGTATATTTTCTAAAGAACAGGTAGAAGAAAAAATACTATTAGCTCTGAGTAGAGTAGACCTTGACAAAAATACTCTCGAAAGGTATCCCCATGAGTTTTCTGGTGGACAACGACAGCGTATTGCAATTGCAAGAGCAATAATTATGGAACCGAAGCTCCTAATTTTAGATGAACCAACTTCATCATTGGACGCGGCTGTTCAAAAACAGATAATTAAGTTGTTAATTGATTTGCAAAAAGACCTTAATTTATCTTACTTATTTATAAGTCACGATTTAGAGTTAGTTTCAACTATTTCTCATAGAATGGTTGTAATGAAAGATGGTATGATTGTGGATGAGGGAACTCCGGCAAGACTATTAAGGTATTCAAAAAACGAATACACAAAAAGGTTAGTAGAAAGTTCAATTTTTTAAAAAAGGATTTTGAGATGAACTATGACGAACAAAATATTTTTGCAAAAATTATCAGGGGTGAATTGCCTGCTGAAAAAATTTATGAGGACGAAAAAGTTTTGGCTTTTATGGATATAATGCCAAGGTCGCCAGGTCATTTTCTTGTTATACCTAAAGCGAGTGTACGGAATATTCTGGATATTGATAATGAAAGTCTATGTGCAGTTATAAAAGTAGTGAAAAAGCTTGCGGTTGCATCTAAAAAAGCAATGAATGCAACGGGTATAACTATCCAGCAATTTAGTGAGGCTGATGGAGGTCAAGAGGTATTTCACTTACATTTTCATATTATACCTAGATATGAAGGAAAACCAATGGATAGACCTGGTCAAATGGTAAAGGATATGTCTGTTTTATCGTTGCAGGCTAACAAAATAAAGGCCGAGTTAGGGGCTTAGTTAGATAATCATGTACGAATATAGTGGAAGAGCTTTAGTATTTGGTGCCAGTGGTGGTATAGGTCAAGCGTTTAGCCGGTTCTTAGAGGATAAGCTTGGTTCAGAAAATGTGGTAAATGTAAGCCGATCCTTTGATGGGTTTGAGATTTCAGATGAAGAAAAAATTTTAAAATTTTCTGAATCAATAGAAGGTTCATTCAGTTTGATTATCAATGCAACAGGGGTTTTGCAAACTACTGAAGAGGGGCCTGAGAAAACGATTAATGTGGTTAAACAAAAATCAATGATTGATATGATGACGATTAATGCAATAGGGCCCGCCTTATTATTAAAAAATTTTTCTAAAAAGTTGGATAAAACAAAATTTAGTGTATTCGTTAATCTATCTGCCCGAGTGGGTTCCATAACGGATAATAGACTTGGGGGTTGGATTTCCTATAGGTCATCTAAAGCTGCTCTAAATCAAATTATTAAGACTTCTTCTATAGAGATAAATAGGAGAAATAAAAACGCTATTTGTGTGGGCCTTCATCCGGGTACAGTTAAAACAAGGTTCACAGAAAAATTTCAAAATACTACTGAAACCATTTCGCCAGACGAGTCTGTTAAGATGATGATGAAAGTTGTTGAAAATCTTTCTGTGGATGACAATGGGTATTGTTTTGCCTATGATGGAAAGGTAATTCCTGCGTGAACTTTCCATTCCAACTTTCAGTTTTAGGACTTGCACCGCTTCTTTGTTAATTGAAAGGTTGTTTATAGGTGATAAGTGAAAACACTAAGGGAGCATTTTTAATCTCTCTCGCAGCAGCTTGCTATGTAATGAGTGATATTTTCATGAAATTTCTCTCAACTGAAATCTCAATGTTTCAAATAACCTTTTTAAGAGGACTGTTAGTAACGTTTTTTCTTTTTTCTTACTGTTATATGAGTGAAGCATCTTTTTTTATAAAAGAATGGAGAGACCGAATTGTAATAACAATTAGATCAATTTTAGAAGTTATCATGACATATGCATTTCTGGCGGCTCTTTTCAACATGAATGTAGCCAATGCTAATGCTATTCTTCAATTAATTCCTCTTATGGTTCTGTTGGGATCATTCATTTTTTTACGACAATCACCAAAGACATACGAATGGATTGCTGTCTTGGTTGGATGTTTTGGTGCAGTTATAATTATTCGCCCGGGATCATCGGATTTTAACTTCTTTACGATTCATGCATTAGTTGCAGTTTTTTGTTTGTCAGCACGTGATCTATTAACTGTAAGATTGAATAAAAATATACCATCAAATATTGTAGCTTTTTATAGTGCACTAATGCTGACCATGGTTAGCTTTTTATTAAGTGAAGACACCCATCTTTTTGGAAAAGTAGATAATTCTTTATTTATAGTTTATACAGCTATATTCGTTTCTATCGGTTATACAGCCTCGGTTTCTGCCATGAGATATGGTGAAGTAACATTTGTTTCTCCATTTAGATATACCGCCTTACTATGGGCTAGTGTCATGGGGTTTATTTTTTTTGGTGAGATACCTAAATTTAGTACACTTTTTGGAGGATCTCTAATAATCCTTGCTGGAATCTTTATTTTTTACAAATCAAAAGACAATAAGAAAACTTTATAAAAACTATTTATTAAACTCTAGATGTCAAACCAGGAAACTCTCGAACATATTTTGGATCTTTTAGATGACGAAGAAGGCATTTCATTTAAAAGAATGTTTGGTGGGTATGGACTGTTTAAAAATAAGCTGGCTGTTGCATTGATCCTGCGCTCAGAAATTTTCATGAAAGTTGATCAATCAAATATAAATGATTATAAATCTTCTTTTTCTAAACCATTTACATACAAGAAAAATGGAAAAGATATATCACTGTCAAATTGGTCAATTCCCTCTGAAATTTTAGAAGATAAAGATTTATTTATTGAATGGTTTTTGAAGTCCTATAAGGTTGCTCTTAATAAAAAAATAGGAAAAAAAGTTGAGTATTGAAAGCTGGTTATATCTTATTTTAATCTGCCTTATGGGTGCTTTTTCTCCAGGTCCTAGCTTGATAGTGATTTTACGTCACGCAGTTGCTGATGGTAGAAGCGCAGGCATTAACGCAGCGGTAGGTCATGGCTTAGGCATTTTTATATATGCACTCGTCTCAGCGATCGGTTTAAGTTTTATATTAATTAGTTCACCAAAGATATTTTCGTTTGTCCAAATTTTAGGAGCATTATTCTTGTTGTGGATAGGCTTTCAAATACTCCGGGGAGGACTATCAAAAAAAGACTTATCAAATTTTGGGGAATATAAAACACAGTCATCAGGCATTACATTAAATTATTTTAGAGATGGTTTTGGTATAGCGATTCTGAATCCAAAAATACTGGTTTTTTTCTCTTCTTTATTTAGTCAGTTTTTGTCTCCCGAGCAAAACTTTTCTGTTCATATGTTTATGGCAATTATCGCTGGGTTTATTGATGTAAGTGTCTACGTTATCATTGTTTTTCTAGTAACTCTAAAAAGCTTGCTTAAATTTTATAGAGATAAGATATTTTTTATGGAGATTGCGTTTGGGTTGTTGTTAATCCTCTTGGGTTTTTCTATATTTGTAGTAGGCTTTAATCATACTTATTTTGGTTAAAAAGAATGAATGAAGATAAAATTGATAGAAAAATTGCTGTTATTTTCGTAACGGATGTTGTTGGTTTCAGTAAGCTTATGGAGAAGAATGAGGATCAAACTCTAAAAAGTTTTCGGTCATGCAGAGAAATTCTAGATAATTTATTTAAAGAGCATGGAGGCCGAATTTTCAATACAGCAGGAGACTCGGTCCTTGCAGAATTTCAAAGTGCCGTTTCCGCAGTGGTGTGTGCATCTGAGTTTCAAAAGTTAATTTCTGAACGAAATTCTAGTGTATCCGAGGGTAGTGAAATGCATTTTCGAATTGGTATAAATATGGGTGACGTTATAGTAGAAGGCGATAATCTTTATGGTGACGGAGTAAATGTAGCGGCGCGTTTAGAGGCACTTTCGCAACCTGGTGGGGTATGTTTATCAAAAAGCATACATGATTTTGTAAATCAAAAGACTGAGTTTTTATTCAATGATATTGGTGAGCAACGAGTAAAAAATACAGATGTTCATGCGTTCGATTTAGCGCTTAATAATCTTGAAAAAAGAGAGGCGAAAAAAGAAGAGAAACTTGATGATATTGATGATGGCGGCAAACCCCCAGCCATTGCCGTTCTTCCATTCAAAAATTTGAGTAATGATGAAGAGCAGGAGTATTTCGCAGATGGAATTACAGAGGATATAATTGCTAACCTGTCATTGTGGAAAACATTTCCCGTTATCTCGCGGAATTCTAGTTTTTCTTTTAAAAACTCCACTGAGAAATCTGATGTAATATCGAAAGCACTGGGAGCGAGGTATTTAGTTGAAGGGAGTGTTAGAAAAGCCGGAAACAAAGTTCGAATTACTGCGCAGTTAACTTCAGCAGATGATGATAAACAAATTTGGTCAAAAAGATGGGATAGGTCGCTTGAAGACATTTTTGAAGTTCAAGATGAAGTATCACGAGATGTAGCCGCACTGATTTCTCCTGCTTTAAAGGATCAGGAGCAGGTAAAGCTAAGCACTAAAGGGAAGAAAAACTTCGGTGCTTGGGATGAGTATCTTCAAGGTCTTAACATTTATAATACTCAAGATTTTGTTGGAACAACATTAGGTGATAAAGTTATTGAACACTGTAAGAAAGCAATAGAGCTTGATGCAAATTTTTGTGACGCATACGTTCTGTATTGTAACGTGCTTCAGGTAAAAATTTATAGTCATGAGCACCAAGATAGTCGTGAAGAAAACACTAGGCTCTTTCATCAAATGGCTCAAAAAGCAGTCGATACCGATCCTGAAAACCCCGACGCTATGTCGTCATTAAGCATGTCTTATAGTATAAAAAAAGATTTGAATAAAAGGCTTGAGACAGCTGAGAAAGCATTAGAATTGAATCCAAGCCATCCACGCTCGAATTTTTCCTACGGTCAAGCCTTAACAAATTTTGGAAGAAATGAAGAAGCCTTATCCTATGTTAAGAAAGCAATCGAGCTAGATCCTCAATCCAAAAGAAATTATGAAGGGTTCTTCCCTCTTTTGTATATTGCTCTCAAAGACTGGGAAAACGCAATAACATGGCTGAACACGGCCCATGAGCGAGGTCCACATTCCAGATTCTTTGGCTGGAAGGCTGCGGTGTATGGAAAAATGAATGACTTAGATTCTGCTAAGGAAAATCTAAACTCTTTTCTTAAAGAACGACCTGAGATTAAGACATTAGAGGATTATGAAAAGGTTGCACCAACTATAATAAAAGATACTCTACTAGAAGGCTTGAAAATAGCTGGATTAAAATAAGAGATATCCTTTTTACTTAAAATGAGGAGAAGGTGATGAAAACTAAAGCCGCCGTTGCATTTGAAGCTTCTAAGCCTTTAGAAATAGTAGAATTAGATTTAGAGGGTCCAAAAGAGGGTGAGGTTCTCGTAGAGATAAAGGCGTCTGGCATTTGCCATACAGATGCTTACACTTTATCTGGAGCAGATCCTGAAGGAATATTTCCATCTGTATAAGGGCATGAAGGAGCTGGTGTTGTTGTTGATGTTGGAAAAAATGTTACCTCTGTATCTGTTGGTGATCACGTCATTCCCTTGTATACCCCCGAATGTAGAGAATGTGAATATTGCCTTAATCCTAAAACAAATCTTTGTCAGGCAATACGGACCACCCAAGGTCAGGGATTAATGCCCGACGGAACAAGCCGCTTTAGTTATAAATGTAAGCCTATCTTTCATTATATGGGCACCTCTACTTTTTCTCAATTTTCAGTTATGCCCGATATTGCGGTTGCTAAAATTTCTAAAAGTGCCCCTTTTGAGAAAGTTTGTTACGTAGGGTGTGGTGTTACTACTGGAATTGGTGCCGTAATTAATACTGCGAAAGCTGAAGCTGGATGTAGAGCGGTGGTGTTCGGTCTAGGAGGTATTGGGCTAAATGTCATCCAGGGTCTGAAAATGATCGGCGCCGAGATGATAGTTGGTGTGGATATAAATGCTTCTAAAGAGGAGTGGGGAAAACGTTTTGGAATGACAAACTTTGTCAATCCTTCCGAAGTAAAGGGAGATTTAGTCTCGCACCTAGTCGATCTGACCAAAGGAGGTGCCGATTACTCATTTGAGTGTATTGGTAACGTTAATATTATGAGAACAGCACTTGAATGTGCACATAAAGGTTGGGGAGAAAGCATAATAATTGGTGTTGCAGGCTCTGGAGAGGAAATAAGTACAAGACCGTTCCAATTAGTTACTGGCAGAAGTTGGAGAGGGTCAGCATTCGGCGGGGCAAGAGGCCGAACAGATGTACCGAAAATAGTTGATTGGTATATGGATGGAAAAATTGAGATTGATCCAATGATTACGCACGTTATTGACTTTGAAAGAATTAACGAGGGCTTTGATCTATTGCACGAGGGAAAATCTATAAGATCTGTGGTTACCTATTAACTATTTTTGTATGTCTGATATTTTTATATAAGCAATGATGGAAATCGCTACAATTAGAGCACCTATAATCATCTGAAGAGATGGCTGCTCATCTATCACAAGCCATACCCAAAATGATCCCAATACCAACTCTAGGAGCATAATTAAGCTAACGGTAGAAGCTCTAGTATATTTTGGCGCTATGAGTAATAAAGCGAAGGAAAATGGTAAAATGATTATCCCCATCGCTATAACACTGAAGGGTGCCGAGAAGTTTAAATTCGGTTCGTTTGATAGGTAAAAACAAAAGACACCACTTATAATACACCCTATAGACGTTGCAGGCATGACAGATAAATTTGGATATTTTCTGACCATTGTAAACGTGAAAGAAATACCCAAAGCAGAAATTAATCCATATGAAGCACCTAGAATTACGGAACCATCAGGTGCATTTTCAGCAGTATCTGATCCACTAACGGCAAGAGAAATGCCACACACAGCAAAAATCAATATTAACCATGAAATTAGGTTTTGTTGCTCATTCAAAAAGAAAACTGATAACAAGGCTGTTAAAAGGGGCATCGTTGCTAGCGCAGTCAAAACAACAATGACAGAAGTTTCGCTTATACCAAGCGTAAAACTTACTGAATTAACGGCCATCGCTCCAACAATTAGCAGTCCAGGAATAGAAAATGTTGTTAGAAACTCACTTTTGCGTCCCGATTTTCTTGAAAAAATCCAGATAAAAAAGAGGGTAGCACCCATAAGCACACCTCTCCATCCTCCTAATTGCCATTTTTCAAGTTCTGATAATCTCATAAAAAGAGTATCTGGTGTTAATAAGAGTACGCCGAAAACGGCAAGTACAATGCCTTTAGATTTATTGTCTAATATATTGAATTTGTTTATCATTAATTGATTTTAGTGAAAAAAATACGAAACTTTCTGCTTATCCTAATCCACACAAGAAACGATTAAGAAAAACTTTAAAATAATCATTAACAGACTATGTCTGCTATATGAAGAATTTATTTGTGATTTTAGGTAATCAGCTTTTTCATCCAAAATTATTGAAGGAAAAAGGCTGCACCGATGTATTTATGGCTGAAGACTTTGGTCTGTGCACATATGTGAAGCACCATAAGTTAAAGATCTATTTTTTTCTATGCTGCATGAGAGAATATGCTGATGAACTGAGGACAGCTGGTATCAACGTTCATTATTTTAAATTAAGTGAAAGGGATGAAAACCAGACATATACAGAATTGCTTTGTTCTTTTTTGAGTGAGAAGAAGGTAGCTAATTTAAATCTATTTGAGATAGAGGATAAGTCTTTCGAGTTGCCCTTTCTTAAAGTACTTGCTAACGCGGGCATTACATATTCTATCAACGGCTCACCTATGTTTATGTTTTCGAGAAAGGATTTTTCTGATTTTCATAAAGGATTGAAACAGTTTAGGATGAATTCGTTTTATATATTTGGAAGAAAAAAATTTGATATATTACTGGATAATGATCAAAAACCAGTAGGTGGTAAGTGGTCATATGATGCTGAAAATAGAAAAAAAATTCCACCAAGTACGGTAATTCCTACGCTCCCCAAATACAAAATCTCTGCCTATCATGAAAGTGTTTCTAAGTTAATAAAACAGCATTTTTCTAATCATCCAGGAGAACTTAATGAAATTTGGTTTCCTGTTCGAAGAAAAGATGTCTCCATTCAACTTGAAAAGTTTTTAGAGGAAAGATTAAATTGTTTTGGAGTGTATGAAGATGCTTTAGTTGAGGATAAAAACTTTCTCTTTCATAGTTGTTTGAGTTTGTTACTCAATATTGGATTAATCACTCCTGATGAAATAGTAGAAAAAACTTTAGAAGTGTATGAAAAACATCAGATTCCGCTCAACTCGGTTGAAGGTTTTTTGAGACAAATAATTGGTTGGAGAGAGTTTATTAGAGGGATTTATCAGGAAAAAGGAGATGTTCAAGCTAAATCAAACTTTTTTAAACACAGCAGATCGTTAGCCTCTAGCTGGTATGAGGGAACAACAGGAATTCTGCCTTTAGATGACTCTATTAATAAAGCAATAAGAGATGGTTATAATCATCATATACCACGCCTAATGGTAATCAGTAACATAATGAACCTCTGCGAAATAAATCCAAAATACATCTATAACTGGTTCATGGAAATGTATGTTGACTCGTCTGATTGGGTAATGGTGCCAAATGTGTTTGGAATGGCTACTTACTCAGATGGTGGTTTGATGTCGACTAAACCTTATACATGTGGGTCCAACTACATTTTAAAAATGAGTAATTATAAAAGGGGCGATTGGTGTGATACTTTAGACGGTTTATACTGGCGTTTTATCGAAAAGCATATTGACTTTTATAAATCGAATCCAAGATTATCATTTATTCATAAAACGTTAGAAAGAATGTCTTCCGAAAGAAAACTCCATATATTTGAGAAGGCAAAATTATTTATTGAGAATAATACTCATGAAGGATGAGAAAGTTTGTAAAGTTTGCAAAAAACCTTTTACCTGGCGAAAAAAATGGAAGAAAGACTGGGAGCAAGTTCTCTATTGTAGTGAGCGGTGTAGAAGAAATAAAAATAAAGTTAAATGAAATATTTCCTATACGTTTTGGTTAGCCTTTATTTATTTTTTTTCGAAAAGTTTTTGTGTAAACAAGAGAAAAAAGGTTGAAATAGAGCATACAGAAAGTGTGAAGATAACCACAATTGGAGTTCCGTCAAAAAAATGTTGATGCTGAGCCGCTAACCACCAGCGCTATAAACGTAGATAGTGCTCCAATAACAGATGATGCGTATCCGGCAATATGTCCGAAAGGATTTATAGCTAGAGCATTTAAATTTCCAAAAATAAATCCGAAGAAAGAAAAACTTATCATTATAAATATAGAGAACCATGCCAAGTTAAAAGAGAAGTAATTGATTTGGTACAAAAAATTGATTGACGTCCAGATCATCAATAGTAACGAAAAAATTTTAGCAAGTTTAACCGCACCAAATTGCCCAACATATCTTGAGTTTAAATATGACGATAAACCTAGCATGGAAGCTATCAGTGCGAAATATAAGGGAAACCTAGATCCAACGTCAAAATAATTAAAATAGAGCGGTTGGCAAATGTTTATGAAAGTGAGTAAGCCTCCCAGAAGAAGACCTAAACATGCTATGTAAATCATTGAAGTTAAATTACTCAAAACCTCTTTAAAGTGCTTTACAATAGCCAAAAAACTTATTCGTTTCTTTTCTTGCAAGGTTTCTTCAACATTAAGTAAAAGAAAGCATGTTGTTATTAAAGAAAACAAGATAAAAAACACTATGATATATTTCCAATAAAAGAAAAATAGAATGCCTTGGCCCAATAGCGGTGCAACAATAGGAACTAAGATAAAAATACTCATAATAAATGAGTTGATGCTTGCCAACCTATTCCCACTGAATAAATCTCGGCATATAGCCTGTGAAACAACTCTAGGTCCACCGATACCAAAACCTTGAATAAATCGCCCCAACACAAATATCATATATGAATTACTAAAAAGGCAAATAAAACACCCAAGCCAGTAAATGCTTACTCCTAGTAGAACTGAGTTTTTCCTGCCTATACGGTCTGAGATAGGTCCAAATAGGATCTGGCCTAATGAAAAGCCAAAAAATAAAGCTGTTATAACCCAATGCAATTGATGGTCATTAATTAGAAATTTATTTTTAATTTCTGTATATGCAGGCAGTAAGGTATCTATTGAAAGAGCAACAAATGAGATCATTCCAGCAATAATAAAGCAAAAGAAAGTATTTGAAATTTTCAGAGTTGGTCTCCAGTAGATTAAAGAAAATGTTGTAGGAATATCTATAGCGGAATACACTTATTTTTTGATTAAGACAAGAGCTTCTAGCAAATGATTGAAACACTGCACAATGAAGAAAGTAACGCTGCTGAGTTCTTTAGTCTTAAATTAATTAAAGAGACTAAAGAGATGTATGTTTTTTCAGTAATTTTTCCTCAAGCTTCAAAAAATATTTATGGTGGAGTACAAGGAGGAATGATTTCTGCTGCGATGGATGAAGCAACTTTTGTTAGTATTTTGCGAAGCCAAGAAAATATTAAAAAAGTAAGCAGTACAAACCATCACGTGTTATTCCATAAACCAGTATTGCTTGGTGAAAATAAAATCGAAACTAAATTTAAAAAAATTGGCAAAAGAGTTATTAATATTGAAGGAAATATTTTTAGTGCTGATGGCGGGTTAGCAGCTACACTTATACATTCTACTTCAATTATTAGATCAAGTGAGGGATAAAATGAACTTTAAGGAGAAAACTGTTTTTATAACTGGAGGAAGTAGGGGCATAGGGCTAGAAGTGGTAAAAAAATTGGCGATTGACGGTGCCAACATAATTATAGCTGCAAAAACAACAGAACCTCATCCAAAACTACCTGGAACAATTTTTACTGCTGCAAAAGAGATCGAAGAATTAGGTGGCAATTGTCTTCCTTTAGAGTGTGATATTCGCTTCGAAGATAATGTCATCGCCACAGTGGAGAAAGGCGTGAAGCAATTTGGAGGAATTGACATTTGTATAAATAACGCCAGTGCTATAGTTCCTTTCCCAACCGGATCCGTTGACATGAAGAAGTATGACCTGATGCAAGACATCAATACTAGAGGAACTTTTTTAGTATCAAAAACGTGTTTGCCTTATCTAAGGAAAAGTGATCATGCACACATATTAACTTTTTCTCCTCCTCTGGATCTAGATGATAAGTGGTTTGCACCACACGTTGCTTATACGATTTCTAAAATGGGTATGAGTTTGCTAACACTTGGGCATGCACGAGAGTTCAAAAAATTTGCAATCGGAGTAAACTCACTCTGGCCTTTAACTGCTATTGATACAGCAGCAGTAAGAAATGTTCTGGGTGGAGAAAATACTGCAAAAAGTAGTCGAGATGTTAGTATAATGGCCGATGCAGCATATGAAATTTTAAGTAAAGATCCAAAATCTTGTACAGGTAATTTTTTCATTGATGAGGTTGTTTTGAGAAACGCGGGCGAAACTGATTTTGAAAAGTACCGTATTTCAGATAATGAACTAATTAGAGATTTTTTTGTTCCCGATGATGTGGCAAACGAATTACCAACAAAAACAGTTACTATCTACAAATGATATAACAATGTATCTTTTAAAGAGTGTTCTATGACTATTATAAATTCAGTTTTAATTGCTAATAGAGGCGAAATAGCAATTAGGATTTCTAAGACCTTGAACGAGATGGGGATAAAGGCTTATGGGATTTATAGTAAGGATGATAGTTCAAGTACACATCTTTCGTATTGCTCTGAAGTATTTGAATTAAACGGTACAGGACCTTCTGCGTACTTAAATATTGATGAGATCATATCTCTCGCAAAAAGTAAAAAAATTAAGGCTGTGCATCCGGGATATGGGTTCTTGAGTGAAAACCATGCATTTGCTGCTAGTTGTGCGAAGAATGACATCATTTTTATAGGCCCAAATGAAAAAACATTAAAAAATTTTGGTAATAAAGAAAAAGCAAAAAAATTAGCTCAAAAATTAGGGATACCTGTATGCTCTTCATCGGGGCCAATACAAAAAAAATCAGATATCCTGAATTTTTTTAATGAGATAAAAAAAAATAAAATAATCTTAAAAGCGAATTTTGGTGGTGGGGGAAGAGGATCAAGAATAATTCATAAAAAAGATGATTTTTCTGAAGTATTATCTTTAGTAAAAGAAGAAGCAAAGTCATTTTCTGGCTCTAATTTGATTTTTGCAGAGGAGGTAATTGAAGAGGCTAGACATATTGAGGTTCAAATTTTGGGTGATGGACAATCGTGTATTCATCTTTTCGAAAGAGATTGTTCCTTTCAAAGAAGTTTTCAAAAATTTATCGAATTTTGTCCCGCACCAAATCTTTCAAGCCAAGCCAAAGATAAGCTATATAATTATGCAATTAATTTGTGCGAAAGTGTTGCTTACAAAGGTTTGGGCACAGTTGAATTTTTGGTCGACAAAAATGAAAAGATTTACTTTATGGAAGTTAATCCAAGGGTGCAGGTAGAACATACTATCACAGAAGAACTTACTGGAATTGATCTCATACGATCCCAGATCAGCGTTTTCAATGGAAAATCTCTTAAGGATCAGAATATTAAAGCGGGTCTTGTATTAGGAAAGCGTGCTTCAATACAGGCTAGGCTTAATATGGAAAGCTATGATAACAAAAACCAACTTGTTCCAACAACCGGAACTATAAAAGAGTATGATATTGTTTCCGGTCCTGGAATACGGATTGATGGTGCAGGAAAAGTTGGTTATTTAAATAATGGTCTTTACGACTCATTGCTTGCTAAAGTTATTGCTACTAGCGAATTTGGTTTGGGTGAAGCTGTAAGAAAGCTAGATTTTACTTTAAGAATGTCTAATGTTTCAGGGGTAGAGACAAATAAAAATTTAATTATCGAGATATTGCGACAAGAAGTCCCTCAAAACGGATCGGTAAATATTTCTACAATTGATAATAATATCGAAGTTTATCTTCAAAAACTGAATAGAGATACCCAAATAGGCGTTAAAGAGAATAATAAAAATGAAATTCCTAACAGGCCTCTAATAGATAGCGCTTTAACAGAGAACACAATTCAATCTGAGCTTGTTGGTACAGTAATAGACATAAAGGTATTGCCAAATAAAAAGATTAAGCAAGGAGATACTGTCCTAGTTCAGGAATCTATGAAAATGCATCATCCTATTAAAGCCAACGCGAATGGATTCGTATCAAACTTTTTTGTTGATATTGGAGATACTGTTTCAACAGGATCACCTCTTTTTGAATTCATTCCTGAAAAAGAAAGTAGCCAAAAAAAGTTGAAGAAAGGCAAGTCAAAAAAGTCAAAAAAAATGAGAGGAGATCTCGAAAATCTTATGGAAAGAAGGAAGCTTACATTAGATGAAAGTAGGCTCATAGCAGTTAAGAAAAGGAAAAAAATTGGGAAAAGAACTGCTAGAGAGAATATAAAGTCTTTAATTGGAAATAATGACTTTTTTGAGTATGGGGATCTGGTTTATGCGGCACAACGATCGAGAAGATCGCTTGATGATCTTATAAAAAATACTCCTGCAGATGGATTAATAACAGGTTTGAGCTATGTAAACTCGGATTTGTTTGCCAAAGAACAAACTAAGACTGCAATTATGCACTACGACTATATGGTTCTAGCAGGAACGCAGGGTATAAATAATCATAAGAAGCTAGATAGAATGATTGATGTTATTAGAGGTTTAAAAGTTCCTTTGATATTTTTCTGTGAAGGGGGAGGAGGGAGACCAGGAGATGTTGATGCGGGAGATCAAAATATCGCTGGTTTGAACATTCCTTCTTTTCATGATTTTGCGCGTCTTTCTGGAGAAGTGCCATTAGTTGGAATTGGTTCAGGTAGGCTTTTTGCGGGTAATGCTGCTTTATTGGGTTGCTGTGATGTAATTATCGCTACAAGAGATCTTAATCTGGGTATGGGTGGCCCAGCAATGATTGAGGGAGGAGGGTTAGGAGTGTACAAACCCGAAGAGGTTGGTCCAACAAGCGTTCAATATCCCAATGGTGTTATTGATATTTTAGTTGATAACGAGGATGATGCTAGTGTAATAGCAAAAAAATATTTATCATATTTTCAGGGAAACCTAGGCTCTTGGGAAGCTCCTGAAGTAGAAAATTTAAGGTACGTTATTCCTGAAAATAGGTTGGAGGTTTATGATATTCGGGAGGTTATTGATAATATTGCTGATATAGGCTCTGTATTGGAAATAAAGGCTGGTTTTGCAAAGGGTATGTTCACAGGCTTTATAAGAGTTAAAGGTAAGCCGTTGGGATTAATTGCAAATAATCCACTATTTTTGGCTGGGGCGATAGACAGTGATGGAGCGGATAAGGCTTCCAGATTTATTAAATTATGTGAAAATTATAATATTCCGATATTAAGTCTTTGTGATACTCCCGGCATGATGGTGGGCCCGGAAATTGAAGAGACTGGCCTTGTACGCCACTGTTGTCGTTTATTTCTAGCGGGAGCTAATGTAACGGTACCAATGATGACCATTGTCTTAAGAAAAGCTTATGGCCTTGGAGCACAAGCAATGGCTGGTGGCAGTTTTATGGCACCACAATTTGTTGTGGGTTGGCCAACCGCTGAGATTGGGGCTATGGGTTTGGAAGGTGCTGTTAAGTTAGGGTACAGAAAAGAGCTAGAAGCAGAAAGTGACGTAGAGAAGAAAGAAAAGCTTTTTAAAAAATTAGTTGATGATCTTTATGAAAAAGGAAAGGCAATTAATGCCGCAAGCTTATTAGAATTTGATACAGTTCTAGATCCTATCGAATCTCGTGATTGGATATCTATGGTAGTAGAAAGTCCTATTAATAGTTCTGAAAAAGTCCCAAAAAACAGGTATATAGATTCCTGGTAAATTAGGTTTTACATATTGGAAAGAGAAAAATGAGCAGAAATGACCAAGAATTAATAGCTCCTTTGGAAAAACATAAATTCAACACCGATAATCTAGTGAAATGGATGGAGTCCAATGAGATAGAGAGTACAGGATTAAAGGTAAAGCAGTTTCAAGGAGGAATGTCTAACCCAACTTTTTTTCTTGAGAGTGAAAATAATAAATATGTCTTAAGGAAAAAACCTCCAGGAAAGCTGTTGCCAAAGGCACATGCGGTTGACAGAGAATTTAAAGTAATGAACG
>CACJUU010000026.1 GCA_902596605.1 uncultured Alphaproteobacteria bacterium | reverse complement strand
AATGTGGCTAAATCCAATTGGAATCCAGGCATGGGTTGAGCTAGCAGCGTTTGTGGGCATCTTAGCTATAGGCGCCTCTCTTTTGATGATAGCAGGAGAGTTTGATCTCAGCATGGGAGCAAATATTGCTTTAGCCGGACATAGCTTTGCCATTTTTCTTTTATTTGGAGTGCCCATTGAGTTGGCGATCATTTTAACCTTTATAGAGCTAGCTTTTTTAGGATTTATCATTGGAGTAATTGTTGTCAGAACGGGACTTCCCAGCTTTATTGTAACTCTGGCATTTTGGTTTGCTAGTAGAGGGTTTGCAGTATTTCTTAGCCAAACGTTTTTCAATCAATCTAGATTGTCTGTAAAGGCAAATCTAAAACCACCCCCGGGAGGTGGAGAGGATCCTACACTGATTGATAACATTTTTGCATTCGATAAGGCTTTTGGGGTTCCCTTCGATGCAGAAGTTTATTACTTTATCATTCTTGTATTTATAGTTGCTTTCATTACCAATCGAACACCATATGGAAATTGGATATATGCGTCTGGAGGTGACCCGGTGGCTGCAAGAGCTGTTGGTGTTCCAGTAGCAAGGGTGAAAATTAGCTTATTTATGATCTCGACCTCTCTTGCCTGTCTCTTAGGTATTTTAACCGTAATGACATCTGGTGCATCAGATCCCAAAGCAGGAGATTTTCGCGAACTACATGCAATTGCAGCGGCGGTTATTGGCGGTTGTGCATTAACCGGCGGTTACGGCTCTGTCGTTGGAGCAGTTCTTGGGGCATTAATTTTTGCAATCGCAAGCCGAGGAATAAACTTTGTACCTTTTATCGACAATAACCTTTTTAGGGTGATGCTAGGAATGCTAATTTTAGGATCTGCTCTTTTAAACCAATTTTTGAGAGACAGGATAGTGAAAGGCTAAAGAGACTATGATCCCATCAATTGAATTTAGGGGTGTATCGAAGTTTTTTGGTAACATAATAGCGCTGAAGGATATATCATTTAAGGTTTTTAAGGGTGAGATAACGGCTTTATTAGGTGATAATGGTGCAGGTAAATCAACGCTAATAAAACTGTTATCTGGGGTCCACATGCCTAGTGAGGGCGAAATACTGCTGAGCGGTGAGCCAGTGAATTTTAAGTCGCCAAGACAAGCTGTGTCTGCTGGTATCGGCACAGTGTATCAGGACCTGGCGTTACAACCTTTGATGAGTGTGACTAGAAATTTCTTTCTAGGTAGAGAGATCACCAAAGGCTTATTTTTAAATATGCCTCTGATGAATACAATCACAAAAAAGGAAATGGCGAAACTGGGTATTGATGTAGCGGACCCAACACAACCGATAGGAACTATGTCAGGTGGTCAAAGACAAACACTAGCGATAGCTAGAGCTATTTATTTTGGAGCTAATGTTCTTATTCTAGATGAGCCAACTTCGGCCCTAGGACAAAAGCAGCAGTTAGAAGTTTTAAGAACAATAAAAAAAGTAAAAGAGTTAGGCGACATAGCCATAATATTCATAACCCATAATGATATGCACGCTAAGCTTTTGGGAGATCGTTTTGCTTTTCTGAATAGAGGAAAAGTTTTGGCCGAGGGATCAAGAGACGAAATTGATATGAATAACCTTAGACCCTTGATGGCAGGTGGTGCAGAGTTAGAGAAACTTGAAACAGAATTCTCTGGAAGATAGCAGTGATTTAAAAGCGGAAAACATCAGCTTTTTGAAAGGCTTAAAAGTATAATGGTTAATCAAAAAAATGATCTTGATGTAATAACAATA
Source organism: uncultured Alphaproteobacteria bacterium (assembly GCA_902596605.1). GTDB lineage: Bacteria > Pseudomonadota > Alphaproteobacteria > Rhodobacterales > Rhodobacteraceae > CACIJG01. The sequence continues at coordinate 16,561 of CACJUU010000026.1, read as the reverse complement.
GGACGATCTTCAGTAGATTTATATGGAGGGCAAGTTGGAGGACGACTGGAAGACATGACGTCGTTCCAAAAATACATTGGGGGTAGTCCTACTAATATTAGCATCGGAGCATCAAGATTAGGTTTGAGATCTGCAGTCATTACAAGAGTAGGTGATGAGCATTTCGGGCGATTTATTACTGAGCAATTAACTAGAGAGGGTGTAAACACAGAGGGAATTATTATTGATAAGGAACGTTTGTCCGCTCTCGCTATTTTAGGAATTCGCGATAAGGAACAATTCCCTCTATTATTTTACCGTGAGAATTGTGCTGATATGGGCCTCACAAAGAATGAAATTGATCCAGATTTTATTAAACGCTCAAAATGTGTTGTTGTAACCGGTACCCACTTTAGCTCGAAGCAAGTATCAGAAGCTTCGTTCCAAGCAATTAACTATGCAAAGAACAATAATGTGCTTGTCGGGTTTGATATTGATTATCGTCCGAACCTGTGGTCCCCAGGCGGTCATGGTGATGGTGAGAGCAGGTTCAAAGAAAGTGAGGTCGTAACAAGTCATGTTCAAAAAATCATAAGCCACTGTGATCTTATTGTAGGAACGGAAGAAGAATGGCATATAGCAGGAGGAACTCAAGACACATTAAAAGCGCTTCGAATCTGTCGTGAACTAACGCAAGCGATAATAGTCTGTAAAAGGGGCGCCATGGGGTGCACCATTTTCCCCAATGCTATAATTAACTGGGATTCAGGTATTTCTGTAAAAGTTAATAAAATTGAGATATTTAATGTCCTGGGTGCTGGTGATGGCTTTATGGCAGGCTTTTTATATGGTTGGTTAAATGACCAGCCGTTGGAATTATGCGCAAAATATGCCAATGCATGTGGTGCTTTAGCAGTCTCTCGACATGGATGTGCACCAGCTTATCCATCTAAAATAGAGTTAGAACACTACCTCAAAAATGGAAGCCAGCACTTTTCTTTAAGACAAGATACATTTCTTGAACAACTGCATTGGAGTACGAATAGAAGAAAGAGTTTTGATAACCTTTTTACTTTGGCAATAGATCACAGAGTGCAATTTAAAAAGCTAGCAGAGGAAAATGAAAAACAAAAAGAGGATATCGCTGTTTTCAAATCAATGGCATTAGAGGCCTGTTTGAAGGCACAAAATACTGAGCAAGAAAATGTAGGTATCCTTTTAGATGAAGAATATGCAGAAAGCTCTTTGCATGCGGCGTCTGATCATGACATTTGGATTGGTAGACCAATTGAAAAGGCAGGTGTATTTCCTTTAGAATTAACTGAAGAGCCTGATATAGGATCACGACTGGCAAACTGGCCAGTTAATCATTGTGTGAAAGTCTTGGCACCCTTAAGAAATGATGATTCAAAAGACATCTATGAACATCAAGTAAAACTTTTAAGTCAATTAGCGCAAGCGTGTAGGCTTACTAACCATGAACTATTATTGGAGATTATTACAAAAAGAAATGACAAAGCTAGCTCTCCTGAGCAGATCCTATCTCTTATGCAGAAGTTGTATGAAGAGAATATTTATCCCGATTGGTGGAAACTAGAGCCTATTGAAAATGTCGAGTTTTGGTCGAAAGCCAATGATATCGTACAGCAGTTTGATCCATATGCCCAAGGAATAATCGTTTTGGGCATGGATGCGCCTTCAGATAAATTGGCTTCAGTTTTTGATCTATGTAAAAATTATAAACACGTAAAGGGGTTTGCAGTAGGACGGTCAATATTTTTTGAAACAGCCAGAAAGTGGTTTGGAAATAAAATAACTAATCAACAAGCAAAGGATGAGATGTTTAATAAATTTACTACGCTTATAAAGTTATGGAAGAGGAAAAATTAAAAATGAAAACAGTTAAATTAACTGCAGCGCAGGCTCTGGTAAAGTGGATGATTGCCCAGAAGATTGAACAATTTGATGGATCGTTTGAAATGGCTTTCAAAGGTGTGTGGGGAATATTTGGTCACGGTAACGTTGCTGGCATAGGTGAGGCTCTAGAAAAGCATAAATCCGAACTTCCGACTTATAGAGGGCATAACGAGCAAGGCATGGCCCATGCGGCATTAGCATATACAAAAGAGATGCGCAGGAGAAGGTTTATGGCCGTCACATCATCTATTGGTCCTGGGGCAACCAACCTAGTAACAGCAGCGGCATTAGCTCACGTGAATAGGCTACCAATTCTTTTACTACCAGGTGATATCTTTGCTGACAGACGCCCTGACCCAGTACTTCAACAGGTTGAAGATTTTGAAGACGGAACTGTATCTGCTAATGATTGCTTCAGACCAGTCAGCAGATATTTTGATCGAATAACTAGGCCCGAACAATTACTCAATGCGTTACCAAAAGCCATGTCTATTCTTACTGACCCAGCTATGGCTGGCCCTGTTACTCTTGCGTTTTGTCAAGATGTCCAAGCCGAAGCCTATAATTATCCAGAATCTTTTTTTGAAATTGTTCACTGGAATGTCAGAAGAATTCAACCAGACCGTAGAGAGATAGAGAGGTTGGCTAACTCACTAAAAAAGTCAAAAAAACCTGTAGTAATCGCTGGTGGAGGAGTAAAATATAGCGATGCGCAAATCGAACTAAAGAAATTTTTAGATCTAACTAAAATACCACTAGTGGCAACACAAGCTGGAAAATCAGTCATAGTAGAAAAAGATGAGCAGAACCTTGGATCTATCGGAGTGACAGGTTCTAGTTCAGCCAATGCAATTATATCAGGTGCAGATCTCGTTATTTCCGTAGGAAGTCGCTTGCAAGATTTTACTACAGGCTCCAACGGACTAATAAAAGCTCCGGTATATTCCATAAATGTTCAGGCACATGATCTAACCAAACACAAGTCCATACCTGTTCTGGGGGATGCTAAGGAGACACTCCAATTGCTGAGAGCGCTAAGCATAAATTATAAGGTTAGTGCAGACTATATCGCGCATTATTCCCGAGCAAAGTCAAATTGGACAAAAGACGTAGACAAAGTAACTTCTACTAGTTTAATGAATAGTCTTCCTGCCGACAGTCAAGTAATCGGAGCAGTAAATCGAAGTGTGCCAGAAAACACAATCGTAATAGGCGCGGCAGGGTCAATGCCAGGAGAACTACATAAACTCTGGAGAGTTTTAGATCAAGATACGTATCATATGGAATATGGGTATTCTTGTATGGGATATGAGGTTTCAGCTGGTATTGGAGTAAATCTCGCTGCACCTAATAGACCAAATGTAATTTTTGCAGGCGATGGCTCTTACCTAATGATGAATTCGGAACTCGCTACCGCCGCAATGATGGGCGTTTCAATGACTCTCATCCTTACAAATAATAGAGGTTATGGTTGTATTAATCGCTTACAAAAAGCTTCTGGGGGGACCGAGTTTAACAACCTGTTTTCAGACTCTAAATTCGAAAATCAGATAGAAATTGATTACGTTTCTCATGCAAAATCTATGGGAGCTGAAGCCACCCATGTTTCCGACATAACTGAATTGGAGAGAGAGGTTAAAAGCGCAATTTCAAAAAAGGGCGTTAATGTTATAGTGATAGATACAGATCCAAATATAAGTACTGAGGAAGGAGGTGCTTGGTGGGATGTGGCCATTCCAGAAACCTTCATCGATAATAGCAAGTCAGATCTTTCAAAGAAATATTTATTGGCTAGAGCAATACAAGACAAAGGATCCAAATAGTGAGCAAGCTCCTAATTAATCCAGATTTGAAATCTACGAGATTACATAACATTACTCCTTCGAGTGCTGGCTGGAAATATGTTGGATTAGAGGTTTATAAAGCTTTTAAAGGAAATAAGTTCTTTAGAAATGGTGACTCACGAGAGGTCTGCGTTGTGTTATTAAGTGGAGAAATAAACTTTTTTTTAAATGGAGAAGAAGTTGGGAACTTTAAAGGCAGAAGTTCAGTATTTGATAACGAGGCACCTTTTGCGTTTTACTGTCCAGCCAATCATAGCTTTGAAATAAATACACTTACAGATTGTGAGTTTGCTTATTGCACCGCACCCGGCTTAACTAAGGATCAGGAATTTCGTGTAATTATACCAGAGAAAATGGAAAAAGAAAAAAGGGGGGAAGGTTCCAACACTAGATATGTTTGCAACATACTTCCAGAAACTGAGCCAGCTGATAGCTTATTAGTAGTTGAGGTTATTACTCCATCAGGAAACTGGTCCTCCTATCCGCCTCACAAACATGATCAGGACAATTTACCAACAGAGTCCTATCTTGAAGAAACGTACTATCATAGAATAGATCCTTCGCAAGGATACGTAACCCAACGTGTATACACAGACGATTTGAGTATTAATGAATCCATGTCGCCCTCTGATAAAAGTGTCGTACTAGTTCCGGCTGGCTATCATCCAGTTGGTGTCCCACATGGGTATAAAAGTTATTATTTAAATGTAATGGCAGGTCCCAAGAGAGTTTGGAAGTTTAAAAATGATCCAAATCATGATTGGATAGTGAATAAATAGATTGTTTTAAAGAAAGAGAGTTGTATATGGAGGTAAAGCTTGGTATGTCGCCAATTTCATGGACTAATGATGATTTACCTGAACTTGGAGGTGATACGAGTTTAGAAACATGCTTAAAAGAAACACGATTGGCTGGATTTTCAGGTACTGAGTTAGGTGGAAAATTTCCAAAGAACCCTTCTAGCCTTAAAGAAGTTTTAGAAGAGCATGAATTAAAGCTTATTTCCGGTTGGTATTCTGGCACAATGCTAAATAACAATCTAAAAGACGAAAAAATTAAACTAGATGAAACTTTAAATTTATTTGCCGAAGTTGGTGCGAGCGTTTTAGTTTATGGTGAAACGTTCAATACAGTTCAAAACAAAAAGAATAAACCCTTGAATTCGAGGCCGAGATTATCCGAATTTGATATTAAGCAATACGGCCGAGATTTAGGTGATCTAGCCGATTATTGCTTAGACAAAGGCGTACCATTGACCTTTCATCACCATATGGGTACAGCCGTAGAGACACAAAATGAGATCGAGCAATTAATGAATAGCACTAGAGACTCAGTTGGTCTTCTTCTAGACACAGGACATCTTTTATTTGCCGACGGTGATTATGATAAAATTATTTCTAATTATGGGGATAGAATAAATCATATTCATACAAAAGATATTAGAAAGGACGTTTTCAAGAACGTGGATAAAAGTAAAGATAGCTTTTTAGACTGCGTATTGGATGGCGTGTTTACAGTGCCAGGAGATGGTTGCATTGATTATCGAAAGTTTATCAAACGACTTAAAGATATTAGATACAAAGGTTGGATAGTGATTGAAGCAGAGCAAGATCCTCTGAAAGCCAATCCATTTGAGTACGCAAAAAAGGGTTTCAAGACCTTAGTTTCCTGCTTAGAAGAATATGATTTTAAGATAATTGCCTAAGTTTAATGACCATCGAATTACCCATAAAATTAAAACAACAAATGGCAAAGGGTAAATTTGTAATTGTAGGAAGAGCTGGAATGGACCTTTACCCTAAACCAGCCAATAAACAAACGAGTGCAGCCGGTACATTTATCTCTGATTTAGGGGGATCTGCTGCAAACATTGCTGTTTCTATTTCCAAACTCGGAGGTCGTTCTCAAATTATAACTGTGGTCTCAGATGATGAAATTGGTGATTTTGTTTGGAAAAAATTAGAGGAGCATAAAGTAGATACTTCACTAGTAACCAAGTCTCAAAATAATAGTGCCCGCACATCACTTGCAATAGCAGAGATAAGAGAAGAGCCAAAGGTCGTTATCTATCGTAATAATGCCGCTGATCTTTTGATAGATAAACAAAATATTGATAGCTTAAATCTAGAGAATTATGCCGGTATTGTGATCACTGGAACTGCGCTTTCGGATGAACCATCGAGATCAACAATAAACCTACTTATCGAAAAATCAAAAAATGCAAAATGCCCAGTTATATTCGACGTTGATTACAGAGCAAATGCCTGGACTTCAATATCATTGGCATCCGCTGAACTTCGAGGAGTTGCAAAAATAGCTGATATGTGTGTTGGCAATAGAGAAGAGTTTGAAATAATGTTTGAACAAACGGATTTACGAAAGGTCAGCGCTAATTTTAATCCAAACCAACTAGTGTTATTCAAAAAAGGAGCTGATGGTTGTGACATTATTTTAGACGGTGAAACGGAGTCATATACCGTGTTTAAAGTGAAAGCAAAGAAACCATACGGAGCTGGTGATGCGTTCTTAGGTACAATTCTTCACTCACTCTCAAATGGATTAAGCTTAGAATCAGCTATAAAAAGAGGTAACGCGTCTGCAGCTATTGTCGTTTCGAAAGAAGGATGCTCATCGGCAATGCCCAATCTTAACCAGCTAATTGAATTTATCGAGACAAATTAGGAGTATAAATTGCACATACCGCCCCATGACAATGATAATAGACCCATAATTGATATAAACGATGCAAAGGTTCCATACGCTTTTTTCAATAGAGTTATTTTAAATAGAGATGAAGAATTTGTTTACGAATTAAATGAGTATGAGAGCTGTATTGTTCCTGCGACGGGGAGTATTATTGTGAATGTCTATTCTTTGGACGAACGTTTAATAGGTAATCGGATTAATAACGTTTGGGACGGAGAGCCTGAAGGGGTTTATGTGCCAACGGGTTTAACCGCAAAAATAAAATGTGCTTGTGACCACGCGGAAATTTTTATTGCGGGAGCCAAGTATTCAGAGCAATTACAGCCATTCTATATTATGGGAGAAGACGTGGATGTAGTTCAATATGGGTCTGACGACACCAAAACTCATAGAAAAATTAAACATATCTTAGGACAAAAACAAAATGGAAAAGTTGGTCGCCTATTAGTTTCTGAGCTTTTTACTGTCGGTAAAGGTGGATGGTCAGGGTTTCCACCCCACAAGCACGACACTGATAGAGATGGTGAAACACACCATGATGAAGTCTACAACTTTAGATTCGATCCTAAGGAAGGATTTGCTCTTCAATTATTGCAAGGAGAAAATAAAATGGTTGGAGATGCGCATCATATAGTTGATCAATCAACTTTTGTAATTGATAAGGGGTATCATCCTTGTGTGGTCGCTCCAGGTTATCAGATGTACTATTTCACAATTTTAGCCGGTAAATCTCAGAGATCTTTAGTTCAATATTTTCAACCTGAATATAGCTGGCAAGTCGAAACTATACCTGGCATTAAAGATATGATAGCCAAATTTAAATGACCTTATCTACACTCAGCCAAGAGCTTCATGTTGCTAGAAGCAAGAGGTACGCACTTGCAGGTTTAGTTATACTGGGATGGGAAGATGCAAAATATTATGTAAAGGCAGCAGAAGAAATTAGCTGCCCAATTATCTTGCAAGTTGGACCAAATTGCCGCGAAAACACTCCTATAGAAATAATGGGGCCGATGTTAAAAAAACTTGCAGAAGATGCATCAATTAATATCGTAACTCTATTGGACCACTCTACTAATTTAAAAGAGTGCGAAAGAGCTCTAGATAGTGGCTTTTCATCAATTATGTTTGATGGGTCAAACATGGAACTTAACGAAAACATTGATATGACATGCAAAGCTGTGGAGCTTGCAAAAAATTATGGAGCATCTGTAGAGGCAGAGCTGGGAGTTGTTGGTTACGATCAAGGAATAAAATCTAAGTTTACTGAGCCGAAACTTGCACAAAAATTTTATGCAGCTACGCAGGTAGATGCTTTAGCAATTTCTGTTGGAAACACTCATCTCGAACAGGAGAAGGCAACAGAAGTCGATATCAAACTAGTCTCTCAAATTGAAAAATTTGTAAAGTGCCCACTGGTCATTCATGGCGGGTCCGGTATAAAGACCACTCAACTTCAGTGGTTAGCAAAAAATACTGCCATTTGCAAAATTAATATAGGAACACAATTAAGACAGGTTTTTGGAGAAAATCTGAGGGAATACTTATTAAATAACCTAACTATTTTTGATAGGATTGAAATTCTTTCTCACGTATATGAGAAGATAACACCTACCACAAAGAAAATAATCTTGAATCTAAGGCCAGATAAATGACTTTACAAAATTAGGGTATTTATTTAATTCAAGATCCTTTCACAGTCTGTATCTTTTAGTAAGTTACGTACTTTTTGTTTATCTTTGTCACCAAGACTTCTGAACTCTTCACGAATCCATTTTAAACATTTTACTTGATAGGGAAATGTTCTTTGTTCCCACTCACGACCTAAAATTTCTGCACTCCATTTTTCTTCACCACTATTAAAAGCTTCTTCGTTCTTTAGCATAGTTGGGACATATGTCTTTCCAACTTCACAAAAAATTCTTTTAATGGTTTCGGGAAGCTTTGAGTCACTAATCCAATCTTCGCTATCGGGTTCTAATCCAGAAAGGTCTTCTGTTTTTCCTACCCAAGCCATAGTGCGCATTGAGTTTTTCTCTATTATAGAACGAGGTGTAGGATCAAATCCTACCAATTGGCTTAATTGTCCAAAGAAAGCAAAATCTGCAGAAGATGGACGGGATCCAAGCAAAAAGGGGAGGTTAATGAAATGATCCTCTAAAATGCTTATAATTTTTTTGAAACATTGGTCTATAAGAGGCGCTGTTTTTTTGTTCGATCCTACAACCCAAACCCTTCCAAGTTGGCGCTGTGCTATTTTTTCTTTTTTATAACTAAGTTCGTCGTTTGTAAGAGTGGAGTTTGCATAAAGGGGTAACAACGTCCCTGCATTGTCAATGTCCTTGTCATCATACCATCGGTAATGAAACATAAATTTCGTTCCCCACTCATCACCATAATCTTCAAGCAAATAGTTTAAAAATCTCAAAACTGGGTTTGAGGGAATAGTGCTGCGGGTCGTGAATTTACTCTCTAGCTTTCTAATGATAGGGGTTGAGTCAGTAACTGCCATAATTTTCTTTTCAGAATTTTCGAATAAGAGGGTTGGGTGTAAAACTGGTTTAGGTTTTTCGATATTGTTCCGGTCTAAATATTCGTCTGGCTCTCCCCAGATAATTTTATACGGGATATGCTTATACCTTAATAAGGCGACCATCTTTCGTGTGTAGGGTGATCCGTTGTTACCAATTAATTTTATGGGTGCTTTGATGATCATCAAATTTTTCCTTTTTGTAAAATAAGTATCTTGCTAACCTAGTTTTGGTGAAATAAATTCATGTTAGCGTTTTCAATTTTTTGATTGAGATTAGAATACCGTAAATTCAGAAACACCTTTTTAAGTGCTTCTCGTAATACTCCTTTGCTCCCAATTAAGCAGACATTCTGCTTCCCTCTTGTGATTGCCGTATATATCAATTTTCTCGTGAGCATTATGCGATGATCATCCACTATTGGCATCACGACGTTTGGATATTCAGAACCTTGACTCTTATGAACCGTTATAGCATACGCTAAGTCTAAATAATCTATTTTATTGTTATGAAAGAGTTTCATTTCTCCATCAAACTCCACTCTAATATTTTTTCCAACTTTATTTACAACGTAACCAATATCGCCATTTCTAACATCAATATCATAATCATTTTGTGTACATATCACCTTATCACCTGCACAAAATTTTATTTCTTTTTCACCCTCCATTTTTGAAAAAACCTTTTCGCCATTAGGGTTATATTTTTTTTGCATAATTGAATTTAAATTTATAAGACCACTTGAATAACGGCGCATTGGGGAAAGAATTTGTGTTTTGTCAAAATCTATACTGCCGTTTTTATTCCCGGTAAAAAAATCAACTACTTCAATAATTTTTTCGACAACTTGACCCTTGTCAACTTCTACAAATGAAAAGCCTGAGCTAGAAAAATCTGAAGAGAATTCTATTAACTCGCCTTTATTTATTGCTCTAGCTACTTTTGGGATCACGCTATCACTGCCTTGTCGAAATTGCTTTGATAATCTGCTAACAACAATTTTTTTTGATCTTATTAAATCTAAAAATGGTTGCCCTGCGCCGACAGGAGGTAGTTGGTCAACGTCTCCAATTAAAATAAGTTGTGACCCTAACGGTAGCATTTTAACCAAATCATTGAATAAATTTATATCGATCATGGAGGATTCATCCACAATCAAAGTATCAAACTCAATATCTTTAGCTGATGAATCTATCATCGCTTTTAGCATGTGAATGGTCGAAGGTTGAAATTTTTTTAATGCTTGATTTTCTGCTATTCGTTTTGCCGCTCGTCCCGTGGGAGCACAGATACGAATTGTCTTTCTAAAGCCGTTGACTAAAACTTGAGCGAGGCCTTCTATAATTCTTGTTTTACCTGTTCCTGGGCCACCAGTAATAATCGAAACTCCTGCTTCTAATGAATTTTGAATTGCTTGCACTTGTTCTTCTGACAAAGGATTAGTGGCATTTTTGTTAGCCGAAAAATGCTTGCCCTTTATTGGTTTGAAATTATCTTTTATCAAACAGATCTGTTGAGCAATATCGTTGTCTCGTTCACATGATTCTATGGTTTCTAAAAAATTTTTATCTTGCACTTTAAAATTATTAAATAAATGCTCATGGCTGTTAATAGCCGTTTGAATTGTTTCAATGTCATTTTTTGTTATTTCTTGAGTTCTCAGTAAAACCCTCTCTAAAGGCCCACAGGTGTTGCCACGTTCGGCTTCACTTTGCATCAGTGCATGTCTCGTAGCGGCAACTATTTTTTGATCTAAAGAAACTTCAATTCCAAAAATGGAAATAATACTCTCTATCTTATCAAAGCTGAGTCTAGGAATTCTTTGAAGCAACATATATGGATCTTTATGTATTTCAGCAAAAAACTTATTCCCAAACTCTTCTTTAACAAATTTCTTTTGTGTATATGAAAAGCCAATTTGTGAAAATAATATTTCAAACCCTGAGTTTTCATAATCTAGATCCCATCCCCCTAATAAAGCTTCGGAAAGTTTCTTTGACGTTTTTTCTTCAAGTATGTTTACCTTGCGCTCATGTAAATACTTGATAACTGTCATCCCAATATTCTGCGCTATGGTATCAGCATTCTTCGGTCCAATACCCTGAAAGTTTTTATTCGACAAATATTTCTTCAGCCCCTCTATTGGTTCTTCTTTTAAAATTATTTGAGTTCCCAAGGGCACGTCATCTTTATTCAAAGGCACAAAATAAAAACCATCACGAGAGGTTGCAGTGTTTTCTGCTACAACGCTCTCACAATTTAAAGGCTCTGGATTACTATCAAAATAGCTTATTACAGCAATCAATGCGCCTACTCCATTTTTGTTAATAATTTTGCTACTTAGAACCGCTTACCAGACAAATTTACTATACACAAATTAGCCATTTGCGATATATTTGATTAATAGTTCTTTACATAAACTTCTATGAGAGCAAAATCATTAACACCATAAATAGAAAAATAGCAGTTATTTTTGCCACTGACGTCGTCGGTTATAGCAAGCATATGGAAAAAAATGAGAATGAGTCAGTAAAAACTCTTCGAGCGTGCGAAAATATTCTTAAAGATCTATTCAAAAAATATGAAGGGCGTCTCTTTAATTCTGGTGGCGACTCTTTCTTTGCCGAATTCCCTAGTGCCGTATCAGCTGTAGAATGCGCATCTGAATTTCAAGGACGTCTAAGAGAATTTTACTCTCAGAATAACCTTCCAATTAAGTTGCAATTTCGAGTTGGAATACATATGGGTGACGTAATAAAAGAGAAGCGAAATCTTCTGGGAGATGGTGTAAATATTGCAGCGAGACTAGAGGCCTTGGCTCAACCTTCAGGAGTAACGATTTCCAAGTCAATATTTGATTTAGTTAAAGGAAAAGTAAATTTATCCTTTAATGATCTTGGTTTACAGAAAGTCAAAGAAAATGAATTTCACGCCTATGATATTCTTTTAAGTAAATCGCAAAAACGAACTCTAAGAACATCTTCAAATCCGATACTACGAAATTTAGGTATTGTAGCCTCCGTATTCGCAGTTGTAATTGTTGGAATTATTTTTTATCTCCAATCAGATACAAAACCAGTAAGCAAAACCCAAACGATGCCAACGGATAAACCCTCAATTTTGGTAATGCCTTTTGAAAATCAAACTGGGAAATCTGATAATGACTTCATCGGATTTGGGGTAACAAGTAATATAATATCCACATTATCAATTAATGACTCAATATTGGTATCCTCTTCAAGTACCGGGAAATATATTCAAGAAAAAAATTATACTGACGAAGAGATTTCACAGAACTATGGGGTTCAATATCTTTTAAGAGGAGATGTTCAGGGTACGGAGGGAGCCTTTCGTGTTACTTTGCAAATGACTGATCTTAAAAGGAGTGAGGTTGTATGGTCAAAGCTTTTTGATTTTGGAGAATTAAAACAGCTTTTCCCAGCTCAAGAAAAGATAAGTTTAGCCATTCTGGAACAGCTTAGTGTTAAAACACGGGGATCACAGCTAACCGATGTAAACTATTTTACTAACCCAGAAGCGTATAAAAATTATCTTAATGCTTGGTCTGCTTTTGGTCTTAAAACGGTGGAGGGAAGTCAAAAAGCCGAAAAGCTATGGAAAAAAGCTATTGAGTTGGATCCGAGTAACCGACGATTAAATTTTATGATGGCTTGGGTTAACTGGAGAAAGGTTACAATGAGGATCTCTGAAAACCCAAAAAGGGATATGGAGAAAGCCTATGCTATTGCATTGAATGCTATTGATGAGTTTCCCGAATGGACAACACCTAAAGCTCTTGCAGGCTTAATCGAATTATTTTTAAAAAAGTATAATGAAGCCTGTGGAAGAATACCTACTCTATTACAAGCATCAAAAGATCATTCAGATTTAGGTATGGCAAATCTAGTTGTTCACTCCTGTGGCAGGTTAGAAGAAGCAATAGAAAACTATGAAAGAATAATGTTGTCGAATCCCCACCATGCGGCATGGATATTTTATATGTACAATCACGCTTTAATTGAAAATAAACAATATGAGAAATCTGAGAGCTTCGCTCTTACGAAATTAAATGAAAAGCACAACTGGAGTGGGGTTGACCAAACATTATATTTGCAGCTTGCTTATCTGTATGAGTTGAAGGGAAGTAAGAAGAAAGCAAAAAAAATGTTCGAGCTACATAAAGCCATCGACGGAAAGGGTAAAACAGGTGAAATTATTCATAAAGAATATATCACTGCGCGTGATAAAACATATCTTAACGAATTAATATCTGCCCTCAAACCCTATGGGCTAACGGAAAAATAAAAATATACTTTTTACAAGCATAGATCTTGTAATTTTTTTTTCAGTACCCATCTGTATAAGGTAGACGCCTAATAGGGTCTACTCACATAAATCTTGCTTAATAAAGGAGATAATAATGAACAGTTTAAGCACACTAAGAAGTGCCCTACAGGCATTTGACACCAATACATTTTCACCCTTTGCCGTTGGTTTTGATAAGACGTTTGATCGCCTTTGGGACTACGCAGCGCACCAGAGTGACACTAATGTGGGGTTTCCCCATTATAACATCGTACAACACGATGACTATAAGTACACAATTGAAATGGCATTAGCCGGCTACAGTAAATCTGATATAGACGTTGAACTAGCGGACGGCGTTTTGACAATCAAATCAATGAAAACAGTTGAAGAAAGCGATAATAAAGTCTATCGAGGTATCGCTTCCAGAAATTTTACTCGTAAATTCACTCTAGCCGACGACATAATCGTTAAAGACGGAGCTTTAAAAGACGGAATGCTCTCAATAGAATTAGAGAGAGTAGTTCCAGAAGAAAAGAAGCCACGTCTTATAAAAATTAAATAAAATTATTAGGGAGGGGGTAACAACCCTCTCCCACTTTTAAAGTTATAAAACTTCCTTCGCAAAATTTGCAACTTTGTTCCAGTCAGTAAACTCATACGTCTGGCTTGTATCTGTTGGACCTTTTGTTATAAGCATAATAAATCGAATAATTAGGCGATCTAAAAACCTGTAACTAGGATAGTCAATCCTTCCTGCAAAAACTGCTAATTTATCCGGTTGCCACCCCGATAATTCTAAGAATTTTTTCATATAGGGATTAGTATTTGGTTGGTTTTTTTCCTTTTTTCTAGCAACAACATTTACTGTGAAAAACGCAGTGGATTTTTTTTGTAGCTCATCTCTGTTTACTTTAACAAACTCATATACCAGCGGATTATGTTTTCCATATCTAATGCTGGCTCCAATAATTATTTTTCTATATTGAGCCAAATCAATCTCGGGAGCGTTTTCTATTCCACATAGAGTAATTTCCGATTTTCTCTTTGAGAAATCAATTATTCGGTCACAAATCCTTTTTGTTTGCCCATCTGTAGTGGAATATATAATAAGGGTTTTTTTCATTTACGACAAATTTCCTAACATGCTCAAAAATATTTTATCATTTTTTTTTTTAATAAGAAGGTTTTGTCATATTTTTTTAAAAAATATTTGCTATAATAGTGCATTATTTGAACTTAAAAAGGAGGGACCAATGAACGTAGTATCTATTAGAGAAATAACACCTGACGTAGGTAAAGAAAAGCTAGCAGAGATTAGATTTAAAAGAGCGAGTGAAATATTCGCCAAGCATGGAGCAACAACCCGGTTGTGGAAAGTGATTGTTGGGCAGGGTGTAGGTGATCTAGTTCTCATGAGTATGTATGAGTCATTTTCAAAGGGCGCAACAGCTTTTCAAAGTTTTTCTGGAGACTCTGACATGGCTGCTCTCATGGATGAACGCTCAGCGAGCCCCGCAGGAGAACTGCGAGGTCCAAACCTTTTTAGGATGGCCTATGGAGCTCCTACCAATCCTCCGCGACCAATCCTTGTTCAACGCATGTACCACATGCCTCGAAAAAATCTTTCGAAAGCTCTTGAACTTGCACCTGAAATGGATGCGCTTACAAAAAGTCTTGATGTTTCAATCGGGATCGGTGTACCAATTCTGGCTTCAGACCACGAAATGATGGGTGCCGTTTATCGATTTAATTCTTTAGAACATTGGGGGACATCAGTAGACGCGATGTCACAAAACGCAGATTTTACTGCTCTAGTTGAAAAGGCTAACGATTTAGGAACGCTTAAATCTTCACGAATGTTGATGCATATTTAAAATTGATGCATATTTAAAAGCGATTTTGCAGACGGTTGGACTTTGTGTCTTTCCGTCTGCCTATAAACCTAAATAAATTATTTTAATTTTATAAGAACACTACCCTTTCTACCGGGAGTTAATGTGGCATCATGAGATAATGCACATTCCTCCAAGTTAAAAAGACCACCAACCGCCATCTTAAGAGCACCGTCTGAATAAGCATCATGTAACGCTTGTATAGCAATATCTCTGTCTTGCTTAGGCAAAATATAAATCAATGCAATATTGATCTTTAAAGCTTTGAAAAGGTAAGGTCCAAAAGGAAATATAGGGCTCATATTTTTTGCACCCCCATACAAAGAAATCTCTCCATTTTGTCTGACAATCTTGTGCAAGAGATTTACATTCTCCCCAAATTCCACTTCTATAGCTCGGTCAACTCCTGACGGACATATATCTAAAATCTTTTTGGATAAATTGGGATCTCTATAATCAAATACATGGTCTGCACCCGCATCTCGAATGTGTTCGAACCCGTTTTCAGATCCAGAGGCGATTACATATGCACCAGACCACTTGGCCAATTGTATGCACGTATGTCCTACTGCTCCTGCTCCTCCAGATACAAAAACTGTTTTCCCTTTAACTGGTCCATCTCCCAACGTGCAATACGAAGCAGTTAGTCCAGGAATTCCCATACAAGCTCCCGTTTCAAAAGACATATCACCTGGCATTTCGACAGCTTGAGTACTTGGAACCGTAATATACTCTGCTGCAGTTCCGTTTGGTCGTTGCCATTGACCGTTCCAAATCCACACTCTTTGTCCAATTCGACTTTCCTGACCGCCCTCTCCAACAGCACTGATAACCCCAGAGCCATCGGAGTTTGGAATGATCTGCTCAAACTGTGGTTTAGTAACTCCCGGCCGATTTCCTGCTCTTGACTTTGCATCTGATGGGTTGGAACCAGAGAATTGGAGGGAAACTTGTACCTCACCTTTACCTGGTTTTGGAATCGGTAGTTCTTTTAATTTTAAAACATCAGTAGATATACCGAATTCACTATAGGTTATTGCTTTCATCATACTCGTGCCCATCTTTAATATTCCTATTCTTCTCTTTATGTTTAAATTAGTAGCAGAGGATTTTCCTCAGGCGATTTGAATATACTACATGATTAAGTGAATTGTAATTTGATTGTACTAAAAAATGAAAAGCTGGGCATTATTAGAAACTGAAATTAATTCTCAATACTCAAAAAGGTTTGAAAAGTTTGGGCCTACAGCTAAAGGAGTTTTTTGGGCTTCAACTGCGCGTCAAGAAAAACGATTTGATCTAATCCTCAAGGAGATTCAGAAAATTTCGAGAAGCGATATTGTCTTGGAAATTGCTGATATAGGTTGTGGATACGGTTCCTTCG
>CACJUU010000025.1 GCA_902596605.1 uncultured Alphaproteobacteria bacterium | reverse complement strand
TAAGACATCAACTTCAAAAACCGGTTTTAGCACGCCACTAGCTCTCACAACCCTGTAGGTATCGCGGTTTTGTACTTTTTGAGCAGATACTACAAATACCTTTTCAGTATCATCTCGTTTTATTACCTCACTTTTTTCTTTATTCTCAACGAATAAACCAGGAATCATCCAAATAGCTACTATTAAAATAATAACTCCTGCAACGGCTTTTCTAGACAAAAAGATTGATAATAATCTATCTTTTTGTCTTTGCGGTTTATTAAAGTTAATATGGAGCTTGTTAACCATTCTCTAACTTAATTGAAGTTGTAAAAATTTCTCTAATTTTTGAAAAGACACGTTTCTTTCAATAAAGCCATTACCTATATCTTTTAATAAAATCAAGTTAATATTGTCGCCGACTACTTTTTTGTCTTGTTTCATAAACGTCATTAATTTTAATATATCTAGCTTACCATTGTGAATTTGAGTTATTACGGTAGGAAGTTTCATTGAGCGCAAGTGGTGGTCTATATTCTCAAGCTTGCGTTCGCTCAAAAAACCCTCTTGGTTTGAAAAACGGGAAGCAAGAACTATCCCGAGAGAAACTGCTTCACCATGTAGTAATTTTTCCGAGTAACTAAAATAAGTCTCTAAGGCGTGTCCAAAGGTATGACCAAAATTTAAGAGTGCTCTATCTCCTTGCTCGGTTTCGTCGATTTCGACAACCTTGCTTTTTAGTTCAAGAGATTTATCGATGATGTGCGACAAAGTTGCCTCGTCTCTCAATGATATAAGCCTCTGATTTTCTATCAAGAATTTGTAAAAATCCTTATCAAAAACAAGAGCCATTTTTAAAACCTCTGCATATCCTGCAAGAAATGCTCTTTCCGGCAATGTGCCTAGAAAAGATGTATCACAAAATACAACTTTAGGATGATAGAACGTTCCAATAGAGTTTTTTCCTGGCCCATTATTTACAGCTGTTTTACCTCCTACTGAACTATCTACTTGAGATAATAAGGTTGTCGGAACTTGAATTAAATTTATACCTCTACGAAATAAACTTGCAGCTAAAGATCCTAGATCTCCAACTACTCCTCCACCAAAAGCGATAACATAATCTGTCCTGTCAAAATTTAGTTCAGTTAACCAATCTAGAAAATTTTTCAGAACATTCCAGTTTTTAGAAGGTTCACCTGGTTCTATTAAAAACAAGTGAGGATCAACTTTTAAATCGCTTATTTGATCCAAGAAATTTGAATATTGTAAGTTATGAACAGTTTTATCAGAAATTATAGCGATTTTCTTATCTGTTAAAGTTAATTGAAGATAGTTATTGTTCTGTTTTAAAATATTTCTACCTATCAAAATATCGTAAGTGGTTTTTTTAGAGCGAATTCTTATAGACTTTTTACGTATCATTATTTATTTACCACCTTTTTCAGAAACAGTTCTTCGACTATGGCATCTATAGTCATTTCTATATTGGAGTTTTCATTGACAATATGGCTATCTGCTTGCCTGTAAAATTTAATTCTTTCTTTATTCTTCTTGACCAGAGTATCTAGTATATTTTCATTCTTTAAAAGGGGTCGTTTTTCCTGATCATGAATACGATTTGATATAATGTTAACATTACACTGAACCCAAATAGAAAAAGATTTTGATTTAATCGCTTTCCTTGTTTTAGAAGATAATATAGATCCACCACCTGTTGAAATTATGTGTGCAGGTTTATTTAATAATCGACCCACAACTTGTTCTTCAACTTGCCTAAAATATTTTTCACCTGAGTAATTAAAAATTTCATAAATGGTTTTTCCAACTTCTTTTTCAATTATTTCGTCAGTATCTGATAATGGGACCCCTATCTTTTCAGAAAGGACTTTACCAATAGCGCTTTTCCCGCTTCCCATTAAACCTGTTAACACTATCGATTTAGATAAAATTTGTTTCATTGCAT
This sequence comes from uncultured Alphaproteobacteria bacterium, assembly GCA_902596605.1. Classification (GTDB taxonomy): domain Bacteria; phylum Pseudomonadota; class Alphaproteobacteria; order Rhodobacterales; family Rhodobacteraceae; genus CACIJG01. The sequence continues at coordinate 18,312 of CACJUU010000025.1, read as the reverse complement.
AAATTAATTTACTATACCAACATTGGAATTATTTGTTTTATATAACAAGTAAAACTTAAATTGGTGCAAAAACTTACTGTATAAAAGAGTTGGGCTTTAGTGAGGACGAATTAAGATTGCTAAAATACTACATTATAGGTTTAGTAATAATATTTATTTCAACTTTTTTATTATATTTGCTTGTCGAACAAGATCCTCCCAAGGGTGAAGTAATTATTGAAGTCAATATCGATGAACAAACAACAAGTTAGGGCTTTTTTCTTATTTTTTTTAGCCTTGGTAATAATATTCTCTAAAACATATTCGGACGAAAGTAAGCATCAGAATGCGCTCAAAGAATATAACGGTATAGGAAAGACGTCATTTATATCTAAATCGTCGAACTCCATTTTAGATAAAAAAAATGTTGAAGAAAATTTCCTGGGAGAGATAAACGTAAATGGTATAGGGTTAATCTCAATTGAAAGAACTAAGTTCCCAAGTGATTTATGGAAAAACTCAACCGAAAAAGTACTATCGGAAAAGCTAAATAGTATTCCTAGTTTTACTTTAACCTCCACTAATAAAATCTTTAAAAGACTTTTACTTGTAGATGCAAAACCTCCGTTAAACTCCATAGGAGTGAAGAATATGGGATATTTGTTCCTACTGTCACGTATTGATAAACTTATTAATTTGGGTGCGATTGATGAAGCAGAAGAGATCCTAAATTATATTAAAGAACCATCAGTTGAACTCATGAAGAGAAGAATTCAGGTTGCATCTCTGAACGGAAGACTGTCAAAAACTTGTGCTTTGGCAAATAAATATCCAAACTTTAAGGGAATGCTTCAGTTTAAGATAATTTGTTTGGTCAGGAAAAATGACTGGCAAGCAGCCGCCTTAGCTTTTACAGTGGGTTCATCTTTAAAGCAATTTGATGAAAAAGAAAAAAAATTATTATTAAATTATTTAGATCCAGACATTGAAACTAATAGCCTTTATAATATTGAGATTAATGACCTCAGTCCGACATCCTTTTATCTAATGCATGGCAAGAAAGAATTAATACCTCCTGAAATATTACCAAACAAATACGCATATGCATTTAGTTTATTAGGCATTCCCTCCAAAATACGAATTAAATCTATGGAGCAGTTAGCTTCAAAGTACGTAGTCAGCGCTAACACTCTATTTAGCTTATACAGATCAAGCCTAATTGAAGACAAAGAGAGTTCTAATGATGCAACAATAGTTGTAATGCAATTAGAGCAGGCTTTTAATAGCGATAGTGAATACAGAAAACTTTTAGCTCTAAAACAAGCTACAGAAATATTTCAAAAAAAAAAATTGCTAGTGCATCTGTCTAATGAATACGCACATGAATTAAAAAACTTATATTATTCTGATGACAAAAGACTGAAAGATCTGGCCATTGCTCTACTTAGTCTAACTGATGGCATGACCAATGAGTTTTTTATCATGAAATCAAGTAATCCTGATATCAACTGCTTGATAGATATTAAAAAAAAGGTGTTCATAAAACATGAAACAGACTCTAGGCTCTGCGAGTTAGTAAAAAAGCTAAACATAGAAATAATTAAAAAAAGTTTTCCTACAAATAGAACACTTGATGCGCAAATGGAGAAGGGATTAATTCTATTAGAAAGTTTAAATCTGCTAGAAAATGGCCTTTCAACTGAGTTCGAAGAGGTGAAACTGAGCTTGAGTATGCTAACAAAAATTGGACTTATTGATTTAGTGAACGAAATTTCAGTCGAGCTAATAGCTTTAAATACCTTAAAAAAATTGGTTCGTAACAAATGAAAAATGTCAATAATATATCATCGGACTTTCTACTAAGTCTGGTAACTGAAAAAAATATGAGCCTGAATACAGCGTCTTCATACAAAGCGGATCTAAAAATTTTTTTAACTTTTATAAACGATAAAAACTTAAGTGTTGAATCACTTAGAAAAGAAGATATCAATGAATTTTTCCAAAATCAAAGAGAAAGGCACTTTGCAGATAACACTATTTCAAGAAGATTATCTACTGTAAAACAATTTTTTAAATTTTTAATAAAGGAAGGTTTGCTTGATCGGAACCCATGTGAGGATATAAAGAACTTTAAAAAAGCAAAAAAAATGCCCGGCTTCTTATCTGAAGAAGAGGTACTCAGAATATTGGACTCTTCTAGTAAAGTGGGAAAAAATAAGCTTGAGAAAACAAGAAACAAGGCGTTAATTGAAATCCTGTACGCAAGTGGAATGAGAGTTAGTGAACTCGTTTCACTACGAAAATCACTTTTTATTGGCACTCCAGAAATAATATTAATTAAGGGTAAAGGAAATAAAGAACGTATGGTTCCGATTTCGAAATTAGCCATATCAGCTATTAAAAAATATTTGGTGGAGTTAAAAAAAACAAACATAGTTTTTTATGAAAGTGATTATTTATTTCCTTCAAGATCAAAAAATGGCTATTTGAATAGAGAGAGATTTTTCTTGATTATTAAAAAAATTGCTAAATTCGCAGGACTAAACCCGCGTTACGTTTCTCCGCACAAAATCCGACATGCATTCGCATCCCATTTATTGTCAAATGGTGCAGATCTAAGAGTTATACAAACCATACTTGGTCACAAAAACCTTAGCACTACTGAGATTTATACCCATATTTTAGATGAAAAAATGATAAAGAGCGTTAAAGAAAATCACCCTTTTGCTAAAAAAGATTTTAAAAACTTATAAACATGTACGTAAGTATGTAGGAAAGGAATAAATTATGTTTATTGACACGAATTTTTGGTTAGTATCAATCTCAATTGTTGGCCTGCTTATTATTTCGGCTTTTTTCTCTGGATCTGAAACAGCTCTTACAGGAGCAAGTAAAGCCAAACTTACCGCACTGAAAGCCAAGGGTTCAAAAATGGCGACAAGAGCATTAGCTTTAAAAGAAAATGGTGAGAGCTTGCTCGGAGCATTGTTATTAGGAAATAATTTAGTGAATATTCTTGCAACCTCCCTTGCAACTTCTCTCTTTACATCATTATTTCAAGAGAATGGTGTCATTATAGCTACATTTACTATGACCTTTTTAATATTAGTCTTTGCTGAAATTATGCCCAAAACTTACGCGATTATCAATCCAGAAGGTGTTTCAATAAGGGTTGCAGGTTTAGTCAGGTTCTTTGTGTTTGCCTTCACTCCCTTTATTAAAGCAATTAGATTTTTTGTAAGAATAACTTTCAACGCTTTTGGAGTTAAGTCCGACGATAACATTGAAGAAATGGCAACTGAGGAAATAGCAGGCGCTATATCGCTTCATCACTCTGAAGGGGCAGTGCAGAAAGAAGCTAGAGATATTCTCCTTGGAGCTTTAGACCTTGGCAATCGAGAAGTAGAGGAGATAATGTTACATCGCAGTCAAATCGAAATGATAAGCACTAATAGTTCCCCTAATGAGATTTTTGAGAAGTGTCTAAATTCTCCCTACACCAGACTTCCAATCTATGAAGACAACCCGGAGAATGTGATTGGGGTACTCCATGCAAAGGATGTCTTAAGATCATTCAAGGGATTTGGGCTTGGGCAGTCTACAAGAAGATTCAATGTAAATGATATGAATATACTTGACGTTGCGATGAAGCCATATTTTGTTCCAGAGACCACTACTCTTGATCAACAAATGAAACAATTCTTAAAAAGAAAATCACACTTTGCTCTAGTAGTGGATGAGTATGGTGACCTAAGAGGGCTCATAACGTTAGAGGACATCTTAGAAGAAATAGTTGGTCAAATTAGTGATGAGCACGATGTAATTGAACAACAGGTGAAGGAACTTAATGACAACTCGTTAATAGTCGAAGGGAATATGACTATTAGAGATCTTAATAGACATAGAGACTGGAATATCCCCGATGAGGAAGCCAACACAGTTGCAGGTCTTGTGATACATGAAGCACAGTCAATACCCTCTGAAAAACAAGTATTTATTTTTAATGGGTTTCGGTATGAAATATTAAAAAGAAAAGGAAATCGTATAACAAAAATAAAAATAAAAAAGCTAGGCTAGTGCCTAATTTAAATATTTTTTAAGCGCTAAAACTGCGTTCATTCCACCAAATGCAAAAGAATTGTTAAGAACAACGTCCACACTTTTTAACTCTTGAGAAGAATTTGGAACTACATCAAGATCGCAAGCAGGATCTAAACCTAAATAGTTAATAGTTGGAGAAATAACGTTTTCGTTTATGGCAAGCGTGCAAGCCAAGAGTTCGATTGCTGCTGTCGCGCCTATTAGATGACCATGCATAGCTTTAGTGGAAGAGACTTTAACAGATCTAGAATGGTTTCCGAATACTTTGTTAATTGCTTCGCTTTCCATTTTATCATTCAACATAGTACCAGTACCGTGTGCATTAATATAGGTGACATCTGTCTTATTTATCATTGCATTTTTCAATACGCTTTCAAGAGCTTTTTGGGGGCCAATATTATTCGGTTTTATAAGATCAGATGCGTCTGAAGACATCGCAAATCCGACTACTTCCGCAATGATGTCTGCTCTTCTTTTTTTTGCAGACGCCAAGCTTTCAAATACAAAGATACCGGCACCCTCACCATGAACGAGACCATCTCTTCCTTTGGAAAAAGGACGACACTTGCTTTGAGATAAAACTCTTAGACTTTCCCAAGGTTTAATCCCCCCAAAACTTAAAAAACTCTCGCTTCCACCCGTAATCAGAATTTTGGATGTTCCTGATTTAATAGTTTCGTAAGCAATTCCCATAGCATGATTTGCTGAAGAACAAGCAGAAGAAACAGTAAAACTTGGTCCCTGTATATGATATTCAATCGAGATCAAACTAGTTGCTGAGTTATTCATAATCTTTGGTATGGTAAGTGGGTGCAGCCTATTATGCCCTTTCTCAAAAACCTGTTTATAACTATAGTTTATAGTCTCGACACCACCAATAGAAGAGCCTAAAATTACTCCGGCATTTTCTGGCCACTCTTCTTTACAATTTTCTAGCCCCGCGTTCGTTATTGCTTCTTTAGCAGCAAGTAAGGCAAATTGGGAAAATCGATCCGTCCTGCCAACTTGCTTCAACTCAAAATGCTTACTTGGATCAAAGTTTTTTATTTGTCCACCAGTTTTTACTTTTAGCCTTGTTATATCTGGAAACTCAAGTTGGCCAATTCCAGGCCTCCCTTCTCTCAAGCTGTTATATATTTCGGGCACTGACATTCCAATTGATGAAACACCCCCCATTCCTGTTATTACCACTCTGTTAGTCATAAAAATTAATTAAAAAGTAGGACCTAGGCATTTTTTTGCAAAAGATCTTTTAGGTGATCGGTAAGGCTTGATACTGTGTAAAAACGCTTTTTTATCTCAGTTTCTTCTAAACCCTCAAATGGAATTGATATATCAAATGTTTCTTCCAATGAAAAAACCAATTCAACAATGGCCACAGAGTCTAAATTTAGATCTTCAAACTTTCTATCAATAGGAATTTTCTTTGGATCGATACCCGCTTGTTTTCCGACCAACTCTAAAACTTTTTCTTCTATGTTTTCCATTCTAGAGGTCCCATAACAAAGGAATATGAATGATATATGTCACGAATATGAATGATATATGTCACGCTATATTACTGAATTATTTTTTCAACAATTTTATTACTTTTGGTAACCTTCTAAATGCCATATAGGATGCTATGTTTCTACTTTTCAACATAGCGGGATTACCCATCAGAAACTGGTTCGGCTTTGCATTAACTGATAAACCAGTTTTGCCAGCCAGAATTACATCTGATCCAACCTCTATGTTATCACCCACTCCTGACTGTCCACCCATAACTACCCTATCACCTACTTTTGCAGATCCAGCTATTCCTACTTGACCACAAATTAAGCAATTCCTACCAATCTGTACATTGTGCGCTATATGAACTAGGTTATCTAATTTAGTGCCCTCTGCAATTATCGTATTGGCTATTGTACCTCTATCTATACAGCAGTTGGCACCTATCTCTACATTATCGTGTATCTCAACGGAACCTAAACTTTCAACTTTGAGGTAATTTTTCAGGCTCATTTTTACTTCATCCGACCTAGATAACATTACTTTTTCTACACCTTCACCTGTATCTGATACAAAAGAAAAGCCATCACTTCCAATAACAACGTTTGAATTGCATATGACATTCTTACCTATCATAACATTTTCTAAAACCCTAACTCCGGAATGTAGAATTGTTTCATCATCGATAATTACATTATTCATTATTGTAACATTAGAGAAAATAGTCACATTATCTCCAATTACACAATTAGGTCCTACATATGTAAATGGACCAATGTTTACATTTTTCCCTATTCTTGCTGAATCATCTAAAAACGCACTTTGACTTACACCTTCTACACATTTTGGGGGACTATGAAATACTTTATTGACCTCGTACAGAGCTGTCTTGCCCTTATTAAGGAAAATTGCTCCCTCCAGCTTCAAAGCTCTCCAGTCGACCTGCTTAGTAAATAAAGCTGCTTTTGCTCTGCCCAGCCCAATTTCGTTAATGTATTTGTTGCTAAGTGCCATTGCTAGTTGCTGCTCACTCGCAAACTTTGGTTCGCTTGGTCCAGCGACCAATAATTCAGGATTGCCCACTAAGGTTCCACCAATTTGGCTAGAAATATCTCGCAGGGTGAACATTTTATACTATTTTAATCCAAAATTTCCAAAGTTGGTCAATAAATCGATACTCCTGCATCAACCAAAGCCATGTATACGAGAGCATCTCTTCCGTAAATATCTGCCCTGTAATGTATTTGACCGAACTCATCAAAGAACGCAGTGCGATAGGTAATGTAAACTGGTATTTTTCTTGATAAATTAATGTAAGTTTCTTCAGCTTTTTCAAGAACTTCTTGAAATTTGCTTTCCGGATTGACTTCTTGGTCTCGAAGTAGAGAATATGCGAATTGAAACGGTTCTTGTAACCTTATGCAACCATGACTGAATGTCCTCTCATCTTTGAAAAACAAATCTTTCATTGGCGTATCGTGCATGTAAATACTAAACTTATTCGGAAACATAAATTTAACAAGCCCCAAAGCGTTAATGTTACTAGGTATTTGTTTGATAAGGAATGGAAAGTTATCAGGTGTAAACGCCTGCATATCAATTAAATTTGAGTCAATTATAGTATCTGTTCCCCTAACCATTAAAACCATTTCATTATCGGTCAAAAAATTGGGGTCACTTTGAATCAACGGAAGGTACTCTTCAACCGCTATACTCTTTGGAACGTGCCATGTAGGATTTACGACCATATGGGTCATAGTGTCATTAAATTCTGCTGTTTGATTGCTAGGCAGGCCTATAACTACTCTCGATTGCCAAACTTTTTCATTTCCTGATTTGAAATATGCATGAAAGTTCGGCTGGTTCACTAAAACGTATTCATCTCCTCGATCTTGATTATTCCATCTCATTCTTTCCAAATTAACTAGTACCTGCATTAATCTAGTTTTAGCGGGAACATTGATAGCTTCAATACTCCTTTTCCCAAATACACCATCGGGGTTCAAACCGTGATACTCTTGAAATCTCTTCACAGAGTCATTCAATTGCTCATCAAATAGCCTTGAATGAACTTCGTAAATTGGATAACCCATTTTGCTTAATCTTTTTCGAAGAAAAGGCACATTATCATGTGTCATTCCTACTGCTAACACGGCATCTGTCGGTACAAGGTCTCCCCAAGATCCATTGAGCGAGGTCTCTTTTAGGTTTTTCAACTCATCTCGCAAACTCATATATTCATTTGATTTTGGAACAAGGTTCCGAAAAAATAAATTTATGTTAAGGGTATCTTTTAAAGCTGCCAAGAGCTCATTAGCGTCTTTTCTCTTAGGCGATACGTTAATATTGGTATCTATCATATTAGGGTTCAGAATACCCCCTGAAATGTCTTGCGCAAACAACAAAAAGGCCTCTGTTGCCATCAGTTCAAGCTTTGCCTGTTGAGTTGGATTGCTTTCAAATATTGCTTGACTTAGCTCGTCAAGGGGATAGCGCGAGGAAGGTAGCCCGTGAAGCTCTGCCTCTCCAATAATACTTGTTAGGCTTTGTAATTTCTTCTGATTTCCAATCCAAAACGGCTTAAATTCTCTATTGATATAAAATAAAGATATTGGATTTTCGGCTAGATAAAATTCGGACAGTACTGACTCTAATGAAACTCTCTGTAAATCGTTTTTCCATTCATTTTCTTGCGAGAGCGCTCCGAACGCAAACGTATTATAGATAATAACAACACTTATAATCTTTGACAGAAAGTGTTTGTTAAAAAATAACAAGATTCTTTTATTGTCAGATGATCTAGTTTTATCGTAAAACATCTTTTGCCTTCAAAAAATTTTGATCCTTGTGTTAAAAATTTGACATGATAGACTCTAATCGTCAATTTATTAACACTAGTGAGTTACTTTCATGAACAAGATAAGCATTTTTACAAAATATTCCACTGATTCGAAAGTTTATCTTTTATTTTTTCCTATATCGTGTAATAAATATGTCGTATAAAGAAAAAGATATAATTCGAGGCGAAACAGGTATGATAACAAGAAGGTCTTTGATAACTTCTTTTGTGTCTACCGCATCTATTGTGGTAGCAGCACCTGTTTTAGCTAAAGCTCCTGGCTTTTTAAGGGGAGCAGGTGACATACGTAAGATAAGATTTCGGAATTTTAATACAGGCGAATTCATAAACTCTGTTTACTGGATAGAAGGCTCATATGTTAGCGATGCTCTGAAAGAAATAGACTACTTTATGAGGGATTGGAGGCAAAATAAGGTCAGGTCATATGATCCTGCAAACATAGATATATTATCGGCAACACAGGGTCTTCTCGATAGCTCTGAGCCCTTCTATCTGCTATCTGGGTACAGAACTAGTAAAACCAACAAAATGCTTTCAAGACTGACAGACGGAGTGGCACAAAATTCATACCATGTTAAAGCAATGGCCGCTGATATACGTATGAGAACAAGATCTACTGATAAAATCAGTAGGGCAGCAAAAAGTTTTAAGACCGGTGGAGTTGGTAGATATGCACGATCCGGATTTGTTCATATTGACTCGGGTCCATTTAGGACCTGGACTTCATAGTTACTAATTCAAGGTCTTAAAGCTCCATTTCCATTCACGTGGTATTGAAATGAAACTAAATGTTGGGCTCCGATTGGCCCTCTAGCATGCAATTTATTAGTGGAAATACCAATCTCTGCTCCAAAACCGAATTCTCCTCCATCAGCAAATTGAGTAGATGCATTGCATAAGAGAATTGAGCTATCGAGCTTTTTAAAAAATAAATCGCTAGCAGATTTATCTTTGGTTAGTATACAGTCCGTATGATTTGATCCAAAATCTCTGATATGTGAAATAGCGGCATCTATGTCTTTTACAACCTTAACAGCTAGAATATTTTCTAGAAATTCAAATCCATAGTCGCTATCAGAAACACTTACAATAGACTTGTTATTAAATAGTGCTTTATCTGCACGTATTTCTATTCCTTTAGCAATTAGGAAATCTATAAGCTCATTGCCGTGGTTATTGTAGAACTCTTTATCGATCAAGAGCGTCTCCACAGCTCCACAGATACCTGGTCTTCTTGACTTAGAGTTTTGCACTACTTTCTTGGCTACATCAAGATCTGCTTTTTTATCAACATAAACATGAACTATACCCTCTAGATGAGCAAACACAGGAACTTTTGCCTCCCTTTTTATAAATTCAACCAAGCTCCGTCCTCCCCTTGGTATAACTACATCAACATGATCTGTCATTTTAACTAAAAGCTTTACTTCCTCTCTACTTCCAGATCTGAGTATTTGAACACAATTTTCTGGCATTCCCATTTCCTTAAAAGCCATGGTAAGAATATCGTATAATGCTTGTACTGTTTTTAAAGAGTCAGAGCCTGGTTTCAAAATAGATGCATTTTTTGACTTCAGACAGAGGGCTGCTGCATCACAAAAAACATTTGGTCTACTCTCAAATATTACGCCAATAACACCAATTGGGGTTGTGACCTTACTAATCTCCAAGCCATTTGGACGTGTATTTGTCTCTAAAATTTGATCTACAGGTGATTTTTGTCTAGCTACGTCCAACATTACAGTCTGTAAAGATTTAATTCTATCATCATCTAGCCTTAATCTATCTACAAATGCCTTGCTTGAATTATTAAGAATAGCTAGCTGGACATCTTCGTGATTTGCTTTAAGTATCTGATCTTTATGTTTTTGAATAAAACTTGAAAAAAGAACCAAAGTTTCACTGATTACAGTGTCTGAAATTTCAGAAAGAGCCAAAGCAGCACTTCGAGCGCTTTTTCCAACCTCTAATATGTTAAAATTTTTACTCATTATTTAAGTTTCCTTAGCTAAAGAATGCCATGTTATCTCTGTGGATAAGCTCTGGTTTTCGATTATAACCTAATACACCGGATATTTCCTCAGACTTAAGACCCAGTATTTTTTCTGTTTCAGTTTGATTGAATGAAACCAAACCTTTGGCTATTATCTGGCCGTCTTCTCCCTTAACAGTAACTACATCTCCTCTCGTAAAAATGCCAATACATGTCGTTGCACCCACAGGCAATAATGAGTTTCCAGATTTTAATGCTTTTTCTGCCTTAAAATCTATTATTATCTCACCTAGCGATTTCATGTTTAGGATCCATTTCTTTCTTGCTGCTTTGACGCTTTGAGAAGCTAGAAACCATGTTGCTTTCATTTTAAAAATATTATTTATTGGATTACGATTTTGGCCATTAGCGATAACTAAATTACATCCTACTGAAGTAGTAACTTTGGCCGCCTCAATTTTTGTCTTCATTCCTCCATTTGAGAAATCATTTTCTGGTCCCTCTGCCATTGATTCAATTTCTTCTGTGATCTCATTGATAAAGGGAATATGCAGTGCATTCTTACTCTTTTTTGGGGACTCAGTGTAAAGACCATCAATATCAGAAAGCAATATTAACAGGTCTGAGTCACATATGGATGCAACCTGCGCAGCCAATCTATCGTTGTCTCCGTATCGTATTTCATCAGTTGCAACCGTATCATTCTCATTAACAATGGGTATAACACCAAATTTTAGTAACGTCTTCAACGTTGATTTACAGTTTAAATACCTTCTACGATTTGTGAAATCATCTAAGGTAATTAATACCTGTGAACATATAAGGCCCTTTAATTTAAAATGCTCTTGATATTCCTTTGAGAGTTCAATCTGTCCAACCGATGCTGCTGCTTGTTCTTGCTCCAAAGTTAATTCGTTCGCTCTAAGATTAAGAATTTTTCTTCCCAAATTTATTGCACCCGAAGAAACTATAATTACGGTTTTTCCTTTTTTGCGTAAATCGACAACATCTTCAATAAAAGACGCAAACCATTCTTTTTTGATTGCACCAAGTTTATCCTCGACTAGCAAGGATGAGCCGACTTTTATCACAATCGACTTTGATTGCTGATAAATTTTTTCTCTGTCAGGACTAATTTTATTTAAATTGGGCTCCATTTTTGAGTCTTCTCCTTTGGCTTAGCTTCTTCAAGTTTATTTTTTTTTAGTAACTCAAGCAAATTGTCCTTTAACTTATCAATACCAACTCTCGAAAAGGTAGAAATAGGTAATACTTCGATACCTTTCTTCTTAAAAGTTTTTACTATTTTTTCCAACTCCTTACTATTTATGCTATCTACCTTATTAAGCACGATACACTTAATTTTTTCTACCAGATCACTCTTGTAATCCTTCAACTCATTTAATGTAGTTTCAAAATCAGATAAAATGTTATTTGAGGATACATCCAAAACATGAACCAAAACCTGACACCGTTCTATGTGACCAAGAAACTGGATCCCAATACCTTTACCAAGATTAGCGCCCTCTATAATCCCTGGAATATCAGCTAAAATAAAGTCGCCCTGTTTATAGCTCACCATACCTAAGTTTGGAGTGAGTGTTGTGAATGAAAAATTACCAATCTTTGGCTTAGCATTGCTCATAGCTGATAAAAGGGAAGACTTGCCTACATTTGGTAATCCTACCAGACCAACGTCGGCGAGCAACTTTAGCCTTAGCCATAATATCAATTCAGACCCTGAATGTCCTTTATTAGCTTGTCTCGGGGCTTGATTAGTTGATGATTTAAATCTACTGTTTCCCCAACCCCCATTTCCACCCTCTGCTATCACATACTCTTGCCCCTCATTAACTAAATCGACCAAAACTGTTTTCTTATTTTCTAAAAGCACCTCAGTTCCTATTGGAACGTTTAGAATCACATCCTCCCCATTTGCTCCCGTCTTATTTTGTCCCATACCAGGCCTACCGTTCTTAGCGAAATAGTGTTTCTTATACTTAAAGTCTATTAAGGTATTAAGATTGGAGATCGCTCTCACAATGACATCACCACCTTTACCTCCGTCACCGCCATCAGGTCCCCCAAATTCGATAAATTTCTCGCGCCGAAAACTTGTACAACCTGATCCACCAGTTCCAGATCTGATGTGTATAAGTGCCAAATCAATAAATTGCATAAGTAAAAGTAAGCTTTCGATTATTAAAAAGTTGCATTTTAAAAGCTAGTAGTATGAAAATACAATACTCGCTATGAGGCTAATCAATAGAGCTATTTTTAAAATTCGACTATTTTTTTCTGATAAATCTGCTCGTCTTACTAGAGAACCAAACCAGAACCAAGCAGAATGAAAAATTAATTGTATTATTAAAAAAATGATAGCTATAGTGGGGATTGTTTCAGAAGACACCCCTTGGCTCTGGAAAGCTGTAAACGCTAAGGTAATCATCATCCACGCCTTTGGATTTAATGGATGAACAAGTAACCCATGATAAAACCTTGGAGCCCATATAGTTGACTTTTTCTTTACTGATAGATCCATAAAAATAATCTTATAACCTATCCAGGAGATAAAAATTATCGATAATATCATCATTATGCTTGAATACTGGTCTATAAGATCGTTTATCAAGAGCAAACTAAATCCAATTGGCCAAATTATAAGTTGTTTAGACAAAACAACACTTAATATGAATGGGATAGACACTCTAAACTTTTGAGTACAACCTAACGCAAACAGAATAATATTCGCTGGCCCAGGAGAGCCTACCATTGCAATAACAAAGAAAATGAGACCGATATAATCTGAAATCAACTCAGACCCAAATCTATTCAGCAGCTGCGACCGTCTCTTCTACAGAAATAAACTTTCGCTTCTTAAAACCTTTAGAAAACTTCACTCTTCCATCTTTTAAAGCAAATAAAGTGTGGTCTTTGCCCATTCCTACGTTCTCTCCAGGAAACCACCTCGTTCCTCTCTGTCTAACGATAATGTTGCCTGGTGACACAACTTCTCCACCATATTTTTTCACTCCGAGTCTGCGTCCAGCAGAATCTCTTCCGTTTCTTGATGATCCACCAGCTTTTTTATGTGCCATTACGTTCTCCTAATAATCACCTGGCTTCAGCCTAAGTTGATTTTTTCTTTACTTCCTTTTTAACCGCGGTTGACTTTTTAGTAGTGTCCTTTTTTTTCTTATCTGCGGCCACAGTAGCTGTTTTCACTGCCTTTGTTTCTTTTTGTGCTTTTGGCTCTTTTTTCACTGGTGTCTTTTTTGCTGGCTTGGCCTTCACCGACTCTATAACCTTTTCAGCTTTGTTACTGATATTCACTTTTGCAGAATAGTCAATTTTAAGACCCTTTCCAGACTTTGCCTCTTGAATATTGGTTTTATCAGCCCCTGACTCTAATATATCGGTTATTTTCAGTAGGGTAATCTGCTGCCTATGGCCTTTCTTACTCTTAGAGGAACTTTTCCTACGTCTCTTAACGAATGAGATAACTTTCTTGTCTTTTATTTGATCGATAACGGTAGCCTGAACCCCTGCTCCTTTGACCAGTGGGTCACCTACTCTGACTTGTTCGCCTCCGGTTAAAAGTACCTTGTTAAATTGCACTTTATCTCCACCTTTGGCAGACAGCTTTTCTACCGCCAAAATATCGTTTTTTTGAACCTTGTATTGTTTACCGCCGGTTTCTATAATTGCGTACATTATCTACTTTCAAAATTATGCCATATTCCTATTATGTCTATCCATATTGTCAAGTTTTTTCTAGGATGTTTTTATTATTATCTTTCTATTCACCTAGCAAGTGAACGATTATAGATCTAGTTTGACCAAACTTGCGCCACTCACACAGGTATATTCCCTGCCAGACCCCAAGCAGCAATTTATTTGAAACTACAGAAACCGTTAAATTAGTGTTTGTAATCAATGTTTTTAGATGTGCAGGCATATCATCCGGTCCCTCCACATCATGAAGATAATTTGCGGAGTCTGGAACTAGATTACTTAAAAAAGTCCTTATATCATTTAAAACATCTTGAGAGGCATTCTCTTGAACGGTAAGAGATGCACTTGTGTGCAAAATCGATAAATTCACCAACCCTTTTTTAAATTCATGGCGTTGAACTAACTCCTGAATGTTCTCGGTGATATTTACAATTTGATATCCTTCCGTCTTAAAACTTAATTGCTCTATAATATTCATGAACTGGAATTTACAATTCACCCTCATTGACGGACGACAGTATATTTGCATTTTTGTCAGAAATATCATCGGCTATCAACTGGTTGCATTTCGCAATATTTGTTTCTAGTGCTTTACATGTAGAAATAGTAGCCTGGTCTATGGTCGACTGACATCCAACAAATATTAACGGTATAAAAATAATAAATAAACCTATTCTCCCGGCATTTTTAAAAATCATTTTTTATCCTGCAAATTTCTTACTGTCTGAGAAAGTATTCTTAAGAGAGCTCTAATAAAAGGATCTGCTTTCTCGACTCTTGCCTCAAATTCACTTTCGGACAAAGCAATTACAGTGGCATCTGACATACAGCGTGCGCTAGCCATTCTGGGTTTGTGTTCAATAACGCCCATTTCTCCGAAAACTTCATTCTCGCCGACCTTAAAATTTGGGTCTTTTGTATCATTCGTTGGTAAAAAAATTCCAACATCTCCTGACATAAGCAAAAAGATTTCTTTACCTTTATCTCCTGCTTTAAAAATATACTGACCAGACTTATAATCTAACTTTTTCATATTATTAATTATTTCACACTGAATGGGACAAGCCCTGATAGGCAAAGAAAACCTTGTCGCTTGATAAACTATTAGAATGCTCGTTAAGTTGCTCGTCATTTCTACTAGGCGCATGATGAGCTATGGCTAAGTTTTTGCAGGCCGTTTTTTCGGAGAAAGTAATTCCTTGCTCAATACTGGAATGCCCCCAGCCTTTTTTAGGTGGAAGTTCCTCATCTAAAAACATCCCGTCCCATACAATTAGGTCACTTTGTCTAGCTATATTAATAAGATGATCATCAATACGTGCTTCCTGTCCATATTCGTGATCAAGAAAAACACATACTTTTTTATTATCTCTTTCAACGATATATCCAGCAGCTCCCCCTGGGTGATTTAACTTTATGGTGCTTAAAGAACATAGGTCCTTGAGATCAGCTACAATCAAATCAAACTCCACAAATTTTAAGTTTTTCAGGGTGTCTACCAGTGGAATTGGAAAATACATCGGTTGGAAAGCTCTTACAAAAACTTCTCTCAACTCGTTCGCTTTTACTAACCCAGAAGAAATTGTGACTTCGTTAGAAGGATCGAAGATCTGATGATTGAAAGGCAGACCTTGAATATGGTCGTAGTGAAAATGAGAAAAAATCAAATATGTAGGACGATCTTTTAAAATAGCTACATTTTGAAACCCCGTACCTGCATCGAAAATAATTTGAAATTGTTCATGAAGTATTTCAGTGCAGGTTGTGCTTCCGCCATACTTTAAAAAATTTTGGTCAGCAGTAGGTGTTGACCCCCTTACACCATGAAATATTACATCCATAAAAAACCTCTTTTTTAAAAGGATACACCAACAAAATAAGAAAGCTATTGATTATTTGTTTTTATCGAGTTGCTTTTTAAACGCAGATTTTAAATAACTTAGTTGGATCAGATAACTAAATATAATTTATTTATTTAAAATAGTGGTTATCATCAGGTTATGGTTAATATTGAATATCTTAATGGTAAAGTAGCTACGGTATCATTTAATAGCGGGAAAAGTTCAAACCTATTGTCGTTAGATGTCATTCGGCAACTAACAGATGTTGCTAAAGAATTAGGCCAAAATAAAACTTTAATGGCAGTAATTTTATCTGGAGGTCAGCAAAACTTTTCCTTTGGCTTTGATTTGAAGGATAAGGAATTTCTGAGGCTTCAAAAGCTTGGTTTTGAAGAAAATAGAGATTATTTTCAACTTGGAAAGATAATGTGTGCTGCGTGGGAGAAGCTTAACTGTCTTACTATATGTGAAATAAGGGGATGGTGCGTGGGAGGTGGTGTTGCTCTCGCCACTTCATGCGATTTGAGAATTGCAGAAACGGCTGCAAAATTTTATGTTCCAGAAGTTGAGAGAGGGTTAAACATGAGCTGGGGCTCAGTACCTAGGTTAAACGCTCTGTTGGGTCCTGCAAAAACAAAAAGGCTCCTGCTATTGGCAGAAAAAATTAATTCATCTACCGCCAAAGACTGGGGCCTAATCGACAGTTATTTTGGTCCAAGCAACTTGAAGCTAGAGACTGTTAAATTAGCGAATAAAGCAACAGAAATGCCACGTTTACCTTTTATCCTAACAAAAGAGAGCATTAATAACCACACTAACGCCATCGCTCAAGCTACATCCTACAATGACCAAGATATATTCGGCTTAGCTTATGCAAACCGTAAAGGTAAACTCTTCAAGTAAAAACTATGTAGAATTCGCTACATACGCTTGGCAACTTCTTCTAACATAACCTCTGTGGCTCCCCCTCCTATGGACTGAGCTCTAGCATCTCTTGTCAGCCTTTCAATCTCAGTCCCTGTCATATATCCAGTTCCACCGTGTAATTGAAGACAAGCATACATTACTTCGTTAACTAGCTCTCCACAAAGCACTTTAATCATTGATACTTCCTTAATTACGTCAATCCCAAGACGTACTTTATTAGCAACACCGTATACCATATAACGCGCAGCGGTCACTTTTGATTGAAGTTCTGCAAGCTTATGTCTAACCGTCTGTTTCTCCCATAATTTACCTCCGAAAGCATCTCTGTGCTTAACATAGTCCACTGTAATATCTATCGCAGCTTGAGCCTCACCCATAGCCATTGAACCCATAACTAATCTCTCATTTTGAAAGTTCTGCATAATTGCATAAAAGCCTTTATTTATCGTCCCCAGTATATCAGATTCCTTAACTTCACAGTCTTGAAAAAATAGCTCTGCAGTATCTGAACACCTCCAACCGTGCTTATCTAATTGCTTATTTACAATAAGCCCAGGGTTATCTTTTCGAACAATAAACATCGTGATATTGCCTGATTGCTGCAATCCATCACTAGTTTTTGCTGCGACAAAATAGATATCAGCATGAACCCCGTTTGTAATAAAAATTTTTGATCCATTAATCAGATATTTATTTCCGACCTTTTGAGCTTTCGTTCGTATATTTTTTACGTCAGACCCAGCGTGCGGTTCTGTCACGGCCACACAAGATATTTTATTTCCTGAAACTATATCAGCAAGATACTTTTCCTTTTGCTCTACGTTACCAGCATTTAATAAATGAACAGACGCCATATCAGTATGCACTAAAGATGCAATTGCAAAGCCAGAAAATGTAGACTTGCCGAGTTCTTCAGCAAACACCACACTACCCCGAACATCCATTTCAGACCCGCCGAATTCTATAGGATAAGTAATGCCTAAAAACCCTAGAGCACCCATCTTTTTAAAAACTTCTCTTGGTATAAAACCATCCACTTCCCATTTTTTGGCTTCCGGTTTTACTTCATTTTCAACGAATTTTTTTATCTGTTCTTTTAGGATAATGTGTTCTTCTTCGAGAAATAATGCATCCTCAGACTGTTTGAAATTTATATCCTTCATCAGCTATCTCCCCCTTTAGATTTTTCTTTTTGACTCACAAATATTTTCTTAATCTTTGCTGCCAACTTTAAAACATCCAGTATTTTTTTGAAAAACCCTGATATAAGCCACCAAAGCACCAAAAACGATGCTCCAATTAATTTAAGTACGAATCTAACCATTTGAAACCTTCGTTCAATCTATAGTAAACCACCATTCTAATAATTAAACAAAAAAAGGCCG
>CACJUU010000024.1 GCA_902596605.1 uncultured Alphaproteobacteria bacterium | reverse complement strand
TAAAAAATGGTACTCTCTGCCATTTACTTCGCCTGGCCTAGGTTTTCTAGTAGTAGCCGAAACGGAAAATAAAAAGTTTTTATTTTCTTCAACCAAAGCACGCGCAATGCTCGTCTTACCTGCTCCAGATGGAGAAGACAAAATCACTAATACGCCTTTTTCTGACAAGCTCAATTTCTCCACAAATTAGATTTAATAAACAAACTGCTCTTCTCTTAGTCCAAGTAAAAATAGGATAGCCGATATATCTGAATTCTTTAACACATGTTTTGCAGAAAGATTAAGATGATCACTGCCCTTAAACGAAATACCCACTCCAGATTCTGAAATCATTCTTACATCATTGTTCCCATCACCTACCGCCACAACTCTAGATTTGTTTTGCCCTTGCCGAGCAATTAATTGCTTCATCAATTCAAGCTTTTTCTCTGCATTTATTAGTGTTCCTAATGCTTTTCCGGTTAAGCGACCTTCTTTATATTCTAAAACATTTGCAAATGAGAAGTCTGCTTCCAATTTTTTCTGAATATGATCAGAAAAATAAGTAAATCCTCCAGAAAGAATAGCAGTTTTTCCAAAATGTTTTTTAAACGTTCTAAAAAGAGTTACAGCACCAGACCTCACATTAATTTTTTTGGACAAACAATGCTCTAGAACTTCTAATTCCGTGCCCTTCAGCAAAGCTAATCTTTTTTGCAAAGATTCGTCAAAATTCAACCCCTCTTTCATTGCTTGTGCCGTTATGCTCCTCACTTCCGACCCTTTTCCTACAAGATCAGCAATCTCATCAATGCATTCTTCTTCTAAAATAGTTCCATCCATATCGGAAGCTAATAGATGGACACTTCGTTCATCCTCAGTAATAAAATTTATGTCAATTTTTTTACTTCTTTTTAACTTAAGCTCCTCAGTAATATTTTCTGGATCCACTTGAAACTGAACTCCACAGGAACCTAGCACATCTACTTTTTTAGCATTCAAATGGTTCTTCAGAAAAGCTATTTCAGAAGATAGTATTTCTTTATGCGATGTTACTACACAAAAATTTAGCATTACAAAAGTGGGTATTCGCCTTGTTTTATTTTTCCAATTGTTCCGCTACTAAAAATGCTAGCTCGAGGGATTGAGAAGCATTCAATCTGGGGTCACAGGCAGTGTGATACCGCAAGGAAAGGTCTTCATCATCAATTAATTGAAGTCCACCAGTACACTCGGTTACATCTTTTCCTGTCATTTCAAAATGTACACCGCCAAGATATGTTCCTTCAGATCGATGAGCTGTGAACGAATTTTGCACCTCAGCCAATACATGATCAAATGGTCTAGTTTTGAATCCACTGGTTGACTTAACAGTGTTTCCATGCATGGGATCACAGCACCAAACAACATTTAGCCCTTCTGATTGAACAATCTTTATTAGTCCTGGAAGATAATCTAAAACTTTGTTATGACCGAATCTAGTTATTAAAGTGAGCCTCCCCATTTCATTTTTTGGATTGAGCTTTTGAACTAGTCTCACCAAATCGTCTTTGGATAGACTTGGTCCACACTTAAGTCCTATTGGATTCTCCACACCACTACAAAAGTCGACATGAGCCCCATCTGGATCTCTGGTTCTATCCCCGATCCAAAGCATATGGCCTGAACCCGCAATTGGATTACCCGTGAGACTGTCAATTCTGCAAAGTGCCTCTTCATATTCCAAAAGCAATGCCTCGTGGCTTGTATAGAAATCAACTTTTCTAAGTGTCTGGGTATTGTTGGGAGAAACACCAGCCGCTTCCATGAAGTCAAGAGCCTCAGAAATTCTCTCAGCAAGCTCTGAAAACTGTGTATATCTGCTTCCTGTCCTGGTGTTCTCTAGGGTCCAAGAGTGAACTTGACGGATATCAGCAAAGCCTCCTTGAGAAAATGCTCTCAATAGATTTACAGAGGCTGCTGATTGCGTGTATGCTTGAAGCATTCTCTTTGGATCAGGCTCTCTACTTTTAAAGTCCGGCGCAATATCATTGATAATATCTCCTCGGTATGATGGTAGTTTTTGATCATTGATTGTTTCATAGTCTGCAGACCGAGGCTTCGCAAACTGTCCTGCCATACGACCAATTTTTACCACTGGCTTTTTTGAGCCAAAGGTAAGCACAACGGCCATTTGGAGCATTACTTTAAACGTATCTCTTATTAAGTTTGCCGAAAATTCTGAAAAGCTTTCAGCGCAATCTCCTCCCTGAAGTAAAAAAGCTTCGCCCGTGCCTACTTTAGCAAGCTGTCCCCTTAAATTTCTCACCTCTCCAGCGAAAACTAACGGGGGCAATGCTTCTAGGCTACTCTCAACGGACGCTAACTCATCTAGATTACCATAAGTAGGCATCTGAACTCTTGGTTTCCCACGCCAACCTTTTTTATCCCAGTCCATCCACATTCCTTTGTGACTAAAATTATTGCCAAGGTAGGTCTTACACTTATTGGGCCTAAAAAACAACCTGAACAATACTAAAAAAAGCGAAAAAATCGTTTGTTCTTATTGACTACTGAATATTCAATACATAAATAAGATCAACTAATTCAATAATGAAGGAAATTTCTCAATGAAAAAGGCTTTTGAAGCAGATACTGGTCGCGTTCTCAACATTGTAATCAATTCACTCTACTCAGAAAAAGAGATCTTTCTTAGAGAATTGATTTCTAATAGCAGTGATGCGCTTGATAAGCGCCGTTTTCTTTCTCTGACTGACAAAAATGATAACGTTGGGACAGACGATCTTAAGATTGAGATCCAAGCTAGTAAAAAGGATAGCACACTGATAATAAAAGATAACGGAGTCGGTATGAGCAAAGAAGAATTAGAAAATTCTTTGGGAACCATTGCTAAATCCGGAACTACAGAATTCTTGGCAGAGCTTGAAAAAAACGCAGGAAAAGACAAAAAGAAAAAAGATGTTAATCTTATAGGCCAGTTTGGTGTGGGTTTTTATTCCGCTTTTATGGTTGCTGACAAAGTTGAAGTTGTAAGCAAGGGTGTTGGGCAAACAAAAGCAAACAAATGGGAATCTGATGGTATTTCGGGATACGAAATTTCTGAAACTAATAAAGAGGAGGTCGGAACAGAAATCACCCTCCATATAAAAAAGAGCGAAAAGGAATATCTTGATAAAGAAAGGATAGGTTTTGTAACTCGAAAGTATTCAGATCATTTAATGTATTCTGTAAATTTTATTGATGAAAAGAATGAACCTGAATTGCTTAATAAAGCTTCAGCTATTTGGACAAGAGAGAAGAAAGATATTTCTGCCGAACAGTATGAAGAGTTTTACAAACAAATAGGTGCTGGATTTAATAAACCTTTACTCACCTTACACAATAAAGTTGAAGGAACATTGAGCTATATAAATCTTCTCTTTATACCGGATTCAAGACCATTTGATTTGTTTCAAATGGATGTAAAATCTAAGATCAAACTTTATTCAAACCGGGTCCTAATAACCGATGACTCTGAAAGCATTTTACCAAGATGGCTTAGGTTCGTTAAAGGTATAGTCGACACCTCAGACGTTGACCTTAATGTTAGTAGAGAAATGCTACAACATAATGTCACCTTGAACAAAATCTCTAAGGCATTAAAGAAGAGGGTCATTAACGAACTGAAAAAGATGAAAGATAAAGACCAAGAAAAATATTCGTCTTTTTGGAATGAATTTGGCATCGTTCTTAAAGAAGGAATTTATGAGGATTTTGACCTAAAGACAGAACTTCTTGAATTATCAAAGTTCCAGTCCATGAATGGGAACAAGCTCGTGTTTTTATCAGACTATATCGAAAAAATGAATACTGAACAGAAAGACATATACTATTTGGCAGCAGAAAATAAAGAGATGGCTGAAGGCAGTCCGCATCTCGAAGTATTCAAGAAAAAGAAGCTTGACGTCTTATTTCTTACCGACCCGATCGATACATTTTGGTTATCTATGGCAGGTGAATTTCAAGACCGAAAGTTTGTTTCAATTACCAAGGGTGATATAGACCTAACAGCTTTTTCAGACGATAAAAAAGAGAAAGAGAAGAAGCCACCGGCAGGCATGAAGGGCCTTGTCGAAAAAATAAAAGAGATACTAGGTGAAAACGTACAGGATGTTAAAGTGTCTACAAAACTGGTTGACAGCGCATGCTGTCTAGTAGCACCTGATACTGGGATGGATGTTCAAATGGAAAGAATAATGAAGATTCAAAATAAAGATTTCAAGGGTATGCCCAGAATATTAGAGATAAATCCTGACCATAATATTATTAAGAAACTAAATAAGATTAAGGATACAGACAAAGATGCTTTAAATGATGCCTCTTTTCTACTGTTTGATCAGGCAAAGATGGTGGAAGGAGAGCTCCCTAACGACATAGCAAAATTTAACCAAAGAATGTCAAAATTCTTGGGTATAGCTCTAAGCTGATCAAATTATGTGCTTTGGTAAAGCGTAGTTACACACGCTCCGCCTAAGCCGAGATTATGCTGTAGAGCTGTTTTAGCGCCATCAACTTGCTTTTCGCCTGCGTTCCCACGAAGTTGCTGGGTCAACTCAAAACACTGTGCTAATCCAGTTGCCCCCAATGGATGTCCCTTTGAAAGTAATCCTCCGGAAGGATTGGTGACAAACTTGCCCCCGAAAGTATTATCTCCATCATGAACAAACTTTTGCGCCTCGCCTTCTTCACATAAGCCAAGAGCTTCATAAGTTATAAGCTCATTGTGGGCAAAACAATCGTGTAGTTCCACTACGTCCACATCTTTAACATCAATCCCAGTTTGCTGATATACATTTTTTGCCGCCTCCTTAGTCATGTCGTAGCCTACTAATTGCATCATATCCTTCTCCGAAAAAGTAGACTCGTAATCAGTTGTCATCGCTTGCGCTAAAATCTTCACACTGGAATCGATATTGTGTTTATTCGCAAACTTTTCAGAAACTAAGACAGCAGCAGCCCCACCGCAGGTTGGTGGGCAAGCCATTAATCTGGTCATAACACCTGGCCACATAATTGGAGACTCCATTACTTCTTCCTCACTGACCTCTTTTTTGAATAGGGCTAACGGATTTTTAGCGGCATGTCTGCTTGCCTTAGCTCTAATTTTTGCAAAATCTTTCATGGTGGTACCATACTTATCCATATGTGATTTTCCAGCACCTCCAAAGTAACGTAACGCTAATGGAATTTCTGCATTCCCTACTAACTGTTCGCAGGTTTCATTAAATTCACCAAAAGGACTTGGCCTGTCAGTGTAGATGTCACCTAGCGCTCCAGGTCGCATTTGCTCAAAGCCCAGAGCCAGAACACAATCACTAGAACCACTTTCTATCGCTTGCCTTGCCAAATAGAGTGCTGTGGAACCTGTGGAACAGTTATTGTTTACATTTATAATTGGAATACCTGTCATGCCAACATGATACAAAGCCCGCTGACCTGATGTGGAATCTCCAAATACATATCCAACAAAGGCACTTTGGATATTTTTATAGTCTACACCACTGTCTCGGAGCGCTAACTTAGCTGCTTTTGCACCCATAATATCATAGGTCTCTGAAGCTCCAGGCTTAGCAAAAGGAATCATTCCAACTCCCGCTACTATTACTTTATTTCCAGTTGATTTATTTGTCATTTTGGGCTCCGTCTTTTCTAAACTTCTATTAGTTTATAATTTACACTTAAAGAGGTCAACTTTCCGATTAAAAACCAAGAAAGTAAACAATCTAATATTTGGCCAGTAAGCTCATGAGGATGATCTATAGCCATATGTGTAAATTTTGTTCCTGGGTATAAAAGTCATTTACAATTTTGCTTTTCGGAGAGTAGACTTATTATGTGGTCAATATTGTTTTTAAATTTTTTATAGCCATTTCTTGTTTGCTGATATTTCGGGGACTAGTAGCAGAACCGTTGCTTGATGGAGCTGACTTTGATTATGGTGAATATTTATCAGGACAATGTTTAACATGTCATCAAAACTCATCTGATGAAGGTATTCCTGCCATAAATGGTGCCGAAGCCCTTTATATCGCTAAGAAGCTAATATTATATAAAAATAAAGAGCTGGAGAACGAAGTAATGCAATTGGTTGCTGGTGCTCTAGACAAAGAGCAAATAGCGTCTTTAGCGATTTATTTTAATAGCTTGGAAAAATAAACTGAACTTAATCAAAAATATGTAAAGAAACAATTAACACTTGTTCAATTTTATTTTCAAAAAAATAATAATCCTGTTACACTTAAAAAAATAATATAGGGAGGACACGATGAATAATCTATCTAGACGTTCCTTTGTATCTTTTGCTCTTGCTTCAACATCTTTGTTAGCTATGCCTGCTATTTCTACAGGATCAGCTCGACCTAAGGTCGTTGTTGTTGGCGGTGGTGCAGGTGGAGCAACGGCTGCAAGATACATTGCAAAAGACTCGAAAGGCGCGATTGATGTGACTTTAATTGAAGCATCAAAACATTATTACACATGTTTTTACTCGAACCTTTATTTAGGGGGTTTTCGAGACTATGATTCAATTGGTCATTCATACGATAATTTAAGCGCTAATCATGGAGTTAATGTAGTACATGATTGGGCTATATCTGTAGACTCATCTGCACGCAAAGTGAGATTAGGCTCCGGGGCCACTGTCAGTTATGATAGGTTGGTATTATCACCAGGGATCGATATAAAATATGATAGTATTGACGGGTACTCGGTCGAAGCACAAACAAAAATGCCTCATGCTTGGAAGTCTGGAACTCAAGTCAAGGTCTTGAGAGATCAAGTCTTAAATATGCCTAAGGGTGGTACCTTTGCTATGGTTCCTCCACCAAACCCATACAGATGTCCTCCGGGGCCTTACGAGCGTATTTCTATGGTTGCTCATATACTTAAAGAAAAAAATCCCACTGCGAAAATTGTTGTTATAGATCCAAAAAATAAGTTTTCTAAACAAGGTCTATTTATGGCCGGCTGGGAAAAGCACTATCCTGGAATGGTTGAGTGGATTGATAACGATACTCACGGTGGCATTAAAAACGTAAACCCAGAAACAATGGAAATTGAGACTGATCTTGATACATTTAAAGCGGACGTTGCTTGTGTGGTGCCAGCCCAGAGGGCGGGTGCTATAGCAATGAATGCCGGTGTAACAGATGGAGATTGGAGCCCAATAGTTCCTGCATCTATGCAAACCAAGGCAGATAGTAATATTTACGTTCTGGGGGATGCATCAGTTGCGTCTGCAATGCCAAAATCTGGTTTCTCTGCGAATAGCCAAGCAAAGGTTGCAGCAAATCATATAAGGGGCGAACTAACTGATAGCAGAGTATTCCCTGCAAAATTCTCGAATACATGTTGGTCCTTGGTAGCAACTAATGACGGAATAAAGGTTGGAGCGAATTATAAGGCTGGAGAAGAAAAGATCGAAGTAGTAGATAAGTTCGTCTCTAAAACAGATGAGGGCAACGCTAAGCGTAAGAAGACCTACGAAGAGTCTATAGGGTGGTACAACGGTATAACTACCGATATGTTCTCATAGTTTTTGTTGAGGAAGGCAGTCTTTCAACTGCCTTCCTATCTACATTCCAATGACCCTTACTGGTGAGGGCTTTTCTGGTTTTATTTCCTGTTTATCAAATATGTAGTTTTCTAGTACATCGTATATAGGAGGACCTTCTACGTTTTCATTTACGGATCCCCAGCCAGACACTATATACTCTTTGGTTTTCTCAATATGTTTACCATTTCGTATTAATTTTAAATTTTTTATGCGATGCCCCATCTTTTCTTTTGGGTAGCACTCATATGTCATACCACCCACTCTGACCATATCTCCACCTTGCTGAAAAAACGGATCAGGATTAAAAATGTTATCGCAAACATCTTCAAGTAGTTCTTTGATTGCTTTCCCGGTCATTTTAATTTTGTAGACTTCCGGATAGTTTATAGCAGTTTGACTGTAAATATCCTCAATAGTTATTTTTTGGTTAGGTAAAAGGGTCGTTCCCCATCGAAAACCTGGACTTAATGAAATTTCACTATCTCTTTGTTCAATTATTGAGTCACAAATCACATCATCCCAGGTTCCGTTAAAATTACCCCTCCTGTATAATAGCGCCCCCGTTCGGCCAATGACTTTCTGAGAAGCCATCTCGAAAGGAGCTCTTACCTCATTTATCTTCTCCATCATCTCTTGGTCTGACTTTAATATTTCAGAAAAAACTGGAATTAATGATGATGTGCTATCAACAACTTTTCCGTTACTTACCTTTAAATCTATTCGCCCCAAGTACTTCCCATGAGACCCCGAAGATAACAAGAGAGTATTGTTTAATCTAATTGCATGGGGTATGGCATCATGAGTATGGCCTGTCAAAATGACATCTATACCACTAATAATTCTGGCAAGTTTTTGATCTACATCGAACCCATTATGCGAAAGCAAAACCACTACCTCTGCACCATTTTCTCTCGCTTTATTTACATTCTCCTGTAGCAACTCAGTGCGTATTCCAAATGACCACCCTTTAACCAAGTAGCTCGGGTTTGCAATAGCCGTATATGGGAAATGCTGGCCAATAACTGCTACCTTTACCCCCCCTTTTTCAAAAAATGATGTACTATCAAAAACTTGTTCTTCCCATTCTGTATCAAAAACGTTTCCACCTATAAATGGGCAGTCAAGATATTCAGTAAGTTCTTTTAGCCTCTCCTTCCCGAGTGTAAACTCCCAGTGCCCTACCATAGCATCTGGTGAAAGTAGGTTCATCGCAGAGACCATATCCATACCCTGTGTTTGAAGAGATGTGTATGATCCTTGCCATGTATCGCCACCGTCCAATAGCAGAACCTTATCATTTCCTCTTTCTTCACGAATAGATTTAATTAGGTAAGCGGTTCGATCCAGTCCCCCCAATTTCCCATACTCTTTGGCAAGGCTTACATAATCCACCATGGTATGCGCATAAGCCAAAGGCGTATTTTTTTCTATTGCAAAATGTCGCAAAAAATCCCTGCCTACCAAATGAGGTGGAATGCCTTCAAAGTCTCCTACTCCATAGTTTTCTGATGGTGGTCGGAAATATATTGGCTTCAATTGTGCGTGCATGTCGGTCATGTGTAACAAGGTAACTTGCCCCTTTGCGTCGAATTTTAGAAGGTCAGCTTCCGTTATGTTTTTTGGAGAGGCGATTGTTGGGAAGCTACTGGTAGAAAAAAGACCACCCATTACCGACAAATATTGTAGAAATTCTCTTCTGCTAAACATTACCTCAGTGTAATGATAATTTCTTAAATATAAAAATGAAAAAAGTTAGTCTTCTGGAGTTACGTCGATATCTTTTGCTTTTCCGATTATCTTCACTGGTACATTACAGTTTTCCATACAGGGATTGCCATTAATGTTGGATACATCTGGTCTGGGGTCTGGTAAAAGAAAGCCATCTTGGTTAGGCATTTTGATTAACCCAATGTTTTGATCAGATAGAACAAAATCATCGTCAATTATATCATTCATATATAAAAGATAGGCAACTATCTGATAGGTTTCATCGTAGGAAAGAGATTGTGATGCACCAAAAGGCATTGCCCTATAAATATAATCAAATATTGTCGAAGCATAAGGCCAATAGCTGCCAGTCGTCTTTAAGGGATCATGGGTGTTTAGAGTTCCATCACCCCCAACTAATTCAGGCCATCTATCTACTCCCTCTCCAAAGTCTCCATGGCACGACGCACATTGCTCTGCAAAAACTTCTTCACCATCAAAAGCTGTACCTGAACCAATGGGAGCACCTACCCCGTCTGGTCTTACATCAATGTCCCAGCCTTTTACTTGTTGACTTGTTGCTATACTCCCTAGATTAAATGCTCTGTCTGATGCTTCCGAAGAAAATGTAAGTATTAAACTAGTCAGCATCAATGCTGATACTATCTTAACCCAAACGTACATTGTCGACTCTGCCAGATTTAGTTACCAACCAAGTAGCAATTGAGTTATTATGGTAAATTGAATTTTTACCTCTTATCTTTTGAAGTTCCTGGATATATGGCTGGACATATCCAGTTTCGTCTATTGCTCTCGATTGGATCAAAAGCTCCTCACCACTCCATTCAAATGGGAGTGTGAATCTTACTAAAGATTTGGACATTATTGGTGCATGTAGCTGAGCGGTTCTCCAATTTTTCCCACCATCTAAAGAGACATCAACCCTTTTTATTTTTCCTTTTCCAGACCAAGCTAATCCTCTTAATTGTTGAATTCCCTTGTGTAGGATTGGCTTTTCAGGGCTTGGCGATGTAACTACTGACTTTGCTTCCATAACCCATGTAAACATTCTTGCCTTTCCGTCTGTGAGTAAGTCGGTATATTTGGATGTCTCTTCTCTTGTCATGTAAGGCTTGTCACCAAACTCAAGTCTCCTTATCCATTTAACCCACATATTACCTTCCCACCCAGGCACCACAAGGCGAGCAGGGTAGCCTTGCTCTGGTCTTAAAGCTTCACCATTCATCGCCCACGCAATCAAACAATCATCCAAAATCTTTTCGATTGGAATTGATCGCGTCATTCCTGAAGTATCACTACCTTCAGCCAAGACCCATTTTGCCTTTGGCTTTAATCCCGTCTCTCTAACTAGATCACTTAGCTTCACCCCAGTATATTGCACATTATGAACCATACCAAAAGTATATTGGCACCCATTAAGTTGAGCCCCTTTCCATTCCATACCCCCGTTAGCAGCACATTCTAGGAAATAAAATTTATTGACTTGAGGAAACCTCTTCAAATCATCAAGACTGAAGATCATCTCTCTATCCACCAATCCATTTATCATTAGGCGGTAATCAGTTGGATTAATTTCAGCTACTCCACCATGATGTCTTTCAAAGCATAGGCCATTTGGGGTTACGATACCTTCAAGATCCTGCAAAGGTGTAAAATTAACTGATGACTGAGGCGAAGCAGTAAGCCAAGGGACATTTCGTCTAATAACATTACTTTCAAACTCTGAGGGACTTCCATAAGGATTTTCATCAACCCCCGCACCTAAGTCTGGTGTCCATTCAGGTAAGTTTGGAGGAAGGTTGTTTGGATTTGGTTTGTCTTGAGCTAGAACCCTAGTCGAAAAGCCTACTGAGCCAAGAGCAGCGAAGGATTTAATCAAGTTTCGGCGACTGAATTTCAAGTATTTTACCTTCTATCAAAACAATTTGCTGCTAGATGACTTTTAAACTCTTAGTCAATTTATACTGGTTGCCACCATCTTCTTCCCATGAAAGTTCAAAGGTACCTTCCTCTTTTACTTTAAAAGGAAAAGATATGTATGGATTGCTCGAAATGGATGGCTCTAAATTTACGGTAAACACAACCTTACCATTGAACATTGCAGCGAATTTATTAATAATTAGGCGCGGAATTGTTTTACCATCGACGTCCTTTACTCTTCCACTATGCATTGGGTGTCTAATAAGGGTCTTAATCTCTATTACTTCGTCAAGCTCTGCTTCTTTTGGTATCTTGGCTCTTGGTTTAATTTTTGACATTACTATCCTCCACAGCCCCCTATTGTAACTTTTATAGTTGATTGAGTTATTGAGTGGGTGCCGTCATTAAACTTTGCAACCAAATAAACATCCTGAGTTTTAGAGAGCCTCATCCTTGTTGATGCAAAACATTCACCTGAATAGGGAGTAAAATTGAATTTAGCAACATTTGGAGCCGGGTTCCCATCTGCCATTATATAAACTTCTTTCACAAAATCTGATTCAGACATTGGACTCTCTATCTCAAATGCAACCTTAACCTGATTTCCGTTTTCAGCAATTTCGGGAACATCTAAAAAAACGTCCACTTCTCTAGCCTGTGATCCAGAAATTACGTTATTAATTTGATCAGATACTTCAGGCTTACCGGCTAAAACGTCGCCAAACCCAGAGCAGAAAAGTGCACTGGAAACAGCAATCATTCTTACAGCTTTTCTACGGCTTATATTCACAATTCCCCCTATCTCCGTTCTAATCATATATTACTCATACAGGAAGAGCAACGGTTTCCTAGACATAATTACTTGCAAAAATTTTACTTTATACTCCTGCTTTTAATTATTTCATCAACTTGCCACCAAAATAACTCTTGGCCGTTGTATCCCTCTATTCTGCCAACTTCCGTTTTGTCTTTTACGAATATAAAGGTCGGAGTAACTTTTACTGTTTTTGAAATTCCATATTTTTCTAATTCAACATTAGAAAAAAAATTAATAAAACTAAGTTTAAATTCGTCTTCGAATTCTGTTTTAAGATAAATATTGGCGATTTCATTCTCCCATGCTTTACAATAAGCGCATGTATCAGAATAAAAATACAACAATTTACCTCTAACTTCTGCATAAGTACTGTTTATGTAGCCACAAAAACAAATAATCAGGAAAAGAAAAAAAGGGTTTTTTTTCAAACCAAAAAATTCTTTAAAGGTAATGGGGATAATCGCTGATAAAACATATTTTCCAAACAACCCATCTGTCATAATTAAATACGGCTTTCTATTTTCACAATTTATCTATGAGAAATATTTTCAAAACTAATATCGGAAGGTTTTTATCATTTTTTAAATTAATCACTAAGTTTTTTATTCTTTAAGAAGCAATAAGCACTCCGAGCCAATAAAATTTTCTACTATAACGTCTTGTCTGATAAAGCAAATTCAATATTATTATATGTGTGCTATCTGGCTCGATTAAAATGGACTCTTTAAGCTAGCTAGATGGGGGTTAACTAGTACATTATATAACATAATGATTGATGCAAAAAAGGAATCACTAAGGAGAAGAGTATGAAATTTTTAAAAAAACTGTGCATAGTTACTATAGTTTTTTGCTTTGGCACAGAGACATTTGCTGAAGAGTGGAATGTTTCAGTATGGGGCAAACGTAGAGCGTTCACCGAACATATTGAAAAACTTGCAGAGCTCGTAAGCGAGAAAACAAACGGAGAGTTCACTATGAATATCTCTTATGGTGGATTATCCAAAAATAAAGAAAACTTAGATGGAATAAGTATAGGTGCATTTGAGATGGCTCAATTCTGTGCTGGCTATCACCGTGATAAAAACAGAGTAGTAACTGTTTTGGAACTACCTTTTCTAGGGGTAGAGACTTTAGAACAAGAAGTAGCTGTTTCAAGCGCTGTATATGCACATCCAGCAGCGACCAAGGAAATGGAACAATGGAATGCAAAGCTTCTTATGACTTCACCTATGCCACAATATAACTTGGTGGGAACTGGGGATCCAAGAGATACTCTTGAAGAGTTTAACGGAATGAGAGTGCGCGCAACTGGTGGTTTAGGTCAGGCATTTAAGGCAGTTGGAGCCGTGCCGACGTCGGT
Organism: uncultured Alphaproteobacteria bacterium; assembly: GCA_902596605.1. GTDB lineage: Bacteria > Pseudomonadota > Alphaproteobacteria > Rhodobacterales > Rhodobacteraceae > CACIJG01. The sequence continues at coordinate 13,550 of CACJUU010000024.1, read as the reverse complement.
AACTGCTACAGAGGCATATCAAGCAATGGAGTCAGGCGTCGTCGATACAGTAGCCTTCGCGCAACACGCACATTTATCATTTGGAACAATCAATCAAGCCGACTGGTGGACAGCTAACCTTAATCCAGGGACAGTAAATTGCCCAGTGGTAGTCAACATTGATGCTTATGAAGGACTATCATCTAAACATAAAAACGCGCTTGATGGATCAATAGAAGAAGCACTTGATCACTATCTAGATAATTATGGGAAACTTTTAAGCAAGTGGGATTCTGTGCTTGCTGAAAAAGGTGTTAAAAAGATAGAAATAAGCGATTCAGTAATTGCAGAGTTTCGTAAAAAGGCAGCTGATCCTATTCGTGATGCCTGGATAAAGGATATGGAAGCCCAAGGGTTGCCAGGTCAAGAATTGTACGATTTAGTTATGAAGACTTTGGCTAAAGCAAAGGCTTCAAACTAATACTGACTTACGGTTAGGTCAATTTGTTTTGACCTAACCATTTCAACTAAGGATTATCTAATGGCTGGCCAAGTTGCGGTAATTGAGGATGGGCATTTATTGAGTCGCCTCGACAGATATCTGCTAAAGCTTGAGAAATTTTGTGCTTTGATAAGTGGCCTAGCGATTTTGTCTCTTATGTTTTTGGCTGTGTACTCTGTTACGGGCCGAAAATTTTTTAATGCTCCTCTAGCTGGATACGTGGATTATATAGAGGCTGCAATGCCTATAATAGCAATAATGGGTGTATCTTATGTGCAAAGAGACGGTAGTCATATTAGGATGGACATTTTTGTTTCTTTTTTACGAGGGCGGGCTCTTTGGCTCTTTGAATTGCTGTCGATAGTTCTTATCCTAGTCCTTATCTTGGCACTTACATGGGGTGCGTGGGTGCATTTCGATAGATCATTTGATTGTGCACGGCCTTTTTGTAGTCGAGATAGTTCTATTGATATTGGATTGCCTATTTGGCCTTCTAAGCTTGTGGTTCCCTTTGCTTTTAGTGTTCTGGCCCTTCGTTTATTTTTACAAGCTATTGGATATACACGAGCCTTAGTATTAGGATTGGATCAACCATCAGCAGTACCTTTAGTCTTAAGTGCCTCTCAACAAGCAAAACTTGAGACCGAGGCAATTGATAGATCTAGTTGATGGAAAATATAACTATAGGTCTATGGGTGAGCGGGGGAATGTTGCTCCTTGTTGTTCTAGGTATGCGTGTAGCATTTGCTGCGGGTTTAGCTGGGTTTATTGGTTTGGTTTGGCTTCGTTGGAATGGGTTTGATTATGATCCTAATCGTTTTTTAAAAGCACTTCAGATAAGCGTCAAGGTCGCAGGTCTCACCCCTCACTCTAAAGTAAGCGCCCACGTGTTAAGTCTAATACCCGTTTTTATTTTAATTGGATATTTAGCCTATTATGCAAAGTTGACATCTGCTCTGTTTGAGGCTGCCAAACGATGGATTGCTTGGGTACCCGGTGGCCTAGCAGTATCAACTGTTTTTGCAACCGCTGGATTTGCTGCAGTGTCAGGAGCCTCTGTTGCAACAGCTGCTGTATTTGCACGAATTGCAATTCCCGAGATGCTAAAAATAGGTTACAACAAACAATTTGCGGCTGGTGTTGTTGCTGCTGGTGGCACTTTAGCGTCTTTAATACCCCCCTCTGCAATTCTTGTAATTTATGCCATAATAGTGGAACAGGACGTAGGGAAATTATTACTAGCTGGGTTTATTCCAGGTGCGGTTTCAGCATTAGTTTATGGTGGATTAATTGTTTGCATTGCTCTTTATTTTAAGAACGTTGGGCCTCCCGTTAGCGGATTTACTTGGAAAGAGCGTTTTGAAAGCCTAGCACCAGCTTTTCCAATTGTTGCCGTTATAATAATAATAATTTTTTTCGTTTATAACCCATTTGGTGATGCATGGGGAACACCCACAGAGGGAGGGGCAATAGGTGCTTTTATTGTTTTTTTAATGGCTATTTACCGAGGCATGCGAATAAAACAGCTTAAGGAAGCTCTTCTAGAAACTGCAAAATTAACTATAATGATATTTACCATTATTTGGGGTGTGCTAATCTATGTTCGCTTCCTCGGTTTTGCGAAGCTTCCAGATGCATTTTCATCTTGGATTACATCGCTGGATATGTCTCCTGTACTGATATTGGTTTGCATATTACTTGGATATGCTGTTCTCGGCATGTTCATGGATGCCATAGGTATGTTACTATTAACACTACCAGTTGTTTACCCGGCTGTCATGGCACTAAATGGAGGTGAAACTGTATCAGCCGCTGATAGTGCATTTGGAATGTCTGGCACTATGTGCGCGATATGGTTTGGTATACTGGTTGTGAAAATGGCAGAGTTCTGTTTGATAACGCCACCTATTGGATTAAATTGCTTCGTCGTTGCCGGTGTCCGAGATGACCTAAGTGTGCAAGATGTTTTTAAAGGAGTAACTCCATTTTTTATTGCGGATGCTTTTACCATCGCCGTTTTAATTTCTTTTCCAGGCATTGTTCTTTGGTTGCCGTCATTAGCATGATGCTTTTCAAAGCAAAAGTTAAAAAGGGCTAATTTGGTTCAATCATTCCAGTAAAGAGCTAATGGATTATCAATCAGGAGTTTTTTCTGCGTTTCCTCTTTTGGAGCAAAGAGTTCTATGATGTCCACTAGCTGACCGTCATCAGGCATATGCGACTTCATATTCGGATGAGGCCAATCCGTGCCCCATAAAACTCTTTCAGGAAAGTTTTCCACAAGTTTTTTCATAAAAGGTAAAACATCGGAATAGTTTTCTTCCGGTCCGACTTTAGTCAGCCTTTCTGGACAAGTTGTTTTGCACCAAAACTTTTCTGTTTCCATCAGCTTCATTAATAAATTAAAGTCCTTACTATTGGTGCCCTTTGCAACATCTGGTCGTGCCATATGATCAAAAACTACACGTGTTGGAAGTGTTTTTAAAAAAGGAATCAGCTCCTCTAAGTCTTGTGACTCGACATATACAACAATGTGCCATCCATATTTTGCGATCATATTCGATATATCTTTGAATATATCTTTCCGCGTGTTGTCTACTAGTCTTTTTACAAAATTGAATCTCACGCCCCTGACACCTGCATGGTCCAAGCGCTTTAGGGTTTGATCATCGATTTCTGGTCCAACTGAGGCAATTCCTCTAGCCATATTATTTGAATTAAGCAAAGCATCCTCCAAGGCATCATTATTTTTTCCATGACAAGTCGCCTGCACTATCACGCTGCGTTCAAAACCTAAAAAATCTCTGAGTGCAAATAATTGCTCTTTTGATGCATCACAGGGGGTATACTTTCTTTCTGAAGCAAATGGGAAGCGAGCAGCTGGACCGAAAACATGGCAGTGGGCATCTACTGCACCTTGGGGTACCTTGAACTTTGGTTTACGAGGATTAGGGTGAAAAGGTAGCCAATCTGCATCCATGATTTCAATTAGCCTTCTCACTCTCTTCATTGGAAAATACCATACCATCAAATAGCTTTCGGGCCGTTCTTAAAATAGCAGTAGATTTTATTTTTTTATCTCCCAACTCTGCTAAAACATGCATCTGTCCTGAGGGATGTTCAATGGAACATAATTTTTTTTCACCATTAGGAATTATCGACAATTTATTGATGGGAGAATCTTCTATCAGACAAGCCGTCGCGACTGAAATTGCACCAAAAACACCGATAGAGCGATGGCACCGATGCGGAATAAATGTTCGCGTATTTATCATACCATCGTTTAGAGGCTTGCTCACAATCGTCATTTTCGGTACCGTTTTCTCTTTCACATCTCCAAGATTCATTATCTTTCCACACTTAAGTCGAAGGGATTCAAGAGTTTCTTTCAGAGCACTATTTTTTTCCAGTTCCTCGACTTTTTCATTGCCATTAAGACCTAGTTGACTTGCTTCAATAATTACGCATGGCATTCCGTTATCAATCATTGTTACAGAATATCCGTCTATTTCATCTTTTATATTACCGCTCGGTAAAAGCTCACCACATAGAGATCCCTCAATATCCAGAAACTCTAATGAAATGGGGGAACTTGGCAAAGTAACACCATCTATGTATGTATTTCCACTATAAGTTAACGTACCATCAGGGGTATCAACAGTGGCAATAGCAATTTGTTCTGAATTCTCCATAAAAATTCTCACGGATGTTTTATCTTTTTCCGGTTTTATCAATCCTCGCTCTATTGCAAAGGGCGCAACACCAGCGAGTATGTTGCCACAATTTTGGGTAGAGGATACCACATAATCATCGACAGCAACCTGAAGAAATAGGTAGTCAACATCAATATCAGACCTTTTTGATTTTGAAACAATGGCAACCTTAGACGTTAAGGGATTTCCTCCTCCAACACCATTTATTTGTAAATTATCTGGAGAACCAAAAACAGAAAGTAGAAAGTCTTCTCTTTTCGCAATATCATTCGGAATGTCCTCTTTTAAAAAATATAGCCCCTTTGACGTTCCTCCTCTCATCCACATCGCTGGGGTGCCTTCAGACATATTTTAAACCGTATTTCTTTAACTTTTCTCGCATATTATAGATATCTAATCCTAGTTCACCGGAAGCTAGTTTTTTTCGTTTTTCGACTTCGAGCTCCTCTCTTTCCTGTGCTAGTCCGAGAACTGATTTTGCCTCGCCTCTCTTAACAATACACACTCCATCATCATCAGCTACTATTACATCACCTGCATCAACGGACGCTCCTGCACAAACAATAGGAATATTTACTGACCCAACAACCTCTTTCACAGTCCCCTGCGCATTATGAGCCTTACACCAAACTGGAAAACCTATTTTTCTTAATTCTGCAATATCTCGACAGCCGCCATCAATCACAAAACCTCGGCAACCTCTGGCAATAGCGGATGTCGCTAGCAATTCGCCAAAATACCCTGCATCTGAGGGAGATGTCGTACCCAATATCATAATATCACCAGGCTTTATTTGTTCGATTGCAACGTGCACCATCCAGTTATCGGCGGGAGCCGCTAATATTGTTATAGCTGATCCTGCAGTTCTTTTCCCTGGAATTACAGGCGAAATATAACTTGACAGCAAACCTTTTCTCCCTTGTGCTTCATGTACGGTGGATACTCCGCAGGACTGTAACCCATCAATAATTTCTTGCTCTACTCGCTCAAAGTTTTGTACTACGACTCCTCCCATCAAAGCTCATCCTTACAGACTGGATACATTGACTCAAACGCTTCAGCGTATTTAGCAACACGACCTCCAGCCATTCCTCCTGAATTGCGCCTAAAATGATTTGCACGGTTTTCTGCCAAATTAGTATAATAATTCCACAAGTGATGCTGCCCTTCCATGCACTCTATTGCTTTTCGTTTATTATCCCAAACTTCTGTGATATCTAAGAATACATTAGGTTTCCAACCCATTTGCTCGGTTTGGTGGGGTTCAAATAAATATAGTTGAGGGGCGCCTAGCACCTTTTCCCCTGGGTTATGTCCCCAAGCCTGCGCAATCATACGTGTCTCGATCGCGATCTTAGTCATAAGCATATGATCAGTATTATACTGGTCATATTTAGAATGACTCATCATGAAATTTGGTTGAATACTCCGAATGAGATCTACTATTTTTAACTTTGCTTCTTTGTCAATTTCCAAAGGATAATCACCAAGATCAAAAAAAATAATATCATGGGCGTTTAGTGCCTTAGCTGCTTTTTCTGCTTCAATTTTTCTGTTGCTTTTTACCTTTTCTAAGGTCATTCCGCTTTGCTTCCATAGCTTAGCGCTCTCACCTCTCTCACCGAATGACATGCAAGCTACGGTAACTTTATATCCAAGCTTTTCATGCAGTGCTATAGCACCCCCGCAACGCCAAACAAAATCTGCGGCATGTGCTGAAAGTATCAGTGCTGTTTTATTCTCGGTCACTGTGTAAATCTCTCTCTATTTTGTCAAGAGTTTGCATTGCTGAAATAGCATCGGTAACACACGCATTTGGAGGGCGATTTTCTTTAATAGCGGAAATAAATTCTCGATCAATTAACTCTATACCATTGTTTGAAACATCAACTCCACTCAAATCAATCTGTTTATTGTCCCCATCATAAAGATCATCATATCTAGCTAAATATGTTCCATTATCGCATATATATCTGAAAAAGGTACCAAAAGGCCCATTGTTGTTAAAGCTAAGAGAAAGCGTACAAATTGCTTCATCTTCGGCTTTCATCCCGATAGACATATCCATAGCAATGCCGAGTACTGGGTGTAAAGGTCCTTGCAAACCAAAGGTTCGTACCACTTTACTTTGTGTTTGGTACTGAAATAGATCAACGGTATGACAGGCATGATGCCAAAGTAGATGATCGGTCCAAGATCTAGGCTCACCCTTTGCATTAGTATTTGTTCTTCGAAAGAAGTAGGTTTGTGCATCCATTTGTTGAATCTTAAGTTCCCCTGCTTTAATTTTGTTGTTTATCCACTGATGGGATGGATTGAACCTCCGCACGTGACCTGCCATGCAGACGAGGCCAGTTTCTTTTTTCTTATCAACAATACGATTGCTATCAGCTAATGTGTCAGCCATTGGAATTTCTACAAGAACATGTTTGCCAGCATCCATGCACCTAATCGCTTGATTAGCATGCATCTGGGTAGGAGTTGATAGAATAACAGCATCAACATTTTGTAAAGAAATACATTCCTCAAGACTATCACTGAAGTGCTCTATGCGCCGTTCGTTTGCAAGAGCCGCTATTTTGTCTCTGTTTGGCCCCATTACAGAAACAACCTCTATATCCTCAATATTTTTTAAGGCATCTAAATGCTTTAGGCCAAATGCACCGTAGGCTCCCGCAACACAAATTTTCATTTATTTTTCCTCATGCATTATTTTCTAAAATTATATGTCCAACAGCTGTATTAGAGGCAGGAACGTGATAGTGGCGATGGACTTCGGTTACATTTTCGTTCAAAGTACCTCTCATAATTAACCACATCACCATTTCGATTCCTTCACTACCAGTTTCCCTCAGATACTCAAGGTGCGTGATTTGGCTAGCTCCAACTGGATCCGCTGTCATAAGGTCAAGGAAACGCTTGTCCCAATCAGAATTTATGAGTCCAGCCCTCTTGTACTGCAACTGATGGCTCATACCCCCTGTGCCAAAAATAATAACATTTAAATCTTCTTCATAACTCTCGATGGCTCTTCGTATAGCTTTGCCCAGATTATAGCACCTATTACCAGTGGGAGCTGGGTACTGAACAACGTTTACACAAAGCGGAATGACTAGAGCGGGCCATTCATCATTCTGCTTTATATCTCCAAACATCACTGACAAAGGAACGGTAAGACCGTGATCAACTTCCATCTCATTCATGATTGTAATATCAAATTCATTGAGTACTAAAGATTGTGCTATATGGCTCGCCATTTTTTGATGGTTTTTTACTGCTGGTACTGGCCTAGGCCCCCATCCTTCATCTGCAGGTTGAAATTCAGCCCCACATCCAAGCGCAAAGGTAGGAATACATCTCGCATCAAAAGCGGTACAATGGTCGTTGTAAACAAGAAATATTACGTCAGGATTTTGTTTTTTCATCCATTCTCTAGATTTTTTAAATCCTTCAAAAACTGGTTTCCAATATTCCTCATGTGTTATTCCAGTGTCCATCGCAACACCAATTGCTGGTACATGTGAGCATCCTACTCCCGCCATAATCTTAGCCATTAATCCTCTCCCCACTCAGACTTATCTCTATTGCCTTCTATAGAACGTCCTCCTTTAAGCATCATTTCGCGATAAGAATCTACACCCATACCAGTCATTCGTCCTGCAAGATTTTGGAAATTAATCCCATCATTAGCCGCTAATTTTGAGGTATAATAAATATTACCTCCCAATTCTAACAGTAGGTTCCACTCCCTTTTCAAAACAGCTTCACGTTGTTCCTTAGACATAGGGTAGGCGTCAAGATAAGCCTCTTCATTTTTATTGAACGCGTCTCTATTTTTCTGCAACCTTAGTGATATACAGAATTGGTTTAAATGATACCCTTCTCGTGATTTATCTGCATCAAAGACAATGGTACCAGGGATTTTATCGTATTCTTTCTCAGTCATTTTAAAGAAGACCCTTATTAACTTGAATTTGTTAATATTAAATAATAATTTTGAAAAGGTCTAAAAATATTATTACTCTTTTATGTCTCTAAGCTCGGCGGATAACTGTTTAGCAAAAGAAACAAAATTTTCTTTTATTTCCGACATTGAATTGGTCTTTTCTAATAAACCCAATTTGTTCTGCCAACTTGCAGTTGCTTTTGAGATATGATTTGCAAGCTTCAAGTCTTCAAGCATTTTTGACACCTCTTTGAGCTCTTCTGCTCGACGCTTGCCGTGAGACAGGCTTCTTTCGAAATTGTAAATAGCATGCTTGAGAATATCAAAATAAGGGTGAGATTCCGACAATGACGCAGATACTTCCTCTAGAACATTTGCCTCAACAGCTGCAAGAGCGCACTCAGCAGTGAGAGCCTCCAGCCCCTTAACCATTATAGAACGAACCATTTTAATAGAAGATGCCCTACCGACGGGCCCCTCAATAATTTTTACGTCCATTGGGAGTTTTTCTAAGATAGCGAGCGCTTGAGAAGCTTTACCTCCGGAAATTATGAGAGGAACAAGGTGTTTTTCGGTAGATACAGGTGCCATAATTGCCACATCTACGTACCGTCCTCCGTTTGTCTCAATGCTTTCATGAGACTTTTGTTTAGAGGAAGGCGCACATGAATTGAGATCAAAGAAATACGTCCCATCTTTTATAAAGTGGCATGATTCTCTCGCCACTTTTAAAGCTTGATCAGCAGTAACTGTGGAAAAAATTAGATCAGAACCACTAACAAGTTCTTGTAAAGACAGTTTTAACCGGATATTTAGTTCCTTTGCCCTGGAAACTATTTCTTCCCTGGTCTCAACTGAATGCAATTTAATATCGTAGGCTTTTATTTGATTATTTCGAGGGTTTCCCCATCCTGAGATAATTGAAGATGCAGCTTCTCCTAAACCTATAAAAGATATTGTATAACTATCTATACTCATTTAATGTGCCAACCCTTTAAAGGAGTTTCCCGAGAAGGAATCTCGAGAACACCCTGCTTTATACTTTTTCATTTGAACTCAAATGAAAAAGCTATATGTTTATTTCTCAACAGGTCCTTCGGCTTTGATCCAGTCTCCAATTCCTCCAACGTTTTTTACATTTTTGTAACCCATTTCAATCATGGTTTTTCCTGTAAGCGCAGCCATACCACCTGCACCACACACTAGAATAATTTCTTGATCTTTTGATAGTGCTTTGTTGTGAAATGGTGTTGATTCATCGGCTGCAAACTCGATAAACCCACGTGGAATTTGTAACGAACCTTTTATAGTTCCAGTGGACGCGATATCGGCACTATCTCGAACATCAATGAAAATCGCTTCCCCTGATTTGTGGCGATCAATTCCCATCTCAACATCAATTTTTTCAACTAACGCATTTGCTTCTTTCAAATATTCACTAGACGTTTTCATTTTTTAATCCTCCTCTATCCCAGATAATTTACAGACTATTTTATTTATGAAAAAACTTAAAGTTACTCTACATGCATTATCCTAAAGCTCATTATACGAAATCTTTAATTTTCTGTTTACCAAAAAATTTGGCTGCTATTTTAAATATTAGTAGGAGTTATTTCATTTTTCTCTTCTCTATGTACGAGATCAAGATGACATTTCAGAAATATAACTAATAAGTCTGTTGTTCTTGCAATCATCAAATTTCAAGAGACAAAGATTTTACTGATTATCTTCTGGTGGAAGAAAACAAACCAGTATGATGATTTGATCCCGCCTCCTCTAGTTTCCCTTATACACAACTAACACAAACTACTATAAAAGCGAATTTTTAAACTCTTTAGTTAAATTTTTATTAGTACTGGTAGCTTTTTTCTGAATAGTAAATCTGGAGTTTGGCATGCCAATGGCTCCTCAAATATTACAATTCTATTCTTTCCCATTCAAGAGTAACAGAAACCCAGTTGACCCAGCCTTTCTAAACTTACTGATTTCTTTAAATTGTTGTGAAGAGAAAAAACGTTGAGCAGTTTTGACATCTTTGAACTCAACTAAGACGTCTCTTTGAAAGGAAGGATGGCCCTCCTTTACAAGCCGCAATCCGCCTTTCACTAAGTATTTTCCTCCAAACTCTTCGATTACTTTTTCGATTTTAGAGTCATATATTTTATATTGGCTTTTATCACTAATAGTGATTTGTCCTAATAAATAGCCCTTCACCATTCTATATTTTCAAAGTTATAGTGTATCCTTATAAGTATTTATCAAATCCACCTTCTTACCTTTTTTTGATACTCCACATATTCTCCGCCAAAAATATCTAAAAGAGCTTCCTCTTCCGGTATAATTTGCAAGAAATTAAGGAGAAAAATAAACGCTACAACGATTACAACTCCCAACCAAGTTCCGAAAAAAATTGTTGCTGCAATAGTCAATAAGACAAGTCCTAAGTACATGGGATTTCTTGAATAACGATACATGCCGTCCGTTACAAGTGCAGTAGTTTCTGAAGGGGTAAAAGGACTAATCGTTGTTTTATGTTTTGCAAACAACCGAAAAGAAGGTATGGCGCATGACAATCCAATAACAACAACTAATATACTGATTACTGTTTGATAACCAAAAGTAATAGGTTCAATAATCAGGGAAGATAAATAAATTGTGGCTATCATTACAAGTGCTATAATTGGTGGTGGTATTTTTGTTTTCATTTCAAAATTCCCTTCTTAATTATTTAAGTTTTGGAGAAGCCCAAGAGGGCTAAGTGTTTGATTTACTATATTTAACGACTTATTTCACTTGGTGATTATCCGGCGTCTTTGGGTTATACATTGGATGTGTATCGTGCTTTTCAGCAGTAGAAGTTTGAATAAATGGTGCTTTTGTACGACAAAAATTTTCAACATGTGGTTCAAACCAGAATGTTGGAGGGTCAAAGCTTCTTCCAGGAATAGCTACCATACCTTGGAAAACATTAAGTCTCAAAAAGATAGTAGAACCACAATTCTTACAAAAATTTAACGTAACCACATTCCCAGATTCAGTATTATTTTCATATATCGATAATTCTCCAGAAGTTAAAGTGACCTTATCTTCTGGAAACCAGACTTGCTTTCCAAAAGCGCTTCCCGTGTATGTTTGACAATATCGGCAATGACACATAATTGCTCTCGGAGAGTCTCCCTTCGTTTGGTAACGACTTTTCCCACAAAGACATCCTCCCGTTCTCACCATTTCCTCTGTCATAATTCTCCCCTTTTTGTATCATATAAAACTCTAATACAATTAGTATCTAAACTGAACTGTTTTGTTATCATTTAGTTACTTCTCCCTCGCCTAGAACATTGGGGGAGAGCTCATACGTTTATTTGGTGTGCAAAAGTAGGATGTTTATAAAGTTACTTTGTCATCAACCAATAACTTTTATGTTAGCAGCAGATGACCGACCCTTATCCTTATTTATTTCAAAAGAAACTTTTTGATTTTCTATAAGGGTTTTCAATCCAGACTTTTCGACGGAGCTTATATGTACAAAGACATCCTTATTACCGTTGTCGGGTTGTATGAAACCATACCCCTTATTTGTATTAAACCATTTTACCATTCCGTTCGTCATAATTTCTATCCTTATTGTATTTAAATTGTTTGAGGAAAATAAATTTCCTAGTGTCTCTAAATAAGGAAAAAAACTGAACTCACCCGAATTAGTATTACAATAACCTTCATCACACAACTAATTGTTTAAAATTATTAAACTTATTTTCCCCTACCTTCACTGAAGAAAGCAAAATGAAGTCATATCTATGTTCTTTGGAGTATCCAGCAGATAAGTGTAATTGGATGGTAGTATTTTTATTTTTAAAGTGAAAAATACCAGTTATCTTTTAATACTATTCTTCACCCACTCCTCATTTATATGAGCAGATATAACCTCCCCCTCTAGAAACCAATGGTCTTTGACGGCATCCCCATAGTCTGCCATTCTTTTGTCTAACTCCGCTCTTGCCTCATCAGCTTTCTCTTGACTAGGATAGACAGATATAGCCACCACCGATGTGGGAGTAGTTTTAATGCGAAGCATTATCTCAGCATTTGGAAAAGATTGACGCATTGTTGCCGCTGTGTTTTTTGTCTTTTCAACAAATAATTCCTCAGAACGCCAATCAACCATATTTATTCTTGCTACACTCATGTATATCTCCTTGATTTTAATACAACCACAGTAACCATCATTTGTTGCTTTCAACCACTTGAAAAGTATTAATTTCCAACTTTTGAAATAAAAATGCACTATTTGGGTAAAACTTTTCTTTTTTTGGTATTTCCTGGCAATTCAAAATGTCGCATTTGATAAATCACAAAATTATGCTATTTTTATTCAATGTGTGTAATCTCAAGTTTTATGTTTCTCGGCATGCTGGGATATTTCGGCTTCAAAGGAGCCAAGTGGATTGTGAAGTCTGTTTACCAAAACAGAACATCAATATCTAAAAATATCTACCAAGCCTACAATCTTCCTGAAACGTTGTATCAGCGCGTCAGAGTAGATGGAAAAAGAGACTACAGATAAAAAATAGAGGTAGCTTATCTATCTCTGTAATGTAATGTGACAAAACTCGATGTTGAGGCATTCATAGCTTTAATGTATATCAATTAATACCTTGAGAGGTTTTGTACACATCTAAGGTTGGATAAATTTAAAGATAGAAGTTAACTTTAGGTGTTTCTCTTCGCTCCTCTATCATGATGCTCCACCCTCAATACTTATAGAAAATGGCGCCCATATTGACTTAAAAAATAAGTAACCTTAACATCAGTCCAGAAAAAAATTTTATTATTGATATGACAGAATCAACATTATTGAATTATACCACTGCAGATTTTTCTACTAAAGCTGATATGGAAATCCGGATATATAGATGGCAGGGGCAGAGAGAAAAGTACTCACCTAAACTCCAAGCAAAGGGCATGCTGAGATTCACAATTACTAGGGTTTGAAATAAAGAAGGCGTATTCAGAATAGGATATCTGTTCGAATATAAGAATGAGAAGGCGTATAAAGATTGTCAAGAAATATGGCAAGAAATTGAAAGCAATATGAAGGCGGAGCAAGCCGTAAAGGTGTTTGCAAATAGAGATATTGTTCTTGTGGATGATGTTACACCAAGAACATAATTTTTTTCACTACTCTATATCCCATTCATTAACTCTTTTCTTTTTACTTTTATTTTCATCAAGGTTTAACTTTTTGACTACCTGGTGCTCTTCATCAACAACTCTCCAGTAAGGAAAATTAACATCATCTTTATGCTGTTCAATTGCCATTCTAAGAAATATTCCAGTTGTAACTGGACAAGTCTTGCCTAAGTTCTTTTATACTCAAAAAAACCCCTTTAGGTATTGCGTAAATAAACTC
>CACJUU010000023.1 GCA_902596605.1 uncultured Alphaproteobacteria bacterium | reverse complement strand
ATCTCATCGCCTGAGAAAATTTCAGAGTTTATTTATGCAATACCAAAAGGTTCTTTCTTAAGTATAAAAGAACTTAGGCAAGGGCTGGCAGTAAAGGCAGGTGCTGACAAGACTTGTCCAGTTACAACTGGAATATTCCTTAGAATGGCAATTGAACAGCATAAAGGTGATGTTAATTTTCCTTACTGGAGAGTTGTTGATGAAAAGCATCCGGTAGTCAAAAAGTTAAATCTTGATGGAAGTCAAATTAAAAAGAAGAGAGTTAATGAAGGATTACCGCGATGAGAAAAATTCAGCTAACTCCGCAACCTGTTCACTCTCTGACAGATTATAAGCATTATTGAGTGACTGTTGGTTTTTAGAAAAATCATATAATTGAATTATGCACTATTTGTTAATTATACATATTCTGGCAGGGACGTTGGCTTTAATGGCTGCAGTTTCGGCAGTAGTGTCTTCAAAGGGTAAAAAAGTTCACATTATAGCAGGCAGAACATACTTCTGGGGAATGACTATAATTTTTTTAACAGCCATACCCATGTCTATTGTTAGTGGTAATGTTCTTTTATTTCTTATTGCTATATTTTCATTCTACTTAGCTTATGCAGGAATGAGATTTGCAAGTAACAGAACAGGAATAGCAAATATATTTGATTGGGTTGCCGTCGGTTTAATGATTTTATCAGGGATGGTAATGTGGTGCTTAGGGATATTCTATTTCATAAACAATAATTCGCAGTACATCACGCTTATTATTTTCGGGTTTATAGCAATTAGTCTGGGGTATACTGACTTTAGAGGTTACAGAAATAAATCAGCTATCGGTAAGCAAAGAATTGCTAGACATCTAACGAACATGTTAGCGGGTACGATAGCAGTAATCACGGCTGTATTAGTAACAAATATATATATTGAACCAGTTTTTATATTATGGATACTGCCAACAATAGTTATCACTCCGATAATTTTTTGGTGGAACAGAAAATATACTGTCTCAAACAAAGCTATTTAGGAAAAAGTCGATTGAAGATAGCAGATATTATTTTTTATCTCATGAAATATGGAGATTTAATATTTAGGAAGTATTGGGTTTACTCTTATATATTTGGCTTCCTATTATTCTTTAATATTGTTTTGATGTTATGGATAGATAACTTTTAAAATATAGTTATATAAATATGTTTCTTATACGCTCTAATTTAGGAGATAAAGAGAAGTATAAAGAAATTATGTTTTTGGTGTAACATCATCAACAACAACGATACCTTTGTTTGCAAAAACTATTAATGCTTGCTCCAGCATCCAGCTTGGCTCAATATCGAGTTTTGTCACGTCACATACTAGAGAAAGATAAGCTACCTCTATTTTTATCTGTAGTCTCTTCTTCCATCTACTCTTACGCGCTGGTACAACGTCTCAGGTAGATTGTAGGCTTGGTAGATATTGTTAGAGATTGATGTTCTGTTTTTGTAAACAGTCTTTACAATCCACTTAGCTCCTTTGAAGCCAAGATATCCCAACATGCCGAGAAACATTAAACTTGTCATTACACACATACTAATAATGTAGCATTAGTTTTCAGATTATCAAATGCGACATTTTGTATATTTCACAAATAAAAAGACCCTACCACCAATTTTAGCTTGAAATTTTTTGGGTTCTCTTATGACCTAGACCAGCTTCAATCCAAGGTTCATCCATTGTGCACATAGACAAGTCAGCTAAGTCGAAAAATGCCTTCATTGTTTGCCCTGAGGGTT
This sequence comes from uncultured Alphaproteobacteria bacterium, assembly GCA_902596605.1. GTDB lineage: Bacteria > Pseudomonadota > Alphaproteobacteria > Rhodobacterales > Rhodobacteraceae > CACIJG01. The sequence goes on along the minus strand of CACJUU010000023.1, from coordinate 26,173 downwards.
CTACGTTCGGTCCCCATGAGCCATCGTGTTCAACTATAATTGCCACTACATTAGGATTTTGCCAATAAAACTTTGCATCGCTAACCCCTGAATTAGATTTAGCATTTTTACAAAAATTCAATGCTGCAACACCAAAGTCATCTCTACTAGCGCCACTTTTCATTTCCCATTTTGAGACCTGCAACATTTAATGTTCCTCCCTTATTAAGTTTCATTTATGGCTTATTTTAAACAAATTTAAATCTTGTGGTCAATTTTTGAAAAAATTTTCAGATAGAGCATATAAATTAGTAATACTGTATCTTCGAAACTTTTCCGGTAGGTTGAAATCTTATCTGCAGCACACCCCAAGAACATACTACGTGCGTACCCCTAGTGGTCTGGCAATGGTAATAGACCAAAAATGTTTAATTACCGCACAAGTTAGTAAAAAGCTCCTGCTAGAATAGCCAAGAAAAAAGCTAATTTTTAATGTCAATAACGCATCAAATATATTCCCAGTAGAACTCGTTTACGTATGGTAATCATTGACAAATATAGGTGATTGAATTGGAATAGTTTTTTTTACAAATGGAGAACTAAATGTTCGTATCTTTTACTGATTGGGAGTTTGACGGAAATATTGATAATGCAGTTGAAGGCATCAAAGGATTTTGGCCTGAGATGCAAAAGTATGGTGCAGTCAATACACGATGTACGGTCACGGGGGAAAATACACTTAGAACTATGACACTTTGGAGTAGCAAAGAATTGCTAGAAGAAAACGTAGACAAAGTAAGAGCCGCAGCTGGTTCGGCTGCAGGTATGACAGTAACAAGTGGCATGACTGGTCCACTCGCAGTCGAACTTGACTAATCTAAATACATTTTGGCCAACATAGAAGGTCGAGAGTATAATATACCAATTAATTTATGGTCGGGCTTTTGGCCTGACCATAATCACTAGCACTAAACCTATCATCAGACTTGATTTACGACTCACTGAGTCCTCTCCTCTATCTATTCTGTAGTTCTTTGTCAGTTAGAAGAACCGGCTCTGTATGACTCTTAAAATTGCTCTCAAACACCCCATCTGCTGCACACTCCGAGAACATACTACGTGAGTACCTCCTATGTCCCATGCGTGGGGGGGTAGACCAAAATCATTTAATTTATGTCTAAATCTGTGATAAGCTGAGATAAGAGTAGCCAAGAAAACCTAATAATAGCTGGTAGAGCAACTGATTTGTAATCAGTGGGTCGGGAGTTCGAGTCTCTCTGGGGGCACCACATTATCAATAACTTAGCAGATATATAAAGAATCTATGGTTTGCTGGGGAAACACAGGGGAAACATTTTTGCCCGTATTACAACCTATTTTAACCTGTTTTAACCACCTGTATTAACTTAATCTTAGCTATCTTTCTCAGCGTATCTCTAAACCCATTGGAAAATTGTATTGTAACCCATGAAATAAGGGGTAGGGGGTTAAAAGCTGAAGTGGCTTTTGTGACCAGTGGTACTGCTCTCACCTTCTCTGCCATCCAGTTCCATAAATCCATTTAGAAACAGTAACTTAGCTAATGCATCCCCCAAAAATATTTAACTTGAAAAGAAAAACGATAAATATTATCTATAGTTCTAGGCATTTAATTACCAACTTGTACGCCTTGGCATTGGGCCAGAAGTACTAAAGCGGAGGACACTATGACTTCAAAAAAATTATCACAACATGAGCAAGACTTTGCAGATGCAATGGCTTTTTAAATTATAGGGTAATATCGTTTTGAACCTATTGGCAAGACCATTGTCTCAGATCGGGTTCCTACCTAAACTAACCTGTTTAAGCCGCACCACTCCGCAATAAATAGCGCTATTGTCTCGGTACACAGCTGGACAGAGCCCAGATCAACCCTTTCGTCAAACCCATGAATATTCTCAGCTATCGGGCCAAAACAAAGGCTGGGTATTCCGTGATAAAGTCCATAAAATCGAGTGTCTGTCAGACCCGTAAAACTCACCTCTACAGGTCCTGTATTGCCAAATACATCTTGATAAGCCGCAGAAAAAATCTCTTTTTCCAAATCAGCATTTTTTAATGTCCAACCTTCTGCTTGAAAGCCATTCCATATCACATCGGGCTGGCTATTTGATAGAAACGAATGTTTGTGTGAAGCAGCAGAGATACAGGCTTCTATTTCTTGCTTTGCATTATCGACATCGACACCTGGCAAAATACCTATACGGCAGTCGATATCGCACCAGGCGGGTACGGAAGAAGCCCAATCGCCCCCAACTATCTTTCCTATATTTAGATTGAGCGGATGTTCAACCTGAGAAAATCTTTCATCTGCTATTGCTAAGTTATTCCATTTTGCCTCAAGCGCCGCAAGCGCGCTAATGATATCATAAGCCGCTAAAATAGCGTTCGAGCCTGTGCTCGCCTTTGCCACGTGCACAGGTTTACCACGAACACATATTTTGAACCAAATCACGCCCACTTGAGCCGTAACCAATGCATGATCACTAGGCTCTGGGATCAAAACGCAATCGGCTTTGTAACCTCTTTGAAGGGTGGACAAAGCTCCAACCCCAGTACTTTCTTCTTCAATGACGGACTGAAAACAAATTCTTCCAGCAGGCTCGAACCCGGCTCTGTTGATAGCGTCTAAGGCAAAGAGTGCTGCAACAGTTCCAGATTTCATGTCCCCAGCACCTCGGCCATACATCCATCCATCCTTTATTATGGGATCAAAGGGCGAGTGCGTCCACATTTCTCGGGGTCCTGTTGGTACCACATCGAGGTGTCCTTGAAGAATTAGTGACTTTCCCTTGGTCTGGCTAGGATATTTTTCCCCCACAACGGTCCGGGCGCGGCTAAAATCACCCTCAATCGGACCAAAACCAGGTAGATGTTCCAAATCGCTCAAGATAATTCTCCAATCATCTACTAGAAAGTCACGTTGGCGAAGCGCATCTGCCATAAAATCTTGGGCCGGCCCTTCCTGAAAGCGAAGGCTCGGAATCCGAACAAAATCCGATAAAAAATCGGTCTGCCTGTTAAATCCTTCAGCGACTGCCTCCTTAATTGCCTGTTTTATTGCGACATCTTGTTTAGAAACAAATCGGGGCATCAAATCTCCTAAATCTTCTTATGTTATTTCGTCATAGAAAGAATCGGAGTATAACACGCTATCAGATTTAATAGTTCTTTCCGCCTTATGTCCTGTGCTAGAGAACCCTGAAGTAGAAAGCCAACTGCCAACAGTATTAAAAAGTATAGTAACATATTAAAAATGTCTTTCCTTACTACTACCGTAGCATTATAAATAATTTATAAGTTTTGAATAGAGTTTTATAGAGAGGTATCTGAAACTTGGGTTTGCTACTTATTCTCGCAATGGCGTTTAGGTAGTACTGATAAGTCTGATAACTCTGATAACTTTTTCCTACATGTTATCAATCTTATCAAGGTTATCAGTGAGTTTATACTAATGGAAAGTACACACTTCCTTTCTTTACCACTAGTTGTCTGCCCTCCAACTTTTTTAAATCCCTACTTATATTGGAGGCTAGCGCTGATTTTCCTTCATTTTGCAGTAACTGGATTATATCTATCTGTGATATGCCAAAATCTCTACAAGATTTTACTATTCTCAAAACATCTTCCTGTTTCTCGCCCAGCATTGGTCCTGTTTCGTCAATGACCGCACTGCTTACTTCATCACCATCTTCATCCTTTCCAATAACAACTTTTTCTATCTTGAAGTTAAGTTCTTTATCCCCCTCCATATCTCTCTGTTTAACCGCCCTAACACACACAACGTCCTTATTCTTTTTTAACTCTAATACGGTGTCTGAGGCTGCATGTAGAGCAGACGACCCTCTTGCACCTCTTGTTTCATCTTTGCCAGGATGATGCAAAACCATGATATGACAGCTGAGTGCTTCAGAGGATGTGGATCAAGACTTTGCAGATATTATAGAAAAATGTTTTTCCATGTTTATATTTCTTCCACACAGTAGAGCTACGGAAGGTCCATTAGGTTTAAACTTTTTATTCAAAAGTGATGCAATAGCTACCGCTCCAGCCCCTTCAACTATTTGTGACTCATGCCAATAAGCATAGTGTATTCCATCTGCTATTTCTTTTTCGCTTACCAGAACTATCTCATCAACTAATTGTTTTGTAAGTTCAAAAGTGTACTTATTATCTAGACCAATACCTCCTGTTAGAGCATCAGCAATACTTTCCTCTTCTTTAACAAAAACTGGTTTTCCTGCTTTTTGAGATTCATACATTGCTGCACCCCGATCCATCGAAACTCCAATTACTTTTAAGTTTCGGTTCAAGCTCTTTAAGGCCCTGGCAACTCCACAGATCAATCCACCCCCTGATAAGGGAACAAACGCAAAATTTACTTTAGGAATTTGTTGATGAATCTCTAGCCCTAAAGTCCCCTGACCCGCTATAACATCAATATTATCAAATGGAGAGACGTAGGTCATTCCCTCCTCAATTGAGAGTCTATCAGCTTCCAGTTGTGCTTCATCTTGATTTGTTCCAATTAATCTCACTTCGGCACCCAGCGCTTTAATTCCCTCAATCTTATTAATAGGAACAAGTTTGGACATGCATATTATGCATCTTATTTTCATCAAATTAGCAGCAAAAGCTAGTCCCCGGCCATGATTTCCGGTAGACAACGCTACCACTCCCGCTTTTTTTTGCGCTGGACTTAAGTTTGATATTGCGTTGATTGCACCCCTGATTTTAAAGCTTCCCGTTATTTGTTGATTTTCTAATTTCAAATATATATGCTCCCCAACTGCCTCTGATAAAGCTTTAGAATGGACTGCTGGAGTTGTGATTATATGCTTAGAAACTATCTTCTCTGCACGTTCTATATCTTCAAATGAAAGCATTTATGACTATTCTCTGGTTAATGGTCTATAATTTCGGATCATCTTGGTTTTTATTATGGCTTTTTTTTGATACGATAACAATATGATCTCAAAAAGCTTCAATAAGAATATTTTAAAAGAGAAAATAGGGTTGGCTGGCTGTGGAAATATGGGTTTACCTATGCTTAATGCAATGTTGTCAAAAAATATTGATGCAAAGGGATATGATATTGAAAGAAAGACAGCTTTATTAAACTTAGAAAAAGACTTCGTAATTTCTAAGAAGAAGTTTCTTGATGACAGCAATATTATAATTAGCGTAGTTAGGGACGCATCAGATACCGCAGAGTTGTGTGAAGGAAACAATGGGTTATTTGAGCAGCGGTCTAGTAAGGTTTTAATTATTGCTTCGACACTGTCGCCAAAGTTTATGGTGGATTTAAAAAGCAAGGCTCCCAAAAACATTACGATCATTGATGCCCCCATTTCTGGTGCAACAATTGCCGCTCGTGAAGCAAGACTGACTTTTATGGTTGGGTGTAAAAAAGTTTTTTTCAATTATATTGAGCCTCTCTTAGGAGTGATGGGTGCTCGAATAAACCATATCGGAAATTATGGATCAGGTATGATGGTAAAAGTTCTTAATAATTTTATTGCCGCAAGTTCTGTTGTATCTGTTAGGCATGTGTTGCACCAGGCTCAAAAGTTTGAGCTTGATATAGATGCTTTGTTCGAGACTATTGACACTTCTTCTGGTCAAACTTGGTTTGGTACAAATAGGGCAGATATAGAATGGTTTAAAGAAAAATTCGAAAATGATAATACTATGGGTATTCTTAAAAAGGATATGGAGGCGTATGTTGATTCATTTGAAAATGAAGCCGATTTAGACAGTTTTGTATCAGGTGAACTTAGTGCCTCTATTATCAAAGCTATAAATAATATGCCGGCAACAAAATGAATTAGATGTCTATAAAAATATTGTTTATTGGGTTTATTTTTTGGAAAAATCATCAGCCATTCTTAATGAGTTCATAAACTCAGCGCGTCTAAGAACCAAATATAAAATAAGCTGAACTAAAGGTTTCTCACTTTTCAAACTTTTTTCAATTATATCTTCATCAATTGTCCTGATAAGGCAGTTTTCTAGAGCAAATGCACTGTTATTATGTTTTTTGCCTCTTATCAGTGTACTTTCCCCAAAGCATGTTCCCATTGTTAAAGTTGCTAACTCCCTATTATTTTTTGTAAATGATTGCACGCTTCCCTTTTCCAGGAAATACATTCTATTATTTGAGAAACCACTTCTGAAAATCCATGTGCCCTCTTCAAACTTTCTAAGCTTTGTCTCTTTCTCATTTTTTAAAAGAAATTTTTCTTCAAAAAGTAGGGGTGCCTTATCATCATCAGAAACTTGAAAAATTCTTCTTAAGCTGTATTTTACGATGGATTTTGCGAGAGGCCCTGCGCTATTAATTTGACTTCTAACTGGATCACCAGCCAAGCTGTAAAGATCAACTTTTTTATAGCGCCTATACTTTAGTTCATTTGATCGCCCTAGGATTGTTTCCGCAACACTATTGGATCATTAGTCTTTAATAGCTGAGTAAATTTATTAGCTCCATAGCTTAATAGTTCCCCACTTTTAATGATGTAGCATGCATTTCGGCAATCGAAATCTATCTCACAATCCTCCGAAACCGTTAGTTCATTAATATACTCTTTGGGAACGTTTTTAATTAGTTCAGAAATCTTTAACATTTTAAAAGCAACTATTTTTATTGCAATGTTTTTAGCGATACATAGGCAAAAAATCAATAGCCTAATGGGTGTGAAATTGCTCTTGAACATTTATGAGTCTCTCTTTCTTATACTGACTAAATTCATAAGCTCTAGAGCGTCTCCTGTTAATAGAGCTTAAGTACAAATTAGTGCCTGTGACGCCATCAGTCAGATGAAATGTATCTCAAATATTGATCAAAGCTAAATTCTAAATCCATTTCAAAGGGTTACTTTTTATCTGCAATTTGAAGTGCTTGATCTATATCTGAAATTATATCATCTATATGTTCAATACCTACCGCCAGCCTAATATATCCAGGAGTAACGCCTGCTTTGAATTGATCTTGCAGTGAAAGTTGGGAATGGGTAGTTGATGAAGGATGAATTGCTAGAGTACGTGTATCACCAATATTAGCAACATGATAAACCATCTTAAGATTATCAATAAATTCTTTGCCCGCGTCGGCGCCTCCACGTAGAACCATTCCAACAATTGGGCCATAACCAGTTTTAAGATATTTATCAGCTGTTGCCTTATCTTTCCCTTCAAAAAGAGATGGATAAATGACTTGTTGCACTGCTTTATGCTTCAAAAGATAGTTAGCCAACTTTTCTGCATTTTCTTGATGTGCTTTAAAACGTAATGGGAGTGTTTCAAGTCCTTGGATTATATTAAATGAGTTCATTGGAGATACTGCTGAACCTAGGTCCCGCAAAAGAACCACTCTGGCTCTGACAGCGAAAGCGATGGGCGCACCTAACGCTTCAGGCACCAATTGTCCCCAAACAGCTCCATGGTAGCTTTCATCTGGTTGGTTAAATAATGGTTGCCTTTTCGGATTTGCTGTCCAGTCAAAGTTCCCACTATCAACTATAATTCCGCCTATAGAATTACCATGTCCACCTATATACTTTGTAAGTGAATGGATCACAATTGCTGCACCATGCTCGATTGGCCGACAGGTTAATGGAGAGACTGTATTATCTATAATTAAAGGTATGCCTAATTCTTTACCTATACTAGCGACTTCTTCAATCGGAAAAACTTTCAATTTAGGATTTGGAACCGTCTCCCCAAAAAAGACTCTAGTTTTTTCATCTACAAGCTCACCGAATGTTTCAGGTTTTTCAGGATCAGCAAAGCGAACTTCAATTCCAAACTGCTTAAAAGTATTTACAAATAAATTCCAAGTCCCACCATAAAGGTGAGGAGAAGAAATAATATTATCTCCTGCACTGCACAGATTTTGAATTGCTAAAGCAGTTGCTGAAGAACCTGAGGATAGAGCTAGTGCTGCAGCTCCTCCTTCTATCGAAGCAACTCTTTCTTCAAGAACAGCGTTAGTTGGATTCATTATGCGCGTGTAGATGTTGCCTAGTTCTTTTAGAGCAAACAGATTAGCTGCATGTTCTGTGTTTTTAAATTGATAACTAGTTGTTTGATATATAGGGACGGCTACAGCGTTAGTATTCGTATCACTCCGATATTGGCCACCATGTAAAACCAAAGTTTCTGCATTTGTATAATCACTCATTTCGCACCTCGACGTTTTTGCTAGACAATAAGAAAAAATTTCTTAAATATAAAGAAATATTCGAAAAATTTACTAAATTATTTTTAAAATGACAGTCTTTAAGAAAATTTTTCTATTTTTTTGGGAAAAAAAAGAATGGATGACATTGATAGAAAGCTTTTAACCTTGCTTCAAATAAACGCAGATCTACCTTTGTCCAAAATTGCAAAGAGAGTAGGTATTTCATCAACTCCCTGCTGGAACCGGATTAAAAAGCTGGAAGAGCAGGGCGTCATTAAATATAAAGTTTCACTCGTTGACAAAGAAAAGGTAGGTTTCTCAGTTACGGTTTTTCTCTCTATCTCGGTAAGTAACCATAACTCAGATTGGTATGCTGAGTTCGAGGAAATTGTGATGCGTTATAATAACATTTTAGAGGTACATCGATTGACTGGATCGAGCGCAGACTACTTATTAAAAATCATTGCAAAGAGTATTGAGGAATATGACGCCTTTCAGCAACGATTAATATCGGAGATCCAATTCACGAGTATGTCCTCAAGCATATCTTTGAAAGAGGTAAAAAACATTAAGCAGATACCAGTATAACACTTGCTATGATCTCATTCTCGATCCGTCAGGATCCCAAGGACTGTTTTCAAGAACTACACAGCGCTTTTCTTTTCCTACTATATGAGTTTTAAGTTCAATGCCTGGTTCGGAAAACTCGGGTTCAACAAAAGCCATTGCTAATGATTTATCAACGTTATGGCCATAACCACCTGATGTTGTCATGCCAATTCGTTTATTATTTTTAGACCATATAGGTTCGTACCCATTTGCCTCCACGTCTGCATCTTTAATTTCTATGGTAATTAAAGTTTTGTGAAGTGCTTTTTTCCCTTCTGATAGTTCTTTTAAAGCCGGTGTCTTCCCTACAAACTCCACATTTTTGCCTCTGGATATCCATCGATTTAGCCCCGTTTCGCCTGGAGTATAGGCTTGCATGAATTCGCAATTCCAAATTCCAAAACTTTTTTCTAGTCTTAGAGTATTAAGAGCATAATAGCCATATTCTTGGACACCCAGGTCTTTTCCTCTAGAAATAAGTAATTCTCGTAGAGCGTTCAATTCTAAAGCATGACAATTTATCTCGTAACCGAGTTCACCTGCAACTGACAGTCGTGCTATTTTTGTCTTAATTAGTCCAATGTCGACTTCATTGCATGACATGAACTTTAAATTCTCGTTAGATACGTCAAAGTTTGTTAATCTTTCAAGCAATTTTCTAGAATTTGGACCTGAAATTGCGTAGCCTCCAATATTATCACTTACATCTAGAAGCGATACCTCTCCATCTGCGTAAATACTTTTTATTCCACCTGGTAAATGATCATGAAACCACCTTAAATGCCACTCTCGTAGATAATAGCTTCCCATAATCCAAAAAACATTATTCCCCCAGTTGAAGCATGTTAGATCTCCCTTTAGTCTTCCATCATGCCCTAACATTACCGCAAGCTTGACTTTATTATTCTGTGGTAAATCCGTAGCTAGTAGTTGATTAAGCCACATCTCGGCGCCTGATCCCTTTATTTCAAATCGACTAAACCCAGAACTATCTAATATCCCAGCATTTTCTCTCACATTAAGGTGTTCTTTTTTTACAAATTCAAAAGCATTTGAACGTTTTAAACTTGGTGTTTCTTTGAAATTTTTTGGTCCAAACAATAATGGTATCTCGAGCCCCCAACTGTTACCAAAGACTGCCCCATTATTTTTTTGCACGTCCCATACAGCTGTTCTTTTTAGATCTCTGCCTGCTGGCAGTTGGTCATTAGGGTAGCTCATAACAAACCGCCTGCTGTAAAATTGACCTGTTGTTTGCTTTATATATTCTCTATTTGAAGCAAAATCTCCATAACGAGCAATGTCCATCGACCATGGATCAGCTTCGGTTTCTCCAAAGATCATCCACTCAGCTAGTGTTTTTCCTACACCACCTCCTTGAAGAAAGCCTGCCATGACACCACAAGCGAGCCAATAGTTTTTCACACCTCTCACTGGCCCTACCAAAGGGTTGCCATCTGGAGAAAATGTGAATGCTCCGTTTACCCAATTTTTTATCCCAACATTTTTTAAGTCTGGATACCTTTCAAAAGAGAGCGCCAATTCATTCTCTATTCTATCAAAGTCCTCTTTAAATAACTCCATCCCAAAGTCCCAAGGCGCTCCATCTATAGCCCAATGCTCATGATCTATCTCGTAAATTCCAACTAAAATACCTTTATCCCACTGTCTCATATAAGTGAAACCTTCAAGGTCTACAGTCATTGGAACTTCGAAATCCATTGCCTCTACGGTAGGAATGGTTTCAGTAACCAAGTAATGATGTTTCAAAGGTGAAATTGGCAAATTCAATCCTGCCATCTGCCCTACTTGCTTTGCCCAAAGCCCACCCGCATTCACTACATGCTCAGCAACTATCATTCCTTTTTCGGTATGCACTTCCCAACAACGGTCAACTCTCTGATTTAATTTATTAACCTTATTATTCTCAATAACCTCAGCTCCAAGTTTTTTAGCAGCTTTAGCATATGCCCAAACAGTGCCTGTTGTATCAACATAGCCCTCTCTGTCAGCCCACAGTCCACCCAAAACTCCTTTTGTATCCATTATCGGGCATTTGTTTTTTATCTCCTTTGGGGTCATAAGATAAACGTCCTCTATACCAATAGTTTGATATGTTCTATATGCGGATTGAAGCCATTCCCACCTATCTGAAGTACTCGCAATCGTTATGCCTCCAGTCATATGCAATCCAATGTCCTGTCCGCTCTCTTCTTGAATTTTTGAAAGTAAATCTAGGGTATATCCCTGCAATGCCGACATGTTTGGATCAGCATTCAGCGCGTGTACCCCCCCAGCAGCATGCCAACTAGAACCTGCAGCTAAAACGGATCTCTCTAGAACAACACAATCAGTCCAACCATTTTTAGCGAGGTGATATAGAACAGAAACGCCAACAACTCCGCCACCTATTATAACGACTTGATATCTATCTTTCATACTTTCCCCTTTAAAGAATAAATATTTTTCACCAATTTTGATTACTTAAGTTGAAACTAATACATTATTTTCCTTTCCACTTTGGGTCTCGTTTTTCAGCAAATGCTTTAGCGCCTTCAATTTGATCCTCACTCGAATATAATTGATCAACAGTTTTAAATTGCCTCTTGGTTATTCTGTTTAAGGCATCTTGAAATTTTAAATCCTCTGCTTCACGCACAATTTCTTTTATGGCTGCATAAACTAGAGGTGGTCCACTTGCTAAAATCTCGGCCAAGTCCCATGCTTTTTTTCTCAGTTGATCAAATTTTACTATTTCTTTTATTAACCCATACGACTTTGCCTCTTGAGAATCAAACCACCGTCCTGTTAACAAAAGGTCCATAGCGACATGATACGGTATTCTCTTTGGAAGCTTAATAGAGGCAGCATCAGCAACAGTCCCTGAACGAATTTCGGGTAATGCAAAGGTAGCATTTTCTGAGCAGATAATAAGGTCACAAGACAAAGCTATCTCTAATCCACCACCGCAACAAATACCGTTTACAGCGCAAATCACAGGCTTGTTGAGATTCCCGAGTTCTTGAAGTCCTCCAAAACCTCCAATCCCATAGTCGCCATCTACTGCATCTCCATCTGCAGCTGCTTTTAAGTCCCAACCTGCAGTGAAAAATTTCTCTCCCTCAGCTCTTAAAATTGCTACGCGTAATTTGGAATTATCTCTGAATTCCATGAATATTTCACCCATCCTCTGGCTTGTAAGTAGATCAATGGCGTTTGCCTTAGGGCGGTCGAGTGTGACCTCCAGAATTGCTCCTTTGATTTTTGTTTTCAATTCATTCGTCTTAATTGTCATTTTGCTACCGTTTAATAATTTTCTCTTATAAGTGCATCAGCTGCAACAACTTGATTTGGTTTTACTAAAAGAGGGTTTATCTCCAATTCAACTAATTTATCTTTTTCTTTTAAAGCATATCGTTGAAGTACCAAGATTGTTGAAACTAGCTTGTCGATATTAACAGCTTTTTTATTTCTGTAGCCATTGAATAAAGGCCATATTCTTAATTTTTCTAATGCCCTTACTATCTCAGTTTTATTACATGGCATACATAAGGTAACAGAGTCTTTTCGCAACTCTGATAAAACTCCACCCTCCGCTATAGTTATCACGAAGCCATGTTGTGGATCTCTAACAATTCCAACTAAAAGCTCCACTAGAAAATTATCTTCTTGGCGCTCTATTAGAAACTCTTTTGACTTAGTTAATCTCTTCATATTGTTAAATTTATAAAGCAGTTCTTTTTCGTTATTTATTCCAAGAACTACTCCAGAAACATCCGTCTTATGATTAATGCCTATGGCTTTTAAAGCCACAGCTCTTTTAATAGTTCTAAATTTACTTAAGAGAGAATTTTTGTCTGTAATTATAAAACCTTCCGGAACATTTATACCTATTTTATTTAAAACTTTTTTAGATTGATACTCATCTAATACTCGAGATTTTTCATTTGGCCAGCGTTTCCATATTATTGATGGAGTACCCTTTACTTTCCAAAGTATACTGACATTTTGTAATGCCTTTACCGCGGCAAGGCTATTTTCTAAGCCAGTCAGTGGAATTATTGCATGCCGTAATAAATCCTTTGCAAACTTTTCCGGCATATTTTCTTCGAGTGACGTTATTAGCCCGACTGGGCATTTTGCGTTTTTCTTAGCTTCTTTAAGTGCTGCAATTGCTGGATACCATGCATCTAAAGAACAGCGACTTTGTTTAGGCAGATCCATAATTATAAACAAAAAATCATAGGGCTCTTCCATCATACTTTTAAACGCCATTGTCAGTTTTACTTGGTCATTCCAAACATATGTCTGATAATCTAAAGGATTAGATAAATGAACCAAATCACCTAATGCTGACTTTAGTTTTCTTTTTTGTTTAGGGCTAAGTTTTGGAAATGTAAAATGTAATGGTTCTGCTAAATCAGCTATTAGGCTTGCCTCTCCACCAGAGCAGGACAGTGAGGCAATATTATTACCACCTATCGGTTGATGAATATGTAAAATCATTAATGTATTTAAAAAACTCTCAAGACCATCAACAGTTGCGATAGCTAATTTGTTGAGTAAAGCTATTGCTCCTTGATAATTTCCTGCCATCGAAGCAGTGTGAGTAACAGTAGCATTTTCTGCTAATTTAGACTTTCCTACCTTTAAAGCTACTATTCCTTTCTTTAAAGCTTTTGCTTCCCTTGCTAACTTTTCAAAGTCCTTTGGATTTATTATTCCCTCAATATGGAGGCCAACAGCAGTTACTCTTGAGTCTTGTAATAATTCCAAAGCTATTTGAGCTTGATTAAGCTGACCCTGATTGCCCACCGTTATCACATAAGCAATAGGGAGGCCTCTACATTGCATAGTCAAATTAATTGCGATATTAGAGCTTTGGGTAAGAATAGCAACTCCCTTATTGACCTGTTCTCCACCATGTTGATCAGGCCAGATAAGTGCATTGTCTAAATAATTTATGAAGCCATAACAGTTTGGGCCTAAAATCGGCATTTGCCCAGCAGCTTTAACGATTCTATGTTGTAGTGTCTTGCCATGGTCTGATTTATCATCAACTGATGTTTCAGAAAACCCCGAGGCAAAACATACAACTCCTCCAGCATCTATTTCGGATAGTTCTTCGATAATTGAAACAGTTTTTTCTCTATTAACCCCCACAAATACTGCATCTGGAGATGATGGCAAGTCACAAGTTGTCCTATAACACTTGACTCCCCCTATACTTTTTTTTGTGGGGTGAACAGCCCAGACCTCACCCAAAAATGAACTTTTTTTTAGTTCTTTCACAACATTTTCAGACCAACTTCCTCCATAAACGGCTATAGTTTTTGGCCTTAGAAGTCTATTTAACGACCTAACCACTTTTATCCGCCCAAAGGTCTCAGAAGTTCCCGACTGATTATATGTCTTTGGATTTCCGATGTTCCGTCCCAAATTCTTTCAATACGTGCATCCCTCCAGAAGCGCTCAAAAGGAAGGTCATCCATCAATCCCATTCCACCATGTAATTGAAGACAAGTATCTGTTACTCTAGATAGCATTTCTGTTGCATACAGTTTTGCTGATGCTATTTCTCTGTTTGCTGGAATTTTTTTATCCAATTTTGATGCAGCGGCTAGTGTGAGGAGGTCGGCAGCATCGATTTCAGTAATCATATCTGCTAGTTGGAAACTTACACCTTGGAACTGACTTATTTTTTTTCCAAATTGCTGTCTCTCGATTGTAAAGGGAAGTGTCAATTCAAAAGCCCTTCTTGCTCTACCTACAGATGTTGCTGCTACAGTTAAGCGTGTTGCATAAAGCCATTCGTTAGCAATATCAAAACCTTTATGGACTTCACCCAAAATTTGATCATCGGAAAGTCGACAATCTTCAAATCTTAAAATACAATTTTTGTATCCTCTATGCGATACAGAGTTATATCCGCTACATATTTCAAATCCTGGTGTACCTCTATCCACTAGAAAACAAGAGATTTTTTTCTTTTTACCTTTTTCTGTTTCCTCTTCCCCAGTTGCAATAAAAACAATAACGAAGTCAGCTATGTCGGCATGACTTATAAAGTGCTTAGTTCCATTTACAATCCAGTCGTCACCTTTTCTTTGTCCGGTACAATTCATTCCTCTAACATCAGAACCGGCTCCTGGCTCAGTCATTGCTAGTGCATCAAATTTTTCACCTTTGATTGCAGGGATAAGGTACTTATCCTTTTGTAGATCATTGCAAGCCATAAGGATGCCAGAGGGCCTGCCAAAAAAAATCGTCAAAGCATTTGAACCTCTACCGAGTTCTCTCTCTAAAAGAGTAAACTCTAAATGATTCATCCCACCTCCCCCTAGTTCTTCAGGGAAGTTAGCAGCAAAAAAGCCTATTTCTTTACATTTTTTAGCAATTTCGGCTCCTAATTCTTTCGGAACTTCCCCAGTTTTTTCAACAATTTTTTCGTGAGGATAAATCTCTTTTTCCAGAAAATCTCTGGTTGTATCAACTATCATAGATTGTTCATCAGTTAATTCTAAATACACTGCTCTACTGATCCTAAGACTTGTAAAAATTATAATATTAGTTTAATCCTAATCCTAAATTCGATAAAAAACAAAATCAAAAGTAACAGGAATCAGAAATTACCTGTCTAAAGGAAACTCAACTTGAGTTCTCATAAAAACATAATGGAAAAACACTCGCTTAAAGAAATTATTGGACTTTTGAAAGATAGAAAAATTTCTGAGAAAGAGCTATTACAACACTATTTTTCCAGAATAAATAAATTCAATCCCAGTCTTAATGCGCTTGTTTCTCTCAGGAGCATAGATGAAGTTTTAAATGATCTTGAAAACTTAAAACGTTGTTCCATGCAAAAAAAAACAAAAAGTCTTTTCGGCATTCCTCTAGCTGTTAAAGATTTGATCGATGTTAAAGGTCTGCCAACAACTTATGGAGTGCCGAAATACAAAAATAATGTAGCAAAAAAAAATAGTATTATTGTCGATCGGTTAATTGATAGTGGTGCTTTAATTATTGGAAAAACAAATACGCCTGAGTGGGGGCTTGGTTCGCAAACATTTAATAGAGCTTTTGGCGCTACCGCCAATCCTTATGATGTGTCAAAAACTGCTGGTGGTTCTAGTGGTGGTGCAGCAGCGTCTATAGCTGCTGATTTAATTCCGATAGCTGATGGCTCTGACATGATGGGCTCATGCAGAAATCCGGCTGCTTATTGTAATTTATATGGGTTTAGGCCAACACCGGGCCTTATCCCTGAGGAAAGATCAAAGACAAGGCACAAAAAGTTGCCCATTTTATCGACTTTGGGAGCTTTAGCAAAAACACCCGAGGATTTGGCTTATTTCCTTGATATTGTATCGGGTTCACATAAATCCGACCCTTTTTCCTTTGATTTAGATTGCTCATTTGATGATGTATACCTAAGTGATGATAAAGTGCATGAAAGAAAAATTGCCTGGTTAAATGATTTAGGTGGTTACTACCAGGTTGAAGAAGAAATACTGAAACAGTGTAGGAAAACTCTTTTTTCTCTTGCCCAAAATAAAGTAATTGTAGAAGAAAT
This sequence comes from uncultured Alphaproteobacteria bacterium, assembly GCA_902596605.1. Classification (GTDB taxonomy): domain Bacteria; phylum Pseudomonadota; class Alphaproteobacteria; order Rhodobacterales; family Rhodobacteraceae; genus CACIJG01. Next base: position 9,791 of record CACJUU010000023.1, on the reverse strand, counting down.
AGAGCCGGAAGCCGACCCTTATTATTTGAGCAATAGCTGGAAAATATTAAGATCTAAAAGTTTGTATGACGAATTTTTAAATTACAATCTGAGTTCAGATGAAAAAATCCTTACCGTAGATTGGGAAATTAAAAACGGTCAAGTAGTTAAAGATACGGATCTTGAAGAAGCACTTGTATGGAGATCACTGTGGGAAAATAAAGTTAATTCGATTTTTAAAAAATATGATTATTTGGCATTGCCAGTTGCACAGGTGTATCCCTTCAATAAAGACGTTCCTTATCCCTCAAATATCAATGGCAAACAAATGGAGACATATCATCAATGGATGGATATTGTGGTTTTATCAAGTATTCTGGGGCTGCCAACTATCTCCGTTCCTGTGGGTTTAAATAGAAACGGGCTGCCCATGGGAATGCAAATAATAGGAAAGAGAAAATCCGATATAGATTTAATTGCGTTTGCAAAAAAATATGAAACCATATTCTCTTGTTCAGAAATAGTGCCTCAAAAATTTAATTAGGTGTGTTCATTTTTTGAATTAAATAATAATATCAAGTAGATCATTGTTTTCATTGGTAAGGGTGGATTTGCAGAATTTATTATTAATACTCGCAAAAGGGCATTGAACGTTTATGAATTTCCAAGATTTTTTCAATCCTGATAGGGTCGTTGACTTAAGCTTTTTCAATTTTGAGAACGCTATTACCGCTTGTTACTACGCAGATAAGAATTTGAGAGTTAAAAAGGTAAACAAAAATTTCAAAGGCTTTTTCCCGGTTCTAGGCAATGTCAAAGATGCATACTTTCCAGATATTTTAAAGCAGCTAGGTGTAACAGACGAACAGATACAACTTTTTGAGGATGAAATCCACAATAAGGGATCTGTTTTAATCCCTAAGGTCAAAATTATTATTGATGATAAAGAGAGGCTTTTTTCACTACTTTCAACAAAAACAAAAAATTCTGATTTTGAATACTTAAACGGAATTCAAGGTCAATTCGTAGATAGAACGAATGAACATGAGTTAACTAAGCAACGAGACTCACTTATAGAAGGGCAATTAAAAGATAAACAAATAATAGAAGAAAAAAGTAAAAAACTCGAAAGCTTAGCAACTAGGCTGGCAAAATATCTTTCCCCTCAAATTTATAAGAATATTTTTGAGGAAGAAAAAGACCAGGTAGTTTCTCATAGTAGGAAGAACCTAACAGTATTTTTCTCTGATATCGTTAGTTTTACTGATTTGACTGATAAAATGGAGCCTGAAAAACTGGCCCTGATCATCAATTCCTATCTGTCAGAAATGTCAACAATAGCGATTAAACATGGCGGCACAATTGATAAATTTATTGGAGACGCTCTAATGGTTTTTTTTGGCGATCCAGAGACCCTAGGAGAAACTAATGACGCTCTAAAGTGTATAGAAATGGCCATAGATATGCAGGAAAGAGTAAAGGAATTGCAAACACATTGGAAGGGCTTGGGAGCAGTTGAAGGTATATCAGTTAGGATGGGTATATCAAATGGGTTTTGTACTGTGGGGAACTTTGGTTCGGATTTACGATTAGATTATACAATACTTGGAAGTCCTGTGAATCTTGCAGCAAGACTTCAGTCAATGGCTGAAATTGATGACATGCTTGTTGATGAAAACACAAAAAACCTTATTTCAAATGAAGTAGAAACTGAGTTTTTTAAAGAATTTACACCTAAAGGGTTTGTCAGGCCGATTGGGGTTTATAAGGTCAAAAAATTAAAGTCTTACAAGCAAGATAAAATCAGATTATCTCATAAAGGGAAAAGAGTTGAAATTAATGTGACCGACAGCTCTGATATTCGGGCAGCAATTGAAGAACTAAAGTCTATCCAAGAAGCTTATGAAAAGCAGTTAGATAAGCAAGATTAACAAAAGACAGTAGTTTTTACTTTTAGCGCGGTTTTTCAGATACCTTACTTGTTGCTTTTATCGTTACTAGGGCAGTGGCTATCAATATTTTCTCTTTTTTCTTTATCGTATACACTTTTGACTCTCCATGAAAAATACTTCGACCTGCTTTTAGAATTTCTGCTTCAGCAAGCAGCTTTTCCCCATCTGCAATATTAAGAAAATTAATTTTGAATTCAATTGTAAGGGGCTCTTTCTCTCTATCCATTAACGTCATTGCAGCAAATCCAGCAGCATTGTCAGCTATAGCTCCTGAAACTCCTCCATGAAATAAGCCGTGTTGTTGAGTTATATTCTTTTGATAAACAATTTCTATCGAAGCTTGCCCAGGAGATATTGTGGATAGTTTAGCCCCTATAAAAGGCATTAGAGGTTGATTTAAGAAAGATGCTCTAAGTTCTTCCTCGTTTCGATTATCCATGCTTTAAACCCTATGTTTGCCTGGTGTCCAATTAGTGTTTTTCATAAGATGTTCTTCACCTTTTTCAATTGGTAAATCTTCCAAAGCTGAACCCATACTGTCATTCCAACGATTGAGAAAGCCGAACAATGCAATTACGCCCATAATTTCAACAATATCATAATCATTCCAGTAATTTTTTAGTTGAGACACTTCTTTTTTCGTAACCTTGTTAGGAACAGATGCCGCTGCGAAAGCGAAGTCCAGGGCAGCTTTTTCTGCATTTGAAAAAGCTGAAGAGTTTGCATAATTCCAAACCTCTTCCAATCTTTTTTTTGTGCAGCCGAAGCGTTCAGCGCCTAGAATAGTATGAGCTTGGCAATAAAGACACCCTGAAGCAAAACTTGTTACATATCCAATAAGCCGTTTAAACTCTGGGGTAACTTTCCCTTTGCATTCCATTACAGCCTTGTTGAGATCTGTAAAGGCATCAGCTATTTTGGGATGGTAACTCATAGTTTTAACCGAGCTTGGTATAACACCAAGCGGTCCTTTGAAGAACTGAATATTTTCTAATAGACTTGCGTCAATATCATTTTCATTTAGTGGTGTTACAATTTCCATCATTTCCTCTAAGTGTTATTTCATAAGATGCTTTCCAAAAAAAATTATTTCAGAATAAATCAAAAATAGCACTAAATTAAATCGCTTATTATTCGTTAAATGTACAAAATGCTTATAAGCGATATATGACCACTAGGTTACATATTTGGATGCCACTTAATTTAGAGATAAGTTATTTTTCAATTTTATTTGATTACAATCTTACCAAAGAGGAAATTTAAAAATAGGTTCCCCTCATACATAGGTTTGGGTTTATATTGGGAGTATGAGGGGACTGCATGGCTGCAAAATACATGCCACCATTAACAATAACACATTTATAAGCGAAAAAAAATCATAGTTTTTTACCAACTAAGATTACTTTTCTTTTATACTATAATTATTAATATGTTGTTATGAAAGTAGGAGTTAAAGTTGCCCGGATTTGAGGTTATCGATGAAAAAGAAAAAGAAGCAATTTCTAGGATCTTTGATGAGGGAAAAGTTTTCTTTGCTCATGGTTTTGATAAAAAAAGGAAACATTATCACGTTAGAGAATTTGAACAAAAGTTGAAAAATATTTTCAGCCCAAAAATGGCTGATGTTTTATGCGTTTCATCGGGTACGGCTGCAATTAAAGTGGCTCTCAAAGCCCTTGGTGTTGGAAAAGGTGATGAGGTTATAACTCAGTCCTTTAATTTCATTGCAACTGTTGAAGCGATTGTAGACACTGGTGCAAATGTTGTTTTTACTGATGTAGATGATACGTTGAATATGTGTCCTAAGAATTTAGAAAGTTTAATAACTAAAAAAACAAAAGCTATAATTCCTGTTCATATGCTTGGTGTACCAGCAGACATGATATTAATTAACAGAATTGGAAAAAGAAACAAAATTCCAGTAATTGAAGATGCATGCGAAGCAATCGGGGCCAAGGTTGCCGGCCAATATGTTGGGGGCTTGAGTGAATTTGGTGTCTTTAGTTTCGACTTTGGTAAAATGATTACAACTGGTGAAGGTGGAGCTCTGTTTTCCAAAAAGAAAAGCGATGGAAAAAACGCTAGAATGTATCATGATCATGGCCACAAAAATATTCCTAATCTGCCAAGAGGGTTAGATCATGCTGGGCTTATTGGGTTTAATTATAGAATGACAGAAATAAGTGGAGCATTTGGTAAGGTCCAGCTAAAAAAATTCCAGAGTATTTTAAGAGATTCAAAAAAGAGATACCATTCACTCGAAAAATGTATTACCCACAAAGAAATAAAATTTAGACGTGTTAATACGGGGAGCGAGCCCAATTATGATACTTTTGTGATATCTATAGAAAATAAAAAACTACGTAATCAAGTGATTAGTTTACTTAACAAAGCCGGCTTTGGTACAAAAAATTTACCTGATGCTTTTAACTGGCATTGTGCATATTTTTGGGAACATATCGATAAAAACATTAGGAATAAAGAGGTAAAAAGTTGCTATGATAGATTACTTAAATGTGTTGCTATTCCGATTTTAGTATCGAGGTCAATTAAAGACTACAAAAATATTGCCAGTGATATTAATGAATGCTCTTAATGAAAATTTAGTTATCGTCATTCCCGCTCGTAAAAATTCTAAAAGACTAAAAAATAAAAACTTTAAGAATTTTTTTGGGTTTCCTTTATTTGAGTGGAGTTTGGCTGCGGGTTTATTTCTAAAGCAACAGCTCAGTGGGTTAAGAGAAATTTCAGTAGTTTGTACCAGTGATGATGATCGGATCTTAGATTTAGTAAAAAAGAAATATTCCTCTAGTGTTCAAGCGGTTCGAAGGAAACCAGATCTTTCTGATGACAATGCAATTCTATCCGATGTCATATTTGATTGTATCTACAGGCTAGCTGAGAGACATGTGATCCGTATGGATGACTACCTAGCTGGCAGCTTTATATTATTGCAACCGACATCACCTATTAGACTGAAGGATGATTTAGTCTCTTTTTGTCGACAAATTAAATATTTAGGGAATAATCTTTCTATGGTATCTGTGAATAAAAACTACAGCGAAGTAAAAGATATCTATGAGATAATTAAATTTAGCGAAGTACAATCAGACTTTTTATTAGGCCACATAGGTAAAAAATTGCTTGAAGGACATGAAGCTAAAAAAGATAAAAATTTAGCTTTTGTAGATGGTAGTTTGTATTTAGGGTTGATGTCTATGCTAAAAGAAAAAGGCTTCATGCCTGCAGCCAAAACCTTGGCTTTTCCTCTTTCGATTAAGCGCTCAATAGATATTGATACGGAAGAGGAGTTTGACGATGCGTTAGTGTTGATCAAAGAGCTTCAAAATTCGGGAATAGAGTATGTATCGCCAAAGATATGATTTAGCGATTGTAGGTGCTGGAACAGCTGGTCTCGAAATAGCAAAAAATGCAAGTAGGTCAGGTTTAAAAGTGTGTTTAATAGAGGAGGGGTGCTCTGAGGGTAAAAGTTATCTAAATAAAATACCATTATTATCAGGAAAATTACTCCAAAATGATAAATACTGTTTAAACTTTATCTCCAAGAAACAAGCTGGTTTAGGAGATAGAGAATTGCCTATTCTTCAGGGAATTGGGTTTGGAGGTTCAAGCTTAATCAATGGGAATGTCTCATACTTAGGTTTCGAGAAACGTTTTGGAGAGGTCTTTTCTTTTTGGCCAAAAAATATGTTCCAGAGAGTTAAGAAGCACATATATAATAATACAAATTTTTCGTATAATAGAGAGTACGGGTATTCAGATGAACTAACAAATCTTTTTTGTAAAACCCTTAACAAGATTGCAGTTCCTGAGGTTGCGGATTTAGATAATTTTATAGAAGGATGGGCAAAAATTCATCTGAATATACAGGGATCAAAGAGATATAATTTTTCAAATGATTTCAAAGAAAATGCAAAACACAAAAACATTGAAAAGCTAGCAAACACACGTGCTATTAAGATCTTCTTCAAAGACAACTTCGCTTCAGGCGTTGAGTGCGAAAATTTAATAACCAAGGCCAAAGTTATTGTTAATGCAAAAAAAATTATTCTTTCGGCAGGCACAATATTTTCACCTTTAATTCTGATGCGGTCAGGGATTGGAGACCCAAAAAACGTTTATAAAGCCGGCGTCCCTACAATGATCCATCAAGAACATGTAGGAAAACATTTAAAAGATCACGCAAATTTCAGGATTGAATTTGATTGTATTGGGTTCGATACGCTTAACCAAAAGACTCGTGGGTTGAAATTATTTTTCGAATTTGTCAAATATATCACTGCAAATAATTCGATCTTTAAAAGTCCAGGTGCCACTCTCGCCTGGAATAAATCAAGTTTTAATAAGAAAGCAAGTATAAACAACTTGATAAGGTATCATCTGGTGCATTTTACACAAGAAAGAAGCTTGTTATCGTCCAAGGGCATTAGATTTCAAAAAGCTCAGCGAGCATCACTGGGGTGCTTTCAAGTTTTTCCGAGATCAGAAGGATCTATCTTTCTTGAAAATAAGAATAAGATACAAATCGATCCCAACTATTTGTCGAACAAATATGACATAGAACTTACTTGCAAAGCTTTTCGAAGCGCTATCGATCTCTTGCAAAAAGCAGGCTTTGCTAAAAGTGGAAAAGATTTTATTGATGATGATATAAAAAGAAATATCGGGTCAGAAACGTTTTCTGGATACCATCTGATAGGAACTAATAGAATGAGCAAAAATAAAAATAGTGGAGTAGTTGATGAAAGTTTTAAAGTATTTGGGACCAACAATCTCTATGTGTGTGACGCCTCGATATTTCCAGATTTCGTTTCAACACATCAATATTTGCCTACTTTGGCAGCCAGTAAGATTTTTTGTTTGAAACAGGGGTTTCTCAATGATTAGAAGTCTCAAAAAATGTTTTCTGTAAATTTAATTCCCAAATTTTTTTTTCGTTTAAAATCTTTGTAAACTTTTTTGCAGATTGACCAGTTCCAAAACTATTATCAGGCTCAAACCGCTTACCCCATTGGTTTTCAACTAGCTTGTCAAGTTGTCCATTTTTAAATACATCAAAGTTTTTTATACTTTTTGCTTCACCCCTCTTAAATTGGCGAGAGCCGATGTTTATTGAAGAGACTCCAAGAAAAGGAGCTTCTCGAACGCCCGCTGAACTATTTCCTATAATAACTTTAGAATTTTTTAGTAATGTCGAAAAATATGCAAATCTCATAGAAGGTATTTGTTTGAAATTAGATTTGGGTAATTTTCCAATTGTCTTAAAAATTATTTCACAGCCTGGATCGTTATTTGGAGCAATAACTACGAAGTTTTTTTTTGTTTTTTTTAAGGCATCACAACAAAATTGGATCTCTTTCTTTAAACTCTCTAACTCTGAAGTAACTGAATGAAAGATAAAAATCCCATAGTTATCCCACTTAATATCATAGTAATTCAAGACTTCATTTAGCGAAATTGAATTTCTTGCTTTATGTGCATCAAGTTCTGGAGACCCAAGCACAAAAATTCTATCGGGATGCTCTCCAAGCTTTGTAACGCGCTTTTTTGCCGATTTTGAACTTACAAAGTGGACTGTGCATAACTTTGTATTACAGTGACGATAAACTTCATCTATAGTTCCCGATACTTCTCCTCCTTCGATGTGTGCGCTTCTTATGTTCTTCGTTGCACAAACAAGGGAGGCAGCAACTGCTTCAACTCTATCGCCATGAATCAAAACAAGATCAGGATTTAAGCGGTTTACATATTCAGAAATTCCAGTGATAGTTCGAGAAAGGATCTTGTCTGGCGGATCTCCTTCCATCTGATTGACAAATTCAAATCTTGTGATGTTTTTCATTCTTGAAACTTCTATACTGGTAAGTCCATACTTTTCTAGAAGGTGCATGCCCGTCACAAAAAAATAAATACCAAACCCCGCTGATTTTGCACTTGATGCTAAAGGTTCAAGTTTACCGAAGTCAGCTCTTGTGCCCGTTATGAATAGCAGTTTTTTCACATCAATCTCTTTATTCCAAATCTGACCACTTTAACTGAGTATTTTTAGCAATGTCTCGTTTTAAGGTTTTCCCTAAAACTTTTTCAAATTCGAAAGCAGGTATTTCTCCATTTCCTGGTCTTCTGGCCCAGATATTTTGTCTATCAATAGTATCACCTTTTTTTAGATTTTTATCACTAACAATGGAAGATCGTGCAAATTTATAAACATCTTTTTCCACGTTGGCTATAAACTTACTTCTATCCCTTGAATGAGCTATTTCCTTGCTTTTTTTAATAAGGTGCTCGAGCTCATCTGGGTCCATTGAACAGGAAATGTCGGGTCCTTGTCGATCTTTGGTGTCAGTAAAGTGTTTTTCAACAATTGTTGCACCTAATGCAACAGCTGCTAAAGCCATTGTTGGTCCAATTGAATGGTCTGAAAAACCTATCTCGGCATTAGGGAACTTATTAGATAGTTGTTGCAAGCTACCAAGTGCTATATCTTCTGGTGGGCAGGGATAAATATTTGTACATTCTAAAAGTGCATATTCAATATTGTTTTTCTCAAAAATTTCTACAGGCTTTTCCACCGACAATAAGTTTTGCATTCCAGTGGAAAGAATAATTGGCTTTCCAAAATATGCTATATGCTCAAGTAAGAGAAGATTATCACACTCTCCAGAGCCAATCTTAAAAGCGGGTACATTAATATCATTTAAAAAATCCGCTGCTGATCTTGAAAAAGGAGTGGAAATATAAATCATTCCTAAATCCTCCACTATCCTCTTCAATTTAATTTCTTCATCTTTGGTTAAGGAACATTTTTCCATTACATCCCATATTGAAACATCCGCGTTAGGGGGCATAATTTTTTTTGCGTCAGGCGTCATCTCATCATCAAGAAAGTGTGTTTGATGTTTAATTACTTCACAGCCTCTCTCAGCAGCTATTTTAACCATTTGCTCTGCAACCAACAAATCACCCCCATGATTTATACCCAATTCGGCAATGATGAGAGGAGCCTCTTTCGAGCTGATAGTCCTGTTTTTTATTTTCAAAATTTTTAAGCCTATCTTTTAAAATAATGAGTGAGTAAAATGATATTGCTCAATTAGTATGCAAGCAATGCTTTAATAGGTTAATTTTTTTGAGGTGTCGATTGAAATTTAGTTTGAAAAAAAAAATCTTTGCCTCAATTGTTTTCAATCTTTATCAGTTTCTTTGGTATTTATTTTTGCCATTTGCATTATTGTATTTCTTCTATCGTTCTATAAAAGAACCAGGATACGCCTCTAATCTTACAGAGAGATTAAGTTTTTACAGAAAAGAATTTAAAGGAGCTTGTTGGTGCCACGCAGTATCTTTAGGAGAATTTAGAGCAGCACGTCCAATTTTTAAAAAACTTCTTCTGAATGGAGAAAAACTATTAATTACCACGCTGACTTTATCTGGCAAAAGTGCTGCCCAGCAGGAATATCGTCAAGAAATAAACGAAGGTAAAGTGTTAATCGTTTACGCTCCACTCGAAATAACGTTCATGTTAAAAAGATTCCTTAAGAATTTTCAGCCACGGTGCTGTATAATTCTTGAGTGTGATTTATGGCCAGTAATGATCACGACCACTTACAAGGGCCAAACCCCTCTAATATTTGCGCAGGCTCAATATCCTGAAAAAGGGTTCATTAGAGATAAAAAATTCCCTTTTCTGAAAGCTAGTCTAATTGAAAAATTCGATTTAATTTTATCTAAATCTGAAAGGCATAAAAAAAGATTTGAGTATTTTGGGGCTAAAAACGTTTTAATTATGGGAGATGCTAGATTTGAACAAAAGGTTCCTTCACATCAAATTATTGCAGC
>CACJUU010000022.1 GCA_902596605.1 uncultured Alphaproteobacteria bacterium | reverse complement strand
ATAATCTCTAGCTGCATGCCAGCAAAATTCCGCAGCGCCCATGGCTCCCCAGGCTATGCCATATCTCGCCATGTTTAAACAACTGAAGGGTCCTTTCAAACCCTCAACATCCTCAAAAATATTTTCATCAGGAACAAAGACATTATTAAAACTTATTTCACCAGTAACAGAAGCACGCAAGCTTAATTTCCCGGGTATTTTTTTCGTTTCCAGTCCAACAAAATTCTTTTCTAATATAAAGCCTTTAATTTTATTTTCATGAAATTCCGACTTTGCCCAAATAACGAAAACATCTGCTATAGGAGCATTTGAGATCCACATTTTTGAACCATTCAACTCAAATCCACCGGCTACTTTTTTTGCTTTTGTTGTCATAGAGGCTGGGTCAGACCCAGAGTTAGCTTCTGTGAGCCCAAAGCAGCCAACACTTTCACCAGACGCCAATTTTGGAAGGTATTTTTCTTTTTGTGATTGGGATCCAAATTTAGATATAGGATACATTACAAGAGATGATTGAACTGACATCATAGACCTGTAGCCTGAATCCACTTTTTCTATCTCTCTTGTTATTAATCCATACGAAACGTAATTAGCTCCTAGCCCCCCAAATTCCTCCGGTATTGTACACCCTAGCAATCCGGTGTCGCCCATGAGTTTGAAAATGCCCTCGTCTATAATTTCTTCGTTATAAGCTTTTGCGATTCGTATGCTAAGCTCCTTATTAGCAAAAGAGGCAGCTGTTTCGCTAATCATCTTTTCCTCTTCTGAAAGTTGATCGGATATCAGAAATGGGTCGGCCCAATTAAAAAAAGCGTCCCTGTCTTTTTTTTCTTTTACGTCGATAGTGTCTTTCATAGATATTCCCTTTTGACTTTTTAGGATTTTGATACTTTAATTATAGTATTGTGTTTGAAAAAATACAGTGTTTTGGGGGAAGTTTTTCATTGCCACCATTTTTTAACGTCAAATAATAGGATTTAGACAAATGGCCAATAACATTATTAAGAATTCATTAGAAAATCATTGGATGCCGTTTACCGATAACAGAGGCTTTAAGATAGACCCAAGACTTATTACAGAAGCCTCAGGTGTATACATGACTAGCCATAAGAATACAAAAATCATTGATGGTTCTTCTGGCTTATTTTGTTCTCCTGCTGGACACTGTCATCCAAAAATTATTGAAGCAGTTCACAATCAGCTGAAGAAGAACACCTACACATCTCCTTTTGGTATGGGCCATCCAGCCAGTTTCGAATTAGCAGATAAAGTCTCGGAACTTACTCCAGAAGAAATGAACCATGTATTTTTTGTAAATTCAGGTTCTGAAGCTATAGATACAGCATTAAAAATAATAATGTCCTATAATTCTGCTACCGGTCAAAATAGGCATCGTTTTGTAAGTAGAGAAAGAGCTTATCATGGGGTCAATATTGGCGGAGTATCTTTATCCGGAATGGTTAATAATCGAAGAACCTTTCCCGTAGTTATGCCGAACGTTGTGTTAATGCGACATACGTGGACCGGAGAAGAGCTTAAAGTTAAAGGTCAACCTAAAAATGGAGTTGAACTAGCTAATGACCTGGAAAGGTTTGCACAAGCTTATGGGGGCAATACTATCGCCGCTTGTTTCGTTGAGCCAGTTGCAGGGTCGACAGGAACTTTAGTACCCCCAGAGGGTTACCTTGAAAGACTAAGAGAAATATGTGATGAGCATGGGATTTTACTTGTTTTTGACGAGGTAATAACTGGCTTTGGTCGAATGGGAACTCCTTTTGCTTCACAAAAATTTGATGTAACACCAGACATTATGACAATGGCAAAAGCAATTACAAATGGTTCGATGCCAATGGGGGCAGTATGTGTCAAAGACCATATTTATGAAACTGTTACAGATAACTCTAACCCAGATACTATTGAGTTTTTTCACGGATATACTTATTCTGGTCACCCCGGTTCATGTGCAGCAGGTTTGGCATCACTTGAAATATATGAGGAGGAAGATTTATTTAACAGAGCTAATGAAATGTCTGGTTATTTTCTTGATGCTCTTTTTTCACTCTGCGATCATCCACTAGTAAAAGATGTGAGAGGAATTGGGATGATGGGTGGAGTAGAGCTTCATGCCGACGGGAATCCAGGAAAAAGAGGAACAAAATTCCAAAAAGAGTTGTTCTGGGAAGGACTACACGTCAAATTTACTGGTGACTCAGGAATTGTAGCTCCAATGTTCATTTCTGAACATAAACATATTGATGAGATCATTGAAAAGTTTAGGAGTACCCTAAACAAACACGGTAATTAATCGAACGAAGATTTAATAATGAAATCCATTAATTTGGAGAATACATATACATCTCTGCCTCAAGAGTTTTTCAGGTATACAGAGGCAGAGGCTATGCCTGATGTCAATGTGGTTACGATAAACGAACAATTAGCGGACTTGCTTAACATCGATATTGGTTTTTTAAAAAGTCAATCTGGCCTTAGATTTCTAAGTGGGAAAAATTCCAAAACACTTCCTAATTCTATTTCTCTAGCATACGCAGGGCATCAATTCGGACATTTGGTACCACAATTAGGAGATGGCCGCGCAGTTCTACTGGGAGACAAAATTTGTCAAGATGGTGTGAGGCGAGACATACAACTAAAAGGAAGTGGAAAAACATACTTCTCTCGAGGAGGAGATGGTAGAGCGGGAATAGGACCTGTTATTAGAGAGTACCTAATTTCGGAGAGTATGCACCATTTGGGAGTTCCTACCACTAGGTCTTTAGCTGTTTTATTAACCGGGGAAAAGGTTGTTAGAGCAAAAGTTTCCCCTGGAGCAATGCTTGCAAGGGTTGCAAAAAGCCATGTTAGAGTTGGTACATTTGAGTTTTTTGCAATAAGAAATCAGAAGGAACATATAAGAAAGTTGGCCGATTTTATGATTGAAAGAAGCCATCCAGACCTCTCTGATAACAAGGAAAAATATAAATTATTTTTTGAGAGAATAGTTAAAGGTCAAGCTAGCTTAGTGGCTCAATGGAACTCAGTTGGTTTTATTCACGGTGTAATGAATACAGATAATACCTCCATATCTTGTGAGACAATCGATTATGGGCCATGTGCGTTTATGGACTCTTATGAAGCAAATAAAGTTTTTAGCTCAATAGACCAGTATGGAAGATACGCTTTCTCTAACCAATCACGCGTAGCTCCATGGAACCTAAGCAGGTTGGCAGAAACCATTTTATTTTTAATTTCAGAGAATACATCAGACGCAATAAAAGTAGTTGAAGAAATTCTTTTTGATTTTGATAAAAATTTCAACAATTCTTTAGATATTTTAATATCACACAAATTGGGGTTTAAAAATAACTCAAAAAAAACGAGCTCGCTTTATTCCGATTTACTGAATTTAATGGAGGCTGGTAAAGCAGATTTTACCGGGACTTTCAAGTCACTCAAAGCAACGCTAATTAAAGAAGGCGACACTATTTTCTTAGATAATTTTAGAAATTCAGATGAGGGGAACCAGCATGCTGTTAGTCAATGGTTAGGCAATTGGAGAAAATTATTACAGGAGAATAGCAAGAGTAAAATCGAGGCAATTGAATTGCTAAGTTCAAGTAACCCTGAGTTTATTATGAGAAACCATCTTGTAGAACAGGCTATTGGGAAAGCAACAAAGGGTGATTTTTCTGATTTTGAGATTCTATGTGATCTTTTAATTACTCCTTTCGAAGTAAAGGAGAATCATGAAACGTTTTATAATGCACCAAGAGATAGCGAAGTCGTGCATCAAACTTTCTGTGGGACATAATGTCTGCAAATAAAAGTTTAAATATTCCAACTCATTATAATAAATTTCATATCCTTATCCACTGGCTAGTAGTTGTCATCATTTTGTTCCAAATGATCACAGGCGATAAAATTGCCTTAGAATTTTTAGCACTTCGTAATGAGGCCATCACCAACAATGGAAATATAAGCAATAGTCAATTTCATATATTAGGAGGCATATTTATATTTTTACTTATGGCTGTTAGAATTTTTCTAAGAATAAAATTTGGTGTCCCTACTCCCACAAAGAAAACAAATGCTTTATTGAAATTTTTATCAACTTTTGTGCATTTGGGGATTTACTTTATTCTTTTTGCTATTCCTATTACCGGTCTATTGGCCTTTTCAACTGTCAATATCGATCTGGGTATAGCTCACAAAATTCTAGTTAATATATTATACCTCTTTATAATAACCCATCTCATTGGCGTTGCTTATCATCAAATTTTTCTTGGGGATAATATTATGCAAAGGATAACAAGCTGGAAATCATAGCTTATTGTTTTCCAGAAACTCCTGAATCTTCAAACGTAGCCATTTCTACATGACACTTGAAAGCCGCTTTGACTATGGAAGTAGCCAAGGCAGCACCGGACCCTTCCCCTAAGGCCATATCTAGACGCAAAATAGGCTTTTTGTTTAACATCTTTAGTAGCAACTGATGCCCTGGTTCCTTAGAGCAGTGCCCAAATAAACAATGATCAAGGATATCCTTCCTTTCGAAGAAAATCGGTAATACTGCTGCAGTACAAATAAAACCATCTAAAATTACTGGCACCGAATAATGCTTCGCAGCTACTACAGCTCCACAAATCGCTGCTTGTTCTCTACCGCCTAGGGATACTCCTGCATCGAGAGGTCTTACAATATCAGGCCGATTTGTCTTTACTGCTCTTTCAATTATTTTGCCCTTATGTATCACCTGATCTTGGTTAGAGCCAGTTCCTGGTCCTACCCATGAACTTACATCGTTATTAAAAAAATAATAACATAATGCTGATGCAATTGTTGTATTACCAATTCCCATTTCTCCCAATGTAATTAAATCCATATTCTCTGAAACTGCACGCAACCCTATGTTAAAGGACTTAATAAACTCCGTTTCATCCATGGCACGTCCAATGGATATATCAGCCGTTGGTTTTTCTAGATCGATCGGGATAACCTCTAGATTGATTTCGTTTGACTCACATATCTTATTTATTGCTGCTTTTCCCAATTTAAACGTTTCTACCATCTGAAAAGTAACTTCTTGGGGAAATGGATTTATTGATTGTCTACACACACCATGATTACCAGCAAATACAATAGTGGATATTTTCTCCATGTCTTTCATAGTCTTTTTGCCCCAAGATGACAAAAAAACTGCTATGTCTTCAAGCTGACCTAGAGAATTGGCTGGTTTCAACAAATTCTTTTGTCTTTCAACAGCTTTTTCTTTTAATTCTTTGGACCATGTTGGTGCGCTATCCACTAAATTAAAAATATCATCTATAGTGTGGACTAATTCTAATTTTTTCATAAAAACTCAATATGGATATGTTAAAACGACTGTAGTTTGGATATAAAAATTTTAAGACAAAGACAACTGATTATTACCATGTACTCTGAAATTTATTTTATGGTCCCCTTAATACTCTTAATAGCCCTAACTCTTGATATTGTAATAGGGTGGCCAGAAAAAGTTTACGAGAATATTGGGCACCCAGTTACTTGGATTGGCAAAGTAATATCGTATTTTGAACACTTACTAAATAAGAGAGAATATTCGAAAAAATCACTTAAACTCTATGGGACTTTAACTTTTTTTCTAACCGTGTTCCCAATAACAGCGATAGCTTTTTTGATAGAGCAAATGCTTTTAAATTTTTATTATGGTTTTGTTATCCAAGCATTATTAATTTGGCCATTTTTAGCAACTAAATCTCTCTACACACATGTCAAAGATGTCGCGGATGCGCTTGACAAAAAAGACTTAATTGCTTCTCGGGCAGCGCTCTCAAAAATAGTCGGTAGGGACTTAACAAATTCCGATGAAAATACTATATGTGGTGGCGCCATCGAAAGCTTATCTGAGAACACGTCTGATGGAATAATCGCTCCTTTATTTTGGGCATTTCTTTTTGGACTTCCTGGAATAGTTTTTTATAAAGCGATAAATACGTTGGACAGTATGGTAGGGTATAAGAACAATAAGTTCTTAGACTTTGGCTGGTTTAGCGCTAACGTTGATGACTTTGTAAATTGGGTGCCAGCGAGATTGTCTTCTATTCTTTTTTGTGCCCTTACTCTTAAACCAATTAAAACATTTCTATTTTCTTTAAAGAATGCAAAAGCAAGCACTTCTCCAAATGCTGGATGGCCACAAGCAACATTCGCGTACATTCTTGGGATATCTCTTCTTGGGCCAAAACGGTCAAAAGACATACTTATCGAACAGCCTACTATCAACGTTGGGCACCCTTTACCTAACAAAGAAAACCTCTCAACAGCTCTTAAGTATTATATTTATATTATTATTGAAATATACGTAATACTCTTTGCTCTCAATTTTTGGTTCATGAATGGGTAATAAGGATCTTAATATACAACACGGTGGTGATATTGACCTTGCCATAAAAAAATATGGAGGGCAAAGAGCAGATTGGATAGACCTCTCTACTGGTATAAATAGAACCTCGTATCCATGGCAGGAAAGCGTAAAGGTCGCGTTAAGAGACTTACCAAGTAGTAAGCTTTTGATGGGTTTAGAGAAAGCTGCATCGAGAGCATATAAGGTCGCAGAAGGCACTGATACCGCAGCTGTTCAGGGGGCTCAACAAATTATTAGCCTCTTACCGATATGCTTAAAAAATTATAATTCAGTAGCTATACTTGGACCAACATATAATGAGTATGAAAAAGCTTTCAAGAGTTCCGGAATTAAAGCCGAGACAGTATCTGAGGTTTCAAAACTATCTTCTAGTGATATTGCTATTATAGTTAATCCTAATAATCCTACAGGTAAAGTGATTGCCGAAGAGATACTTGACGATTTGTCAAAAAAAGTAAGAATTTTGATTATTGATGAAAGCTTTAAAATGTTCTCTTCGAGAAGAATTCAAAAGTTCGATAATGTAATACAAATTAACTCACTGGGAAAATTCTTTGGCTTAGCAGGCGTAAGACTTGGATTTGTATCAGGCCCCTCTGATTTTATTAAATCGGTAAGAGGAATGTTAGGACCTTGGCCAGTTTCTAGCGTAGCTGCCGAAATTGGCATAATTGCCCTGAATGACAAAACTTGGATATCTGCAATGGAAAAAATATTGCTTGAAGCGAGTAATGTTTTGCATGAAGCTTGTAATACAAAAAATTGGAAATTAATTGGAAAAACTAATTTATTTCATACGTATGCCACTTCGAATTGTGTTGAAGTTGAAGAGCAATTTGCAGCCCATTATATTTGGATTAGAACTTTTGATTATTCTAAAAGCTGGGTAAGACTTGGCATTCCAACTTCAAAGTATGAGTGGGCAAGAGTTAGACAGGCGCTCAATCAATAATTAGATATTCCTGGCGACAGATAATATTGAATCAACATCAAGATTATCCTCTATTACTCTCACAAATTCCTCTAAAATAAATTCAATACTGTCATGGAAAGAGATGTCTTCTTTTTTCTCTTCTGAACTTAATTTAGCTACAAAGTTATTTCTAAATTCGTCAGAAAAAAATAAGCCATGAAGATAGGTGCCCATAACGAGTCCATTAGATGATATTGCACCATCTTTTCTGTTGCCTAAAATGGCGAAGGGGTTATTACAATCACTTCCAGAAGTAATACCCAGATGTATTTCATAACCAGAAATTTTTTTCCCATTTATAGTGCTGATAAATTCTTTTTTTCCAAGATTCTTTTCTTTCCCCATTTTTGTTTTAACGTTTAGGAGGCCAAGGCCTTTTGCTTTCGATGGTGTGCCGTCATATCCTTGATCATCTATTATTTCGTTACCTAAAATTTGGTAACCGCCACAAATTCCCAATATAGAACCTCCTCTTCTGTAATGCGCCTTAATATCGATATCCCAGCCTTGGTATCTAAGAAATTTTAGGTCAGCTATTGTTGACTTTGTTCCTGGTATTATAATCAACTTCGTATCTCCTGGTATAGGATTGCCAGGTTCGACAAATTGTAATTTTAATCGATTGTCAATTTTGAGAGGATCAAAATCATCAAAGTTTGCAATACGAGATAGCTTCAAGACCGAAATTACGCACTTACCGGTGCCGAAACTATTCTTCAGTTCTTGACTATCCTCTGCTGGAAATAATTTTGCCTTGTCAAAGAAGGGCATAACCCCAAAACTCTTCCAATCTGTTTTCTTTTCAATGAAGGCAACCCCATCATCAAACAAACTTTTGTCTCCACGAAACTTATTTATAATGAACCCTTCAATTAAGTTTATGTCGTTTTGGTCGAGGACTTCTTTTGTACCTATAAGCTGAGCAATAACCCCGCCTCTTTCAATATCTGCTGCTACTATTACAGGAACACTCAAAACTGAAGCAAACCCCATGTTTGCAATATCAGCCTTTCTGAGATTAACTTCTGCTAAACTACCTGCGCCTTCTGCAATAACCAGATCATAGTCATTAACCAAATTCGTAAAACTATTTATTGCTATCCCTATAAATTTATCTTTATGAGAATAATACTCCCGTGCTTTCAGAGATTTATATTTTTTCCCATTCAAAATAACCTGAGACCCGATCATGCTTTCTGGTTTTAATAGAACTGGATTCATGTCTGAGTGAAAATCAATACCCGCTGCATAAGCTTGAAATGATTGTGCTCTGCCAGCTTCTCCTCCGTCCACCGTTATAGCAGCATTGTTTGACATATTCTGAGGTTTAAAAGGAGCAACCCGCAGGCCTCGTTTCTTAGCCGCTCTTATAAGCCCAGCGACTAAAAGTGATTTTCCAACATTGGAACCACACCCCTGAATCATTAGCGCTTTTCCCATAGTTAAAATTCTATACCTTCTTGACTCATTACGCCATTTCGAAAGTGGTGCTTAACCAAGGTCATATCTGTCACCAGGTCTGCAATGTTGATTAACTTCTCATCAGCATTCCTTCCCGTGAGTATTACGTGAGACATCTCAGGTTTTCTTTCTTGTAAAAAAGTTACAACATCATCGATTTCGATGTAACCATATCTGAGCGCTATATTGATTTCATCAAGTAAAATTATCTTTTTTTCCTTATCCAGGATAAGTTCCTTAGCTTTACCCCATGCCTTTTTTGCAGATTCAATATCTTTTTCTTTATCCTGGGTATCCCAAGTAAATCCATCTCCAAGAGTATGGAATTCACAAAATTCGTGAAAGTACTTTTGGATCAGGTCACGCTCGCCGGTTGCCATCGCGCCCTTTATAAATTGAACAACTGCACATGGCATACCATGTGCAATACCTCTAAAAACCATGCCAAAGGCAGCAGTACTCTTTCCTTTGCCTGTTCCAGTATGAACAATTATTAAGCCTTTTTTTACCGTTTTCTTTGCGAAAATTTTTTGCTTCGAAGTCTTCAGCCTCTTCATTTTTTCATTGTGTTTTTCATTTTCAGACATTTTTTTAATCCTCTTGACAAGTACATATTTTTACTGCTCAACTAGTAATTAACTGGTCCTTTTTTTTGGTTAAATGGGAATGCGAAAAAGACTAAAAAGCAAATCGTAGCCGTACCCGCGACCGTAAATAAAAGAGAATATTAACACTGGGAAATAATCTTGGGAAGTTGGTATTCATAAAGCTGTGCTTTACTTTTAATAGCCGGGAGACCTGCCAGTAAAAAAAAAAAGAGCGAACGGGATATTCGTGTCTGAAAACAGTTAGATATTGTTTTTTTGATCCCGTTTTCCAGTAAGGAGGAATAATTGGAGTCCGATGATATTTTATATGTTTGCATTACATGCAAAAAAAATGGTGAAGCTGTTGAACCACGTCCTGGAAAGATACTCTATGACAACCTAAAACGGTTGAACAGCAACATGAATATAAAACCTGTTAAATGTTTGGCAGGATGCTCTAATGGTTGCACTCTGAGTCTTACAAATAAAAATAAATGGACTTATATAATTGGCAACTTAACCCCTGATCAAGACGAAGCTGATATTTTATCTGGATTTACATTATATAAAAAAACAAGAGATGGTAAAATCCGGTTCTCAGAACGCCCTGCAGCGTTTAAAAAACAATCACTAGCTAGGGTTCCACCAGAAAACTACATGGTAGTTGAAGATGAGTAGTCTAGAAAAAATTCCTGTCACCATTTTAACTGGTTTTTTGGGAGCTGGAAAAACTACATTAATTCGAAATTTAATTCTTAAGAACAAATCAAAAAAACTGGCCGTTATTATAAATGAGTTTGGTGATTTGGGTGTAGATGGAGAAATAGTAAAACAATGTTCAGATGAAACCTGCCCAGAAGAAAATATTCTCGAATTAGCAAACGGATGTATATGTTGTACAGTAGCCGACGACTTTATTCCCACTATGAAATCCCTTTTAGAGGGCCAATATATTCCGGAACACATATTGATCGAAACATCAGGTCTCGCCCTTCCCAAACCTTTATTGAAAGCTTTTGAGTGGCCGGAAATTCGAAGCCGCCTCACGGTTGACAGCGTTTTAGCAGTTGTAGATGCAGAGGCGGTTGTTAATGGTATATTTGCACCTCAAATGTCTAATGAACTTGAAGAAAAACAAAATCAAACTTACGTTGAACATGAAACACCTCTCTCCGAAGTATTTGAGGACCAAATAAACTGCTCAGATGTTGTGCTACTAACAAAGCCAGACCTTGTGGAAAACATTTCAGACGCCAGAAATACCATAATTAAGGAAATGGAACTGAATGTTCCAATTTTAGAAGTTCAAAATGGTGACATTGGGGCTGATGTGATTTTAGGCGTTAATGCAGCAGCGGAGACTGATTTAGATAATAGACGATCTCATCATGATGGCTTTGATGATCATGAGCACGATGATTTTGACACATTTAGCATCTCTGTGCCAAAAATCCTAGATATAGAGAAATTTAAAATAGTTTTAGAAACACTCATACAGAAAAATGACATATTGAGAATTAAAGGTTTTTTGCGAGTTGAAAGTAAGCCATTAAATTTACTTGTTCAAGGTGTTGGTAAAAGATTATCAGTAAATTTTACAGACACTAAAATTCCTTTAGAAAATACTGGGAACTTAGTTTTTATAGGTGAAAAAGGGAGGATCAATCAAGACGTAATCTCAGCCTATCTCCACTCAAGTCTGAATTAATATGCATATCATTTTTAATGAAGATCACTATTTAGATAATTCCAGTGTTCCAGTTGATTTAAACCAGGAGCCTGCTGATCTAATTATTTTGTCTTTTTCAGATAGTGATTTAAATGCGTTTGCGAATGCATGGAAAAAAACGTTAGGGGACTTTGGTAGAGAGTCTGTCCCTACATTGAGACTGGCAAATATAAAACAACTAACTCATAATTTATCTATTGATACCTACATTGAAAAAACAGTCTCCAACTCTAAAGGTATTCTTGTAAGACTTATTGGAGGTGCGCAATATTGGCCCTACGGATTAAATTATTTAAAGAGCGTATCAATTAAGAAAAAGATACCGTTGGCTGTAATACCAGCCGATGGGAGGGAAGATAGGGTTTTAGATTCGTATTCAAATTTGCCAAAGTCAACATTAGAAAACTTAAAAAATCTCTGTGATGACGGCGGAGAACTATCTGCACAAGCGGTATTAGCACAAATGGCACTTGCTGCATCACTTCACTTCCCAGCCATTACAGAATTCAGCAAAGTAAAATCTCATGGTTTTTATTGCTATAAAAAAGGTATTCTAGAAAATTTTACCGTGAGCACTGACGCAAAACCTACTGTCTGTATTATATTTTATAGATCATACCTGATGGCTGATGACCTCGAACCCATAGACCAATTAATTAGAGATTTTAAAAAGAGAGACATAAAATGCATAAGTATTTTTGTAAATTCACTTAAAATCAAATCGACCGCCAAGTGGATAGAGTCGATGTTATCGAAAATATCCCCTATTGCTATACTTAATGCTACAGCCTTTTCAGCAAAAAGTCGCGAAACTGGCAAATCTCCATTAGATCATGTGGGTGTGCCTGTTTTTCAAATAATTTTATCTACCTCGAAGAAAGAATCTTGGAGACGGAATCCAATTGGCTTAAATTCCTCTGATTTGGCTATGCACGTTGCTATACCAGAGGTAGATGGGCGCATAAATGGAGGGATTGTAAGTTTTAAATCTGAACAAGCTATAGACCCCGCATTACAGTTTCCAATCTCAAAGCATAAAGTCGAGAAAACTCTTTCTAAAAAGATAATAAATAAAGTTGAAAAGTGGCATGCTCTCAGATCTAAGAAAAATGAAGAAAAAAGAATAGCCATCGTATTATCTTCATACCCGGGTCGTGACTTTCAATTAGCTCATGCGCTTGGCCTAGACACAATTAAATCAACAAAGCATATTTTAGGTTTTCTTGGGGATAATGGATTTAAATTCTCTAACCCTGATAAATTTTTTGAGAAGTTAAAAAGCTCTAGGATAGAGATTCCCATCAAGTTATACGAAAGACTGCTAAATCTCATTCCACTAAAACTTAGGACTAAATTATTTAAAACATGGGGTGGTTTCGAAGAAGATGTTTGTTTTGAAAAGGACAAGTTTGTTCTTCAGGGTTATAAAAACAATAATTTTTTTGTGCTGGTGCAGCCCTCAAGAGGTTTACTAGAGGACAAAAAAGCCGATTATCACGATCTTGAAAAAATACCTTGTCACAGCTATGTGGCAATGTATCTCTGGTTGCAGATGCAAAATATTGATGCATTTCTTCATATGGGAACGCATGGAAGTCTCGAATGGCTACCAGGGAAAACAGTAGGTCTTTCCAATCAGTGCTGGCCCGAGTTACTAATAAACGACATACCTTTTATTTATCCGTTTATTGTTAATGATCCTGGAGAAGCATCGCAGGCAAAAAGAAGATTGGGGGCTCTTACTGTGGGGCACATGCCTCCAAAAATTCAGACTATGGATCTGCCAAATGAATTGAGAGATCTTGAATTTCTATTAGATGAATATTCTACGAGCGGTGATCTCGATCAAGTAAGGAAAGAGCATATTGAAAAGAAAATAATTCATGAGGCTAAGAAAATAAAATTAGATAAAGAGCTATCAGTTGATCCCATAACATCAGATAGTGAATGGTTAACAAGAATAGACTCTTTTGTTTGTGATTTAAAGGAATCCCAGTTTTCAAGTGGTCTTCATATATTTGGCAAAGGAGATTGTGGAGCATCCGAACTGAATGGCTTACTCCGATGCCTGGAGGGAAAAAGAATTAACAGTGGACCATCGGGATCACCATATAGGAACCGTACTGATATTAAACCTACAGGCAGGAATATATATGCTGTAGACCCTAGATCGATACCCACAAAAATAGCTTTCCAAAATGGTCAAGCAATGGCAGATGAATTTGTAAGACAATATTTGCAAGACAATGGAGATTATCCGAAAAATTTAACCATTGATCTTTGGGGATCAGCATCCATGCGAACGGGAGGACAAGAGTACTCAATGGCACTTGCTTTTGCTGGCCTTACACCAATTTGGGACAAAAATAACGCTCGGATCCTTGGTTTTAGCATTCTATCACTAGCAGAGCTAGGTCGCCCGAGAATCGATATTACTATCAGACAGTCAGGTTTGTTCAGAGACATCTTTCCAGAGCTTAATAGATTATTTTTTGATGCAATCGATAAACTTCATGAAAGAGATGAGACATTGAAAGATAACCCTTATAAAAACAAGATTGACAGAATATTCGCGCCTAAGCCCGGATCTTTTGGGATAAATATCAAAGAAAAAATTGAAGGACACCTAGCCGATCACACGGCTAAGATTGGCGAGGCATGGATTAAAAGCTCGGCTTGGGCTTATCAAAAGAATGGAAAATTTAACCAAAATACAGAAAGTCTTAAGAAAAGGTTAGCCGATACTGAAGCACTAATTCACTCTCATGATTTATGTGAAAGTGATTTGTTGTCAGCAAAGGATTATGCTGACCACATAGGGGGTTTTAACGCAGCTGTTGCCAGTATGCAGAAAACCAATCCCAAACTATACCATTTAGATATTTCATCCGATGGAATTCCAAAAGTTCGTACAACAAATCAAGAATTAGCAAGAATTATCAGGGGAAAGCTTTCTGACGATAAGTGGGTTTCAGGAATGTTGCAGCATGGTTACAGAGGCGCGGCTGAAATAACAGAACTAGTTTTCAACTTGTCTAATTTTGGCAAATCTGGAGTATATTTACCTAATCACTTAATAGAATTGGCATACAACTCAACTTTAGCCAATACAAAAGTTGCTGACTTTATGGCAGAGAAAAATATCGATGCTCTTAAAGGTTTAGAAAATACTTTTAGTGAGCTTAGAGACTTAGGTCTATGGAAAAGTTTTCATAACTCTATTCGATATGAGGAAAGACTGGTTGAAAATGGCTAGGGTCTTAGGAATATGCCCAACTATTGACTCACCAATTAAATCTAACGATGGTTACTTAATCCGTTTCAGGCCAAAATACGGATATCTCTCATCTAAACAACTCTCTATTCTTGCTGATGCAATTTCTAGTTTTGGAAGTAACTTTATCGAATTGACATCGCGAGCTAACATCACAGTAAGAGGTCTTCAAAAAAAACATCTTGAACAGCTATCAAATTTCCTCAATCAGGCCGGTATTATTAATGCTGCTGAAAAAAAGGAGAATATTTCAAATATCATTTATAGTCCCTTTTCTACGAAAAATAAGAAACTAACACAAAAGATAGCAAGTATTTTAGAAGATAATCTTAATAATATCCCCAAACTCCATAAGAAATTCGGTATTGCTGTTGACTTAGGAGAAGTGGCCAGCCTGCAAGAAACCAATGCAGACCTCAGGATAGAGACAAACAAAGAAAAAATTCTAATTTTAAGAATTGACGGTTCAGACCGCGGTATAGTTGTAGAACCAGAAACATTAATTGAAAAAATAGAAATGATTTTAAGTAATGTAATGGCTGTCTCGAACCAACTGAAAAGCAGAGATTTAATAAATTCAATTGGAGAGATAGACCATATTTATTTTCCAGACATTAAACCAAGAAAACAAAATTTTTCTCCAAGACTCGGTCCCTGTTTTGGAGGATATATGATTACGGTACCTGGAGGAAAATTTTCAAGTTACCAACTGAGGGAATTAGCTTCGCATGTTAAAGGAGTAGCAGTGACCCCATGGAAGTCTTTTTTTATTAATTCAACCAAAACAAAACCACCTTTAAGTTTTCTATCAAAAAATACAGGTCATGATCTGAGCGTGAGCTATTGCTCTGGTAAACCCTATTGTAGTCAAGGCATTTTGGAAACCAGTCAGGTGGCAAAAGTGGTCACTACGTTTCTTAAAGAAAGATTAAAAAATAGAAAAAATAAAGCAAAAATTCACATAAGTGGTTGTTTAAAAAATTGTGGTGTCTCAAAGCAGACATCGATACTTATTAACAGCTCAGGAGGGGAAAAGTCTGTAAGCGTAAAAGATGAGAAATTTCAGCATTTAGCATCAAAAATTTCTATGGAATTGAATAAATGACATTTGAATATGAAAGAAGCCCAGACAAAATTTATGAACAATCTTTTTCTATTATTCGAAAAGAAGCGGACCTCTCTTCTTTTTCAAACCTTGAAGAGAAAATTACAGTGAGGATGATACATGCCCTTGGTTTTATTGGGCTGGAAAAATATATTCAATTTACACCAGATTTTGTTAGCAAAGTAAGAGATGCTTTAGAGAGAGGAGCTCGGATTATTTGCGATACGAGGATGGTAAGTGAGGGAATAACAAAAGCAAGACTACCAGCGGACAATGAAATCATCTGTACTTTGAATGATAAGTCCGTACCAGACATTGCAAAACGAATATCGAATACCAGAACGGCTGCAGCAATTCATTTATGGGAAGACTACATACAAGATTCTCTAATTGTTTTTGGCAACGCTCCCACTGCATTATTTTATTTGTTAGAATTTCTTGGTAAGAGAAAAAACTTGAAACCTGCGGGAATAATTGGTTGCCCTGTCGGGTTTGTCGGAGCCGCGGAGTCTAAGCAAGCATTAATCGACGTAAAAACGCTGAACAGTCTAGTTGTTAAAGGCCGGTTGGGGGGAAGTGCTGTAGCAGTAGCTGCAGTTAACGCCTTGGCACAGGAGAAAGAGTAAATATGTATAATATATATTGCGTCGGGGTTGGGCCAGGTGATCCTGAGTTACTGACAGTTAAGGCATCTAGAATAATATCCGATGCAAGACAAATAGCATATTTCAGAAAAAAAAATACGTTGGGCAGAGCAAGAGCGATTGTAGATACATTAATTTCCAATAGTGCGCCCTTTGAATACGCTATGGAATACCCTGTAACTAATGAAGTTGATTTTCGATCTGATAAATATAAGCATTCAATAAATCGATTTTATGAAGACTGTGCCAATAAACTAAAGAAACTCTTATTGAACGATAATGTGGTGGTAATATCAGAGGGTGATCCTCTTTTTTATGGATCATTTGTTCATCTATTTAGACTTTTGAAAAAAGATGTGAATATAGAATTCGTGCCTGGAATAACTGCTATGTCAGGTGCTTGGAACAATTCTAAGTTACCAATAGCAATGGGAGATCAACCCCTAACTATCCTAATGGGCATACAAAGTCGCGAAGAATTAAAGTGCCATCTTGAGAGTTCCAAAAATGTTGTAATCATGAAAGTGGGTACCCAATTAGAAAAAGTAAAATCTGTCCTAGAAGAAACGGATCAGCTCGATAAAGCATTAGTAATTGAAAAAGCAACTATGCCTGAACAAAAAATTATTCCTCTAAGGAAATATACTAAAAGTGAAGCACCATATTTCTCGATAATTCTAATTTCAGAGGACCATTACGAATGAAGGGAAGCTTAACCATAGTAGGGTTAGGACCAGGAGCACCAGAACTTGTCACACCTGCAGTAACTGATGCATTAAAAGATTCAACAGACATTGTGGGTTACTCTAAGTACATTGACAGAGTGAAGGACGCTAGCGGCAAGTCATTTCACCCAAGCGATAATAGGGAGGAAATTGATAGAGCTGAACTTTCTATTAATCTTGCTTTGCAAGGAAAAAAGGTAGTTGTTGTTTCTTCGGGAGATCCTGGGGTTTTTGCAATGGCCTCGGCAATATTTGAAGTTGTAGATAAAAAAAATATTTCTAGAGATGACTTACCAATTGTGGTCCTGCCAGGGATTACTGCTCTTTTAGCTGCATCCGCCAGACTAGGCGCTCCTATAGGACATGATTTCTGTGTTATTAATTTGTCTGATAATCTTAAATCTTGGGATATTTTGAAATCAAGAGTTATCGCAGCCGCAAAGGCGGATTTTGTAATAGCGTTTTACAATCCAAGATCGAAATCTCGTAAAAATCAGCTTTCAGAAATTTATGATATTTTAAGAAAAAACTGTAAAAGTGACCGGATTGTTATTTATGCAAATTCAGTTTCTACTGAATCTGAGGCTATTTTTGAGACTACATTGTCAGAAGCTGATGCTTCCTCTGTATCAATGAAGACTCTAGTAATTATCGGGTCATCTAGCACTAAAAAGATTAGAAACACAGGTTATATATATACGCCACGTTATTCAGGGATAGAAAAAAATTGAACCACTTGATTTTCATCAGTAAAAAGCTTTCTTTTCGGCAACGTAGGTCTTTCAATCATTATGACTTCAATGCCAAGTTCCCTAGCTGCATGTATTTTCTCAACTACTGCATTGGAGCCAGAATTCTTTGTTATAAGTTTATTTATAGAAAACTCTTTCATAATTTCCAGCTCCTGCTCGAAAGTAAACGGGCCTTGATCAAAAATAAGCTTAAATCTATCGAGAAGCATCTTATTTTCTGGTTCGTTGATCATTCTGATCAGATAAAATGGTTTGGGCTTCCTATTCAGAAAACGTATTTCTTTACTACCTATTGTTACAAAAACCCTGTCAGTTTCGTCGATAAGCTTTATAGCTTTATTCATATCACTCACCAACTTCCATTTGTCGCCATTTTGTCTCTGCCACTTTGGACGTTCAAAACCCAAATATTCAATTTTTGTGAGTTGCGCGGCGAGAAGAGAGTTTACTGTAATATTTTTAGAAAAAGGATGAGAGGCATCAAGGATATGGGTTATACCTTCATCTTTCACGTACGCAGACATTCCCATCGCTCCACCAAAGCCACCGACCCGTATATTTTTTACCTCTCTATCGATGCTTTCAGTAAGGCCTGCATAAGAAAGTATTGTAAAAAGTTTCTTTTCTTGAAGTCTAAAATGCAGATTTCTTGCCTCGGCAGTGCCTCCTATTATGAGAATTTTTGTCATGACTAAAACCTGGCTTCATATTATTGGTATAGGTGAGAATGGACTAAATGGCCTTGATAAATCAAGCACTGATTTATTGAAAAGAGCGAGCGTCGTTTTTGGTAGTGCTCGCCAATTGGCTCTTGCAGAGGCTAAATCAAAAGGTAAATCATGGCCTACACCATTTAGCATTGATGAAGTATTCAGTTATAAATATAAACTGGTTGTGGTACTGGCTTCCGGAGATCCTTTTTGGTTTGGTGTAGGACCTCTTCTTATTAAAAACTTAAAGAAAAATGAATGGCGCTCGTACCCTGGGCCATCTACTTTTTCTCTAGCTGCCAATAAAATGGGCTGGCCTATAAACACTGTTGACTGCTTAGCCTTCCATGCAAAACCAGTAGAAACACTTCCTGCAAAACTGTCAGAAGCTGGGAAAGCAATAATTCTCCTCAGAGAGTTTAGGCAAATAGAGAAGATTCTTTCTGTATTAGAGAAACATAATGTTAATGTTAAAGAAAGTTTTATGTTGTCGAGACTTGGCTGCCCAGAAGAAAAAATAGTAAAACTTACAGACTCAAAACTATCTGATTTTAAACAAGCATCCAGATCTTTAAAACCACTAGCATTGGGCATAACATATAAAAAACCTCCATCAGACATCAGTTATTTTCAAGGGCTAGATGATGATGCTTTCAAAACTGATGGGAATATAACTAAAAAAGATATAAGAGCTCTGACTCTCTCAGAATTAAAGTCTTTTGGAAGTGAAGTGTTATGGGATATAGGAGCTGGTTCAGGCTCAATCTCAATTGAATGGTGTTTGGGGCATCCTAAAAACGTAGCCTTTGCCATTGAACGAAGAAGGGATCGTATTTCTTTAATCAAAGCTAATAGAAAAAAATTTGGCTTACAAGATAGATTAACTGTAAAACATGGTGATATTGAAACGATAGCCAAAGATTTACCAACGCCAAATGCTGTTTTTATAGGTGGGGGAGTAACTTCAGATTTAATTTACAAAGTGATAAAAGCCCTTGGTAAAAATAGTCGACTTGTAATAAATGCCGTCACTCTTGAATCCCAGGCTCTTTTGTTAAAAAAATACAAGCAGTTTGGCGGTAATTTGAAAAAGATTAATATATCCAAGCCAAAGCCTATTGGGGGAAAAACAATTTGGTCAGCTCAATATAATATAATCCAATGGAGCTTTAAAACATGATTGCAGGAATTGGCTTTAAATCTGCAGTTACTATTACTTCATTTAACGAGTTATTTGAAAGTTATATTAAAAGGTATAGTGCTTTTACAGTTGCTACCTCAAAGGAAAAAGCAACGAATGCAGTCTTTTTAAAATTTGTCAATACAAACCACTTAAAATTGATCCAGATTGAGGAAGACGCTATTTACAATATTATCACACCTACTTTTTCCCATTTGAGTAAGAAGTTTAAAAATGTTGGCAGTTTTTGTGAAGCTGCAGCACTTGCTGCAGGAGGTACCGCATCCAAAATTATTTGTGAGCGGAAAATCTCTTCTGATAGGCTTGCTACCATCGCAATTGCAGAAATGGATGGAGATTAAATTGACAGTACACTTCATAGGTGCAGGTCCTGGTGATCCCGAACTCATAACGCTTAAAGGAAAAAAACTTTTGGAAAAATGCTCTATCTGTTTTTTTGCGGGATCGATCATTCCAGAAGAAATATTATCACATTGCGGCCCTTCAGCAAAAAAAATAAATACAGCACCCCTATCACTATCTCAAATTATTAAAAAAATAGAAAAATTTCATAATGAGGGTCATGAAATTGCCCGGCTTCACTCTGGTGATCTATCTATATGGTCGGCGGTGAATGAACAAATACGTGAATTAATAAAATTAGAAATCCCTTTTAGCATGACGCCAGGAGTAACTTCTTTTTCAGCTGCCGCTTCAAGTTTAAAACAGGAATTAACCAAGCCCCAAATAGCCCAATCTATAGTTCTCACTAGAACCGGAGGTAGGGCGTCAAAGATGCCTGAAAATGAAACTTTGGAAAATTTTGCTAAAAGTGGAGCTATTCTTGCGATACATCTATCAATTCATGATATTGCAAAAGTGGTCAAAAAAGTGAAGCCTTTCTATAACAGTTCTTGCCCAGTAAAAGTTGTGTGGAAGGCATCTTGGCCAGAGGAACAAATTATTCATTCAGATTTAAGTAATATAGAAAAAGCGATACCTGAATATATGGATAGAACAGCTTTGATACTTATTGGTCCACATTTAGACACCGCAAATTTTACAGCAAGCAAATTGTATGATGAAACCTATGATAGGAGATTTAGAGAAATAGATGCCACTGGAAGAAATCATAAATAGGCAAGGTATAATTATTTCAGCACCGGCATCAGGAGCTGGAAAAACGACTGTAACTCTGGGTCTTATTAACGCTTTTGCACGTAAAAGGTCTGTACAACCTTTCAAGAGTGGTCCTGACTATATAGACTCAAAATTTCAAAGTGTTGCCGCGGATCGTCCTTCATATAACTTAGATACATGGGCAATGTCATCTAGGGATATCCTTAATATGATAGGCATGGTGGGCCCTTCGGATATCTGTATTGCTGAAGGGTCAATGGGATTATTTGATGGAGTAATAAGCAAGGGTGCAGGTGGAAATGGTTCCACCGCAGATCTAGCAAGTATAACGAATTGGCCAGTAATTTTAGTAGTCGACTGCGCAAAGCAGGCTCAATCTGTAGCTGCTTTGATTACCGGTTTCAACTCATTTAGACATGATATAACAATCGGTGGAGTAATTCTAAATAATATATCAAGCAAAAGGCACGAAGCTTTAGTAGTCAGTGAAGTTTCAAAAACAAAAGTTCCAATTCTAGGGGTTATCCCTAGATCTAACGAACTAACTATCCCAGAAAGACACTTAGGTCTGGTCCAAGCAGAAGATTTATCTGACTTGGAACAACTAATTTTTAAGCTTGGAACACTCATTGAAGAAAATTGTGACCTAGAAGCAATAGCTTGTACTGCAAGAAATAGCTCTCCTGCAATACCAACTTTACAAAAAATCACTCCTCCCGCGCAGAGAATAGCTATTGCGAGAGATAATGCATTTACCTTTACTTATTCCCATTTGATAGAGGGATGGAAGAAACAAGGCGCTGAGATTTCCTTTTTCTCTCCGCTAAACGATGAGCCCCCTTCAAAGAGTGATGACATGGTCTGGTTGCCAGGAGGATACCCTGAACTCTACCTCGGTCGCTTATCTGAATGCAAAAATTTTAAGAATGGACTTATTGATTTTAGTAAGAAAGGACCAGTGCACGGAGAGTGTGGTGGCTATATGGTTTTGGGAAAAAAAATTATTGGTAAAGGTGGTCAGGCATATGACATGATTGGTATGTTTGATTTGGTTACTTCTTTTGAAAAACGCAAGCTCAATCTAGGATATCGAAAAGCCAAGGCTATTGAGCCTTTTTTTGGAATCAAAAAGGGTTCCACTGTTCTTGGACATGAGTTTCACTATACGACAGTTGTCGAAATAAATGATGCTCCTATTGTCTTAGTAGAAGATGCTTACCAAAATGAGTTAGGTCAGTCAGGCTCCAAAAACTCTAATGCTACTGGAACATTTTTTCATCTTATTGGGAGCGAACAATGACTATTAGCTTTGTCAGTTCTGGTCCCGGCAATCCAGACCTTCTTACTGTATTAGCAGTAAAAAGAATTAGTGATGCGGATATTATTTTCTATGATGATTTATCCGCCGGCGAAATACTAAATCTTGCAAAAAAAAGAGCCACACTTTTGAGTGTGGGGAAAAGAGCGGGGCTTGCATCACCAAAGCAAAATCAAGTATCTAGATTACTTGTAGAATATGGTAGAACAGGAAAAAAAATTGTTCGGCTGAAGTCGGGTGATAGTAGTATTTTTTCAAGATTAGAGGAAGAAATTACAGCATTAAATGAAAATGGGTTAGAGTTTGAAATAATCCCAGGAGTATCTTCAGCAATGGCTGCTGCTGCGGCTGCAAAAATCCCGTTAACCCGAAGAGTTATGTCGAGACGTGTACAGTTTGTAACTGGACATGATTTTAATGGTGAACTTCCTGATGACTTAAATATTGCATCTTTAATTGATCCAAATTGTACAACCGTAATCTTCATGGGAAAAAAAACTTTCCCTAATCTAGCTCAGATTCTTTTAGAAAATGGTCTTGATATCAAAACAAAAGTTCTTGTAGCGGAAGACATTTCAAGAAAAGAGGAAAATATTACACAAGGTACGATTGAGGAGATTTTAATCTATCTAAAGGCTATGCAAAGCAATAATCCTGCAGTTATAATTTTTGGACCGTTACTTTGAGTATTAACTTATATCTAATAGGAATAGGTTTCGGAGATGCAAAGCATGTAACAGAAGAAGCAGCTGAGACAATCAAGAGTTGTAATTTGATACTAATCGGAAAGAAAAAAGACGAAAAATCCGAAATTGCTGACCTTAAAAAGAATATTTGTAAATCTTTCATAAAAATAAATAGTGTGAAGTTTAGGGAATTTATTATTCCGGAGCGGCAATTAACCAATAAAAAATATATCACTTCAGTTATAGACTGGCATGATGATATCGCGAAAACATGGGTCAACATAATTAGTGAATATACTTCCAGTAATGCAAGAAGAAACATAAACGTCGGAATTCCCATATGGGGGGACCCTTCACTGTACGATAGTAGCCAGAGAATTGCTTCACGAGTTAAAAACTCTTTACACCATACCTCAATCAAATTGATTCCTGGACTCTCTTCAATACAGTTGCTTGTTTCTGCGTTTGGAATTCCCTTTAACGAAATTGGGAAATCGGTCTTGATTACTACAGGTCGGCTTCTAAAGGAAAGAGGATGGCCAGATGGAACGGAAACAATTTACGTTGTTTTAGATGGAGAGTGCTCATTCACATTTTTAAAAGACAATAACATCTATATCTGGTGGGCTGCATATCTCGGAATGAAAGAGCAAACTCTTATTAAAGGCGAGGTTCCAAAAATTGGAAAAGAAATTATTAAAACAAGAAATACGTTGCGTTCTGATAAAGGATGGATTTTAGATGTCTATAAACTACAACAACTAATAAGGAACTGAGATTTATGTCTGAAACATATCTGATACTTGGGGGAAGCAACTCCGGAAAATCTAGGTTTGCAGAACAATCAGCGCTAAGCCTACAAAAAAACACCTGTGGTAAATTGTATTACATAGCTACCGGGCTTGCATATGACTCTGAAATGCAAGAGAAAATTAGTGAACATAAGAGGAGAAGAAACCAAAAATTTGAAACCATAGATTCTCCTGACCTGAGTGCAGATATACTCAAAAGCTCGAAACCGCAGGACATAATTTTGATTGATTGTATATCAATGTCTGTATCGAACATTTTAACACTAAGTCAGTTTAGAGATCGCCGCATCGATGACATTAGAGATGATCTAAAAAAGTGTAAATCCACCTTGATTATAGTCGGACAGGAAACCAGCCTTGGCATCTTACCAGCTAACGAACTATCTAGGAAATTTCTAAAAGTATCAGGAAAATTGAATCAAGATATAGGTCGTTTTGCAAATAGCGTAACTTTAGTCGTCGCAGGACATTCTATAAAAATTAAATGAATGCAATAGCTTTTCGAAATATCTACCTGCTTTTAATCGGTTCAGTTAACTTTCCACTTTATAGAGCAACCCATTGAGGCAATTTGGTCACTTGGTCCATTTCCAGTTTGAGCTACACCTTTCATTGCTTCGAAGAGATCTCTTTTTAAATCAATTGGACCGGCCTCTTTCCTAGATGCGTCTAATCTTCCTCTGTATTGTAGTTTGTGATCCTTGTTAAATCCAAAAAAATCTGGAGTACATACAGCATTGTATAGCTTAGCCACTTCTTGGGTCTCATCATACATATATGGAAAAGTAAAATTATGATTTGCAGCCAGCTTTTTCATGTTATCGAAGGAATCCTCTGGGTAACTAATTACATCGTTTGAACTAATGGCCGCTATACCAACTCCAAGCTTTTGTAAATCACTGGCGTCTCGAACAATTCGATCCAAAATGGCCAGCACATAAGGACAATGATTGCATATAAACATAATCAATAAACCATTAGCCCCGCTAACTTCTTCTAGTGTATATTTTTTCCCATCAACAGATGGCAAGTTAAACTCTTTTGCTCGCCAACCAAAATCACAAACTGGAGGAATTTCTGCCATTTTTTTATCCTTCTATTTTTAGGGCGCTTTCAGCAGCTTCCCTTATTCTCTTTATATTTTGTCCATATACAATTGGGTTATTGACGCTACCATTTGAAAAAACAGCCGATCCAGCTACCAAAATATCCGCTCCAGCTGAAACTGCACTAGTTGCAGTATCGGCAGTTATTCCCCCATCAACCTCGATTAAAAAATCTTTATGTTTTTTTAGATTAGCTAATCTTTCAATTTTTCTTAGTTGAGACGTAATAAACTTCTGGCCGCCAAAACCTGGGTTAACCGTCATCACACAAATTAAGTCTACCAAATCTACTAACTGGTCAGCCACTTCGTATGAGGTGCCTGGGTTTAAAGCTAATCCCGCTTTTACACCAAGACTATTTATTGCCTGCAGAGACCTATGAATATGTTGCCCTGCTTCAAAATGAACTGTTATCATATCCGCACCCGCTTCAGCAAAAGCTTCAAGATATTGATCTACTGGAGAAATCATCAGATGAACATCCATAAACGTTTTGATATGGGGTCTAATTGCCTTGCAGGTTTCTGGTCCAAAAGTTATGTTCGGCACAAAATGACCATCCATAACATCAATGTGAATCCAGTCGCAGCCCTGCTCTTCCACAGCTTCAATTTCTTTGCCAAAATTTGCAAAATCAGCAGATAGTATGGATGGTGCAATTTTTATTGACTCTCTGGACAATAGTGGTTCCATTTATAATAAAAACATTTTTTGATTACTATGGGAGATAATGCAAATGTCAACTCAAAATGTAAAGGCAGCAATAATAGATGAAAATGGTGGAAGTGAGAAATTTAAGATAATTACACAAGAGGTTGGTTCTCCAGGAAGTAATGAAATACTTATTAAACATAAGGCTATAGGCCTAAATTTTATTGACGTGTATCACAGAACGCGACTCTCAGATAACTATGCCGTCGCACTACCTGCAGTGCTCGGCATGGAGGCTTCGGGAATAGTTGAAGCAGCGGGAGATGGTGTTACTCACTTAGTTTCTGGCGATCGCGTTGCATATGCTGCTACACCGCCAGGCGCCTATTGTGAGGCCAGGGTTATGCCCGCTAAACAAGTTTGTAAGCTTCCTGATGAAATATCATTTGAGGAAGGTGCCGCGATGATGCTTAAGGGGTTAACTGTAAAATATCTTTTTCACGATACGACAGAATTGAAAAGTGGAGACCAGATTTTATTCCATGCAGCTGCAGGCGGTGTCGGATTGATTGCCTGTCAGTGGGCTAGAAGTGAAGGTTTAGAATTGATAGGCACTGCCGGTTCTGATGAAAAGTGTAAGTTGGCAAAAAAATTTGGTGCATCTCAAACTATAAACTATTCTACCCATAACTTTTCCGAAGAAGTTATGAAACTAACGAATGGTATTGGTGTTCCGGTTGTAATGGATTCTGTTGGTAAAACGACCTTCGACGATTCTTTAAGTTGTTTAAAAGACTTTGGAATCTTTATCTCGTTTGGGAATGCATCCGGAAATATTGATCCTATTGATATAGGTATCTTAGCAAAAAAATCACTCAAAATAACTAGAACTGGTCTCTTTACACATATAGGTGACTTTACCCGCTGCCAAGAGATGGCAAAGGTTCTTTTCGGGAAAGTAGTTTCTGGTAATGTCAAAATACAAATAGACCAAACCTTCTCATTGAACGATATTGCTTCAGCTCACGACTCACTAGAAGCACGAAAAACAACGGGTTCGACAGTTATTACGATATAGCCTCTAATTAGCGACTTTATATCTAGTCCCTTTTGCTGGAGGATCCTCTGGAGGCCCAGCAAAACACTGAGCATACTTCATCCACTCAATTGCTGGTTCGCCAGTTATAGACAATTTTGTATCAGCAAAATTTCGTACCTGAGTCACCACTTGAGCAAATTCAACTGCTGTTCCTTCAATCTTTGAAGAGCTCTCTTTATCATTCCACTGCCAGACTTTACCAGATGGTGCACTTAAAATGATATATGGTGTTGGCTCAGGTATTGCTAATTTCCTATTAACAAAAGTCCATCCATAAGCGATAACGCCCATATGTACTATATTTTTTATTCTATCCTTTTCTTCTCTGTCCTTACCTAGCGCATCGAAGACTTCCTGACCATGTGCCCAGGTTTCCATGTGTCGTGCTGTTATCTTAGAACGAGCACTCATTTCTGGTCCTCCCCATTTGACTCTTTTTTTTGGATCGGCATCTTTATACGCATTGAAAACATCTTCGACACTTTGCCACCAGTCATCTAATAATTGACTCCCGGTCACCCCATTTAACCACGGCACTTGCGCCTCAACTAAAGATTTACCACCTAAGACTTGGTCATTTATTGGTTTCCAAAAATTGTCAAAGTAATCTCCACCTTTTAAAGTCTCAACCGCACCATAATTAAAGAGGTATAAATGCCCAATTACATCCTCAATTGTCCAGTTTTTGAACAATGTCGCGGTTGACAAACAAGCCACACCCTCAGCATTCAGCAACTCATATAAGTCTTTACTTTCTTCGAAAAAATCTTTTGCCTGTTCCACCTTATGCCTCCTCTAGCGCACCATTTAGTCTCTCATAAGCTTCGATAAAATCTGTTTTAAAGTCTTGTACTACTTCCCCAGCAGACTTCGTTTCATTCATCAGACCAACTGCTTGGCCAACCCAATAGGTTGCAAGGTCAGCAGCTTGCTTGTTCCCAGCTAATGATAGCTTGTCAAGCTTTCGCAATGCTGGCTCAGCCACTAAAGGTTGAACTGGCGATGGTAGAGGCTGAACTTGGTCACTATTTTCCCATGCATCAGTCCAGGGCGATCTTAATTGTCTAGAGTGCTTCCCAGTTCTACTTTTTGATCTTACGGTGTCAGCAGAAGAAGCACTCAGCATTTTCTCTTTGACAATTGGATTCGTCTCGGCTTCCGTTGTTGTGAGCCAAACGGAGCCACACCATGCGCCTGATGCTCCCATAGCCATAGCGGCAGCCATCTGACTTCCAGAAGCTATGCCTCCTGCTGCTAATATAGGTACATCCTTTATATCTTTTATCGCATTATATACTTCAGGAATGAGAACCATTGATGACACTTCACCACAGTGACCTCCGGCCTCTCCACCAGCTACTATTAAAATATCTACTCCTGCATTAATTTGGTTAATTGCATGCTTTTTTGCCCCAACTAACGCACCAACTTTAACTCCTGCATCTTTCGCCATATCAACCATTTGCTTTGGAGGCATGCCAAGTGCATTTACAATCATTTTAATGGGATGGTTAAAGGCAACTGTTAATGACTCATGAGCGCCCTCTGGGGTCATGTTTTTTCCAAATCGTAAATGATTTTTTCGGTCCTCTTCCAATTCATTCGGATCTACATCAATGCCATTATTCTCAAGTATGTTATGCGCAAAATCCTTATGGCTCTGAGGAATTTTTCCAAGCATATCCTCGTCGGATAGATTTTCTCCCTTTCCCACAAAATTATTTGGAACAATCAGATCAACCCCATAAGGCATTCCGTTAACTTGGGAGTCTATCCAATTTAACTCAATCTCTAATTCGGGTCCCGAAAGGTTAGTTGCCCCAAATACCCCGAAACCTCCAGCTTTCGTAACTGCTGCAACCACATCTCTGCAATGCGAAAAAGCAAATAGTGGAAATTCTATACCTAGTTCCCTACACAATTTAGAATTCATTTTTCACCCTCCTTATTAATATTTAGCAAATCCTCATCTACGGAAACCTGGTCACCTATATTAGTGTAAATATCCACGACTTCTCCATCTATAGATGCTGTTATTTCATGCTGCATTTTCATCGCCTCTAAAATTAATATTACCTGGTTCTTTTTCACCTTTTCTCCCATGGTCACAAATAGTTCACGAATTACGCCATGCATGGGAGCTCTTATTTTCCCACCTTTATCTATATCCTCAATTTTTAAATCTTCTTTTATAATTTCGGCTTTGAAAGATTTTCCCAGGTAGCTAGCGAACAATTTATTTTCCTTATACTCAATAAAATCAAGTTTTATTTTTTCATTATTTAATTCTACGTGATCTTCGTTTAAGAGTACTTGTATTTTTTCTCCTTCAAAGATAATCGTAATTAAATTAGGTTTTTTAAGCTCAATATGAACTGAGTAAATATTATCATTAGCTTTGAAAGAAAGAGGGTAATATATTGTCTTTGAATTAGACCAACCATAAAGCTCATCTTCAAAACCAATAGCTTCATTGATAAGTGTTTTAGAGTACTTTGTCATCAAAAGAACGCCTAAAACTGCTACCTCATCTAACTCTATATGTTTATTACCTGATGCACTGAAATCATTGGTCTCCAAAAAGGAAGTATTAACATCTTCATTTCTGAAGGCTTTACTCGAAAGAATAGCAATGAGAAAGTCTCTATTGTTTTTTACTCCATAGAGAGCAGTATTCTGCAAAGATTGCTTCAATGTATCGATAGCTTGCTCTCTGTTCTTTCCATTAGATATTACTTTAGCTAACATTGGATCATAAAAAGGGCTTATAACCTGACCTTCGACAATCCCGTCGTCATAGCGAGTGTCAGGAGATTTATGTTTTCTCCAAACCTCTATCTTTCCTGTGCTTGGTAAAAAGTTTTTCCAAGGATCTTCGGCATACAGCCTAACTTCAAGAGAATGTCCACATAACTGAACTTGTTCCTGAGAAATTGGTAGCTCCTGATCATCAGCAATATTCAGTTGCAACTCAACTAGATCAAGTCCAGTTACCATCTCAGTTACAGGATGCTCAACTTGAAGTCTCGTATTCATTTCAAGAAAATAAAAATTTTTGTCTTTATCTAGAAGAAACTCTATTGTACCTGCTCCTGAATAGTTAATCACTTTTCCTGCAAGACATGCAACTTCTCCCATTTTTGTTCTCAAATGAGCATCAACAACTGGGGATGGGCTTTCCTCGATAATCTTCTGATGTCGTCTCTGCACTGAACAATCTCTCTCACCAAGTGATATTATATTTCCGAAGTTATCGGCCATAATTTGAATTTCGATGTGCCGAGGTTCAACTATAGATTTTTCCAAAATTATCTCAGATGACCCAAAAGCGCTCAAAGCTTCTGCTTTCGCAATTTCACAGCTTTTCTGCAGATCTGAAATATTATTAACGAGCCGCATTCCTCTTCCTCCTCCTCCCGCCGCAGCTTTGATCATTAAGGGAAATCCAACACTCTCAGCCGCCAATTGAAGTTCCCTATCGTTCTTATTTGCCATCTCAGCTCCTGGGATACAAGGAACCCCAGCTTCTTTCATAATCGCTTTTGCTTTTGCTTTATTTCCCATTGCCTCTATAGCTTTTGACGAAGGTCCTACAAAAGTAACTTTTGCTTTTTCACACGCTTCCGCAAAATCGCTATTTTCGGAAAGGAATCCGTAGCCAGGATGTATTGCATCGCATCCGGTACTCAAGGCGACTTCCATGATTTTTTCTATTGAAAGATAAGACTCCGCTATTGGACCCTTACCAATATTAACACTTTGATCCGCAAAATTTACGTGTGGTGATTGCTCATCAGCATCAGTATAGACAGCAACCGTTAAAAGCCCCATTTTTTTTGCTGTCCTCATTACTCGTAAAGCTATTTCACCCCGATTAGCTACAAGTAGTTTCCTTAATGAACGCAACTCACTCAAAGCTAATCTCCATACCAATAGGGTTTTCTCTTTTCTGCAAACGCGGCTAAACCCTCCTTTGCTTCTTCACCCAGCATACACTCTGCGAATTTACCAGAGGCAAATTGAGAAAGCTCCTCCAAGCTTGAGTCTCTTGAATAGCTCAGTATTTCTTTCGTAGCAGCGGTAGCCATTGGAGCACACTTTTTTGTTGCTTTATAAAAACTTATAAAAAAATCATCTAGTGCATCTTTATTTTCGACTAAATTATCCGCAAGCCCGAACTCTACAGCCTCCCTTGCATTAAATTCCATACCAGTTAACATCAGCTTACTAGCTACTCTCAAGCCCAACCTTTTTATCAAAAACGGAGATATTTGAGCAGGAGTAAGTCCAATTGCTGTTTCTGAAAGTGAAAAACGCGCCTCTTTTGTTACGGCCACAATGTCTGCACAGGCAACCATTCCTAATCCTCCAGCAAACGCTGGTCCGTGTACCAGAGCAAC
Source organism: uncultured Alphaproteobacteria bacterium (assembly GCA_902596605.1). Taxonomy (GTDB): domain Bacteria; phylum Pseudomonadota; class Alphaproteobacteria; order Rhodobacterales; family Rhodobacteraceae; genus CACIJG01. The sequence goes on along the minus strand of CACJUU010000022.1, from coordinate 722 downwards.
AACTATTTTGGGAAGCTGTGATAGTATCTTAAACAACTTTCCTGCTTCTAAATTCATTGTTCGTACTTGATCAAAGTCAGGAGTTTGCAAAACAAAATTCTTTCTAAAGTCTTTAAGGTCTGCTCCTGCACAAAATGCGTCACCAGAACCTTCAATACTCACTCCCCTAATATTTTTATCTTCCTTTACCTTTTCAAGAACAGATAATAATTCAATAGTCATTTTTTCCGATAAAGCATTTTTTACATCTGGTCTATTTAATATTAGACGTACCCACCTATCGTGATCTTTAACCAGAATTGTCTCAAACTGAGTTTTCACTTTTACATCCTCGCTATTCCAAAATTATTCGGCCTTAATTTTCTTATTTTTGATTCTAGGCAGGTAATTAGGCAGAAACCTAACACTTTTCTTGTATCTCTAGGATCAATCATTCCATGATCAATTAACCTACCTGAAGTTATAAAGGCGTCGGACTGGCTGTCAAAGTGCTCTTGGATCCCCTTGATTTGAGTGCTAAAACTATCTTCATCAATTTCTTTGCCTTTACGAGCGGCTGAATTTCTGAGCACATGCTCCATTGTTTTCGCGGCCTGCTGACCTCCCATCACGCCTGTTTGTGCATTGGGCCAAGTCAGGAGAAAGTCTGGATTGTATGAATATCCGCACATACCGTAGTTTCCCGCGCCAAAGCTAGCACCGATATAAAGAGCTATTTTGGG
>CACJUU010000021.1 GCA_902596605.1 uncultured Alphaproteobacteria bacterium | reverse complement strand
TTCGATGAACTGTATAACATTATATTTGTTGGCTCAGTCAAGAAGGTGGGCAATTTTTTCTGGAAAGTAGGTGATGTAAAAGTCATTAATGGTTCGATTCATGGTATAGGCTTATCGATTATACCATACCTAGTAGCTGTTGCTAGCAGACTTCAATCTGGATTTGTTTTCCACTATGCGCTTGTCATGATTATCGGCTTCACTGCTATAATGAGCTTTTTTATTATCTCTTTTTACAGTTTATAAATGGATTACATCTTATCGCTTATAACTTTCTTACCATTGCTTGGAGCAGTCATAATAGGTTTATTTGTTCAAGGTTCAGATGCTCAGTCGTCTGAAAATGCAAAAAGAGTGAGCTTAATAACATCAATTGTAGTTTTTCTATTAAGTTTAGTAATGTTTAGTGAGTTTGATAAAAATTCCTCGAACTTTCAGTTTGTTGAAGAATTTTTATGGCTAGGCTTTTTTAATTATAAACTTGGTGTAGATGGAATTTCAGTAATATTAATTTTGTTAACAACTGGTATGATGCCGTTAGTTTTTCTATCTAGTTGGACGACAAATAAAAGAGTTAAAGAATATTTAATTTCTTTTTTAATCTTGGAAACATTGATGGTCGGTGTTTTCGTTTCTTTGGATATGTTCCTATTTTATGTTTTTTTTGAAGCTGGATTAATACCAATGTTTCTCATCATTGGGATATGGGGTGGTAAGGAACGGGTTTTCGCATCATTTAAATTCTTTCTATATACTCTCTTAGGATCAATTTTGATGCTTATCGCGATGATAATTATGTGGGATATTTCTGGAACAACTGATATTACAAAGCTGTTAAATTATGAATTTGAAAGTGAACCTTTCTACATTTTAGGTTTTTATATACCTTCCGGAATTCAAACTCTTTTATGGTTGGGGTTTTTTGCTTCTTTTGCGGTAAAGCTTCCAATGTTTCCAGTGCATACATGGCTACCTGATGCCCACGTACAAGCTCCGACTAGTGGGTCAGTATTATTAGCTGCTATATTGCTTAAAATGGGGGGGTATGGTTTTATCAGGTTTAGTATTCCGATGTTCTATGATGCATCGTTATACTTTCAAAGCCTTATATTTATTCTTTCCGTAATTGCTATAATTTATACATCTCTAGTGGCATTGGTTCAAACAGATATGAAAAAATTGATTGCTTATTCGTCGGTAGCTCATATGGGCTTTGTAACCATTGGTCTGTTCTCAATAAACCAACAGGGCATTGATGGTGCCATATTCCAAATGGTTAGTCATGGGTTAATATCTGCAGCGTTATTTCTTGTGGTGGGTGTAGTCTATGAAAGAACTCATACGAGAGAAATTCTAGCATTCGGTGGCCTCATAAGAAGAATGCCAAATTATGCAATGGTGTTTATGGTTCTGACTTTAGCTAATGTTGGGCTGCCAGGAACGTCAGGTTTTATAGGCGAATTCCTTTCCCTTCTTGGTGCCTTTCAGGTCGGACCTATTTATGCAATCTTAGGCGCTGTTGGAGTGATACTTTCCGCCTGTTATGGTCTTTTGTTATATAAGAAAGTCATATTAGGAGAACTTATAAAGGAAAATTTAAAAAGAATAAACGATATCTCTTTAAGAGAAAAATTTTGCCTTTACCCTTTAGTTTTGTTAATTATATTTTTTGGTATTTATCCTAAACCTATTATAGAAACTTACAGTGCAACCGTTTCTAACTACTTACAAATGTTGAATTGACCTTAAATGTCTGAGAATTTAAAATTTTTAACCCCTGAATTATTTTTGGTGATATTCAACTTAAGTTTTTTGTGTATGATGCTTTTTGTTAAGTCGCCCATGATTTTGTCAAATGGCAACAAAATATCGGCTTTAGCATTAGTAGTAACTGCTGTGCTTGTACACCTTAACCCTGTTAAAGCTGACCCTATTATTAATGGGTTTTATACCAGCAATGAATTCACTACTCTTTTCAAAATGTTAATACTCTTTTTGTCATCTGTAATCCTTTATTTAAGCGATGCTTATTTAAAAAAAAATGACTTATTAAAATATGAGTTCCCCATTCTAATTAATTTTTCTGTCTTTGGAATGTTAGTTGTTATTTCTTCAAATGATTTAATGGCACTATACCTAGGTATAGAAATCCAATCTCTTTCACTTTATATAATCGCAGCTTATCGCAGGGATAACTTGAAGTCGACAGAAGCCGGACTTAAATACTTTATTCTAGGTGCACTATCATCAGGATTACTTTTGTATGGTATATCACTAGTATACGGCGCCACTGGGTCAACACAGTTCCATATAATTTATTCAGCAATAATGTATACGGAAAAAGCGCTTGGCTTGCAAATCGGTATGGTATTTTTACTATCGGCAATTGCTTTTAAATTTGCTGCTTTTCCTTTTCATATGTGGACACCCGACGTTTACGATGGATCACCTACTCCCGTCACCGCATTTATGGCAATTGTTCCAAAGCTGGCTATTGGGGCTGTATTAGCTAAAGTTTTATTTGATGTTTTTGGTGGTATATCAGATAAGTGGCAGTTGGTTCTTGTCTTTCTTTCAGGAGGTTCAATGATCATTGGTGCTTTTGGAGCGATCGCTCAGAGTAACATTAAAAGAATATTAGGATATTCTTCAATAGGTCATGTTGGTTTTGCATTAATGGGTTTGGCGGCAGTATCGCCAGAGGGATTAAGTGGGTTCATAATTTATTTGTTTCTCTATTCAATAATGATGCTAGGAATTTTTGCTTTTATATTAAATATGGAAAAAGATGGCGTACTCGTTACCGATATATATTTGCTAGCAAAGTATTCCGAAACTAATCCTGCTACTTCATTTGCATTTTCTTTAATTCTGTTTTCTCTCGCTGGCATCCCACCCTTGGCTGGATTTATTTGTAAACTTTATGTTATGATGGCAATAATTAATTCTGGTCTCATATATCTCGCACTAGTTGGGGCTATTGTGTCAGTGATTGGAGCGTTTTATTATTTAAGGATCGTTTACATTGTTTATTTTTCTGAGGCTGATGATAAGTTAGATGCAAACATACCCGCCGGTCACTTGCTTGTGCTTTTTATTTCCTCAACCGCTATTGTTGTGGGTACTTATAATTTGTTGGGTATTGAGCCATTAACGCGTGCAGCCGCAGAAAGCTTACTTTATTAAGATGTATTATGAACCATTTTATAGATAGTGATGTCATCTGGTTGGAGTCAGTTGATAGTACAAATGAAGAAATTAAAAGAAGAATAAAGGAGTTCACCAAACCTACCTGGATAATTGCTAGGAAGCAACTTCAGGGTAAGGGAAGAAATGGGAATACCTGGTTCAGCAATTCTGGGAACTTTTCTGGATCAATAATTTTTTTTCCAACCGTTGAACATACTTATTTACACCTTTATGGCTTTTTTGTAGGAGTTGCTCTTTACAACACCATAAAAGAGCTTGTGACAAATGACGTTGATATCCGATTGAAGTGGCCAAACGATCTTATGGTAGAAAATTGTAAGGTCGCAGGTATTTTACTTGAAAGTGTCCAAGGGTCCATTCACCACAAAAGTGGGTTGATAGTTGGTATAGGTGTAAATATAAATTCATCGCCGAGATTAAAAACTAATTTGGAAAGACGGTATGAGACCGAATGTCTAGCAAGCTTTATTGATTATAAAATTAATCAGTCAATTTTTTTCAGTGAATTTAATTATCAATTAGTTAAGTTAGGATCGAATATTACCGAAGAAAACTTATGCTTGATTTTAAACCTTTGGCAAGCTAGGAGCTACGACAAGGGATCCGAGGTTATAATTTCCAATAATAAAGGCGAAATAAATAGCGGAACTTTTCTTGGATTAGATGAAATTGGAGGACTAATTCTACGTGAGAATACTGGGGTTAAAAAAATATATTCTGGAGATGTTTACTTTGGGAGTTGAGTTATGCTTTTGGCAGTAGATGTTGGAAATACCAACGCTGTGTTTTCAGTCTCAAAAAACAAAAAAATATTATCTGAATGGAGATGCTCCACTGATGGAAATATGACTGCAGATCAGTACTTTACTTGGTTGCAGCAATTGTTCAGCATCTCTAACGTCGATTATAAGGATATCAATAAAGTCATAGTATCCTCCGTTGTTCCTGACTCTATATTCAATTTAAAAGTATTGGCTAAAACATACTTTAAATGCGTGCCACTAATAGTTGGTTCAGATAACTGTAAAATTCCAATATCCGTTGACGTCGAAAAAGGCGTGAATGTTGGTGCAGACAGATTAGTCAATGCGACAGCGGCATATCAAATTATGGGAGGTGATACGATTATTGTTGATTTTGGAACTGCAACTACATTTGATGTGATTGATGGTGCAGGAAGTTATATAGGTGGAGTAATCGCTCCTGGTGTTGCACTGTCTACAAAAGCTTTACATGAGGCTGCCGCGGCATTGCCACATGTAGAGGTTAAACGTCCGCCCAATGTGGTAGGAAGAAATACAATTAATTGTATGCAATCAGGGATTTATTGGGGATATTTGAGTTTGGTTGATGGTATAATTTCGAGAATTAAAAAAGAAAAAAGTATCAGAAATGTAATTGCTACGGGAGGTTTTGCAAATATTTTTTCTCGTGATACAAGTATATTTGACAAAATTGACTTAAGACTTACCATCAAGGGGCTGGTTTATATTTCCAGCTTCAATGAGGATTAAGAACTTTGAAAGATCATAGCATAATTTATTCACCTGTCGGTGGTGCCGGTGAAATAGGCATGAATATGTATGCTTATGGTTTCAAGAGCAAAAATAAAGTAAGTTATATTCTAGTGGATGCTGGCGTTTCATTTCCAAAAATGGACACTGAGCCAGGAGTAGATTTAATATTTCCCAACCCTAAACTTATACTAGAAAACTTGAGAGATTTAGAGGGAATTTTTATCACTCATGCCCATGAAGATCATTTGGGGGCAATTGGGTTTATTGCTTCAAAAATAGACTGCAAGATATATTGTAGGAAATTCACATCTGAAATTGTTAAGGACAAACTGAAAAAAGTTAATGTGAATAATAAGCGAGTCGTAACTGTTAACGAATGGCCGTTCGTGGTAAAGTTGAAAAATTCGTCAGTAAGTTTTTTCCCTACAACACACTCTGTTCCAGAAGCATCATTTCTTATAATGAAAAGTAAATTCGGGACTATTCTTCATACTGGTGACTTTAAAATAGATAAAAAGCCGCTATTAGAAAACCCACTAGATTATAGGAAACTAGAAAATGCACTTGGGGGCAGACCTTCCCTTTGTGTCGTTGATTCAACAAACATGCTCAATGAAAATAAAGGCATGTCGGAATCTTTACTTAAAGAACCAATCGATAAAATTATTAAACAAAGTAAGGGAAGGATTATATTTACTTCATTTGCTTCAAATATAGGTAGATTAAAAATTATTGCTGAAGCAGGAAAAAAAGCTGGAAGATCATTAGTAGTTTTTGGACGAGCCATGAATAACATGCTAAATAAAGCAACAGAAACAAGTATACTAACTGACTTCCCTGCATTGGTCGATCCAAGAAAAGCCCACTTGATTCCTCGGGAAAACTTATTGGTTATTGCTACAGGGTCACAGGGAGAAACTAGAGCGGCTTCAGCACAATTATCCCGTGGCAAATACATGGGTTTGGAATTGGAGGAAGGCGATACGTTTGTATTCTCTTCAAAAACTATTCCTGGAAATGAAATATCAGTCAATAGGATTATAAATAATCTTTCGGAAAAAGGCGTAATTGTAAAATATAGTGATGATAGGCATTACCATGTAAGTGGTCATACTAACATTCCAGATATGATTGGATTTTATAAAAATGTTAAACCATCACTTGTAGTTCCAATGCACGGAGAGATAAGGCATCTAATTGGCCATAAGAGAGTCCTAGCAGAAAAAAATATAAGAGCTGAAATAGTCAGAAATGGTGAGATTATTGAAATTGATAAAGACCTGAAAATAAAAAAAGATACTACAAACAGGTCCGAGAGGTTGTTTGTAGATGGAAAAATAATTGCAAAATCTGATAACATTGCATTTAAAGAAAGAATTAGAATGTCTTCACAAGGATTACTAGTTTTGCAAATAGGATATAAAAAATCTAAGAAAAAACCAAACATTCAGTTTTCTTCTTTTGGCCTTCCAAGATTCGAAGATTATATAGATGAATTAAAAATAAGCGCCGAGACATTTTTAAATGATATGGCAAGGAAAAAAATCAGATATAACTTCGATGATTTTGAACGGTTTGTGAGAGAAGACATATATTCAATAAGTGGAAAAAAACCAATAATAAAGATAGTTGAAGTGGAATAACAAAATCGACTTACTGAAAAGTATAAATGAGATTTTTTTTTAATATAGTAAATCAGCGGTCTTAGTTAACTATAGGAATTTAAATTGCAAAAAGAAAACAACGGATTGAACCAACTTGAGGTTTCGAAAGTACATCACTGGACACCTTCAACATTCTCCTTCTCTTGCGCAAGGCCAGACAATTTTAGGTTTAGATCGGGTGAGTTTGTCATGATTGGATTAAAGATAGATGGTAAACCTGTTCTTAGAGCATACTCAATAGCGTCTCCTAATTGGCACGAGGAGTTTGAGTTTTACTCAATAAAAGTTGAAAACGGGCCTTTAACTTCAAAACTCCAACAGCTGAAAGAGGGTGATAACATAATATTTAGAGGTAAACCGGTTGGAACTCTTGTCAATGATGCTTTATTAAAAGGGAAGAGACTTATTCTCTTTTCTACTGGAACAGGCATAGCACCCTTCACAAGCATTATTCGAGATCCCGAAACATACGAAAAGTTTAATGAAGTTATACTGTTTCAAACTTGCCGGCAAATCAACGAGCTTGAGTTTGGAAAGCGAACTGTTGAATCAATCTATAAGGATGAACTTTTGTCTGAAATAGTGTCAGATAAGTTGAAGTTTTTCCCTACCACTACAAGAGAACCTAGTCAATATTTTGGAAGAGTTACAGACTGGCTAAAGTCAAAAAAAATTTAAAGAAGTAATTGGAAGTGATTTAGATCCTTCAGAAGATAGAGCCATGATATGCGGCAGTATTGCAATGCTTAATGAGTTTAAAGAAGTCTGTTTACAAAAAGGCTTTATAGAGGGCTCTAATTCCTCTCCCGGTCATTTTGTAATTGAAAAAGCTTTTGTAGACTAAATCGCAATATAGAGGTATTGGGCCTAAATTGTGTCGAATTATTTTTTTGCGGGGAATAAGTATTAAAGAAGATAACCAAATTTTGAGGCTTGAGGAAGTTACTAAATCATTTAAGAGGCATAATGTTTTAGATAAATTAAGCCTTACAATAGAGAAGGGTGAACGGATGTGTCTTCTTGGACCGTCTGGCTGTGGTAAAACAACTGCTTTACGACTAATAGCAGGTTTGGAGGTTCCTGATAGTGGTAAAATAATAATTAATAACAGTTTGGTCTCAAACAACAATAACATTCTCAAACAAACGCCTGAGAGAGGTATTGGCCTCGTGTTTCAAGACCTCTCTCTCTTTCCGCATTTAAACATTTTTCAAAATGTCAGCTACGCTCTACATGAATTTGGTAATGAAAAAATTCAGGAACGAACCTCTTATCTTCTTGATTGTGTAGGTATGCTCTCTTTCGGAGAAAAATACCCTCATATGATTTCTGGGGGTGAACAGCAGAGAGTTGCCATAGCCAGAGCCTTGGCACCAAAACCAAAACTAATGCTTATGGATGAGCCTTTTACGAGTTTAGACAATAGGTTAAGAGATGAAATAAGAGATCTTACCTTATCTTTGCTAAGTGAAGAAGGTACTTCAGTTATTATGGTTACTCATGATCCAGAAGAGGCCATGAAAGTCTCAGACAGTATTGCTTTGATGCGAGAGGGCTCTATAGTTCAGAAGGGAGCTCCTTATAATGTTTATAATAAACCAATAGACAGTAAGGCAGCAAAATTTCTATCAAATTACAATAAAATTGAAGGAAAAGTAAATAACTCACAGACCGAAACTCCATTTGGCTTGTTCATGACTCCTGGTTTGCAAAATGGTCTGACCGCTGAGATAATTATACGCCCTCAACACCTAAAAATTGACTTTGATAGAAATGGAAAAGGCCCAAATCCTACCAGTGAACACGGGGTTCCAGCTAGAGGCGAAGTAGTTCGGTCAAGATTTCTAGGCAAGGAAAGTCTTGTGGAATTGAAAATGGAATTTGATCAATCTATTTTAAAAGCTTCTGTCCCAGGTGTTTTCCTGCCACCTTCCGGAATTAACTTGTGGATTTCAGTTAGAAGAGATCGCTGTTTTGTTTTTGTGAAAGATTAAAAATTTAAGTGATAAATTTTATTTTTCTGTTAATTTATTTTATGAAACCTTAGAGATAAAAAATATTCGGAGATAATTAATGTTTAATCAAATTGGATTGCCAGGCATCATTTTAATTGCAGTTGTTGTTCTTATCTTATTCGGGAGAGGTAAGATTTCTTCACTTATGGGCGAAGTTGGAAAAGGTATAACTAGTTTTAAAAAGGGTATAAGTGAGGGTAAACAGGAGTTAGACAAGGCTCAGGAAGAAGTTTCAGAAAAAGTAAAAGATATAACTCCAGAGAAAGATAAGGGATAATAAATAATGTTTGATTTGGGTTGGCAAGAGCTATTTATTATTGGCACAGTTACATTAATCGTCGTTGGACCAAAGGACTTGCCAAAGTTATTAAACAAAATAGGAAAAGTTTTCGGAAAAATAAAGCAAGTATCAAGAGAGTTTTATGATCAGATAAATGAAACTGCTGAAATTGAAGAGTTTAATAATTTGAAAAATAATTTAAGTAAGCATACTAATTTAGAAAGTTATATTAAAGATCCTGACATAGGCGTTGAAGTTAAAAAGGGTAGTAAGGTTAAAAAAAAAAATAAGTAACCTTTAAATTTCCAAAAAACAAAATGGTAGTTTGACTATCGATTATAATTAATGAAAAAAGAGCAAAAAAAACAGAATGGGATAGAGTCATCCAACGCTCCTTTGATAGAGCACCTTACGGAGTTGAGATCTCGTCTCATTTTGTCTGTGCTCGCATTCCTAATTTGCATGGTTTGCGTTTTCCCATTTTCAAAGTATATATTCAATTTTTTAGCGATGCCGATAACGGAGCTGCTGGCAATACAAAATGAAGCTAATGACTTAATCTTTACAGGTCTTCAACAGGGTTTTATGGTTAACGTAAAAATATCATTTTTTGGAGGTTTTATCGTTTCGTTTCCTTTTGTTGGGTTTCAAATTTGGCGGTTCATTGCACCAGGTTTATACAAAAAAGAAAAATTGGCTTTTTTGCCCTTTTTAATCGCCTCTCCTTTATTATTCATCATAGGAGCCGCTTTCGCCTACTTTGTTGTTCTTCCGCTTGCATTTAGCTTCTTCTTGAGTTTTCAAAATACATCAGATTTAAATAATTTAGTGGGCATCAAGTATCTCGGTACGATAAATGAATATCTTAGTCTCACTATGAGGTTCATCTTAGCATTTGGCATATGTTTCCAGTTGCCGGTGTTATTAACTTTAATGGGGAAAGCAGGTTTGATATCCTCTGCCTCACTTACCAGAATTAGAAAATATGCGATAGTTTCTATATTAATTTTAGCTGCTATTGTTACGCCTCCAGATGTTATAACGCAAATCATCTTATTTACTGTCATGTATTCGTTGTATGAGATATCCATATTGTTGGTAAAATTAGTGGAAAAGAAAAAAGAGGAAGCTCTTCAGCAAATGGATAAAAAAATATAAGAACTAATATATGGAAGAATATCTTAAAAGAATGGCGGACGCTCTGGAAAGAGCATATCCTTTAGATCCCGATACAGCTTTCTTTGAAAAAGCAGATGCATTCATATGGGAACCAGACCGTAATTATTTTTCAGAGGTAAGTAGTATATCGACCATAGATATTTCTTTATTAAAAGGAATGGATAAAGAAATTGAGCAGGTAAGAAACAATACCGAAGCATTCGCCGATGGAAACTTAGCTAATAATGTTTTAGTGTGGGGAGCTAGGGGTATGGGTAAATCAACTTTAATAAAGTCTGTTGTTAAAGCAACTAGCTATAAAAATAAAAGTTTAAAGATTATTGAAGTTGCTAGGGATGATATAGGACAAATGAATAGTTTATTAAAAACTATTAAAAACCTTGATAAAAAATTCATTATTTTTTGTGATGATATTTCCTTTGATGATAATGAAACAAGTTATAAATCACTGAAATCTTTACTAGATGGTGGATTGATAGGTGGAGCTCAAAATGTCTTGGTATATGCCACATCTAACAGAAGGCATCTTTTAAGTAGGAAAGCAGGAAATGCTGATAACTTTATGAGATGGGAAGAAGAGCTTGATGAACGACTTTCCATTTCAGACAGGTTTGGAATTTCAATAGGCTTTTATGAGTGTGATCAAAATCTTTACTTGGAAATAGTAAGGTCTTATGCCAGGTCGTTTGGCATTAATATCCACAGAAAAGAATTAGAAAAAAGAGCATTACAATGGCAAGTGCAAAGAGGCAGTCGGTCAGGTCGAGTTGCGAAACAATTTGTAGTATCCTTGTTAAGCAGTCATCAGTAGTCTTTTTTACTCGAAGAAATCTTCTGGGTTAACACTTTGTGTTCCTCTCCTGAGCTCAAAATGAAGTATAGTCTGATTTTTACCGTCATTTGCTTTTTCTGCCATTAATCCAATTTTTTGGCCTTTTGTAACAACTTCATTTTTTTTTACTATTACTTTTGCAACTCTACCATAGATGCTTATTAAGTTATTTTTATGCCTTATCAATACAATTTTCCCAAAGTTTTTAGTGTTATCTGTTATTAAAGCAACATTGCCTGAAGCAGCAGCGAATACAGGAGATCCTGGAGAAACTTGGAAATCAATGCCTTGATTTTTTTGCTTCTCATTATTGGGATTATATTTGCTTATTATTTTTCCTTTAACTGGCAAAATAAAAACATTTTTTGTGCTAATTGCATTCTGTTTCTCTGATAAGGGTACAGATTTATCTTTCTTATCTACCAATGTTTCGCTAGCTGTTTTTATCTTCTTCTTCGGAGGACTTATTTTGTTCTGCGTAATTGGAATAATAATATTCTGTCCCAAATAAATAGTAAATTCTGCGTCTAACTTGTTCAATTTAGCTAAAGACGTTACTGAAACATTATAAAGTCGGGCTATCGAATAAATTGTTTCTCCTGTTTCAACCGTATGCTTGGCAAAACCTCTTGTTGGCACAGAGACCTGTTTTGTTTCCTTTGCTCTCTCCAATACGTGTTTAGTATTTTTTTGAGACCAAACAGTTCTATTTGTATTCTTTATTGGATCAATTTTTTTATTTAATGCTAGCAACTCCCCCTGTCTGGGACGATATGACTCGACTAACCCATTAAATAGAGAAAATCTTCTTGGGTCTAAGTCTAACCTCTTGGCAATATCTAAAACCGTTTCATTGCCATTTGCTACCACAACTTGATATTTATCATAAGATATAATACCTCTACTATCTGGTCGCATCTTTGTATCAGAAGAAAATGGCTTAACGCCTACATTCGACCTTTGAGTATGCTCTTGGGTTTGGCAATTAACCAAAATTGGCGAAATTAAAATTAAAGCGAATACTATCTTTTTTTTCATAAAAACTGAACCCAGATTTTAAATATTTACTAACCCTTCTTTCATTTGTACGAACCTTACACTCATAAGCTCTTTAATGTCCAAGCCTTTTTCATTTTTAATTACTTTCAAAAGTGATTGTTTCTGGTTTGGTAGCCCAACGGGGACAATCATGATACCTCCAATCTTTAGTTGATTCACCACTAAGCTAGGAATCTCCTCAACAGCAGCAGTTATGATAATCCTATCAAAGGGTGCTTGATGAGAATAACCAAAAAAGCCATCCTTTAGAAGAATTATCACATTTGAAATATTGAGATTTTCAAGGCGCCTCTTTGCTTTATCTACTAGCTTTTTATATCTCTCGATTGAATAGACTCTTGATGACAGTCTTGCAAGTATTGCTGTTTGATAACCGGATCCAGTGCCTATTTCTAATACTTTGCTTCTTTTTGGAATCTCTAATTGTTGGGTCATAAAGCCTACAAGTGAAGGCTGGCTTACTGTCTGGCCACATTCAATAGGGAGTGCAATATCTTCCATATATCGATCTAAAAAACTCTCTGATACGAAATGGCTCCTATCTATTGATTCAATGCAATCTAAGATTTCTGGATTAGAAACCCCAATTTGTCTCAATTTTAGAATAAGAAGGGCTTTTGACTCATCCATGTCAAAATTTTACTTTCTTTAGTTTCTTAAAGCCTCTCTCCTCAAAAGTATTCATAGAAATAGGCGACACAGTTATATATCCAGCTAAACAGGTATTATAGTCATCCTCAGGGATTGAAGATGAGTTCTTATCGACGGTATCTATTTTAGCCATAAACAAATTTTCAGATTTGGATCGGAGGTTAATAGCAAAATTAGAGGCGCATCTTCGCCCTATAGGCGTTATTTTTAAGCAGTCAGGATAGCGTTTTTTGGGGTTTGCAGGAAAGTTCACGTTGAATGCTATCTTCTTAAGTGAAAGTGAGAAGTTTTTATAAATAGACGAGCATAACTTCGAGCTATATTTTTCGGCAAAAAGGAATGGATTCAATCCTTCCTCAGCACCTGAATACGCTTGACTTAGTGCTATTGATAGAACTCCCCTGTCGGCACCTTCCATAGCTGCAGCTATCGTACCAGAATAAAAAACGTCCTCTGCTAAATTATAACCCCAATTTATACCTGATAGAATGAGGTCTGGTTTTTTGTCCTTCATAAGATGATCGAGAGCAAATATTATGCAATCGGTAGGTGTTCCATCAACAGAATATTGATTGTCACTTTTTTTTGTAATATTAAACTCTGTTTTATATGATATTGATCTACTTTTTGCAGATTGATTAGCTGAGGGAGCAACAAGGAAAATGTTGTCTTCAGTTGACATTTCAAGTGCTACTTTTTTCAAAGACTTTATCCCATCAGCATTAAAACCATCGTCGTTGGTTATTAAGATACGCATGCTAGTTAAGGTTTCCATTATTATCAATTTTTTTAAAATTGAACATATATGGTCTTAGTACTTCCGGGATTTCTACTGACCCATCTTCTAGTTGGTTGTTTTCAATAACTGCAATTAAGCAACGACCAACAGCAAGTCCTGAACCGTTTAAGGTAGATATAAATTGAGGTTTGGACTCTCGATCGTTTTTATATCTAATATTTATTCTTCTAGATTGGAAGTCTCCACATATTGAGCAACTCGAAATTTCACGATATCTATTTTGACCTGGAAGCCAAACCTCTAGGTCATATGTTTTTTTTGATCCAAAACCGATATCCCCAGAACATAAAAGGATTTTTCTGAAAGGTATCAACAAATTCTTTAAAATTCTTTCGGCACAATCGGTCATTCTTTCGAGCTCGAAATTTTCAAACTCTGGTTTGCAGTAAGTAACCATCTCTACCTTTTCGAATTGATGTTGTCTGATCATTCCTGTTGTATCTTTCCCAGCGCTCCCGGCCTCTGAACGAAAACACTGAGTGGCAGCAGTCATTCTGATTGGCAATTCATCGGTTGAATAAATTTTATCTTTACCAATGTTTGTTAAAGGAACTTCTGCGGTAGGAATAAGCCAAAGTCCTTCATTTGTGTGGTAACTGTCTTCTCTGAACTTTGGCAATTGACCAGTTCCTAACATTGATTTTTCATTAACAAGAACTGGTGTCCAAAATTCTGTTAGCTCACCTTCTATTATGTTGGTATTAATCATGTATTGTGTCAGCGCTCTGTGCAATAACGCTACGGACTTAGAAAGAAATACAAATCGCGACCCAGTAACCTTTGAAGCGACTTCAAAGTTAATATCATTTTTTGTTGCAGCAACTTCAAAGTGCTCCTTAGGCTGAAAGTTGAAAGATTTTATGTCCCCCCATCTATAAACCTCTACGTTGTCCGCCTCACTTTGTCCCATTGGAACATCATCATTCAGCAAATTGGGGATAGATAAAAGTAAAGCCTCCAAATCCTCTTCTATGTCTCTGAGAGAGGTCTCTAATTGGGCTATCTCATGCTTCATTTTTTTAATATTTGCGCGGATGCTATTTGCTGTATGGTCGTTATTGTCCCTAACAGCACCAACTTTTTTTGACAACATTTTTCTTTCGGATAGCAATTTTTCCAGTTTCTCAATATTATTTCTTCTTTGCTTATCTAATGCAATTATTTTTGAACTTTCAAAACTTTCACCTCTTTTTTCTAGAGCTTTATCAAAAATATCAGGACTTTCTCTAATAAGTTTTATATCGTGCATTTTTTAACTCAATTGCTTTACTGTTATGCTTATAGAGCAATAACGCGATTTTATGCGTTTTTATATTAACCGTTCACAGAATTGTTTTATCCTTTTACAACCTGTTCGTAAATCTTTTTCGCTTAACGCATAACTTATTCTTATACTATCTTTGCTTCCAAAACTTGAACCTGGCACTGTTGCTACATGCTCTGAAGATAATAATTGCATGCAAAAGTTTGTATCATTCAATATTACTTCGTTACTATTTAACCGCTTGCCAAGAAATTTTTTTATTGAAGGGAATAAATAAAATGCTCCTTCACTAAAATTAGAGTCAAAGCCCTCCAAATCGGATAAAGCAGAAATCACAATTGCTCTCCTTTTCAAGAGTGATGCTTTTAAGGCTTCAAAATGATTATTGTCTAATTCTAATGCTTTAATTGCAGCATTTTGAGCAATTGTATTGGCAGCAGATGTAGATTGAGATTGTATTTTTTTCATAGCCTCAATAAGTATTTTCGGGCCGGCGCCATATCCTAATCTCCATCCAGTCATGCAATAACCTTTAGAAAATCCATTCACTACAAGTGATCTCCCTTTAAGTTTCTCATCAAGGTGCAGGATGCTTAGATTTGTCTCTGTTGAAAAGTTAAGTTTTTCGTAAATATCATCTGAAAGTATCCAAATATCTGGGTATTTTCTTAATAACAGTACAAGTTTTTTTAATGTTTCAAGCGAGTAAACAACACCAGTTGGATTATTTGGTGAATTTAAGATAATCCATTTAGTTTTCGATGTAATTAGCTTTTCTAATTTTTTTGTATTTATCGAGAAACCGTCTCTTCTTTTTGTATTCAAGATTTTTGGTTTCCCACCACATAATTTTATTATTTCAGGATATGACACCCAATAGGGAGCAATAATAATTACTTCATCACCTCTGTTTATAGTGCTTTGCAGGGCGTTATAAATAACTTGCTTCCCTCCATTAGAAACAATAATCTCCTCACATTTATACTCTATTTTATGATCTTTTTTTAGTTTTACGCTTATAAGATCCCTCAATTCTTTTAAACCTGCAACTTGCGTATAAAGGGTTTTCCCTTTATTTATCGTCCTACAAGCTTCTTTTCTTATCGATAAAGCAGGCTTGAACGAAAGTTCTCCAGTTGCCATATTGATTATTTTTTGGCCTTGTTCCTTTAGAGATAATGCCAAATCAGAGACCTCAGCCGTTTTTGACATATTGATCTTTTCCATATTTTTTGAAAAACGCATATATTGTAATTAAACCAAAATCTTTAATTGTAATAGGCAAAAAATAAATTATTTTCAGAGCATGACTATAAAGATTGTTCGGAAACGGTTGTCAATAAGAAGCTGGAGAAGAGGTACTAAAGAATTAGACTTAATTCTGGGCCAATTTTCAGATAAAAGTCTTAATGAGCTCAAAATGTCTGAACTCAATTTATACGAGCAGTTTTTATCCAACGATGATTATTTGATATATAACTGGTTATTTGGAAAAGAAGATAGTCCAAAAATATTTAAGGGCTTGATTAAAAGGATACAAGAAGGCATGCATCATTAACAAGTTTACTTCGCTAATGTTTATTATCAGAATATTTTAGTTGTTTTTTTGGAAAACTTAGGAAATAATTGAATTAGTTAGTGAATTTCAATTAATCCACAGATTTTGAGTGGATTTTGCAACCTCATTAAGCGCGCTGAAAGAACAAAAAGATTTTATGCCAAATAGGTGATTATGGCTGACGGAAACTTTGGATTTAAAGTCAATGGTTTTGACTCTTACACCCTACTTCTTGGGGAAGAGCTAAGGGGTGAAAGGGCTACTTTGGGGAAATCTCTTCTTCAGGTTCAAAAAGATCTAAAAATTAAAGCCGCTTATATATCGGCTATTGAAAATTGTGATTTAGATGCATTTCCAAATAAAGGTTTTGTAGCAGGTTATATTAGGTCTTATGCAAGGTATTTAAATCTTAACCCAGAAGAGACCTATGAAAGGTTTTGCTCGGAGTCAGGCTTTTCGTCACAAGATGGATCTGGTAGACTGGATAACGCTGCTCGTTATAAAAGTAGAGGTTTAAAAGATTACAACATTGAAACTCAGTTAGATTGGAAGCCATCGTACGTCGGACTCCAAGAAGTAGATAGCTCACTATTTAGTAGAAGTTATTGGTTTTTTTGGCCTTTTTTGGCAGCATCTTTGATACTTTTTGGAATAAGCTTTGGGGCTTGGAAGGTTCTTATTGATATTCAAAAATTAAAAATTGTGCCGGCTGATAATTTGCCAATGATAATGAGTGAAATGAATTTACAATCTTCTGAGGTTTTGAGTGAAAGTAAATTAAATAGGTATCAATTTGCACGCAAAGAGTTCGAGTCAAATGAATATAAGGTTTCAGAGAGCAGCAAATTGGTAGCACCTCAGGTTTCCTATAGAGATGGACCAATAATGCACTTACAAATTGAAGACATTGGTGTGCTAGGAATAAACTCTACGAAACTCGATAGATCTTCACCAATCGTAAGCTCATCAGTTAGATCCACAAGAGAAATATTAGTAAACAAGTTTGATTTTGGTTCGGTACCTGAGTTTGGTCTAGTAAGTTCAGTTGAAACTGTAGAAGCCGACCTAAAACCACAGCAATTAGTAAACTCAGAAATTGTGTTAGATTACCATAGTCTCCATCAAGGCGTAATAAGCCCTCATAAGAAAGACAGTGCAATTGTAAAGAAAAGTAAAACTACGCTTAATATTTTTGCAGTGAACCCCTCTTGGATACGCATTAAAGATGAAGGGAGAAAAGTTGTAGTTGAAAAAATCTTAAAAGCAGGGGAGGTCCTTGAAATAAAAGACAATTGGTTTAACGGAAACTTAAGGGCTGGTAACGCCAAAGATTTGTTTTTTTCACTAAATGGTGTCACCTATGGGCCAGTATCTGACAAGAGAAAAGTGATTAAGAATTTCAAGATAGATCCTCAAAATATATTTAAAACTTTAAAGATTAATGAACTCAAGGATAGTTACTTAAATAGTTTGTTGAATAAAAAAAGGACTTTGTAGTGTCTTTACATTTTTGTTATTTTAATAAAAGGATTTAAACGTGTCTCTTGACAGTCTAAGGCCATGGCGTCAAATTTCTAGAAGAAAATCAAGAGAGATAAGTGTTGGTGATGTAAAAATAGGTGGTGGTAACCCTATATCAGTTCAGACGATGACTAACACAATAACAGCCGATATCAAACAAACAATTACTCAGGTGAAAAATTGCGCTGAGGCAGGGGCCGAGATTGTAAGAGTATCATGCCCTGATACTGATAGCACCGAGGCGTTAAAAGAAATATGTAAAATGAGCCCAGTTCCAATAGTTGCTGATATACACTTTCATTATAAAAGAGCAATTGAAGCAGCAAAAGCAGGTGCTGCATGTTTGCGTATTAATCCTGGAAACATAGGTAATAACGAAAAAATTAGAGAGGTGATAAAAGCCGCTAAAGATTTTGGTTGCTCAATCAGAATAGGAATAAATGCTGGAAGTATAGAAAAAGACCTTTTAGAAAAATATAGGGAGCCGTGTCCTGAGGCTTTACTAGAGAGCGCAAGAAGAAACATTGGTATCTTAGAAGACAATGATTTTTTTGAGTTTAAAATTTCTGTTAAAGCCTCTGATGTCTTTTTAGCAGTTGCGGCTTATTCGGACCTTGTCACCATAACTGATGCTCCATTTCACATTGGAATAACTGAAGCTGGCTCTTTTTTCTCAGGAACAGTCAAGTCAGCAATAGGACTTGGAAACTTATTATGGGCAGGTTTAGGGGATACTATAAGGGTTTCATTGTCTGCGGACCCCGTTGAGGAAGTTAAGGCTGGATACGAAATTCTGAAATCATTAAACCTCAGACACAGAGGTGTTCAGATCATTTCATGTCCTTCATGCGCAAGACAAGGTTTTGATGTAATAAAGACAGTTGAAATACTTGAAAAGAAACTAGAACACATTAAAACTCCAATTTCTCTTTCCATAATCGGTTGCGTTGTTAATGGCCCAGGAGAAGCTCTAATGACAGATATAGGCTTTACTGGAGGTGGTGCAGGAAGCGGAATGATTTATAGGTTAGGGAAAACAGATCATAAATTAGATAATAATAAGATGATCGATCACATTGTTGGTCTTGTTGAACAACGAGCAAAAGAACTTTCCAAAAAATAGAATTTTTTTATGTTTGAAGAAAAACTTAAGAAAATTGTTGATCGCTTTGATTTCCTAGAAAAAGAAATGCAGCGTAATTTAGATAGAAACACATTTGAAGAATATTCGAAAGAGTATTCAGAATTAAAAGATGTGAAAGATATAATCTCTCATTTCTTTGCAACAATAGTTGAGATAGAAAATACTTCACTTTTGCTCAATGACAAAGATCTTGCAGGTCTAGCAGAAAGTGAGTTGCTGATATTAAAAGCAAAGAAAGACGTTATTGAGCAGGATCTTAAACTTTTACTTATACCCAAAGATATTAATGATGAAAGATCAGTAATTATTGAGATAAGAGCAGGGACTGGAGGAGATGAAGCTTCATTGTTCGCATTAGATTTGTTTAAAATGTATCAGCGTTTTGCTGATAAAAATAAATGGAAGATAGACGTAATTGAACAATCAACTACTGATTTGGGTGGTTTAAAGGAAGTGACTTTCCATTTAAAGGGGGATAAAATTTACTCAAAGTTAAAATTTGAAAGTGGCGTTCATAGGGTCCAAAGAGTTCCTACAACAGAAAGCAGTGGAAGAATTCATACGTCCGCCGCGACTGTTGCAGTGCTGCCAGAGGCCAAAGAGATAGATATAGAGATATCACAAAATGAAATACGTATAGATACTATGCGTGCATCTGGAGCTGGCGGACAACACGTTAATACAACAGACTCTGCAGTTCGAATTACTCATTTGCCAACGGGGATAGTCGTTACAAGTTCTGAAAAATCTCAGCATCAAAATAGAGCGAGAGCAATGGAGGTTCTAAGAACCAGGTTGTATGATTTACATATAAAAAATCAATCTAGTGCGATTGCCTCCCAAAGAAAGTCTCAGATTGGTTCTGGAGATAGATCTGAAAGAATAAGAACCTATAATTTTCCGCAAGGGCGAGTTACAGATCACAGAATAAATCTGACGTTATATAAATTAGAAGAAATACTCAATGGTAATCTCGAAGAAATAATAAATGGTTTGATTTCTGCTGAGAGACTTGAAGCTATGAGTTCTTATGAAAAAGACAATGAAAAATAAACAAAGCCTTTTCCTTTCTAAAAAAGAATTACTAAAAGAAGCGGGGTTGTGATGATTACAAAGAGGCGGCTAAACGATTGTTCTCAAAAGCTTTTGAAATATCCTTAGCTAAAAGCTATGAATATCATTCCTATGAAGGGTCAAATGAAAATGCTTCCTTATTCTCGGAAATGGTCAGTCTCAGAGCAGTAGGCGTACCAACTTCTTATATAGTCTGCTCAAGGTCGTTTTGGCAGAATGACTTCTATGTTGATCGGACTGTATTGGACCCAAGGCCTGAGAGTGAATTGATTATAGATGTTACTAAAGATCTACTTTTCGATGGAATGAGAGTGCTTGATCTAGGATGTGGAAGTGGCTGCATAGGATTATCATTATACAAAGAAAACTCTAACATCACTCTCTTTCTAGCAGATTTTTCAAAGAAAGCTTTAAGCCTTGCAAAGAAGAATGCTGAAGAGTTAAAGGCTGATTGCGAGTTTATTCATTCGGATCTATTCTCAAATATTCACAATAAATTTGACTTGATTGTAAGTAATCTTCCATATGTTGCAAAAGACGATTTCCGTAATTTGCAAAGAGAAATTATTCTTCATGAACCACACGAAGCACTTTATGGAGGTCGCTCTGGTCTGCGTATCATAAAACTGTTTTTAGATGGTGTTAATAGATATTTGAATAAAAATGGAATTTTTGTGATAGAATTTGGTAAGGGACAAGATTTTCTATTAAGGGAAGAGTTTTTGCGATTTAATTTCAATAAAGTTTTTTTTTATAAAGATCTAAATAACGTAAATCGAGTGGTATGTGTTAAAAAAGACACATAAATTTAATATTTGGGAAAATAATTGCAAAGAGTGCGTATGCAGTTGTCTTAATCTTTAAATGGTTTATATTAAGTCAAAATGGTTCGAACTTTTAAGTTCTACCGTAATGCATCAACAAAAAAATAGTAAAAAATGAGATCGTCAGGAAAATCACGCAATAAGAATAGAAATAATGGTCGCAGACTTAACCCTGGTAACGTGATAAACAGAGTTTTTGATAGTGCAGGTCCTGAGGGTAAAGTTAGAGGCACACCCCAACAGATTATTGATAAGTATCAATCTCTTGCTCATGACTCTCAGCTTTCAGGAGACAGAGTTTCTGCAGAAAACTTTCAACAACATTCTGAACATTATGCGCGACTTCTTTTAGAAGCACAGAAAGCAATAGCTGAGAAATCCGCTTCTCAAGAAAACTTGGCAGACGATGTCAGTTCTTCTAAAGAAAAAACTAAATCTGATAATAATCAAGTTAAAGATTTATCGGATGTTTCTTCCCTCAAAGAGCAAAAGGAAAAAATTTCTTTAGAGGAAAACATAGATACAGCATAATAGAGCTGCTAAATTAGTCACTACATTTGTCTATAGAATCTGTAAGGAGACAAAACTGTTGGAGAGTTATGTTTTCAGGCCTACTATTTTCAGGAATGTCACTAATTGCCATCAGCTCGACTATATTTTTATAAGTAGTTTTGAGGGTGTTTTTGATCATTTTCCTCCGACCTTGAAAGCTTTTCTTAATGATATCTCTAAATAACGCACTGTTGTGTTTTTGGTAGTATTTATAATTACTTTGAAATTTCACAAGAGCGCTTTCAACTTTTGGTATTGGAAAAAAGGAAGTTTTAGGAATCTGCAATTCTAAAGAAGGAAAAGAATAAAACTGAGAAAATAGAGACAGTCGCCCGTACTGTTTTGTATTTGGTTTTGCAACTATTCGATTTGCAACCTCTAGCTGGAACATCAGGAAAAGCTTTTCCCACATGGTTTTATCATTTGATGGACTTAGTAGTTTTGCTAAAATTTTGGTCGAAACATTGTAAGGTAAATTACCAAAAATAACTGGTGGTTCTGAGAAATAACTGTAGATGTCAGTTTTTAAAATATCCTCAGAAATCAATGTTGTTTTAATGCTGCTACTTTGCAAAATCTTACTTAGGATTTCGACATAATCTTTATCTATCTCAACAACAACAAGCTTCTTGGGTTTAGCCTTTATTAGGTGTTTAGTTAAGTTGCCTGACCCACCACCAATTTCCAATATACTTTTGTTTTCTAGTTGGCCAGCAATTGAAACTATTCTTTCTATTATTAATTGATCAGTTAAAAAATTTTGACCAAACTTTTTTTTTGGTGCTATTTTATGCATTAGAAATTAGGCATGCGTCTTGGTTTAATTAAATTAGACATTGTCCCCGCGAACAAGATTGCTTGATAGAATGAATTACTATCTGCTTTTAAGTCCTTTGCAATATCAACACCTGTTCCGTGTCCTGGGCTTGTTCTTATAATTGGAAGCCCTAATGTTAAATTTATTGTTTTAGAAAATGACAACAGTTTTAGAGGTATAAGAGCTTGATCATGATACATCGCTAGCGTTACATCATAATTTTTATACTCTTTAGATCCAAAAAAACCATCTGCTGGAAAAGGCCCATCTACAACACAATTTTTATTTCCTTGGTATTTCAATATAGCTGGTAATATCTCTAATATCTCCTCGTTACCAATCTGTCCGTTTTCTCCGGCATGAGGATTAAACCCTAAAACTGCTATCTTTGGTATTGAGTGGAAGTACTTTTTTATTTCCGATATTATTAAATTAATTTTTTTTCCAATTACCTGTTCCTTTATTCTTGATGATACTTGGCCCAAAGGCTCATGAATCGTCAAGGGGATTATTTTTAAATATCGATTAAGCATCATCATGGTCGCAGTGTCTTTTTCACATTCACAAAGATACTCTAGATAATCTGTGTGGCCAGAAAACTTAAATCCCTTACTTCTAAGAATTGACTTATTTATTGGTCCGGTAACCATAGCGCTAACTTTCTTTTTTAAGCATAGTTCCGTACCAATTCGTATGGACTCTACTACTGAAATCGCATTTTCAACATCAAATTCACCTGGAGAGAAATCTCGAGGATAATTCAAACTAAGAATATTTAGCTGATCTTTGAAATTTTCAGCTTCGTCAATATGATTTATTTTTCTCAGTGGTACGTCTAATCTTTCGGCCAAGGGTTTGATTTTATTAAAATCACTGATAGCTACTAAATTTTGCATTGCTCTAGCCTTTTTATAGCTTTTCAAAAGCACCTCTGGTCCAACCCCGGCAGGATCTCCCATGGTCATGAGTATAGTATTTTTTTTCACTTTTTAACTACAGTAGTATTTCTTCTTAATTCAAGTATTAATGCGTTGCTTAATCGCTGTGCTTCTTCATTTTTCATAAAATTTTCAAAGTTTAAAGTTCTACTTTGCTTATCACTTACGAAGCTTTCACATAGTGTTACTGAGCGTGCTAATCCACTGTTATCTAGAAACTTATAGCTTTCTCCAGGCATTAGTTTCGTAATTATATCTCTTATGTTTTTTTCGACCTTAGATAGTAAAACTGGTCCTCTGATTTCTTTTTCGTCTGAACATGGTGCATTACTATCAGAGGACTCGCTCAAAACCGAATAGGTTACAGATAATTTTGGTGTTTTTACAGTTTGATATGACCTAGTTCTATAGAGTTTTAATAAAACTAATCCTCCATTAACTTTAAATGGCTTTGAAACTTCATTTGTTTTTAATCCGTCCAATATGTTTCTAAACTGTTTAGATAAGCTACTTTTTTTTATTGGCCCAACTTTACCTTTTTTTGTTTTTGAAGTAGCTGAAGAAAATTTCTCAACAGCCTTGGCAAAATCAGCACCGTTGTTCAACTCTATTTCTAACCTATTTGCAATAAGATTTGCCTTTTGAGGGTCATACTGCTCATTGGAAATAAATATTTCAAAGAACTCATACTCTTTTTCTATTTTTATAGGGGTCGGGGTTAAAGGCATAAGGTCTTTTATTGCAAGGTTATTAATTTTGTATCCAAATCTAAAATCTAATACTTTTCTCCATTTAATATTTTCTTTTATGAAATTATAAAATGTTTCGATGTCAATGCCTTTTGAATTTAATAAAGATCTCAACTCCTTTTCCGTGATATTATTTGTTTGAAGAAAGTTATTAACCTGTAAATTTAATTCAACTTTAGAAACTACTATTTTTAATCTATCGGCATAAATTTCCTTTATTCTGTTACTTATTACAACTTTCTCTACTTCTGAACGAGTAATACTTGACCTGTTTAATAAATTGTTTAGCTTTCTAACCTGGTCAATATCATAGTTGGTTATTATTTGGTCATCTACTTGATATGCTACACTAAAGTCCGACTTGCAAAACGCAGAGCTTGGTACCAGTATTAGTAAAAGTAAAGAAATACAAACTTTTGTTTTTATACACCTGATAAAGGCCATCATTTTATAGCACACTTCGACATTTTGTTATTGTAATATTTCGATCCAATGTTTCCGAAATTTACTACTAAGTCAATCCTTGAGTCTTTAGGTAAAAGATTAGTAGCTGTATTTCTTCTAGATAAAGATAAATCTATATCTATACACTCATTTTTAAAGTTGAGCCCTAGCGAAGTATTAATATCTTCGTTATTTACCATATTTCTTCTCAACCCAAGCTTGCCAGACCAATTTTTAGAAAAGCTAGAATTTAAATTTAGTGTTAATTCTTTTAGGTCCGTATTAGTTCCCTCCGATGGATCTGAAACTAAATTTGTTAAACTAGTTTTAATTTGATAACGAGGTTTTGTAAGTTTAAATGACGTATTAGATCTTTTTAGAGTAAAGTTTTTGCTGTAGACATGTTTGCTTGCTATCTCTAAATCTTTTCCATAACTTAAGTTGCCTGATAATAAGATATCAGATTCATATCCGTTCAGGCCTGAAGATGGCAAGAAGTCTTCCGAGTTTTTATTTCTATATACTTGTCCAAGATCAACATTAAATTTATAATTATGATTATACTCATAAAAATATTGTAAGCCAGTATTTAACCTAAGACCATTTTCCTGCCTATCAATACCTGGTATTTTTCTTAACTTAAAAAGGGTAGTGCTGTCAAATTCTGTTGTGGAACTATCCTCATCAATTGAACGCTTAGAATATGAAGTGTCGGTGGAATAAACTACTTGTGCCACGGGTATCAAGACCTCAGATTTATTATTTCTTCCCCTGAAAAATGGGTATTTGAACTCCAAAGCGCCCAGTGGATAAACTTTAAACAAATACCTTTCAGTATGCATATTATTTTCGCTGTAGGCAGCGGTAAGAACATTCCCGGTGCCTCGAACAATAAATCCATTTTCTGTCTGCCAACTTTTGCTTAGCTCGATGTCAGCCGAAAGTCTACTATATCCGCTACCTTCTCGACGCGATATCCCAACCAAGGAGTATTTTTCACTTAGCCAAAGGCCAGATTTCTTAAATTTCTTATATTTTCTATACCTTAACTCTGGTAACACTAACGGTTCAACGGTATTACTGTCTCTCAGAGATGTGTGATACAAAGTTGAAACCTGAAGAGACTTACGATTTGAAAACTTTTCAAAACTAATGGAGTTAAGAAATCTATCTCTGTCGTCATATCCATATTTACCTAAAAAAGCTGTGTCGCTAATTAACGTTGTATCAACGGTTAAAAAAGTTGATGGATCTAATATAGCGTTGCCTTTTATTTTCAGAAAGCCTTTGATTGAATTATCTCCACTGGAGGGTAGAAATGCAGACTCTAATATTAAATCTCCCAGATCAAATAACTTTCTATATTGGCTTTCAATAAGAAGATTTATTTTCGATGTTTTAATGAGAGAAAAAGTAAAATCTGAGGTGTTCCCAATTGTTAGAAACATAGGTTGTCTGACTCCAGTTCCAAGTAAATCAGAACTCAGAAAACTTGGTGCCAAAAGACCAGAAGCTCGCGTTACACCAGGCTCTGGCGTTTGTAGATATGGAGTATAAATTACCGGAACACCAAAAATTTCTAGCCAAGTGTTATAAAAGTGAAGTTTTCTAGTTTTACGATCGTGTACTAGTCTGTCTGACTTCAATACCCAAGAAGGTTGTGGGTTTAAAACACATATCTCACAAGGTGTACCTATAGCTTTTTTGAAAATAGTAGTTTCTCCCTCAATATTCATTTCTTCCGCAGCTACTTGGAATTTTTCTTCAATAAGTGCTTTTACATTTTTTGTTATTATTGTGCGTTTTTTTTTATCAATTTGAGCAAAACTACCTATAAATCTCGCTCCCTGATTAGTTTTTATAAAGATGTCTGAAGTAAACGAAATTCTTTCTGAATTTCTATTGAAGGTTAACGTTTCGGTCATAATAGTTACATCGGCAAAAAAAATTTTTACATTCCCATTAGCAGAAAAGATATTGCTACCTCGATTGAAAACCAGCTTATCAGCTTCAATAGAAAAATCTTGAGCCTGTAATACACTTACTGGTAGGAGCACAATAGTAATTATTATGAACTTTCTTATGTTCGCTAGTCTCATTGTTATCCATCTTCGATGTGTAATAGTATTCCTGAAAAAATTAAAATTGCAAAAGTAGACGGCCCAAACGCTACTAATGCTAGTGGCACTTCTTCAGTTAATGCAAATGACTCAAAAATCTTTTGGATGGAGAATAATAAAAAGCCAATAAATAAACACATAAAAATTTTAATGCCTCTAGAAAATTTATTCTCATTTCCCAGTAAAAACATGGCCGCTATTAACAACATAGCGGTAAAAAATATTGGCCTTGATAATTCTGTTAGAAAGAAAAGCTTATGCCTTACAGCAGAGTATCCTGACATTTCTAACCTTGAAATAAATTGTTTTATTGAATAAATACTTATGACTCTTGGGTCTGCAAAGCTATCAGTTATCTGCTCATTGGTCAAACTCGTGGGAACGTCAAGTTGTTTGATTGTTATAGGATTTGATTTTATTTCAGGTCTAAGATTATTATCCAAAATTTTTACATTTGTTAGTTCCCAAAAGTTGTCTCTTAGAATAGCCTTTGAAGCTTTTATTTTTCTATTCAATTTCTCTTGTCCATAAAATTCAAAAAAAATTAAATCATAAAAGACTGTGGCAGTGGAGTTCATTGTTGAGGCTTTAATAACCATATCTATACTTTCATTTTTATCTCTTAACCAGATATCATTGTCACTTACAGAAAATGAGTTTTTATTAGAAAGGTTAAGTCTCTCTAATACCGTGTCTGAAGCACGCATTGAAGCTGATACCAAAGGACCGCCAATAAAGGTTACTATTAATCCAAGCGAAATAGTAATTATCACAGGCGGCAATAAAATTCTAAAGGCTGACTTTCCAGAGGCTTTCAGAATAGGAATCTCATTTGAATTTGATAACCATGAGAAAGTCAGTATTGAACTCAGCATAATAATTAGAGCCATTGCTTCCAAAGTTAGCATGGGTATTCTCAAAAAAATATTTAATATTGCTTTATTTGCATCAAGCCCATTAGAAGAAAAAAAATTTAGTTGATCCGAACCGTCAATTAAAAGAATAAAAAAAACCACTGTGAGCAAAGATATACCAAAACTTTGAAGGTACCTTATGGAAATATATATTGTTGTTATCATCTTATTTGAATTTAATTATTCCAAAGACATATTAAAATAGATAATCTTGTATATAAACAAATAACTTTCTATAGGTATCCTAAGTAAATACATGAAGCCTCACAAAATATTGGTTAAAAGAAAAAAAAATTTTGATCTTAATTATCAAAAAAATAAATTTGTCTTATTCATCGGTGAAGGCAATAAGTTAGATGACGAAGTGCCTTTGCATAGCCATATGGCAGCATTCATAAAGAAATTTATAAGTAAAAAAGCTTTTAAAAATAAAGCCTTAAACAATTCTGTCATGCTTGATAACCCCATTACGCTAGACCCTGATTATATATTGATTATTAGAACAAAAAGTCTTATCGAGGACAAAGAGCTTTATGATTTTGGAAAGATAATTAGAAAGTTTAGGGGTGAAGACAATATTTCAATTATATGGAGTATCGACAAGCCCTTTACCTCGACTGCAAGAACAATACAGTTAAGATCATACGTTTTTGATAGCTTGAAATCCAAGAAAAACTCAAGAAAAAAAAGTGCTGAGACTATTTTTTTTGTAAATGAAAAATTTAAATACTCAAAGTCGGACTTGTTGAAAAATGATGCATTAGCTGAAGGTGTTTTCCTGTGCCGTGACTTAGTTAATTACCCTGCAAACATTTTGAACACTAATCAATTCGAAAAAGAACTAAAAAAGTTAAATAAAGTTGGGATTAAAGTTACGATTTTAAATGAGAAAGATATCAAAGCAATAGGCATGAATTTACTTTTTGCAGTTGGAAAGGGTTCCGAAAACCCTTCTAAAGTTGTTGTGCTCGAGTGGCATGGGGGGAAGAAAGGTGTGGGGCCTACAGCACTCGTTGGGAAAGGGGTTGTATTTGACTCAGGGGGTTTGTCGCTAAAGTCCTCTTCTGGGATGGTTGATATGGCTATGGATATGGCAGGTGCTGCTGTTGTCGCGGGTGTTCTAAAATCTGCAGCTTTAGCCGATGTAAAACAAAACTTAGTGGGTATAATTGGGCTTGTTGAAAATATGCCTGGCCCTAATGCATTAAGACCAGGAGATATTATTAAATCGCTTAAAGGCGATTTGATACAGGTAAATAACACAGATGCAGAGGGAAGGTTATTGTTAGGTGACCTACTTTGGTATTCACAACTAAAGTTCAAACCAAAAAAAATATTCGATTTTGCTACTCTAACTGGGGCAATTATAATTGCTTTAGGAAAGGAATATGCGGGTGTATTTTCAAATAATGATAAATTTTGCAACGAATTTTTATCTGTTTGCGACAAAGCCAATGAAAAGGTTTGGAGGTTGCCCATGGACAAGAAATTTAGTGACGCACTTTCTTCTAACGTAGCAGATATGACAAATGTTGCAGGGTCACAAGGCTCATCAATAATTGCTGCTATGTTTCTAAATAATTTTGTCAAAAAGGAGATCCCATGGATTCATTTAGATATTGCTGGGGTTAGCAAGAACACGGAAACTGTTTTTAGTAAAAGCGGGGCAACGGCATGGGGTGTGGTTTCGCTTTTTGAGTATTTTCAGGAATTTTCATAGATGTATGTGAAAAAACTTGAAAAAGCTTATTTCTATAACTCTTCACAACGAGACATAATCGCTGACATTTTCCGGTTAACAGAAAAACTATACAAATCGAGGAACACCATTCTAATTTGTTGTAAAGATTACCAAAATGTTAAAATAATTGGTGATTTTCTATGGGCATACCGAGACGATGGGTTCATTCCTCATTCACTAGAAAAAGAGGATCAAGTCTCAATTTATCCAATACTTATTACTAGTAAGATAGATAAAGACTATAAACATAATACCTTGCTAGCTTTGAATGGGGTTTTAGTCGAAGAAAAAGACTGTCAAAAATTTTCTAATGTGTATTACTTTTTTGATAACCAAGAAAATAAAGAAAAAGAAAACGCTAAGATTATGTGGAAGAATTTTGTTTCTAAAAATGTTGTTTGCAAGTACTGGGTCAATAAAGCAAATAAATGGGTCTTACAAAACTCGAGATAGAAAATAGTTTACTTTAAATCTCCAATGTTTTAACTATTCCTTAACATAAGGAGCATTTAAATGTCTTTAGAAAAAACTCTTTCGATCATAAAGCCAGATGCCGTCAAGAGAGACCTAACTGGTAAAATAATTGCTATGTTTGAAGAAAAAGGGCTTAGAGTAGTAGCACAAAAAAAAATTTGGTTGTCCAAAGAGCAAGCAGGCTCATTTTACGGCATCCATCGTGACAAGCCGTTTTTTGATGAATTATGTGAGTTCATGTCTTCAGGTCCAATCGTTGTCCAGGTTCTTCAAGGTAACAGCGCTATAGAGCTTAATAGAGAAATCATGGGAGCAACAAACCCTGAGCAAGCAGAAGCAGGAACTATCCGTAAGGAGTTTGCATTATCAATGACGGAAAACTCAGCACACGGTTCTGATTCTCCTGAAACTGCAAGAGAAGAGATAAGGTTTTTCTTCTCAGGTTTAGAGATACTTCAGTTTTGAATTTCGGGTAATGGGCCTAATAACAGTATTTTTTTTCCATTTCTTTTAAGAAACTCTCTCAAAACACGTTTATATAAAAGATGTTCTTGGGGTAAGAGGTCTTCTTTCATCTTCTTTGCGGTGGTGTTCTCTGCTATTCTCATTATAACCTGGCCAAGAATGGGCCCCTGATCCACGTCTTTTGTTATCTGGTGAACAGTGGCGCCATGTATTAGAGATCCCGCGTTCAATGCTCTCTGGTAAGTGTTTAAACCGCGAAAAGAGGGTAATATCGAAGGATGGATATTCAGAATAGGCTTGGAAAACGATTTTATAAAATTTTCTGATAAAATTTTCATAAAACCAGCAAGGCAGATAATATCAATATTTTTTTCCTTAAGAACGTCTAAGGTTTTTTCTTCAAAAACCGAGTTACCTAGATTTTTCTCTATATTGGGCACGAATGTTTCTATTGAGTTTTTTTTGGCAAACACCAGTCCTTCTGCGGCGCTATTATTGGAAACAACCAGTTTCGGATGACCAGGATGCCCCTTCTCATTTTTCATGTCATCGATAAGAGCCCTCATGTTTGACCCTCTACCTGAAATAAATATAGCCACATTTTTTTTTTTGTAAAAACTAGTCAATATTTAAGGTGCCTATGATCTCTAATTCGTTTCCGCGAATTATTTCACCGATTTTAACAACAGGCTCATTAATGTTTTTACTTTGAATTTCAAATTCCTCGCTCTTATTAATAGGAACAACTGCTATAAACCCTATTCCACAATTAAACGTTTGCAATGCGTGGTTTTGTGAAAGGTGAGCGCTTTTGATTGCCCACTTTAACGAGCTAGGTATGCCCCAAGAATCCAATTGGATTTTTGCTGTAAGGCCTTTAGGTAAAATTCTTGGAAGATTGTCTACTATGCCGCCACCTGTGATATGAGCAAATCCTGAGCAAATACTCAATATCACCGTGTCTTGAGCGAAAACTGTATATAATCTAGTTGGGGTCATTAACGATTTTTTAAGATCAGCTACTTTATCTCTGGCCTCTAATTCTAAAAGCTTTCTTATTAGGGTAAATCCATTCGAATGTGGCCCAGATGATGGCAGGCCATAAATCAAGTCACCAGATTTGATTTCCTTTGGCAATTTTTTTAACCGATCAACAAGACCTACCGCAAACCCCGCTAAATCGAAATCGTTTTTTGAGTAAATGCCAGGCATCTCTGCGGTCTCTCCGCCAATAAGGGATACTTTTGCTTTTTTGCAAGCTAATGCTACGCTTTCTATGATTTTTGAATGTTCCTCAATGTTCAATTTAGACATTGATAAAT
This sequence comes from uncultured Alphaproteobacteria bacterium, assembly GCA_902596605.1. GTDB lineage: Bacteria > Pseudomonadota > Alphaproteobacteria > Rhodobacterales > Rhodobacteraceae > CACIJG01. The sequence continues at coordinate 702 of CACJUU010000021.1, read as the reverse complement.
AATCAAGAAAAAAGAGGGGCTTAGCACCTGTACAAATTAAGTCATTTATATTCATAGCGACAAGATCTTGACCAATGCCCGAATAGTTTTTTGTATCTATTGCTAGTTTTATCTTAGTTCCAACTCCGTCACATGCAGATACTAATAAAGGGTTGCTCAACTGCTCGTTTTCAAGTGAGTAAAGAGCAGCAAAGTCTCCTATGCCGTTAATAACATTTTTATCAAATGTTGGATTTACAATAGACGGTAGTTTTTTTACGAATTCATTTCCAGCACGAACATCTACACCCGTCTCTTTGTACGTTATTGATTTCTCATTTTCAGTCATAGATCATTTCTTTAAAGCCATTTTACTGCTAATTCTCTTATTTGGTATAAACTATTAAACACTCTAGATCTTGACAAGCTAAACAATCAAATTTAAGGAAGAGAGTAGATGCAAAACCTTTGTGGGGGGTTAGCTCAGTTGGTTAGAGCAGAGCGCTCATAACGCTTTGGTCACAGGTTCGAGTCCTGTACCCCCTACCATGAAACAACTAATTAAATATCAGGCTCGGTCTAATTCTTTCCCGCACTTCTCTCCTAACCTCAATCCATCTAAAGTGAATTGAGTTCCTCATTATTTCCTCATCTTCTTTTTTAAACTCTTCTGCCATTGGCGCCCATCTGAAAAAGGTATCCGAGCTCATTTTAAACAATTTG
>CACJUU010000020.1 GCA_902596605.1 uncultured Alphaproteobacteria bacterium | reverse complement strand
AGTATCGGGATCATCGCCAGCACCCTGAAAAAATACTCTTTGGAAATTTGAAAATGCATTGGCATCTAGATTAGGTTGCTTAGCAGTGCCAATTTCACGAATAACTATTTTCTTACTAGCAAAATTGACAGGAGCATCTTCATAAACATTCTCTGCACCTTCAAAAAATGCTTCAACGGTTGTGGAGGGGTCAAATAAAACCTTTATATTATCTCCATCTGTATCAGTAATATCAAAATCGGCATCAGGAAACCCAAGACCTGTTGTATTTATTTGAATGTAACCATTCGTACTATTAGATGTATCGTTTTCATATACTACACTTGAAATCGTAAATTCTCTTCCATTAAGTGCAGCAGAATTTACAGTATCAGTAGCATCAAATTTCCCAGAAAGCCTAATTTTATCGTTAGCACTGAAGAAGGGAGTAGGACGAGAGTCCCCAGCTCTTTGTGTTGTAGTAGCGTTTAAATCTGAAAAATAAATCCTCAAAGTATTCTCTGTATTAGAATATCGGATTTTTGCGTTATTTGGATTTGTGTTTTGTACATTTGGAGCGGGTTGACCTACTGCCTTCATGCCATCAAAAACACTGAGATTTGGTTTATTATCAAAATACGAATAAACTAAATGTTTAGCTTGCGCTGCAGTTGGATCTGCTGGTAGTGGATCTGCAGTATCATAGGCATTAGATGTATGCGTGAATGTAACAACGTCATTTTTCTCATATATAGTCTCAATTGCTGTCCCAACTTCTCGCTTGAATTGCAATTTTTCAATTCCCAAAGCAGTTTTTTGCAGTGGTTTAGTGGCATCAGAAGCGTACTCGTTTAAGGCTTGGTTCACCCTCGACTGTACATGAGCAAGAAATTCATCTCTTGTAAAGTCTGGAGATGCTCCTGTAAGATTTATTCTGTTGGAGTCTCCTATCTGAGTCGATGTTACATAGCTATCTTGGAGTAAATTTACTTTAATAGCTGCATCCAAAGAAGAAGTTGATCCATCAGCATTTAGCTTAAAGAAGTCAATATTTATTTCGTCATCAACGTTACGCACAATTTGTATCTTTTTATCGTCACCGTATGCTTCGTTAATTGCTCTCTCAACTTCCTCAGCGAGCTGAACAGCATTGTATTTTCCTGGACGAATATCTATGTTAACTGGTTGGTCTGCGCTGTCTACATTAAGGGTTAAAAAATTCTTTCCCCAATAAATATCACTATCGGTTAACTTTCCCGACTCCACCGTAGCATTATACAAAAGTGGATCAGTAACAATTTCAACTAGCTTGTCGCCTTCCTCACCGAAATCGAAAGCTGTTAATTCACCTTGTATGTTTGCTGCTGTAGAGGGAACCTGAGTTTTGAGATCATCTAATTTGTAAAGAGGCGATCCTTTACCTTCAAGAAAGTAGTTATCATCCGGAACGGAAGTCGTCTGGGCTCCAAATTCATCAATGAATATTTGCTTGCCTGCATCATCAACCGCACTAACAAGATCCGGCTCAATAATTGTATCGTTGATGACAAGTCTCGTATCAAACTTATTTGTTGGGTCAGTAGCAGATGCGTTTTGTGTTTTGATAAAAAACATTGTTGCAATTGTTGGATTACCCAAGTCATCGAAGATTGTAATAGATGTTGAGTTAGTAAATGTCTCAGGATTGTTTGGATCGAAAGTATAGCCATCCGCAAACTGGGGTTGATCTGGAACAACCGCAGCAGCAGCAGGTACGTTAACACCAAGATCAATGTTCGAAGTCGCTTTTGGATCACCTGAAGTTACTGGAAGCTGTAAGGGTAATGCAGAAATTAAATCTTTTGCAGTCACAGAGCCATCTTCGTTAACAGGGTAAACTAGTAAAAATTGGCCTGCTGAGTCAACCACATATCTGTCGTTGTTAACATTAAGAGATCCGTTTCTTGTATAAACTGTTTGCGCTGAAGTAAGTGAAGGTTTTAGAGCAAAAAACCCTTGGCCAGAGATAGCAAGGTCAAGGGCGTTCAAGGATGACGATATGTTACCCTGTGTAAACTGTTGTTTAATGCCTTTTAGGATGGTACCAGAACCAATTGATGAAGATGAGTTCTGAAGGGGTGACGTAGCAAAAATATCACCAAATTCCGCTCTACTTCTTTTAAAACCAGTCGTACCAACGTTTGCAATATTGTTTGACGTTGCCGATATATCTGATTGTGCACCGTTAAGTCCTGTTAATGCTGTATAGAATGACATTTTTTACTCCGTTTACTTATACTCGATATGTTTTAAATTAATTTCTGAACTTGATAACATCGGCCGCAGCCATCTCACCAAAATCTTTGACATCTATAGTTACGCCTTGACCTTTATCTAAGCTTGCTGCAATAACTTCAGAGAAAACTGATGGAGTTAAACCCTCTGAACCCTTGCCAGTATTAATGAATGCTTCAACTCGTAAAGGTGCATCTTTGTCTACAATTTCCTTTGGGATATTTAGCCATTCAAAGCCTACTAAACCTCTTCCATGAGCACCCAAGTCTGCCGAGTGAACAAGTTCACCAGAGCTGTCAAAAAATGCAACTGACGTTTCACTAGATGCAGATGGAAGATCGATAATACCATGTATCTCACCATTTTTGTTTGGTCGCACAACATTGCCAGGAACTAATACAGAGTTGCCTAGCAGATCAGAGGCGGTAGCTATTCTGAATTCATTTAGTTTATCTGATAAACCTTTGAGAGTTTGCCCCATTTCTGTTATCCCGGTGACAGTTGAAAATTGGGCCATCTGGGCAATAAACTCCCCATTTTCCATAGGGGCAAAAGGGTCCTGATTTTGAAGCTGAGTAGTCATGAGTTTTAGAAAGTCTTCCTGTCCGAGACTACTTTTCCTTTGCGGAGAAGCGCCCTCTGGCGATTTTACACCAATCTTTTCTAAAATATTGTTAAGGGATTGATTGTTGCTTTCTATACTAGACATATTCGTACTCCAAAAATTACTTTCCTAAATTTATTGTTCTGATCATTAAAGCTCTTAAAGTTGAAATAACTTCAATATTGTTTTGGTATTGACGACTTGCTTCAAGCATCTCTACCATCTCTTCCTCTATGTTGACTGCTGCATTGAATATATAGCCATCTTCATTAGCTTTAGGATGATCTGGCATATAAACTTTTTCTGGTTCTCTATTAAGTTCCCTGACATTTATTGCATCAACACTTGCAATTCCATTGTCATGAAGCTTGTCAGAGTAAATTGTCTTGAAAATAGGTTTCAGGGGACGGTAGGCTTCCTCACTAGTACTCGCAATGTTATTTGAATTTGCAAGATTACTTGCTACTGTATTCAACCTAATCATTTGTGCGGCCATTGCTCTTCCTGAGACGTCAAATATATTTTTTATCGAACTCATCATTCACCTTTTATCGCGGACATAAGCCCCGATATCTTGTTGGTTAAAAATTGAAGAGTAGTTTGATATCTTACTACGTTTTCGGAGAACTCCATTTGCTCAACTGCCAATTCTACTGTGTTACCGTCCAGCGAGGGGTTGAGTGGTTCTCTAAACATTACATCATTTGGTCTAACTTTAGTTAGAAGAGCAAAATGCTTTTCATGATTAACTGAAATATTACCAACCTTTTCTTTTTTTCGCATCTCAACATCAAAATCTATATCACGAGCTTTAAAATGAGGGGTAGCTGCATTCGCAATATTCGAAGCAAGAATCTTATTACGTTTTCCTCTAAGATTTAACGCATTTGAGTGTATACTAAGATGATTTTCTATAGTTTTCATATTTGTTTGATTTGATGTTTAAATATCTGTTTTTTTCAATTTGTGGTGTGAAAATTGCAAATAAAATGCCAACTTGATTAATTAAGGAAAAAAAATGACTTCTGCAGCAAAAACCAAGGATTTCGATCAGACTGATCCAGTTCCCTTAGATCCAGTAATACTTAGAGCAAGAGATGAGCTTCTAGAAAAATATTCTGATAAGAGCTTTGAGGAGCAAATTACCTTTTATAAGGCAGTAATTGAAGGGGAAACTGACGGTGTCCAAAGGTTGAGCGCAATGGCTGCAAGAGTTTATGTTTTAAGAAAAAGATTAGCGCTTCTAGCTGGTAATGTCATGGAAGACCAACTAAACGACCTATCTAATAAGCAGAGTGGGTTCGATATTGATGTTTCAATAACTGACTCTACAGACATTAAAGATCCTGAAGCCATTGGTGGTGATAATACATGGATGCGCCTCAGAATAGTTGATTCAAGTGAGGTTAATGGTGTGCGGTTTCCTGCAGGTGTAGTTATTGATGTAAAAAGGGAAGATGGCGAAAAATTGATAGAGTCGGGTAAAGCTGAGTTTATTTCAACTGAAGAAAGCCGGCAATTTAGCTCAGAAGAAGGTATAGAAGGATTAAAAAGTCAAGTAGAGGCAGAGGCTGTTGCTGAGGAGAGCGCTGCTGAAGAAGTAGAGGCGGAGGCTGTTGCTGAGGAGAGTGCTGCTGAAGAAGTAGAGGCGGAGGCTGTTGCTAAAAATGAAAAAATATAAAATTAATAATTCGCGGTAGCTTTGCTTGACTCGAAAAGATAAACAGCAAATAAATTATAGAAGGTCTTAGATCCTTAAACTTTAGACCCATGGAATCTTACTATTGTTTCAGCCTGATCTTTACTTAGTTTAGTTTGGGCTACAATATCATCTGCTGAACTACCTTTTCGAGCAAGATCTATTGCTTCATTGAACACTGTTTCGCTATTTATGCCTTCTGCCAGCATACTTAGCTCCTTCTTCGTTCCCTCGGCTACAGTAGTTGCATCTGATACCGCACCTGAAAGGTTTGATATTCGAGAACTCAGAGAACTAATATCTGAAGTTGTATCATCTGTTCGATTTACGAGTCTGTTTACTTTATCTCTTAAACTCACAACTTCTTTTTCGATAATTGAAAGTGTTTTATTTTGTTGAAATATAAAGTAAATGAATGTTGCCAGGAATGCTATAACCCCAGCTCTTTCAGTAAAAATATAATCTAATATTAGAACTTGAAGATCCATTGCGGAAGATTGTATTGAATTATGGATTCAAAACAAGTTATTTTCTTTTAATATTTTCTTGTAGATATTGCGAAAACTGATTTGCCCAGTTTACTTTGCCTAGTGAGGCTTTTTCTAATATTGAAATTCTTTCTATGAGCAAATTGACATTTTCTTTTTCATTATCCAGTAGATCCTCGGAAAAATTTTTATTACCAAAAACCTCCATGCTTTCGGTCAATACTTTGTCAGTTTCGATCAATGTTTCAATTAAAAGCTTTGGTTCGAGAAAATTTTTTTCTAAAGAAACTAAATTTTCCATCATAGTTTTAACTACATAATTATGTGCTGTAGGTAGAGACATCTTTAAAACTTGAATAGTCGTCGATTTTTTAAGAATCTGAAGTCCAGTAAGACTCGAGCAACTTATCTGCCAGCTTATCAAAGTCAATAGGATACTCACCATTCTTGATCTTTTGTTTGATTCTCTCAACCGCCTCCATGTTTATTGAAGGATTTTCTGCCATAACTTTCAATGCCTCTCTAGATTTACTTGTTAATACAGCATCAACCTTGGAGCCAGGACCAGCGGAAGAACTTGACTCAGTGAGCTTCTCAGCCTGTGTCTTCGCTTCTGTCATTCCTTTGGACACTTCTACTCTCTGCCCAGTAAAATTTTTTATTGATCCAACCATTTTCTTTCTCCTATTTAAGTATACGACATAAAGTTAATAAATTTTACGAAAAATTGACATTTTTCTCGAATCTTCAACAAATCCTTCAACTATCTTTTTGCTGGAGATATTTTTTGCCAATATTCTGTCTCCTTTTGCACCATTACTTAGCGCTATTGCTTCCATTTTTACGTATATTTCACCTATTTTGTGCTCAATTATTATCTTTTGATTTTTATGAACCAACCAGTCTGGCTTCAAATGATTAGTTTTTAAAGTTGCACCTTTCTGTAAGTTTTTTATCAACCGTTTACCAAGAACGCTTTCAAAGTCGCTAAAAGCCCCCTTAGAAAGAACTGCTTTCTTTTTCGATAGAATTAAATCTGTTTTTTCTATTCTATCTCCCTTTAATTTTGAATTTTTTAAAATCAATACTTCAACTTTGGCTTGCGAACTATTGTTTTCCAAAAAGTTATGTGATTTGTTAATATTTTGAGCGTAGTTGGCTGTAGGCAACTTATTTCTGAAATTATAATTCCACGACTTATTCGTTTTACATCTAAGATTTATAGTTTTCCATGATCCATCTCTCTTTGAAATTACAATCTCGTCTTTAGAGCACCCAGTAAAAACTCTATTTTTATTAATGATAGGTTGCGCACTTAATCCTTCCTCATTCAAGTGATCAATTACCAATTTAGTTAAGCTTGAACCAGTTATTTTTTCCTGCGAGGCTATGCTCTCTAAACTGAGACCCCACCAGATTGCTATTATAAGTAATGCCTTCTTAACCAGCATCTATCCTCCAAAATAGTAGATATTGTTATTTTTATATGAAATCTCCTCATCCAAGTCGAACTTGATACCCTTCATAAGTTTTGAGATTTGATTGATGCTTGGAAGATGAATAATTTCTTCGGCAATCATATAGTTTACATTCCTATTTCTAAAGGCATGATCGTTTAACGAAACAATTGCCAGTTGTAAAAAGTACTTATTTAACCCGCTACCGTCATAGTATTTTTCGATTATTAGATTTAAACTTTCCCCAGGCAAGATCATATGTTTCTTTGAGTGGTCAGGATCCTGAGCAAACTCATTTGATCTGTCTGATAGCTCAGATGCATTATTGTATTGCAGTACAATAAATGGCTCCGCATTGAGAAAATTTGTTGCAGTAAAAGCTATATAGAATAAAAGTAAGTAAATAAGGTTTTTTAGCATTACATGTTACCCAAAAATTGAATTGATTTTCCATCGAGGTTACTTAATTCAAGCGCTGTATTAAGTGGCACCAAAACGGATTTAGTCTCTGAGACTTGTTCAACCCGCAATACATTGAAAGGAGTTCTTTCACCTTTAGTTACAGCTAGTGCAGAAATCTTAATTCCATGTCTTTTGCCAAGGGGAACTTCTATTTTTCCATTATTTACTGTTATAATGCTATTTGTTTCTTTGCAAATTAGATTATCAATAACCTCTTTAGCATGTTCTTTAGCAGCGATTGAGATGGGTTCAACGATGTTGTCTCTATTTGTTTTTAGTAATAAATTTATAGTTCTCCATGGACCACTTGAACTAAATAATGCTTCTAATGATTTAGACTTCGAAAAAGATGATGTGTACGTGCTTCCATCATATATGTTAGTATTAAAGGTAATTAGGAGACTATTATAAGTGGTAAAACCGACTAATTTTTCACGCTCAGCTATTGATATCTCTGAAACTGCAGCATAATCTCCATAATTCGTTTTTTCTCTTCCTGAAGTAAGAGAGATATAGTCGTAGTCGTCATTTGCGGTAATAAGCTGATCACGGTCAAGTGATACAAAAGAATTATCCGTAAGATTAATGTCTTCTGCCGACTTTAAAGAAGCAATAATTTCATTCGTTAATTCATTGGCTAGTGAGTATACCCAAAATGGTGCAGAGGGAGCTACATCTATCACTGGCTTATAAACAGACAAGCTCTTGAGACCTTTATTATCACACTCTTTTTTTCTCAGCTGGCCAACTGCAGACCTAATTTTGACAATGAAATGCATATCAGTTCGCTCTTCTGAGATAATTGTATAATCGAGTATTTTACTCGCCGGCTGAATTACTAAGTTTTCCTGAATAGATGTGTCAGTGGAAACTGCTGAATAACCATTTATCTTAGCTCCTCCATGAAGCGCTGCAAGGTATAAGGCGTCCTCAAGTGCTCTTCGACGAGCGATATCGATAATTTCGTCATCCTCAATTACGGCACGTCCCGTAGTCTCTATAAATCTGACAGTATCTTTAGCAAAAGCCTTACTTATAACAACTGAGAAAATAGCTGCGAGAATAAATACTGAGTAAAAAAAGATTGATCTCATATTCATTTTTTTGTTTTTTTAAGCCACGTTACGTGCTTGTCTGAGCAGGTAGCTTAATGTATCTTTATCTATTTCTAACAGAACCTCATAAGTATCGCTTCCAGTTGGATTAATCCTTACCGTCCTCGCGCCACGAATTGTTCCTGATACTATGCCTCGGAATGTGTCGTTTTGAACCATCAAATCGATTACAGTAGTATTACCTTCAACTTTAAGCCCATGGATTTGTTCTGCAAGATCACGCATTGCTGCCATTCTAGCCGACCTTATCGCCATCAATCTCTTTTGATTAGCAGACCGTCCAGGTTGTGATGACACGACGGCATAACCCATTGCGCTTATGGTAGGGACCTTGTCAACTGATGCGTCTAATACTTCATTTATTGCAGCAAGGTGAGCAGCGTCTTCGCCCTTGTTATTACTTAATACATTTAAAGTTGAAGCAGTACCTTTATCATCCATGTTAGTCAAAAAGCTGGACTGACAACCGCTTACAAATAAAGCTAATCCAACCGCCGGTATTAGCATTTTTATTACTTTCTCGTTATTCATTTTCTAACCTTATATTTTAAAAGCATAATCCCTTCTGCATTTTTTATGCCATATTTCTTTGTTATTCGTTTTTGTATCAATACAGGATGGCATGATTGTTGCTTCTTTCCCTTTGATGAGCTTGAAGATAGTGAGAAAGCTAGATCAAAGTGTTTAAATAGTAAGGTTTAGGTAAAATTTTAAGGCAATAAACAAACTAAGACTTTTTTTTGACAGGGAGAAACAAGAGTCATGGAATTGACAAAAAACAGCACATCATTATCTGGTAATATCTCGGATGTTATTAAGTCTGGAGTCTTACCACTGGGTATTATTGTGCTTGTTGCTATGATGGTATTACCTCTCCCAGTATTCTTGCTAGACATTTTTTTCGTTTCTAACATTCTAATTTCTCTCGTGATCTTAATGGTAGCTATGCATACGTTCAGACCTCTCGATTTTTCAAGTTTCCCTAATCTTTTGCTTATCGCGACAGTACTAAGGCTCGCTTTAAATGTTGCTTCAACTAGAGTTGTTTTAGGTCAGGGTCATACTGGGAATGATGCTGCTGGCCAAATAATCGAGGCTTTTGGTAATTTTATTGTTTCCGGAAATTATGCTGTAGGTATTTTTGTTTTCATAATTTTAGTAATTATAAACCTGGTAGTAATTACAAAAGGTGCTGGAAGAGTATCTGAAGTGTCGGCTCGTTTTACGTTAGACGCAATGCCGGGAAAACAGATGGCTATCGATGCAGACTTAAATGCAGGAGTTCTTTCTGCTGAGGAGGCTACTAATAGACGAGAGGAGATAGCACAAGAAGCAGATTTTTATGGTTCTATGGATGGGGCTTCAAAATTTGTGAAGGGTGACGCAATTGCATCGATTCTTATTTTAGCAATCAATATTATAGGTGGCTTAATCATAGGAATAAGTCAGTATGACTTGCCAGTATCAACGGCAGCAGAGACATATGTCCTTTTATCAATAGGTGACGGTTTAGTAGCACAGATCCCATCATTATTATTAGCCATTTCAACGGCAATTATTGTAACACGTGTTTCCTCTAAGCAGGACATGGCGACTCACATCGGCGACCAACTCAGTATATCGAGGGCTTGGATTCCGGTCTCAGCTGTATTATTGCTGATAGGTTTTGTTCCGGGAATGCCAAATCTACTTTTTATTGCGTCAGCAATAGTTGCGGCCACTGCAGGCTTTCTAGCTCGGAGAGTAGAAAGAAAAAGGGAAACAAAGATTGAAGATTCAATCGAAGATGAGAATGTTCAAGACGACGTTGATGGAGATCAGTTGAGGCTGGAGGATGTAACGGACTATTCCCCAGTATCCGTTCAGCTAGGTTATGGCCTTGTAGAGATGGTTGATGATGATACAGGTGGCCCTTTGGTTGAGAGAATTACCGGTATAAGGAAACAAGTATCAAAGGCACTTGGCTTTATAATACCCGCAGTGAGAATACGTGATGACTTAACATTGTCATCTAATCAGTACAGAATAAGGATAGGGCAGACAATAGTTGGTGAAGATTCGATCTATCCTGATCGGAAACTGGCTATCCCAGGTGATGATACAAATATTAAGTTGGATGGAATTGAGGTAAAGGATCCATCCTTTGGGATGGATGCCACATGGATCCTACCATCTCAGCAAAATGAAGCGGAAGAGAAAGGATACGTTGTCGTAGCCCCCGAGTCTGTTTTAGCTACTCACTTAAGCCAGATATTCTATAAGCATTCGGGGAAACTTATAGGGCAAGACGATGTTCAAACTCTTTTAGATAATCTTTCTCAAACCGCACCTAGTCTTGTTGAGTCACTTGTACCCAAACTAGTTCCTCTTCATAATCTCACGGGAGTCTTAAGAGAATTACTTTCAGAACGTGTGCCAATAAGTGATCTTAAAATCATTTTAGAATCTTTAGCAGGATTGGTAGGAAAGAATTTAAGCGTGATTGAAACAGCTGAGGCAATTAGACCCAATTTGGCAGGGCTATTGATACAACAGGTAGCTCCTCTTAATAAGGCGCTACCGGTTATAACTTTTAACTCCGAATTAGAACATATGCTTATCAAGATGGCTAAACAAAATGGAGAGGAAGGTTTAGTTTTGGATAATGAATTAGCAACAAAGCTCATTTCTAATATTTCTGATCTTAACCAAAAACTTATTTCTGAGGGTAATACTGCCGTTCTAGTGGTTTCACCTAATATAAGAAGACAAATTTCAGGGATAATTCGGCAGCATATCGAAGACTTGATTGTCCTTTCATTTACTGAATTGCCAGATAACAGAAAAGTGAATGTTGTGGCAACTATAGATGGAGGTTCTTAATGAATATTAAAATTGGAGATGAAAATGACTACATATAAATTTCTAGCATCTGACAGTGCGAGTGCTATGGAGGAAGTGGTTAAAAAACTGGGCCCAGATGCATTGATAATAGCCACTACAAAAAAAGGAAATAAGGTAGAAATTGAAGCGACCAATAATATTTCAAGCCAGCAGAAAGCCAGAGATAATAAGGGTAATTTTTCGGATGTCTTACACTCCAAAATAGATTTTTTAAGAGAGAAACAAAGAAATCGCATCTATAATAGAGCATCAAATGATTTTGAAATTGCAGATTCGAGAAATATTCTAAGTGAAAAAAATCAGACATCTGAGATGCTGAAGGTTGGGGAGCAGATAAAACACCTACAAAATATGCTTTCAGGAATGGTCATTACTGATGAAAAAGGATTGAATGAAAAAACAGGTAATTCTACTGCTCTCAAACTCCGACAGATGGAATTTACACCAGAAATAGTTGCGTCCTTAAAGCCAGCTTATGATGGCTTGACCCTAGATAGAGGGCAAAGTGCCTTTTTAAAGGCCTTCGCTAGTAAAATTTCTTGTGATGAGATTGAAGAAATTTTTAAATCTAGTGTGATATTTATTTTAGGTCCCAGTGGAGCCGGAAAAACGACTTTATCCGCCAAGCTTGCAGCTAGAATAATGGAAAAAAACAAACAGTTGAGACCAACATTAGTTTCAGCTGAAAGTGAGCTAAGCAATAGAAGGGATGACTTAGGTTATTATTCAAAGCTACTCAACATACAGAAACTTAACTATCAGATTGACGAAAATTGCGCTGGGTTTGATGCTATTTGTAAAGGTCAAAAGATTGTTGATACCTCATTAGGAGCAGAAGAAAGCAAATATTTGATCCAAAATATTAGAAATCAAGTAGGAGCAACAAAAGTTACCACTATTCTATGCCTTCCGTCAGGCAGTAGCAGGCAGCTTTTGAGTGCTCAAGTTAACAAATATAAGGATTTTAAACCAATAATAGCCTTCACAAAGATAGATGAGTGCAGACTTTTCCCCAGAGAGTTGTGTGTTTTGCACAAAAAAAATGTCAAAATGGGTTTTTTAACAGGATCGAAAACTATACTTGGCTCATTAGCATTATCTGAGCCGGACGTTTTAGCCAGTCACTTGGAAAGCTATCTAACTGATGAGTTTTATGATGAGTAATTCAATAGCCATAGCAAGTGGAAAGGGTGGCGTGGGGAAAACCACGATTGCCGTAAACCTAGCTCTGACCTTATCTCAAATGGGGTCAAAAGTTTGTCTTATGGATGCCGACTTTGGATTGGCAAATGCCCATATTATGTTGGGGATAAATCCAAAAAAAACAATAAGAGATGTATTGAAAAATAATATGGCGGTTGAAGATGTAATTGAAACGGGGCCCCATGGGCTAAAATTTATATCTGGTGGCAATGGCTTGATCGATATTTTAAATATAGAGAAAAACTCGAAATACCAGCTAATTAGATCCTTGGATCCTATTGAAAGGAACGCTGATACTTTGGTCGTAGATATACCAGCGGGAGCATCAGAAAATTCGATGACATTCGCTTCAGCGGTCGATAGATTAGTTATTGTACTTGTTAGCGAGCCTACAAGTTTTATGGATGCTTATACATTTATTAAAACAGCAAAACTGGATTATAATCTTAACAATTTTTCAATCATCGTTAACATGGCTGAGAATGAAAAAGCTGCTAAGGAAACTTTTGACAAATTCCAAAATATTGTTGGCAAGTTTTTAAATGCACATCTTACCTTTGCTGGAGGTATGCCAAGGACAAAAAGAATCCAGAACGCCATTATCAGAAAGCTTCCTATTGTTCTGGACAAAGAAGCTGATTTTGAAAAAGTTGCATTTCAGCGGCTATCAAAAAACATCATTAAAGCTGGTGAAAATAAACATAATGGTATACGCTTTTTTTCTAAGAGCTGATTATAATACGTTGAAAAGAATGAAAGCTAGTTACCCTGAACAACAGCCAAATGTAGAAAACTTGATAGTTCAAAATATGAATTTGGTTAAGAAGATCGCCTGGCATATGCACGGTAGAGTTAGGTCTGCTATAGAAATTGAAGATTTGATGCAAATAGGTTATTTCGGGTTGGTCACAGCGGCCCAAAAATATAGTCCAAAAGAGGGAGCCACATTTGCTAGTTACGCGGTTCTTAGAATTCGAGGCGCGATCGTGGATCACTTAAGGAAGAGCTCAAACCTATGCAGAACCACAATTCAAATGCAACAAAAGCAGAAAAAGGTAATAGAGGCCCTTGTTTCTAGCCTTCAGAGAGAGCCCACACCATCAGAGATTGCAAAAAAAATGGGTCTTGGTCTAGACGAATATAGAGAGTGGGAGAAAGCATTTAATGCGAACGTGCATCAGTCTCTTGATGAAGTTTATGATGAGTATTCAATGTGGTTTGTTTCCAAAGAAAGCACTCCAGAAGAAAATTTAGATAAATCACAGCTCAAGAACATACTTTCAAGTGCTTTGAAGGAATTACCCTCAAAGGAAGCAATGGTTATTCAACTGTATTATGTAGAGGAACTTAATGTGTATGAAATAGCTGAGGTTATGGAAATAACGACAGGACGAGTTTCTCAAATCAAGAAATCTGCAGTAACGCTTTTGAGATCGTTTATAAAAAAAGCATATTAAAATTGAATGACCACTGAGACTCAAGAACTTCAAGCAATTCATATGTCTATCCAAACTGCTGACCTTAATATGATAGGGTTCAGCTGTGAAGAAAGCATAACTCTATCCTGTGGACTGATGAATATAGGTAGAGGTATTTGTTCTGTAACGATTAAACCATCCACAGGTACTGTTCCATTGCACAGTGGATCACTAAATATAGAAATTAATAGACCCTATATGAAAGCAAATATAGAGCTTGATCTGGATTCATTTCTCAAAACTAGTGAATTACTTCTTAGATCTTCAGTCAGACCTGCTACTTTAGTTTTACTTTTAGATAAAAGTTTACGCGTAAACATAAAAGGAGATTTGCTTATAAACAAGGAAACAAGTAGAAAAATCAATGATATCTCATGGATATTGCCGCTTAAGTAAACTTTACGTATCCATCAGTCTCCTAGCTACATCCGCATCAGCTTGCATCATCTTAGCAGAACCGTTAAATGCTTGTTGAGCTCGGAGTAGAAGTGTTAGCTCAGCCGTAATATCCGTATTTGACGCTTCCAAAGATCCTGCATTTATTTTTCCAAAACCGAAATCTTTTCCTGCACCAATTGTGGCTTCACCCGACTCTGGTGTTGCAACAAAAATATTATCGCCTCTTGCTTTCAATTGAGTCTCATCGGCAAAACGAGCAAGACCAATCTGCGCGACTGTAACATAATTATCTATCCCGTAAGTGGCTCTGATGAATCCTTCTGCAGTAACCTTTACTTCAGAAAGACTTTGTTTAGCTCCCTCTGGATTCAATATTTGGAAAGGCAAAATTATTTCTTCAGAGTTACGATCCAGGTAAGAAATACCATCCGAGTTTACTAATTTCCCGTCCTGTCTTATATTGATCGCTCCATTTCTGGTATAAGATATTTCTCCAAGTTCATCGATGGTATTAAGTATAAACATACCTTGCCCGTTCATTCCAAGATCGAGGGCGTTCCCAGTTAATATTAAGGATCCTTGAGAGTGGTTTCTTCTGGGAGCCTCCTCTCTGACCCCATTCCCAACTCTATTAGCATTTCTTACATCTGACATTTCCGTGTAAATATCAGAAAAACTCGCATTACTTTTCTTGAAACCTAAAGATGAAGCGTTTGCAATGTTGTTAGAAATAACAGCAATTTCCTGAGAAGCTGCACTTAAACCTGACCTTACTACTGATAACATTAGCGTTCCTTTCCATAAAAATAATACAAAATTCGTGCCAATTGTCGTTTCTTTATAATAGATGTATTTTGGGGTTTATATTATTCTAAAATTGATTTAACAATACTAGCAAAAAAGTGAAATTTGCATTGATGTCTGAGAAAAATTCAAAAGCTTTAGTTCCTATAAAAAAAGTCCTTCCCCCTGCTATCAATAGAAACAGAGGGGTTACGAAACCGTTTGAGCTTGTAAATGGTAATCTTAAACTCCAATCTAGAGAAGACGTCAGAAGCCTTTTACCAGATATTTTAGGCAAAGTTTTAGCAAGAGTGTGGCTTGATTCGAGCTTTCACAGAGAATTCTCGCAAGATCCTCAAAAAACACTAGAGAGTAATGGTGTGTTTCTTCCGGAAAATATGTCTATAGAGTTCCAAAAACAAACTACAGATCGACCAAGAATAGTTGTTTTTGAGCAAAAACAAGGCTCAAAGTTTAAACTTCGAGTTTTTTATCTTCAATTAGTCATGATGGCTGGACGTTAGATGCGATATCTTGGTTTCTGTAGCCTATTTATAATCTTTCTTTACACTGCTATTTCTGCTCAAGTTACTCAGTCAGACAAATTATTTAAAATGGCTACCGATTTTGTCAAGGAAAGGAAATACTCCGACGCAGTCTCTATTTTTCGAGAGCTGGCAAAAGATGACGAGCATGATGCACAGTACAACCTAGCATTTTTGATTAGCGCTGGTAAAGGGATTACAAAAAATTACAGCGAGGCACTTTTTTGGGCATTTTTATCCCAACTCGGCAAAATAGAAAAGGCAGAAGAGCTCACTGAGGATCTAATAGACATAGTCCCAGAAAAGGTATTGAAGGATGTTAGAGAAAAAGTTCTAGAACACCTATTAGTACGCTTTAATAATAGGGATAGAGCAGTGTTGACAGAATTAGGTGATTTTTATTTGCTTGTTTTAGAAGAGCAAGATTTCGAAAATGCATACATATGGTATAATGTAGCAAGTGCCTTAGGAGTTGAGAATTCAAGTGATATCAGGGATAAAGTTGAAAAAGAACTTGAACCTGATACCATTATCAAGATGCAAGAGGCGTCTAGAGAGCGATATGAAGAGTTTACTGAAGAAACAGTAATAGAGAGTGACAGACCAAAAACTATGGAACAGGACTATGAAAGTTAAAGTTCATTGGGTAATTGATGGTATTGCGGAGGTCGAGGCTGAAAGCTTAGAAGAGGCTGAGAAGATAGTTAACGATAGGCTTAAAGATTTTGTAGGTAGTAATCCAGATTTAGAGAAAAATATGGGAGCAAAGGCAATTCAGGGCAAAGGTTACCTGCCTGGATCTGAAGAAGAAGCCTAACTTATTTCTGTTGATCGCCAGGTCTGAAGCCAATCCAAAGTGGAAACGTTGCTAAAATTTCGTTTCTCTCTGTTGGTATCGGAATGGTTGTTGTCAATAGTGTTGTCGGCCTTATCCTCTTCTGCAGAGAGAGCTATATCATAAACGCTTGGCTTATCGGAATTATTTCTCTCTGAAGGGTTTACTACATTTATTTCTACCGGACTGAGTAAAGGATTTGTTTTCTTTAACTCCATATTCTTAAAAACCTTAAATCAATAATATTTTTGTAAGTTGAACAGTTTTTATCTCAGGTTTTGCACCAAGTTTTACCAATTCATTATTGATTGTTTCAAGAATTTCTAGCCTTAGTGCCTCTTTGCCTTGATTTGTATCAAGCTGTTCCTTTGTTTTTGTTCTCATTAAAGCTAAAATCACGGACCTTAAAGCTGGTTCAAAAGTCTTGAAGCTTTCAAAGTATGCCTCGGCATTTAATTTTCCCATGAATATTGAAACGGCTAATTCGATAGTTAATATGCCAGAGTCATTTTTTAAGTCCGTTGCTAACGCTCCTGTAAAAGATTGATAATAGTGTTGAGGCCCTATAAATGGAATATCTGAGCCCTGCTGGATTTCCTCACTGGTGGTTTTAGCTGGATCACTTTCTTGATCAGTTTCGCCCTCAAGGTGTTCTTCTTCTTTTTTTTCATTCATTAGAGCCATAATTTCCTCCCTTGAAAGAGGTGGCTGGACCAAAGATTTATGCATTGCAATGAAAATAATAAACACGACAACAGCTGGTAAAATGTAAAGAGCTAACAATTTCCATGGTATTGTCAGCTTCTTTCTTTTTTTTAACTTTGGGGCCTCTTCTGGCTTATCATCTGTATTTTCTAAATCGTCTTCCATTTGCGACACGTAATCTTCTGTTCAATGATCTGCCAAAATTAACGACTATCATAAAAAAAAGTTTATTTTCTAAATAATCAAATAATTCGTCGTTTTTTAAATTGTCTAAAGCAATCGTGAGTAAAATTTATGAAAAAAAACAACAATAAAATGATTATGAATACTAACGAATTGGCTTCAGGAGATCATGTAAACAAAGACATTGAAATATTCAAAAGTAGAGTGGCAAATGCAGTCTTAGACTATATGGAAACACAAAGTGACTCAGATCTTATAGAATGTTTGGAAAAAGCTAGCATTTTCTTAAATAATATCTCACTGCAAATGGAAAATGTTTTTGAAAACAAAAAACAGTCCTTCAAAGATGAAAAGGATGTTTTCGATATCGGTGATGATCTTCTTTCAATAAACAAACAAGTATCATCTAGTACTATTCACTAATTTCATTTTGTTGCTACTCAGGTTCACTTTCCAAAAAGGGTTTGGCTGAATAGTAATGCTCTTCTGAGAATTAATTTTGTAGTAATTTTGCAACAATTTATAGAAGTCATAAAAGTTACTAATAAAATTTTGCTTAAGTCGTAAACGTCTATGGGTAAGTTGAAGGAGAGTATCTTATGCGTATATTAGTATTAATTGTTTTTGGTTTTGTTTTGACTGCATGTCAAGGAACCAATCCCCAAGGATTAACCACAGCTTCGATGGGCGAAAGCGTAGTTTCATCAGCTACAGGTCAGGCAGGCACTGGAGTAACGCCTGTTAAAGGTATTAAATACGTTTCGTTGCATCCAGACAGACTTTTACGCGACGAAAGAAGCTGTACTGAGGTTATAAAACTGTCATATGCCTCCAATATAAATTATTCTGAAGCAATAATAGGCCTCAGAAATAGGGCTCTTTTGGTGGGAGGAAATGCCATTTCTATTATTGGATGGGCTGAGAGTGCGACCTCATCAGGATTAGTTGGTAAAATCTATCTTTGCAAAAAGAAGCCGTTCCATATTCATTATTGATGATAATAGCGGTTTTGTGTTGTAAATTGTACAAAACCGCTATTATTCCATTTTGGGGCAGAGCTAATTTATCTCTCTTTGAATTTTCCACCTATTAAATTGATATATTTCTGTTATTTTTAGACGGATTTTAACCGGTCGGTCGCTTTAATTTGACTTTCAAACTCTCTTAGTCTTTTATAAACACTTAAGAGTTCGATAATTGTTGGCCACGCTTTGAGTAGGTACTGCATTGAACCTTCCACTCTTCCAAATGCTCTAATTATTTGTTGCATTACCCCTAACGTAACAACTCCCGCCACAATGGCTGGCGCGAGAAAAACGTAGGCACTTAATACGTTTGCTTGTAAGTATGCAATTCTTCCTACATTAAAATATAAATAACGCAGATATGATTTAAAATGAATACCTCTTACACCAGCAAAAAGTTCCTCTATTGTCTTTGGTCTCACTGTTTCATCATCTTCTGCGATAACTAATATTTTTCTGTAAGCCGCCTCCTTTTTTTGCAAGTCATATTCAACTCCTACTAGCCTGAGCAACCAACCTAAAGCAACTAAGAACAAAGTTCCACCAATCGACCAAATAATTGCGCCTGTAATTAATCCGTATTGCCAATCACCAAAAAAGAATATTGGTATACCAACTGATAACCCAAATAAGATTGGGATAAACTGAACAAGTACCATGATACTTTCAATGAAACTTGTACCAAGTCCCTCCATTATTCTTGAAAACTTAATTGTGTCTTCTTGTACACGCTGGGCGGCACCCTCAATAGTACGTGCCTGGTCATATACTGAATGGTACCATTCCACCATTGAAGTACGCCATCTAAACAAAAAATGTGCCGTAAAAAAACTCACGGCAACTGCAATAGCTACGTATATTCCTGCTAGGTATATAAAACTAAACAAGCTAGCCCAATACTCTTCTATAGTGACAGCATTGGGTGTCGCTAAGGCCTTCTGAATCATATCATAGAATTCGCCAAACCACTCATTGATCTTAACGTCAATTTCGACTTGGATCCAAAGTGATGATAAAATCAATGCAGAGCCTAACCAAGCCCACAAAACCCATTTTCTTGTTGTGAAAAATCTAAACACGGAAAACCTTTCTTTTATTGATTATCTATTAATTAGTTAATTTTATTGCTTATCATATTTATTGATCCCTTTTTATTAAAAAGAATTGTGCATCACCGCCCTGATTATTTTTGATCTCTTTTAGTAGATAATTATTATTTAAACAGTAATGTTTTAAGTCTATTTCTGCTATTGGATCATCAGTAATAATAAGTGCCTCATGATTTTTTCTAAGCGATTTAATGTTTTTTTGAACCTTTAATAAAGGTAGTGGACACCTTAGTCCCGTGGTGTCGATAACGAGTGAATACTTTTTCTGGCTTTTCATAAGTAACCTACATAACACAATTTGATGGACAATGCTGTAGAGATAAACAAGTATTCATATATGGACAAATATCAAAAGAAAGTCAATTTTTTAACGCCTGAAGAAAATATTCCTAAGTTAGTTTCAAAGGTTAGAGTTTTTAATGAAGAAAATAAGGTAAAATACATCAATTTAATTGATGAAAAAATATTAACTATTTATCTTAATTCTCAGGAAGTGCTTACCGCCTTGACAGTATGTGATTACCCTGAGTATTTGGCTGTTGGTTTTTTATATAATCAAAATATCATTAGTTCAAAAGCCGAAATCAAGGAAGTTGAATTTAACCAGGAACTTTCGGCTGTGGTCGTCAGAACATACAAACAAACTTTCTTTGAGGCTCAAAATGTCAAGAAAATAAAAACATCTGGCTGTGCGATGGGAACAGTCTTCGGAGATATGTATAATAAGATTAAACCGATCCCTAAACAAAACTTAAAAAAATATTCAATAAGCGACATCAGAGCCTTAGTAAAAGAAATTATAGGCCTGCCCAGTTTATATATGGAGGCCGGCGCTATCCATGGAAGTGTGCTTTGCGAAAGAGATCGAATTTTAGTATATATGGAGGATGTTGGTAGGCATAATGCTATTGATAAAATAAGTGGGTGGATTGTGCTGGAAGAAATTGATCCGACTGATATGATTTTATATACAACAGGTCGACTTACATCTGAAATGGTATTAAAAGCAATAAGTATGGGGGTCCCAATATTAGTTTCGCGCTCTGGTTTTACTAAATCCGCGGTGCATCTTGCGAGAAAGTTTAATCTTTCGATGATTGGGAGATTCAAAGGAAAAAGATTTATGTGTGTAAGTGGGTTCGAAAGAGTTTTGCTTTAACATTTAGAAATAAGGTTACTTTATGTGCGATTTAAATCTTCCTAGCGTTATTCTAGCAGGGGGGCGATCACAACGAATGAAGCGCAAGGACAAATCGTTTCTCGAAGTGGGCGATAAAACACTCTTAGATATGACTATAGAAAGGCTTCAGCTACAGTCTAGCAGGGTGGCAATAAATACTAATTCATACTCATTAAAATATAAAAGATACGGTTTGCCAATACTTCATGATCAAGTGGGGGGGTTCTACGGTCCTTTGGCAGGAATATTAACTGCCATGAAGTGGGCAGGAGATATAGGTTATGAAAAGGTTATTACTGTTGCGGTTGATACACCATTATTTCCGGAAAACTTGTTAAAAGAACTCTTGAGAAAGATGGAAGAAAGTAATTCTGACATTGTTTTTGCAGCATCCTTAAAAGACCATAAGCAAAGGAAGGATTTGCATCCAGTTTTTGGTTTATGGAAAACATATCTACACGATGATCTTAGAAAGGAGTTAGAAAGAGGCGTAAGAAAGGTCACACTTTGGAGCAAAAAACACAAAACTTCTATTGTTTGTTTTGCAAATGATTTGATAGACCCTTTCTTCAATATCAATACGCCAGACGATATTCAACTGTTTAAGGAGTATTTTACAAAAAAATGAAAGTTATAGGAGTAGTTGGTTGGAAAGATACAGGAAAAACAACTTTGATTGAAAAATTGATAAAGGAGTTTAATCTAAGAAATTTGATGGTATCTACAATTAAGCATTCCCACCATAATGTTTCATTAGACCGGCAGGGTACAGACTCCTTCAGGCATTTTAATGCTGGTGCAAAAGAGACAATACTCGCGTCTGATACAAAATGGATAAAATTTTCTAAAACAATTTCTGAGCACAAAACTAGTCTTGATTATATTATTAAACAGATCAATCCAGTTGATATAGTTTTAGTAGAAGGGTTCAAAGTGAGCGGTCACAGAAAAGTTGAAGTTATTAATAATATTAGCGAGAGAAAACCATTGTATGAAACTGACAAAACAATATGTGGACTGATATTTAATCAACATAAAATCGAAAATACAGTATTACCGCAATTTGAAAGAGATAATATTGAGAAGATTTGTGACTTCATATTAAAAACTTTGGAAGGTGACTAAATAGTGAGCTCCCCTAATTTTCAATTAACTTCCCTAAGTAAGTTGTTTTTGGATCTGAAGGCTGAATTGAAAGCCGTTTCAGGGGAAACTAAAGTTAGTGTGGATAATTGCGTCAATAGAATATTGTCAAAAGATATTTTTGCTAAATACGACAATCCACCTTTTGATAATTCAGCTATAGATGGCTTTGCTATAAATGAAGGTACTAAAGCAACTATTGACAACTTCTCACCTTTAGAGGGTTTAGTAAAGCCAGGTTGTAAAGCTTCTGTTACTTTACAAAAAAACGAGGGAATTAAGATTTTAACTGGCGCGCCTGTACCATCTGGAACAACCAGAATTATTTTCAAGGAGAATGCGAAAGAACAAGATCAAAAGATTTATTTTGTTCAGAATGATGTTAAAGAAAATAATATAAGATTGCAGGGAGAGGATTTTAAAAAAGGTGATCTTTTATTTGAAAAAGGTAACCAAATAAGAATAACAGATCTAGCTACGCTAATTGGCTCAGGAAATTCATCCGTACCAATAGTCAAACCACTAAAAGTTGGGCTAATAACCACCGGAAATGAACTCAAGTCGAACATAGAGAGACAAAGTAGTGGTAGCTTTATATTTGATACAAATTTCGTTCCATTGAATAGAGTGTTAAAAAGTTGGGGTCATTCAGTAGTGAGTATAGGTTCAGTGGGAGATAACTTAGATCTATTGAGAGATAAGATCCACGATAACCTCAAACGCGTTGATGTTTTTGTGACGACAGGCGGTGTTTCAACAGGAAAAGAAGATTTTGTTGCACAATTTCTTAATAGAGAGGCGCGAGTAATTAATTGGAGGATTGCGATTAAACCTGGAAGGCCATTTATTTGTGCAAAGTTGGGAAATAAATATGTATTTGGATTGCCAGGAAACCCAGTGGCAACATTTATTTGCGCACTAATTATATTACGTCCTTCCCTTGGTAGAATTGGGGGGGAAAAATATTGGTTCAAGCCTTTCTCTTTTAAAGCAAAGGCAAATTTTGTGAAGCATAAAAGGTCAGGCAGATCAGAGTTTTTGAGAGCTAAACTTAATCAAGAAGACGGTTTCGTTTCAATTTATCCCTTTGAGGGATCGGGTAGACTCTCTAGTCTATCTTGGTCGAACGGCATCATTAAGCTTAATGACAGTGAACAAAACATAGAAAAGGGAGATCTAATAGATTTTATTCCGTATCAATCATTCTTTTAAATAGTATTTAATTGCTTAAAAATATTTTTAACAATTACACTGAATATTTCTTTGCCTTTAGGATTATGTAAAACATAAGGTGTTCCATTATCCGCGCAATCCATTATGTCTTTTGAAAGGGGTATACTTCCTAAATGGGCTAGATTTTCGCTGTTGGCAACTTTCTTTACACCACCGCTACTGAATATATTATGTTTCTCCCCACATTTTGAACATTTAAAATATGACATATTCTCAATTAAGCCCAGGATTTTGGTATTTGTCTTATCGTAAAGAGCAATTGCCTTTTTTGCATCGATTAAAGAAATATCTTGGGGCGTCGATATTATTATTGCTCCAGATACTGACACCTTTTGCGCTAGAGTTATATGTATGTCGCCGGTTCCTGGGGGTAGATCGACTATGAAATAATCTTGATTATCCCATGAAACGTCGAGAAGCAATTGTTGTATGCCCTTCATTAGCATAGGTCCTCGCCAGATAATGGCCTCATGCTCTGGGAATAACATTCCCATGGACATCATGCTCAAATTGCCTATTTTCTTGGGGCTAATTTTTTTGTTTTTTATTTCGACTTTCGAGTTATTTAGTCCCAACATTTTTGGCTGACTAGGCCCATAGATGTCTGCATCCATTAGTCCCACTTTAAATCCCATCTCTGCTATTTGCGCAGCTATATTACTTGAGATGGTGGACTTTCCTACACCTCCCTTGCCCGAGGCAATAAATAATATTTTCCCTAGGTGAGATAAATCAAGTTTATTCAAAAATTGTTGATCTTTTGAAGGCATATTACGGTTAAGGTTCGGTTTCCTGTGCATTGTGCAAATTACAGAACAACTTGTAATTTCACTATCTTTTTCAATTATAGACTTCCATAGGTGCGTTAGCTTTTCCGTACTGCTCGTGAATTCTGAATTTATAATTATTTCAGCCTTCTGTTCAGAAACATTTATGGATTCGATCTTTTTGGTAAGATCAAAATTTCCAGGATACTCAATTTTTTTGATAATATTGAGAATGTATTCTTTGTTCACGAGTTGGGACATTATAATCGATTATACTTTCCTCAGTAATTATAAATGGAGGCGACGACCGGATTCGAACCGGTGTCCACGGATTTGCAGTCCGCTGCGTAACCACTCCGCCACGTCGCCCATGTATTAAAAAATACCAATATTAAATAATTTAATTCATTGCAAGAACATATAATATTATGTAACTCTTTGTCTGATACTTTATCTTCTTAAATTATTGGTTGAGTTCATCAAATGTTTGACTTTAAAAGAGCACGAAAGAATATGGTGGATAACTTAATTCGGCCAGCTAATGTGACAGATCCAAAGCTTTTGTCAGCTTTGGGAGAAGTTCGACGAGATAAGTTTTTACCCAGTAATCTAGCAAGTTTGTCTTACAGTGAAACTGAGTTGCCAATACAAAATGATAGAACATCAATAAGTCCTTGGCTGCTCGCTAAAATGCTCCAATTTTTAGATCTCAACTCCTCTGATAATGTTCTGAGTCTTGCCACGGGATATGGCTACAGTTGTGCCCTAACTTCATCCTTAGCAAATTTTGTAGTTGCTGTTGAAATACAAGACCTTGCACAAGAAGCTCAAGCTAGATTAATAGAAAATGGATACGATAATGTTTTGGTTCGAGAGGGTAATATTAACGACGGCGCAAAGGAAGAGGGTCCCTATGATGCAATTTTAATTGAGGGTGCCGTCGAATATATAAATGAAGAAATAATAAATCAGCTTAAGCTTGAGGGTAGAATCATAGCAGTTTTTCAAGATAAAATTTTAGGTCAATGCAGATTAGGTATAAAAACTATATCTGGAGTGCAGTGGAGAAATCTTTTTGAAGCAAATTGTGTTTTGTTGAATGATTTTAAAATAGAAAAGGGATTTACCTTGTGAACAGGTAGAAAATTTAATGAATACTAAAACTTTTATAATTTTAACTTCGATAATCTTTTTTTTCTGCAAGGAGGCATCCACACAGACCATAAAAGAGTCTATCCAAATTGCATTGGATAATAATGAAAGCTTAAAAAGCCAAAAAGTATTGCTTGATAATAGCTATCAGAATTTTTTAATTCAGAAAGGAATAATGTTACCAAGTCTTTCTTTAAGTGGTACTGGGGCTCGATCATCAAATTTTGTTACAAACCAGGATACAGATAGCTACAGCATTTCGTTGAATTCTTCATATACATTATTTGACTTTGGATCACTCAAAGCAAAAAAGATATCATCTATTCATTTGAATAATGCTTCAATGCTTTCGTTTAAAAAGCTTGAAGATGAGCTGATACTGAGCGTAGTCAAAGTTCACTTGGAACTTTTTAAGGCGATAAAAATTGTGGATCTTTATGAAAATAGTCTAGAAATAAGGAAGCAGCAATACTTGGCCGTAAAGAATAGGTTTGATTTAGGAGAGGCTACAAGGTCAGACCTCCTGAGATCCAAAGCTTCCGTATCCGGTGCTGAGGCACAACTAAAAGTAGGCCAAGCAAACGTTAAGCAGCTTAGAGAAAGTTATAAGACTTTGGTAGGCAAAGTTTCTGATAAACCGATGTTTCCAGAGATGAAAATAAAAGAACCTTCTACATTAGAGATTAGCGTTAGTGCAGGAATAGGGAATGACATTGCTTTGAAAATTCTTGCGCTTGAGGAGCTAGCGCTTAGAGCCGAATTAAGTTCCATAGAAAAATCCCAATTGCCAAGTCTAAGCCTCTCTGGAAGTTTGTCTTATGGTGATAGTCATACCATAGGAAATAATATTAGTTCAGGACGGATCTCTGTAAGCTCCAGCGTCATTCTTTATAGCGGTGGTCAAAAAAAGGCTAGAGTTAAAATTGCTTCAAATAAACTTGCAGCAAAAGCAATTGACATTGCGGTAAGAAAAAAAACACTGGAAAGAGATATCACAACAAAATGGTTAAATTTAATGGCGCTAAAGTCCTCAGTTATTGCTAAGCAAGAAGAAACCAACGCTTTGAATGAGTTGTATGAGAGCGTATTTGAAGAATGGAGGCTTGGAGGAAAGACATCGCTAGATACTGATCAAGCATATCAAAATTTCCTGAATTCTGAAGTGGAATTAGTTGCTAGCACAACGGATATATTAATTGCAAAATTTGACTTGTTAGCCGAGATAGGTACTCTGAGAACTAAGCTACAGCTGCGATAATAGATTGGTTGCTATGAGGAACGTGTAATGGCTGAAAAAAAGACTGCAAAAAAAGAGAAAAAAGAAAATAGCAAAGTCGATCTTGAGGAAATTCTTGGTGACATTAAAACTGTTGTTTCAGGGGAGAAAGATACACTATTCAAGGTGAGTGAATATAAGACTATTAATTTAAAAAAGGAAAATTTGGTAACCGCAGGTGAAAAAAGACTCTCCTACCAATCTATTGATCTAAATGATAAGAAACTGGCGGGGTTGATAAGAAAAATTGTAAGAAGTGAACTTGAGAATTTTCAGTCAAATAATAAATCGGATAGTTTAAAGTCGGAAAAAATAAAAACAAATGTAGGAAGAAAAACAAAATTAGGAATAAAGAGCAGTTCTGACTTAAGCTTGTTAACAAAGGCAGATCTTCTTTCATTATCGAAAAAAAATAAATTAAGTTTCAGTAGTAAGCATACTAAGGCAGAAATAATAAGTGAGCTTAAAAAAAATAAAGTAAACGCTCCATAGCTCAGTAGAAAGAAGTTTTACCTATAATGTCATTGAAGATTTTGATTGATCAACATGTGCTATTAACGAACCGTTTGAAAAAAGATTCTAATTCCAAAGTCAAGCTAGCGTTTGTGGCCGAATGCAATACGCAGTAGGATACAAGTTAAGATGAACCTTCCAAATAAATTCAACCCTGAAGAGGCTGAAAGAAAGATAAATGATCGTTGGGTAGAGGCTGACGCATTTAGGTCAGGCAAAGAGAGCGATAAAGGCAAGCCACCATTTTCTATAATGATCCCTCCACCCAATGTTACGGGCAGCTTACACATTGGCCATGCCTTTAATAATACAATACAGGATGTTTTGGTTAGGTATCATAGAATGAACGGCTATGATGTTTTATGGCAACCTGGTCAGGACCATGCTGGAATTGCAACTCAAATGGTAGTTGAAAGAGAGTTAGAGAAAAAGCATATTAACCGACAGCAAATGGGTCGAGAAAGATTTCTTGAAGAGGTTTGGAATTGGAAGGAAAAATCTGGAAATACTATAATTGATCAGTTGAAGAGGTTAGGGGCATCCTGCGATTGGAGCCGAAATAGATTTACTATGGATCCTGAGTTCCAAAAAGCTGTCATAAAAGTTTTTGTAGATTTTTACAACAGAGGATTGATTTACAAGGGTAAAAAATTAGTAAATTGGGATCCCAAATTTCAAAGTGCTATTTCAGATTTAGAAGTTGAACAGATTGAGGTTCAAGGAAAAATATGGGAGTTAAAGTATTTCTTAGAGCATGGCACATTCAACTTAGGGGTTAAAACTGATGAAAATGGGGTGCTTACAAAGTGGCAACCGGCGGATCATGTAATAGTTGCAACTACTAGGCCTGAAACACTTCTTGGAGACACAGCAGTCATTGTGAATCCAACTGATGAACGATACAGAGATTTGATCGGGAAAACGGTTATTTTACCTTTGGTTGGAAGAAAGCTTCCGGTAATAGCTGATGATTACGCAGACCCTTCAAAAGGAACGGGCGCTGTGAAGATTACTCCTGCCCATGACTTTAATGACTGGGAGGTTGGTGAAAGGCACAATTTAAAAGCAATTAATATTTTTGATACTAGTGCTAATATTAAAATTAAAGATAATGAAGCTTTTTCAAATGAAATTAAGCCGTCGGTAGATATTTACCAATTAAATGGACTTGAAAGGTTTGAGGCAAGAAAGAAAATCTTACAATTACTGAAAGAAGAAGGTTCTTTTGAAGCTGAGAAGCAAGACGCGCACTTTGTGCCACATGGTGATAGATCAAAAGTAGTAGTTGAGCCTTTTTTAACCACGCAGTGGTTTGTTGACTCAAAAAAAATTGTTAAAGAAGCTATTGATGTTGTAAGGAAGAACGAGATAGAAATCATCCCAGAACGCGATAAAAAAGTTTATTTCAACTGGCTCGAAAATATTGAGCCTTGGTGTATTTCCAGGCAATTATGGTGGGGGCACCAGATACCAGTCTGGTACGATAATGATGGAAATGAGTATTGTGCGGAAACTTTAAAGGAAGCAGAAAAGTTAGCAGGACATAAAAGTATCTACCAAGACCCTGATGTGCTAGACACCTGGTTTTCTTCTGGCATATGGCCAATTGGAACGCTTGGATGGCCAGAAAAAAATACCTTTATTGACAGATACTATCCGACAAGTGTCTTGGTGACGGGTTTCGATATTATTTTTTTCTGGGTTGCAAGAATGATAATGATGCAACTAGCGACGGTAAAGGAAATTCCTTTCAGAAAAGTTTATGTTCACGCTTTAGTAAGAGACGAGCATGGAAAAAAAATGTCTAAGTCTCTTGGTAATGTTCTTGATCCGCTAGACCTAATTGATAGATATGGGGCTGATCCCCTAAGGTTTACCTTAACAGCTATGGCAGTTACCGGACGAGATTTAAAATTATCGGAATCAAGAATTGAGGGATATAGAAATTTCGTTACCAAGATTTGGAATGCAGCAAAATACTTGGAAATGAATGGTTGTCATTTTGACGATGAGTTTGACATTTCAAGTGTCGAGGCACCACCAAATAAATGGATAATAGGTAAAACTCAAGATATTTTGAGCTCAGTTAATCAAAGCTATGAAAGATTTCGGTTTAACGATATCGCTAATAACCTTTACAATCACACTTGGGGTGTTTTCTGTGATTGGTATATTGAGTTCTCCAAATCTCTTTTAAATTATGACGATGCAAAAACTGTTCAAGAAACACGAAAAACATTGTCCTGGGCTTTTGTAGCTTGCTTGAAGATGCTTCATCCTATAATGCCCTTTGTGACTGAGGAGCTCTGGGAACATTTTAGAAAGGATAAAGGGCTCTTATCTAACGGTAATTGGCCTACAATAAGTGTTAATTCGATAGACAAAAATCAGGTTAATAAAATAGAAAATGTTATATCTTTTATTGAGGATATAAGATCTACCAAGTCAGATTTTAATTTACTTTCAGGTGGAAAAACAGATTTATTCGTGGTTGATTTGGAAGCCAAGCAATATAGTTATATCAAGGAGAATGAAAAAATTATTTGCAAGTTAGCCAGGCTATTAGAAATCAAGCAAGTTCAAAGAAAACCCAAGAACGCTTTGGCAATTTCAGGAGGTAAAGTAGAGGCCTTTGTGTCTGTGCAATCAGATTTTAATTTAGAACTTGAAAAAAAGAGAGTAAATGCAACCTTAAAAAAGTTAGAGAGTGAAAATATAAAATTGTCAGAAAAACTGAACAATAAAAACTTTAGAGATAAAGCTCCAAAAACCGTTATAGAAAAATTTGAGTCTGATTATGAAGATCTTAAGTCAAAATTAAACAAACAGAAATCCTTGTTAAAGGGTTTGGAGAAATTTAACAATTGAAGCCTAAGTTTACTAAGATAGCTAGTGACTTACCTGTATCGGTACCTTTCGTAGGACCAGAAAGTCAGGAGAGAGAAAATAAATTCAGTTTCGATTCTAGGATGGGTGCTAATGAGAGTGTGTTCGGTCCCTCTAATAGGGTTATAAATGCGATAAAGGCTCAAGTTGAAAATGTCTGGAAATATGGAGATCCTGAAAGTTTTGACCTCTTACAGAGATTATCAGAGTTCTATAAGATGCCCAGAGACTGCTTCACAGTGGGGGAGGGTATTGATGGGCTTTTAGGAAACCTAGTGAGGCTTTTTATAGAACCAGGCGATAAAGTTGTTTCTTCCCTTGGCGCCTACCCAACTTTTAAATATCATGTGGATGGCTTTGGAGGTAATATATCACTTGTTCCTTACAATAACAATTATGAGGATCTTGATGCGTTGCTAAGTGCAACAAAGAAAAGCAAAGCGAAAATTTTATATTTATCTAATCCAGATAATCCAATGGGAACTTTTCACTCCAAAGAAAGAATACAGGATTTCATAGATAATTTACCTGACAAAACAATACTTTGTCTCGACGAAGCATACTCAGACTTCGTAGATGTGAATGAATTAGCTCCGATTGATATAGAACGGGAAAACGTTATTAGATTTAGAACTTTTTCTAAGGCCTACGGCTTGGCCGGTCTAAGGATAGGCTACGGAATTGGAAATAAGAAATTGGTTGAGGCTTTTAATAAAGTAAGAAATCACTTCGGAGTAAACAGACTTGGTCAAATCGCTGCCAAAATAGCATTGGAAGATCAGGAGTATTTACAGGCTGTTTTGAAAAAAGTTGAATCATCAAAAAAAGAAATTGCTTCGATCTTTAAAAAATTCGGGTTTAACTCATTAGTTTCAAGAACAAACTTTGTGCCGATAAATAGTGGTGGTGATGGTAAGTTTGCGGCAAAGTTAATGAACAGTTTAATTCAAGAAAAAATATTTGTGCGCATGCCAAACGCTAGCCCCCTAAATTCGTTTATAAGAATTACCGCAGGAACAAATGATGACTTGATAGTTTTAGAAGAAGCTATGAATAAAATAATCAAAAAGATTTAAACCTCATCATTTATACAGTTTGCCAAGTAATCCATGGCATTGTCTAAACCACCTTTTTTAAATGGTATTTTTGTAGCGATAAGACCCATCTCCAAGGAAGATAGTACGCCGAGAAGCATATGTGGATTAAGATGGCCCATATGCGCAATCCTGAAAGCGGAATTCCCATCAAAATACTCTGGACCCTCAAATCCTAATCCAATCCCCAATTCAACTCCCGTATTTTTCTCTACCCAGTTTTTAAATGGGAGAAGATCATAGTTTTTTGCAACAAGTGTGGTGACAGCGTGAGATCTATTTTTCTTATTAGGAACATTAAATTTCAATACTCCTTCTTGACTCCATATATCAACGGCTTTCCAGACTGTATTAGCTAAAATTTCATGCCTCTTGATAATGTTATCTTTACCTTCTTCGTTCATAATCTCTAGTGCTGCCTTTTGAGCAAATAGTAAGTGTGTTGGTGCAGTTCCAAAATAAATTTCATAAAAATTTGTTGGATCAAGTCTAGGACCCCAATCCCAGTAAGCTGATTTTTTTGTAACTTTTTTTGCTTGGATCTCAGCTCTCTCTCCTATCACTAGGTATCCTAAGCCAGGCGGAGTCATTAGACCTTTTTGTGATGCTGTTAATAGTAGATCAACCCCCCATTCATCCATTTTCATGTCATCACAGCCAAAGCAAGCGATACTATCTACTAATAATAACGCTGGATGGTCCAAGCTCTGTTTTAATTTACTTATTTCTTCTATGTTTAAAAGCATAGAAGAAGCAGTGTCTGTTTGAACAACCAAAATACCTTTGATCTTTTTATCTTTATCCTCGGAAAGAGCTTTTTCGAGGTCATTGAATTCAAAAGCCCTGTCCATTCCGTATTCCAAATGAACTACTTCTATCCCAAGCTTTGAAGCAATATTACCCCAGTGCTTGCCAAAAACACCATTTGAGATAGTTAGAATTTTGTCATCTTCATTAAAGAGATTTGTTAAGGCCGCTTCCCACACACCATGACCATTTGATATATACAGCGCTACTCTGCCTTTGCTACAAGCTAATTCAGAAATATCCGATAATATGCTCATAGTAATCTCTTCGAGCTCGCCTCCGTAAATGTTGGGAGCAGGTCTTTGCATCGCTTGAAGTACCTTATCTGGTATTATTGATGGTCCAGGAAGAGCCCTGTGTATGCGTCCGTTAGAAACTTTCATTATTATTTCACCAATCTGGGTTGCTAATGTTACCTATAAACAAAAGTTATAGCTATTTGCAATCAAAAAGTCTTGCTGGTTTGGAAGTGTTGTAATACTAATCGCGGTAAAGGATGAACATATTGTTTAACTTAAAGCAAAAGTTTGAAAAGTTTGATGAAAACTGGAGAAGTGATTTAGAAAAAACTTTCTCTTCCTCAAATAAGAAATCTGCTGAAAAGCATGCTTTCTGGATAGACCATGAGTTTCTCAGAATTTTTTATCATAATAATTTTCAGATAGCGCCTGGAGTGTTCAGATCCAATCAGCCCTCTGAGAGGCGGATATTGGAATGGCAAAGAGAAAAAGGGATTCAATCTATAATAAATTTTAGAGGTGAATCTAACCAAGGAGCATTTTTTATTGAGAAAAATATATGTAAGGAGATCGGGATTAAACTGATAAACGTAAAATTATACTCATCAAAATTGCCTGAAAAAGAAAAAATATTTGAAATAAATGAAGTTTTTAAAACCATAAAAAAACCTTTTTTGATGCACTGTAAGTCAGGCTCTGATAGAGCCGGTTTAGGCTCAGCTCTTTATTTCTTATTGGTTCTAAATACACCTGTAGAAATAGCTCAAAAGCAACTTTCCTTTAAGTTTTTACACCTGGGTGGTTGGACTGCAGGAATTTTAGACTTTATGCTTATGGAATATAGGCATGCTTTCAAAAAAGACAGGATTAACTTTTTGGATTGGGTAGAGAATCGCTATCATAGAGAAGAGATGACACAAAGGTACGGTGATTTTAGAAAAAATTCTCATTGGTTCAAAATTCCCAGATAAAATTATTAATATGAATATTGAATATGACAAAAAACCTCTTTTTAAATGGT
Organism: uncultured Alphaproteobacteria bacterium; assembly: GCA_902596605.1. Classification (GTDB taxonomy): domain Bacteria; phylum Pseudomonadota; class Alphaproteobacteria; order Rhodobacterales; family Rhodobacteraceae; genus CACIJG01. The sequence continues at coordinate 104 of CACJUU010000020.1, read as the reverse complement.
TCTGGAGTTTATATGTAAGAGAGCATTTCGCTCTTCTATTTACGGCATTGATTTTTATGTCAATAGAAGGCTCGATGTTGGGGCTGCTTTCTTATTCAATTAAA
>CACJUU010000019.1 GCA_902596605.1 uncultured Alphaproteobacteria bacterium | reverse complement strand
AGCTTTTCAAGTGTCTTCACTTGTTCTTGTTCCCTTTCTCCATCATGCGGCTCAATATTGTTTTCAGCTTTTATTAATCCAATCCTCTTTGTAACCGAAAATCTTTCTATTAAAGCGTTTATTATTATTGCATCGAGCCTATCGATAGTACTTCTCTCATTTTTTAACAATAAATCAACATTAATTTTGTTTTTTTTCATTTGATCATTTTTTAAAGTTTAATCCGGTTAGGTTTGTCGGAAGTTTCGATCCCAATTGCTTTTGTAGTAATTGTGCATCAGCCAAAGAAGGTGCCATACCATCGTTCTTTCCTGACATCTGCTGCATGAAGCTTTTTAACATGCCTTTGCCGCCCATTTTACCCATTCTTTTCATCATATCTGACATTTGCCTATGCATCTTGATCAACTTATTTAATTCGGGTACCTCTAGCCCTGCACCAAGAGCTATCCTTTTCTTTCTACTTGCCTGAAGAAGGTTCGGAGCCAATCGTTCTTTTTTAGTCATTGATTGAATTAAGGCAATTTGGCGTTTTATAACAGAGTCATCAAGAGATTTATCATCTAAATTTTTCATGAGCTTTCCCATTCCGGGCATCATTCCCATCAAGCTCTGCAGTCCACCCATTTTTTGCATTTGCTCCAACTGGTTTTTTAAATCATTCATATTGAACAACCCTTTTTGGAAACGGCGCATGGATCGCTCTGCTTTTTCGGCTTCCAGTGTTTCAGAAGCTTTTTCAACTAAGGAAACTATATCACCCATACCTAGTATTCTTCTAGCAATACGATCAGGATGAAATTCTTCTAATGCATCAACTTTCTCACCAGTACCTATAAATTTTATCGATTTTCCTATCGTTGAAACCATCGAGAGGGCTGCTCCCCCTCTACCATCGCCATCCATTCTAGTTAAAACAACCCCTGAAATATTTAATCGCTGGTTGAAGTCGCTAGCTACATTAACGGCCTCCTGGCCGGTCAATCCATCAGCTATCAGAAGTGTCTCATTAGGATTACTTAAATCTTTAATCTTTTCGATTTCTGTCATTAGCTCATCGTCTATTTGCATTCTGCCCGCAGAATCAAGAATAATCACATCATATCCTCCTAAAGATGCTTGCTGCATTGCTCTGGAAGTAATTTGCTCTGGTGACTGACTCTTTACAATTGGTAAGGTATCAATTGAGTTACTTTTACCCAATATTTCAAGCTGTTCCATGGCTGCTGGGCGTCTTGTGTCTAAACTAGCTAATAAAACTTTTTTCTTTTCTTTATTTTGTAACCTTAAAGCTAATTTCGCTGATGTTGTAGTTTTTCCCGAACCTTGTAACCCTACCATTAAAATTGTTGCGGGTGGATTGTCAATTTTAAGAGCATTTGATGTTTCGCTGTGGCCTTCTAAGACCTTAATTAATTCATCATGCACTATTTTAATTACTTGTTGACCTGGAGTAACCGATTTAGTTACCGCTTGTCCCCGTGCTTTTTCTCCCACGGTTTTTACAAACCTTTTTGTTATCTCTAATGATACATCGGCTTCCAATAAAGCTATTCTGACTTCTCGCAAAGCAGTTGATATCTCATCCTCTCTAAGCACCCCTTGCTTAGTTAGTTTTTCTAGTGCGTTAGAGAACCCTTGTGATAACGTTTCGATACAATAAAATAAATGTTAATAAAAGGAAACCCCTGTTTGCCAGCAAAATGTAATTGGCTGGCTTTGCTTCATTAGGACGAATATGACTAAAAACATACTAGCATTTTACAAGTTTTTGCATCTAAAGAACCCGCAAAAAGAAAAAGCAAAACTAGCAGCGTTCCTCGAAGAGAATTCTGCGGTAGGTACAATAATACTTAGTAACGAGGGTATTAATGGGATGTGCTCTTTAGACCAAGATAAGACAGAAAAGGTGAAAAGCTTTCTCAAACAAAATTTTACATTAACAAGGTCTGATTTTAAAGAAAATCTTGTGAGCTCCAATGTTTTCAAGAAATTAAGTGTTAAAGTAAAAAAGGAAATTGTCACGTTGGGGGTTCCTGAAATTGACCCTACAGCGATTGTTGGAACCTACATCGAACCAGAAGAATGGGATTCTTTTATATCCAAAAAAGAGGTTATTACTATCGACACTAGAAACGACTTTGAAGTCGAATTAGGTACATTTGAGGGAAGCGTAAATCCTCAAACAGTCAGTTTTCATGAGTTTGTAGAGTGGTGGAAAGATAAAGGTAAGGCGCTTAAGAATAAAAAAATTGCGATGTTTTGTACTGGTGGAATAAGGTGCGAAAAGGCAACTAGTTTACTTAAAAGTGAGGGATTAGTAGAGGTATATCATCTGAAGGGTGGTATATTAAACTATTTAGATAAAGTCGGAAATTCGGAGACGTCAACATGGAAAGGAGATTGCTTTGTTTTTGACCAACGGGTAACAGTTAATAGCCATCTTGAACCAGGTGACTTTGAGTTATGTCACGCATGCAGAAGTCCTTTGAGATTGACTGATAGGAACCATGAGCATTATGAAAAAGGGATTTCTTGCCATAAGTGTTTTGGTACTAAAACAGATAAAAAAATTTTATCTCTAAAGGAACGAAAAAAGCAAATTGATCTACTGAAAGATAGAAGAAGTAAAAATGAATGATGAGCAATCTCTTCTTAATATTTATAACAAGATGATATCAAGCGATGAAATTGAGAAAAACAAATCGCAAGAAAAACTTGTAACTTTTCTTGAAGCTTTAAAAAAGAAATTGGAGAAGAGTGTACAGCTGAATCAGACAAAAACTAGGAAAATGTTTTCAAAGCTTTTTTCACCAAAGTCCTCTGAGGAAAAAATGGGAGTGTATATTTATGGAGGTGTTGGTATAGGAAAATCAATGCTAATGGATCTTTTTTTCAACCTATTGGATATAAAGGAAAAGAAGAGAATACATTTTCATGAATTTATGAAGCAACTGCATCAACTCATAAAAATTGCGAGAGAAAACAATATAAGAGATCCAATAAAAACGGTAGCTTCGGAGTACATAAAAGACATTCAAGTGCTTTGTTTAGATGAAATGCAGATAACAGATGTAGCAGATGCAATGATAGTAGGAAGGGTTTTTGAAGAATTCCTAGGAAAGAAATTAACTATTGTAACAACATCAAACAGACATCCTAATGACCTTTATAAAGATGGTCTAAATAGAAAGTTGTTTTTGCCCTTTATTGATATCATAGTGTCGAGTTTGAATGTAGTGAAATTGTCGGCAAATGTTGACTACAGAAAGATAAAAATTGCCGGAAAGAAGAAATATTTTTTAAGTACGTCTTCTAAAGATAACAGCCAATTTAATGACCTCATATCTCAATTTAATCTTTATCGAGGTGCAGGAATAACGATACAAATGAACAGCCGCGAATTCAGAATAGAAAGGTTCGAGAGTGGTGTCGGCTTGTTGACATTCAGCGAAATCTGTTCGATTCCTCTTAGTGCTTCAGATTATTTAGAAATAGTCAGCCACATCAGATTATTGTTTTTGGATGAAATTCCAGATTTGTCGAATGGTGGAGATGATAGTGCTAAAAGATTTATTAATCTCATCGACAGTGTTTATGATAAAGAAGTAGAGATTCTTTGTAGAGCCGAGGTGCCTCCAGAAAAATTATATAATAGTGGAAAAAATACCTTCGAATTTCAAAGAACTGTTTCAAGGCTCTTTGAAATGCAATCTAACAATTGGCCCAATAGAGAGAAAACTTGTTAAAGTGAGAAGGTTATCGATCCATTATACGGCAGCACTGATACTAACTTTACGCGAACTTCATCTCCAGTAGATAACCCCTTATCTCTCGCTTTACGTTTTCCATATTTAAACGAAAATCTTTTTCTTTCGTTCTTGAAGTCTAAATATTTTTTTAATAATACACCCTCAATTGGGAATTTTTTCAGTTTTATAAAAATACAGGATCTGGAGGAACCTGAAACTATACCATCGAAGTAATCATCAATGTGCTTAGACATAAATAGGGCTGAATAGCGATCTAAACTCTCTCGCTCGGCGCCAACCGATTTTTTTTCAGATTCGTTAATGATTTTGCAAATTGCCTTATGATCCTCCATAAAATTGAAGTCATCCATTTCCCATTTTAGAGCGAAAGCTAATGAGCGATGTACGGTAAGATCTGCATATCTTCTTATTGGAGATGTAAAATGGCAATATAAAGGCAGGTTAAGTCCAAAATGTCCAACTTCTACATCTGAGTATTTTGCTTTTGGTAATATCCGCAATATAAAGTTGCTCAACAACTCTTTTTTTTCAGGATATTTGCATTGTTTTAATAGCGCATTGAATGAATTCGAAGAAACATGTTTTCCTCTAATTGTTGCTAAATCATTAAGACTCGTAAAGATATTTAAATCTTTTAAAGCATTTTTGTCGGGTATTTCATGGTATCGAGAAAGGTATTTTGTAATAGATTGACTAAGAGTTTGTGACACGCAGAGATTTGAAAGTATCATAGTCATTTCAACAAGTTCGTTGCTTCTTAGACTGTTCTTTTCAAAAACTTTTGTAGGGTAACCTTTGGAAGATAATGAAATCTTTTTCTCAGCCAAATTTAAATTTAAGCGATTTTTTAAATGTGGCGATTGCTTTAGAATATTTAATGCTTTCTTATATACACTATATTTTTTTTTTGTTTTGCAATCCGATAAAAAGGCTTCAAAGTTTTTATAAGAGTAATTTTTTTCAACAGTAATTATGCCTCTGATAAATTCATGCTTTATCTTGCAACCTCTATGATCTAAGCGCATTTTGACTACTACTGCTTTTTTAGGTGAGTTTTCCTTTAACGAGCAGAGATTATTACTCAAATCTTCTGGGAGCATAGGAATAACTTTATCAGGAAAATATGTTGAGTTCCCCCTTTTTAAGGCCTCTCTATCAATAATAGAATTCGGTTTGACAAAAAATGACACATCTGCAATACCAACGAATAAAACTATGCCTCCTGGATTATTCTTTGAATTATCTGTCTCTATGTAAATGGCATCATCTAAATCCTTAGCGTCATCTGGGTCTACAGTAATAAAGGGTTTAGCTATTTGATGCTCATTGTTTGAAATTTTATAATTATCAAATATTTTTTTTGCTTCATTTAGTATCCTTTTAGGAAAAAACTGTCTCAGGTTCCATTCGATTGCAGCAATTTTTGAGTAGCTACTTGTACAATTTATAGAGCCAAAAATATGAAAATCGTGTATTTTTGAGTTCTTGGGATATTTTGATGGGGCCCCTATCGCAAAATATCCAAATTTTTGGTCAAAATTTGCTCCCTGTTTTAATGGAAGTACACTAAGTGGTTTATCCCTTTTATTTGATAATAGAGCTAATTTCGCGCCCGTTTGATCATGGAGATACACAGCGAATATATAATTCTTTGGATATTGTATTTTCTTTAAAATCGATACCTCAGGGCTTCGTTCTTTGAAAAACTTAATAGAAGTCACTACAAGGTCACCAATGTTTAGGTTATTTTTATCTGAAGCACTGCAAAAAAAATCGAGAGGTGAACCGCCATGTGAACCACTTAGTGTAAATATTTCGTCATGGCTTATTCTTGTTATTGCAAGGATCTTTTTCGAGTTATGTTCTAAAGGCTGTATAATTAATTTTTTCTTTTTTCATCTATTAAGGCAATACTCTCTTCTAGAGTGAGTGTTTTAACGGACTTTTCCCTCGGTATAGTCACATTAATTTTATTCCATTTTATATAATCTCCATAGCGACCCGACATAATTTTTACTTCCTCGCCTTCTGGATGAGATCCTAACACTTTTAGTTCCTTTCCAGGTCTTCCACCCTTATTATTTTTCTTTTCTGCTGCCTCTAACAATAATTCAACAGCTCTGTTCATACCAATCGAAAAGATTTCTTCAAAATCCTTAATGTTTGCGTAAGTTCGTCCATGTTTAATATATGGACCATAAGGGCCTATAGCTGCAATAACTTCAGACTGATCTTCAGGATGTAGCCCTAATTTTCTAGGTAACTCTAATAATTGTCTTGCTCTCTCAATTGTAAGCTCTTCGATTGTATAGTGCTTGGGAATTGCAGCTCTTTTTGGTTTTTCCAAGCCATCGAGAGCAATTTCAAGATATGGTCCGTAACGCCCATTTTTTATAAATATATCGTTACCATCACTATCTTGACCTAAAGGTTCTTCTTGAGCCATAACCTCAGATGAACTTTGACTCAAGCTAGAATTTAAAGGTCTTGAGTATTTGCATTTGGGATACTTTGAACATCCGATAAATGCACCTGTCTTTGACAACTTTATCCCAAGCTCACCATCATCGCATGAGGAACAGTTTTTCTGTATTTTTCCAGTTCCATCATCGAACAAATAGTCGGCTAATTTTATATTCAAGTTATCCAAAACCTCAGTGATACTAAAGCTCATCGCATATTCCACAGATTCAGATAATTCCTCCCAAAAACTTTTAATTACATCTTTCCAATGCTTTTCACCACTAGAAATATCGTCGAGGTTTTCTTCAAGCTTAGCTGTATAGTTATACTCAATGTATTTGTTGAAATATGCCTCAAGGAAAAAATTCAAAAGTCGACCAGTATCTTCGGGAACAAGCCTGTTTTTCTCTTTTTTCACATAATTTCTTTCTTGTATTTTTGATATAATCGATGCATATGTAGAGGGCCTTCCTATACCTTCTTCTTCAAGACGCTTGATCAAAGAAGCCTCATTAAATCTTGGAGGTGGTTCAGTGAAGTGCTGTTCTTTATTAATTTTTTCCAATTTCATCTTATATTCTTCCCTAATGTCTGGGATCCTTTTTTCATCATCTTCTTTTTTCGTGTCTTGGAATATTTTTAAATGCCCTTCGAATGTCACCACTTGTCCCGATAGTCTAAATTGAGCGCTATTGCATAAGGAGGAAATTAAAACTGTTGTCTGCAATACTTCTGCTGCTTTTGCTTGAGATGCCAACGCTCTTTTCCATATTAATGCGTATAAGTCCAATTCAGACTTACTTAAATTTTTTGCATTTTCGGGTGTTTTAGAAAAATCGGTAGGTCTAATACACTCATGTGCTTCTTGTGCATTCTTTGCTTTATTTTTGAACACGCGTGGCTTTTCAGGTAAATAATGGTCGCCTAAAAAATTATAAATTTGTTTTCTTGCACTAGTTATGCCTTCAGGAGCCATTTCAATTCCATCTGTACGCATATAAGTGATCAGCCCAGCTTCATAAAGTTTCTGAGCGGTTGACATTACATCCCGAGGACTAACTTTTAAATTTGTACTAGCGCTTTGTTGTAATGTGGATGTGGTAAATGGAGCATAGGGATTTCGATTTCTTTTTTGACTAGTAACAGAAGTTACATGATATTCTTTCTGCTCGAGCTCATTTGCGGTTATGTTTGTGGTGTCAGAGTTCTTGAACGAAAACTTTTCAACTTTTTCATTGTTCAACAAAGAGAGATTGGCCCGAATTACGTTATTATTTTTGTCTTTAAAATCAGCAGAAATAGTCCAATATTCCTCCGTTTTGAATTTTTCTATTTCAATTTCTCTGTCGACGACGAGTCTCAACGCAGGGGATTGAACCCGACCAGCTGATTTTGCAGCTCCTCTGAGCCTTTGCCAAAGCACTGGAGAAATATTAAAACCCATTAGATAATCTAATGAATTTCTTGCTAGATACGCTTCAACTAAATCTGTGTCTATTTCTCTGGGACTTTCAATAGCCGATAAAATGGCATTTTTTGTAATTGCATTGAACACAACTCTCTCTACAGCCATATCTGCTTTAAGTGCTTTTTTATTTTTCAATATTTCAAGAATATGCCATGAAATCGCTTCGCCTTCCCTATCGGGGTCGGTTGCTAAGATAAGTTTAGAGCTAGACTTTAGCGCTATAACAATCTCATCTATATGTTTTTTGCTTTTTGTATCGATCTCCCATTTAGGTTTAAAATCATTCTCAACGTCAATGGAGCCATTTTTTTTGGGTAAATTTCTAACATGCCCATAGGATGCAAGAACCTTGTATTGGTCCCCCAAATATTTGTTGATTGTTTTTGCCTTTGCTGGTGACTCTACAATTACGACATTCGTCATGAAAAATCCTAACAGTTTTGTTTTAAATCTTACCCAATGTCGATCTTGTCAATCTTTTTTTTAAAATATTTGATAAACATTAAATTTGTTGCGACGATTTAACCGAAAATAATGTTTGAAATAAAAAGCAAAAATTTTTAGCCTTTATAAGGTGTTTTGATTTGTTTTATAGTAGATTTTTACAAAATGTAAGCTATATATATATCAATCGAATAATTGTAGTTTAAAACTATGTTTAGGGGGTTTTATGAATAGTTTTTTGCGATGTCCTTTTAATACGTTTACGGCGGCTTTAGGCACAGTTTTTTTTACAACGTCTGCTTCCACACTATTCGCTAATGACGGTTTAGATAAAAATTTACCTGTTATAGGAAAACCAATTCCAAACGGAATAAATTTCCAACCTCCGGTTACAGAGTTGGCTAGAGACATACAGTGGCTAGATAACGTTCTTTTGGTCATTATTACGCTAATATCGATATTTGTGAGTGCGCTTCTTGTTTGGGTTTTTATCCGATACAATCGAAAGGCTAACCCGACACCATCTTCTACCACCCACAATACTCCTATCGAAATATTGTGGACCATAATTCCAGTATTTATATTGATTGGTATTGGAATTATTTCGTTACCTATTTTGCTCAAACAACTTAGAATTCCAGATAGTGATGTTGTAATAAAAGCAACTGGAGCTCAGTGGTATTGGTCTTACGATTATCCTCAGCACAATTTTTCATTTGACTCGGTGATGCTTGAGAAAGAGGAACTTGCTGAGTTTGGGTACTCTCAAGATGAATATCTCTTGGCGACCGATAACCCAGTAGTTGTACCCGTTAATAAAAACATAACAGTGCAAGTGACAGCATCGGATGTTATTCACGCGTGGAAGGTCATGTCGTTTGGTGTTCACCAAGATGGAGTTCCAGGACGATTAGCTGAACTATGGTTTAAACCTGAAAAGGAAGGAGTATATTTTGGTCAATGCTCCGAATTATGCGGACTAAACCATTCCTACATGCCAATAGTGGTGAAGGTTGTTAGCGAGGAAGAGTATAAAGAGTGGCTCAAGAGAGCTTCAGAGAAGTTTGCTAGTATAAATGGCGATAGGCAAAAATCTATTGCGTTGGCAGAGAAGAATTAATTGTCAAGTTTCGATTAGATAGGTCATTGAGTTGAGCACATTAGAAAGCATAGATGCAAAAGGAACAGGATCCTTTAAAGACCTTTATGTGCTTTTAAAGCCTAGAGTAATGTGGCTTGCTGTGTTTACAGCTGCGGTAGGCATAATTATAGCTCCTATTCAAAATAACCTGTTTCTATCTCTCATTGTGCTGATTTGCATTTCTATAGGTGCTGGTGCGGCTGGGGTGTTAAACATGTGGTGGGATAGAGAGCTTGACAATGTGATGGAGCGAACAAGTAGGCGACCTCTTCCTAATGACAAAATAAGTTCCGATGACGCATTCGTCTTTGGTTTAAGTCTTTCAATTTTTTCTGTTATGTTTTTAGGATTAGTGTCTAATTGGTTAGCTGCTTTTCTTTTAGCATTAACAATATTTTTCTATCTTGTAATTTATTCGATGTTTTTAAAAAAAGCTACGCCCCAAAACATTGTGATTGGAGGAGCTGCTGGAGCGATGCCTCCTTTGATAGGATGGGTAGCAACTACAGGAACAGTCTCTATTGAACCCCTTTTAATGTTTTTGTTTATATTCCTCTGGACACCCCCGCACTTTTGGTCACTAGCAATAATTACTAAAGATGACTACGCTAAAGCTAGTATTCCTATGTTCCCAGTTTTATATGGGGTGGAAAAGACTAGAAGATCTATACTTCATTATACGATTATTTTAATAATTTCCTCTCAAGTCATCTCTTTCTCAGAGATTGGTGGCCCGGTGTTTTTTTTGTTAAGTAACGTTTTGAACGCATTGTTGCTGCTTTCTGCTGTAAATCTCGTTAGGTTTAACGAAAATAATGGATATGAGAGAGAAAGACGATTTTTTAAGTTCACAATCCTATATCTGTTTTTATATTTTGGTTTTTTAGTGATAAGTAGAGCTTTTGAAACTTTGGAGTATGGTGTGTCGTTAGCTTGGCCAGTTATACCTTAAAAGATTTGGTGTGAGAAGAGAGTTGAAACAATCAGAGTTAAATAGGGGCACCGGCAACACCAAAATAGGAATACTACTATTTGTAGTTGTGGCACTTATCTTCTCTATAACCATAGTTAAGCTAAAGCAAGGTTCGCTAATGCAGGGGTACGACCATATCATTAGACAAAATATGTTGGAAAAAGATGATAAATAATTCTGAAAGACCAAACCGTACACCAATATACTTGATCGGACTTGTATGCATAATGCTCTCCGCATCATTCGCAGCGGTGCCTTTTTATGATTGGTTTTGCAAGGTTACAGGCTATGGCGGTACACCCGAGACTTATTCCGATTCGTTCGATGGCCCTATCTTAAATAAAACAATTAAAGTTCGATTTGATGCATCAAAAGCTAAAGATATGAGGTGGAACTTCGTACCAATGCAAAATGAGGTGGAGGTCAAAATTGGAGAAACAGCACTAGTTTTTTATGAAGCTCACAATCCAACTAGTGAGACTATCTCTGGTCAAGCTAGCTTCAATGTTTTTCCATTTTCAGCGGGAAACTATTTCAGTAAAATCGACTGCTTTTGTTTTGTCGAGCAAACTTTGCAACCAGGAGAGCGAGTTAAGATGCCGGTCACATTCTACATTGATCCAGAAATTGATGAGAATATTGAAACTAGGAATATAAAATCGCTGACATTGTCATATACTTTTTATAAACTAGAAGAAGAGACCAAATCATAAAATTTTTAGTGTGAGAGGAAAAAAATGGCACATGAAAAAAATCACGATTACCATATTCTTAATCCGAGTTTGTGGCCGTTTTTAAGCGCTCTTGGGGCGTTTATACTTCTCTTTGGAAGTGTGCTGTTCATGCATGGAGGTGGTGTTTTTATCGCAGCATTGGGTCTTCTGGTGGTTTTATACTGTATGTTCGCCTGGTGGTCAGATGTAGTTTTTGAAAGTAAGGACGGTGACCATACACCAGTTGTTCAGATAGGTTTGAGATATGGTGTGATCATGTTTATTACATCTGAAGTTATGTTCTTTCTCGCTTGGTTCTGGACTTTTTTTAAACATGCCCTTTACCCTATGGAGGCCGTGGGTGGTGTTTGGCCGCCGACAGGGATTGAGACGTTTGATCCTTGGCATCTTCCTTTAATAAACACCTTAATTCTTCTTTGCTCAGGCGCAGCAGCAACATGGGCCCACCACGCAATTGCACATGAGAATGATAGGAAAGGTTTGGAAAATGGCTTAATTCTGGCAATTGGGCTAGGCGCTCTTTTTACGGTATTTCAAATATATGAATATACACATGCGTCGTTCTCCTTTTCAGGGAACATCTATGGAGCTAGCTTCTTCATGGCTACTGGATTTCATGGGTTTCATGTTCTTATTGGGACTATTTTCCTGCTTGTTTGTTTGATAAGAGCAAAAAAGGGCCATTTCTCGCCTGAAAAGCACATTGGTTTTGAAGCTGCAGCCTGGTATTGGCATTTCGTTGACGTTGTTTGGTTATTCCTATTTGCTGCAATTTACATTTGGGGCGCTTAAGTAGTCTTAAAATTTGCTTTGAGATGAATAGAAAGTGGCTTTTTGTTGTTTTTATAGCTGTACCTGGGCTAATTCTTTTGTTGTACTTGGGCGCTTGGCAAATGAAACGACTAGCTTGGAAGGAAGCGCTATTAGAAAATATTAGTTATAATTTGAATAGTGAACCCTCAACAATGCCAACAGAGTTAAAGAAATCAGAACATAACTATAAAATGGTAGAAGTTGAAGGCTTTTTAGAGCCAAGAGCCATTTTTATTCTTACTCCAGTAAAAGGGTCTGGAGCAGGTTTTAGGGTTATTTCCCCCTTGAAATTACAAGATGGAAGTAAAATTCTAATAGATAGAGGAGTTATAAAGGAACAAGATACGAACCGTTTAGAAACTATCGGACAACAGAATTCAATAATAGGGTATCTATTTTGGCCGAACGAGACAGATTATTTCACTCCGGATCCAAACCTTAAGCGTAATATATGGTTTTCTCGAGATCTAGAGAAAATGGCGAGCTTTCTTGAGACTCAACAAATATTGGTGGTTGCGACACAAAATAGACTCGACTCAAGTTTAAAGATGCAAGATCCGACTAGAGATATACCAAACAATCACCTTCAATATGCAATTACCTGGTTTATGATGTCTATTTTATGGTTTGGTATGAGTACGTACTTCGTATATAAAATGAGAGAAAAAAAGAAAATTGAGTAATGCTGTACCATTCGACCAGGGGACTAGATAATTCCAAAAACTTTAGTGAAGTCTTGCATGCGGGATTAGCTGGGGACGGTGGCCTATTTGTCCCAAAGTTTATTCCACAGTTAAATCTGGAAATTTTAAATCAATGGAGACATCTTAGTTATGAAGAGCTTGCTTTAGAGATAATATCATTATTTTCTGGCGATTGCTTTAGTAGGGCAGAGCTTTCTGAGATCGTGATTGAGTCTTACTCGGGGTTTCATCATGAGCTCAAAAGTCCCTTGATTAAATTAGAAGACAATCATTTTTTTCTGGAGTTATTCCATGGACCTACATTAGCATTTAAAGATTTCGCTATGCAGGTAATAGCAAGAATGTTCGCAAAGACCCTGCAGAAGAGAGATTTAAATATTAATATTATAACAGCAACTTCAGGCGATACGGGGTCAGCGGCTGTTGAAGCGTTCAAGGGTATATCAAACGTAAATTTATACGTACTTTATCCTCATGAAAGAATTTCACAAATACAAAGAAAGCAAATGACTACTTCAAATGCTAAGAATGTAAAAGTATTTGCTGTGCAAGGAACTTTCGACGATTGTCAATCGATAGTGAAGGAATTATTTGCGGATAAAGCGCTTGTAAGCGATGTTAATCTATCTGGTGTAAACTCAATTAATTGGGCTCGGATTTTGGTTCAAATTATCTACTATTTCTCTGCTTTTTATCAGTTGAAAGACCTTTCCGCAGGAAATTTAAGCTTTAGTGTTCCTACGGGTAATTTCGGAGATGCTTATGCTGGGTATATTTCAAAAAGGATGGGTTTACCCATAAAAAAGATTATTGTAGCAACAAATAAAAATGATATCTTGGATCGAGTTTTTAAGACTGGCGTTTATAAAAGTGATAGTGTGAGCAAAACATTATCCCCTTCTATGGATATACAAGTTGCCTCTAATTTTGAAAGACTACTATTCGATCTTTTGAATAATGATACCAAAGAGGTTAGAAGGCTAATGAATAATCTATCTAATAAAGGTCATTTTAATCTCGAAAAAAAAATATTAACAAGGATTTCAAAAGACTTTGCTAGTAGAGCAGTGGCAGATTCTGACACGATTGCAACAATAAATCACTTTTATAATGAGAGAGAAATAGTTTTGTGTCCTCATAGTGCTATTGGCGTGCGTGTAGCGAAAGACTTCATCGAGACAGGAGAAACAGTTGTTTCACTTGGAACTGCGCATCCAGCGAAATTTAGAGAAACTGTAGAGAGAGCATTAGAGGTGAGTATACCAATTCCCCCTGCGCTCGAAGCAATAATGGAAAAGCAAGAGAGTGTAAGAGTGATACCTCCAAATAAACACAAAGTGGCAGAAGAAATTAGAAAAAGTTTTTTAGAAGAGAATTGAGCGTTAAGGAAGTTAGATCTTAGGAATGATTTTTGGTAAACCCGAAATTATATTGAAATCAACAAAGTTAGAACTGAGAGGGCCTCAATATAGTGATTTTGACCAGTGGCGTAATCTGAGAGAGAATAGTAGAGCATTTTTAGAGTTATGGGAGCCGAAAAGAGGTAATGATTTTTTCAAGCGTAATGCTTTTAATAGTAGAGTTAGGTGGGCAAAAAAAAGTTCTAAAGCAGGCCAAGCATACCAATTTTTCATTTTCGATAAATTTCAAAATCTGTTAGGGTCAATCAATATTGAAAACATTAGGAAGGGGCCCTCGAATGCGGGCACTTTGGGTTATTGGCTAGGTAAGGAGCACACAGGTAAGGGTTTTATGAGAGAAGCGGTTTTGACTATTATCGACTTTTCTTTTAACAAATTAAATATTTCAAGATTGGAGGCAGCTACTCTGCCAGAAAATAAATCTTCTCGAGGGCTTTTGGAAAGAGTTGGTTTTAAATATGAAGGAGTGGGGCAAAGCTATTTGCAAATAAATGGTCGTTGGAGAAATCACGTTTTATATGGCTTGTTAAGAAATGACAGAAGAGGGCGAGTGAAGGAGAGCTAAAATAATAGAGAAAGAAGAAGATTACTTTGAGTTCATAAGAAATATTAGAAACACACTTTCAAATAATAGTATTACTGATATTTCTTCCTCCTATCTATCAGAACCTCGGGGTTTATATAAAAATCAATCTCCCTATGTGATTAAGCCTAGATCGACTAAAGAGGTTTCCGAGTGTTTGAAACTTGCTACAAAATATAAAATTGGAGTTGTGCCCCGGAGTGGTGGCACTGGACTGGTAGGAGGACAAATCGCGCCAGATAAATATAGCGTAACTTTATCTTTGGAAAGGATGAATAAGATTAAAAACTTTTCCTCTATCAATCAATCTATAGAGGTTGAAGCTGGTGTAATTTTGGAAATGGTTCATGAATTTGTAGGCAAAAGAAATTTTTTATATCCTTTATCAATGGCATCCAAGGGGACATGTTGTATAGGTGGAAATTTGGCAACAAATGCAGGCGGAATTGGGGTATTAAAATATGGAAACGCAAGAGATCTTTGTTTAGGACTTGAGGTCGTATTGGCTGACGGCTCTATCGTTAATGATATAAAGACACTCAAAAAGGATAACACAGGATACGACTTAAAAAACCTGTTTATTGGTTCTGAAGGATCTTTGGGTGTAATCACCAGAGCCGTTTTAAGGCTTTATCCTACTCCTCAAAATAAAATAGTGGCATTTTTTGGAGTGAACGATTTTGACGCAGCCTTAAAAAGCTATTTAGAATTATCCAAAAGGTTTGGGCAATATTTGCAGGCGTTTGAGTTAATTAGTGATGTAGGATTGCGATTTCTTGAAGAAACGAAAATGGTTCAATCAACCATCCAAAGAAGTAAATCAGATTGGCATGTCTTGATTGAATTTGGATACAACAATAGTTCAGTTGAGCAAGATGTATATGAAGATTTGGACGAGCTTTGTAATAAAAATATTATTTCGCATGTAGTTCTTGGTGATACAGAGACTAAAGCAAGAAAGTTGTGGAAAATGAGAGAAGATATACCTGAGGCTAATAGAAAAATTGGGGCAATTACGTCTCACGATATTGCTCTGCCACTTGAAAATATGGAAAGTTTTATAAATAAAAGCCTTGTTGAGATAAAAGAAATAAATAAATCTCTAAGAGTAAATTGCTTTGGGCATATGGGAGATGGAAACTTACACTTCAATATATTTCCTCCCCGGGAAGAAAAAAAATCTAATTATGCAAGGATTAAATCTAAATTGACTAAGGTTATAAATAATAATTGCAAAGGCTTAGGAGGCTCATTTAGTGCAGAACATGGGGTTGGTCGATTAAAGGTTAAAGACTTAGAGCAGTATTGTGACCCTGGGAGATTTAATGTAATGCGTCAGATTAAGAACGCCATCGATCCTTTCACTATTTTAAATCCTGGAGTAATTTTTAGGCAGGATAATCAAGATATTTAAATTAAAGATTAATGAAAAGCAGTCATAATAATCTAAGATTATTACTAGAGGCCAAGAATGACCATATTGAGGTCGAAAGGTTATTGGATCTAGTGTTTACGCCTAAAAGAACACTACTTAGCTCATATCAGCTAAGGAATTCAGCTAACAAAGTTAACAATCTTTCCCATGTGATAAAAGATGCTTCGAAGAAAGTTGTTGGGTCCATCAGGTTTTGGAATATACAGGTAGACAGTCACAGTAGCAGAGGTCTTCTTTTGGGCCCTCTTGCAGTCCATCCAATATACCAAGGTGAAGGTTTAGGCGAAAAATTAGTTTCAAACAGCATAGAAAAAGCATATTCCGAAAACTGGAATTGGATTGTCTTAGTTGGCGATTTAAGCTACTACTCAAAATTCGGGTTCAATAAGCATCCAACACGTGGAATATCCATTGGTAGTGGCTTTGATAACTCAAGGCTATTAGGCCTAGATATAAACGGTGAGTTTCTCAAAGCAGCTGTTGGTAGTTTGATAAAAGCAAACTAGGTTTTCAGAATATCAAACTAAAGATTTTGTAGTCCGAAGGCATCATGAAGACTCCTTACAGCTAGTTCCAGATACTTTCTTTCAATTAAAACTGACAGCTTTATTTCTGATGTTGAAATAACATTGATATTGATGTTTTCTTGTGACAGCGTTTCAAACATTTTCTGGGCTACACCTGCATGCGTTTTCATTCCTATTCCAATAATAGAAACCTTAGCTAAATTCTTGTTTTCTATTAAGCGTTCATAAGAGACAACATTTTTTTCCTTCGCTTTGGATATAGCTTTTTTTGCAATATCTAACTCTTCTTCAGGACAAGAAAAAGTAATGTTCGTTGATCCTGTTTCGGTATTACTCTGAACTATCATGTCAATATTTACACCGGAGCTAGCTAACGGCCCAAAAATCTTTGCTGCTACTCCGGGTTTGTCTTCTATGTTTGTTAGCGTTAATTGGGACTCATTTTTTTGGAAAGCTATTCCAGATACGATATTTTTTTCCATAATTTCCTCTTCATCACAGACGAGAGTTCCCTCTTCTTTTAAAAAACTATTTAGCACTCTTATAGGTACTTTGTGGCGCATTGCAAGTTCCACTGCCCGCGTCTGCAGTACATTGGCTCCAAGCGAAGCCATTTCTAACATTTCTTCAAATGAAATTTTTTTTAGTTTCGACGCATTTCTTTTGATTCTTGGGTCTGTAGTATAAATACCTGATACGTCAGTATATATATCGCATCTTTCCGCATCTATTGCGGCAGCAATTGCTACAGCTGATGTATCAGAGCCACCTCGCCCCAGCGTTGTTATTCTTCCTGCTTGCTCTATCCCCTGAAACCCAGAAACTACTGCAACTTTAACCCCTTCCTTAAAACTATTAATAATTTGGTTCGTCTTGATTTCTTCAATTTTTGCATTCGAATGAAAGTTATCTGTTTTAATTGGAAGCTGCCACCCACGCCAGCTTCTAGAAGAAATCTTAATACTATTTAAGGCAATAGCCAATAGCGACGAGGATACATCCTCACCGGTAGATATTAAAGAGTCATACTCAGGATCAACCAAGTTTTTTACTCCAATCTGTTTTGCCAGATCAATTAGTTTATTAGTCTCTTTTGACATTGCAGATACCACAGCAACTACATTCCATCCATCTCTTATTTCATCGGAAATAATATCTCTTACAGCCTTTATTCTATCTATGTCCGCGACGGAAGTACCGCCAAATTTCATGGTTAAAATTTTCATTATATATTTTAATTTATTTTGTCATCACTCCACGGCAACGGAATGAAAGGAATGCCTTCATCTGCTAGATCTTTAGCTTCGTCCATAGTAGTCTTTCCAATTATTGGTTTTTCTTCTTTCTCTCCATAGTGCATGGCCCTTGCTTCTGTTGGAAAATTTTCTCCCACATCTATTGCTGTCGTCTTTATCTTTTTTTTCAAAGCTCTAATTTCTTTCTCGAGAGCACTCTGCGCGGAAATTAATGTCTTGTTCTTGCGTTCACTATCGGAAGTTATTCTTGGCGCCATTAAAGACTTCTCAACTTCTTTTGAAGAGCATATAGAACACTCAAGGTGCCCTTTTTTTTTTAATTTTTCGAATGATTCAGAGTCTGAAAACCAACTATCAAACTGATGACCATTTTTACAATTAAGAGTGTATTTAATCATAAATTATCTATTTTTTGAAACACTAGGATGCCAACTATTGACTTTCTTTTCTGCTTCTCCTCTGGGTTATTGGTTGAAAAGCGATAGAAATATGAGTTTTACAATATGGTTTGCCTGGCTCAGATTCATGCCCACAAAACCAAAAGGTGTCTGTTGCTGGATCTCCTATTGGCCACTTGCAAGTTCTTTCAGTCAATTCCATGAGGGAAATTTTTTTTGATTTCATTTCCACTTTAAGAAGGTTTTTGATGGTTTCTTCGCTTAAATCTGAAACAACCTCGAGGGTCTTTTCACGAGAGAGCTTTGAGTTAGCTGATGGGCTAATAGATTTATCATCATCATTAATTTTGTCGCGGAAATCCGTGGGTCCCTTAGGTTTCAGCGGTCTCCCCCTTTTTTTTGGTTCCTGATTTTCTTTTGGTGGGCGGCCCCTTTTTACATTTTTAACTGCTTTGGTTGGATTAGCTATACTTTTTGATGTGTTTGTATCTCTATTTGATAACCCCAGTCTATGTACTTTCCCGATCACCGCATTTCTTGTTATGTTGCCTAGCTCCTTCGCGATTTCGCTTGCGCTGTTTCCTTCAAGCCACATTTTTTTCAATATAGCTACACGTTCGTCGTTCCAGGCCATCATTAGCTCCAAATATTATGGTGTAAAATTTCTCAAAAAGAACGTATACAATGGTTTTGTGAATAAATAAAGAATTAGTTGGAATTAAATATGAGACAGAAATTGGTAAATATTAACCGTTTTTCAAATTTTTTAGGCTTTTTTACACTCGTAGTGAGAGAACAGCGACGGTTTACTTCCATTTGGACCCAAACACTCCTAGCGCCCATTGTAACGAGTGCACTTTTTATAGCAGTGTTCTCATTTGTTTTCTCTGATAGAAATGGTGGATCATTATCTGATAGCAATTATAGTTTGTTTCTTGCTCCCGGTATCCTTATGATGGTTACCATTCAAAATTCTTTTGCTAATACCTCTACCTCTATACTAGTTTCCAAAGTCAATGGGAACATTGTTGATACTCTAATGCCATCTTTGTCTTCTTTTGAGCTGTCACTAGGTTTCATGATAGGTGGAGTTCTTAGAGGAATATTCGTAGCTACAGGCGTTTTGGTTGTAATATTCCCTTTTTTGAGTCTGTTTCCAGTTAATTTGTTTACACTATATTTTTACATAACGATGGGAAGTATTACATTTTCTCTAATGGGTATATTAGTCGGAGTTTTTTGTAAAAAGTTTGACCAAATGAGTGCAGTTAATAATTTTTTTATTGCCCCCCTATCGTTTCTTTCAGGAACATTTTATTCCGTGAGTAAACTTCCTGAGCCATTCGACGTAATCTCCTTTTTTAACCCTGTCTTTTGGCTGATGGATGGAGTAAGATTTGGAGCACTTGGTGAAGCAGAATCAAATATTTTCTTAGGGTGTCTTGGAATTATGTTGGTTAACTTTATATTATTTTTAACTGTCTGGAAATGGTTTTCTGTTGGATATTTTTTAAAGGACTAACGTCAATTGACCATAAAATCTAAAAAGAGAGATCTATGACTAAAATACCAAATCGATCTTCGGAGACATCATTGATGAGCACATATAGCCGATCTGATTTGGCATTTGTTAGGGGCGAAGGCGTATGGCTTTTTGATAAAAAAGGTAACATGTTTTTAGATCTAGCTTCTGGAATAGCAGTAAATTCGTTAGGCCATAGCCACCCTAAGCTGGTAAAAGTACTAGCCGATCAAGGGTCAAAACTTTGGCACACTTCAAATTTATATTTAGTGCCAAATCAAGAGGACTTGGCAAGAGTACTTACCAAGAACACTTTTGCAGAAAAAGTTTTTTTTACAAACTCTGGAGCAGAAAGCGTTGAGTGTGCTATTAAGATTGCTAGGAGGTTTTTTTTTGCAAAGGGCCAATTTAATAGAAATAGAATAATCTCTTTTGCAGGAGCTTTTCACGGAAGGACTATGGGTACAATATCAGCTGCTGGTAGCAGAAAGTTATTAGAAGGGTTTGGCCCAAGGTTGCCTGGTTTTGACTTAATCAAAAAATTTTCTCTTGAAAGTGTTGAAAAAAAAATATCAAAAAGAACCTGCGCAATACTTGTTGAGCCAATACTCGGGGAAGGAGGCATAGTAACTCTGTCCTGTTCTTTTTTAAAAGGACTTAAAGACCTTTGTAATAAATATAACCTACTGCTTATTTTTGATGAGGTTCAGTCCGGCATTGGCAGATCTGGTCATTTTTTAGCCCATGAAAGCTGTGAGGTAACTCCCGATATTGTGGCTCTTGCAAAAGGCTTGGGAAATGGCTTTCCTATAGGTGCTTGTTTAGCAACTAAAAGAGTTGCAGATTGTATGGTGCCTGGAACTCATGGCTCAACTTACGGGGGTAATCCTTTAGGTTGTGCTGTTGCGTTAGAGACAACAAAACATATTTTAAAACCGCGCTTTCTATCTGATATTCGTAAAAAAGGTGATTTCTTTAAAGAAAAATTAACTCGTTTAATAGATATTTTTCCCGATCAAATTTTAGAGGTAAGGGGAAGGGGGCTTATGTTGGGTTTAAAGTGTGTGAATAAAAACGTTAAGCTTATAGATATGTGTAGGCAAGAAAAGTTATTACTCGTGCCAGGAGCATCTAATACTTTAAGAATATTACCACCTTTAACCATAACGCGTAAAGAAATAGAAGAGAGTACTGTAAGATTAGAAAGAGCGCTATTAAAAATGAGAAATTTATAGTGAATAATTTTTTGAACTTAAATGAAATTGCTCCAAAAAATTTGGAAGCCATACTTGAAGATGCGAGTAAAGTGAAAAAAGCATCCCGCAACGATATTGTTTTGAATGAGCATTATAGCAGCTGTCTAAATAATACGATTACAGGATTACTATTTGAAAAGCTGTCTACTAGAACGCGTCTTTCCTTTGAGGCTGCTGTATTGAAACTTGGTGGTCAGGTTACAAATATTCGTAAAGATGAAATTCATATGGGTCAGGGTGAAACGCTCCAAGATACGAGCGCAATGTTTTCTTTGTTTTTGGATGTGCTGGTTCTTAGGTTATACGAAGAAGAAAAATTATACGAGTTTGCGCGAAATTCAAAAATTCCTATAATTAATGGCTTGACAAATGAATCACATCCTTGCCAAGTTCTAGCAGACATATTTACCTTTCAAGAATTTAGAGGCAACATCAGCGGAAAAAAAGTTGTTTGGTTGGGGGTTGCAAACAATGTATTTCAAAGTTTTCTACATGCTGCTGTCGCTTTAAATTTTCAAATTGTTTTCTCTGGGCCATCAAAGTTTCAGCCAGGTGAAAAAATGTTAGAATTTATACAAAATCTTAACTCCAATGTTCTCACTATTGAACCAAATCCATTTGTCGCAGTTGATGGTGCAGATCTTGTTGTAACAGATAAATGGGTATCCATGCATGATAACCAGCTTCCAAAAGCAGATATAGATGATTTGGCAAGCTATAGGGTGACCAAAAAACTACTCGGTATCGCAAGAACAGATGTGCTGTTTATGCATTGTCTGCCTGCTGATAAAGGTCAAGAGGTATCTCAGGACATTTTTGAAGACAAGAGATGTGTTACTTTACATGAGGCAGAGAATAGAATGCATATACAAAAATCAATTCTCAGATGGTGTTTGGGTTTATATTGAATTTTTAAAAAAAGTTTAGTATGAAAATGCCTAAAAGTGACACAGTCGCAAAAAGCAACAAAATATTGTTAGTTAAAAACGTTCTAAAATTTGAGAGGGTATTTTTAGAACGAACATTGTTTTTATTTTTAGGAGATTTTGATAACGTAAAATTTTGCATTGAAGCCAATTTTAGAACTTCGTTGTTGGACGCTTTTTGTTCTTCTTCAAGTGCAATCAACTGCTTGTTGAAGTAAGCTATCATTTCTCGCTGATGATTTTCAAGCTTATCGATAGCGACTTCAAGTTCTTTGAATGCATTGTTTTGTGCGTTTTGAAATTCATCCAAACGCTCGTTTACTAAGGAAGTAACATTCTGCCTTATTTCTTCAATCTGATTGCCTGATAGAAAACGTTCTCTAACATCTTGTATGCGGTCTTTAATAATGTTGTTTTCCATATTCATTTGGCCTAGCTACACTCTCTATTCTAGTACAGTTAATCTCTTTATGCAAAAACTGTGCAAACGTCAGTAATTTAAAATTTAAGTCCAATGGTGCCCGCTGCCGGACTTGAACCGGCACGACTTTTAAGTCGAGGGATTTTAAGTCCCTTGTGTCTACCAATTCCACCAAGCGGGCTTAGTAACGATTAACATCCATACCTTAGTATTATATACGTTTTGGCGTCAAGAGCTTTCAATTAGTTATTGCTTTTATTACAGAATCGAATAAATGAATTGGATTAACAAGATCAATTAAGAGGCCTAATATGGAATTTACTGTCGTCTATCTTGCTATGCTGTTTATCTATATTGTTGTAGATTTCATATGGATAACGTTGTTTATGCAACCTTACTTCACTGCAAATCTAGGTCATCTTCTCAGAGAATCAGTTGAAACAAGCTTTCTGTTAACTTACGGATCTATTTTTTTCGTATTCTACGTTTTAGGTCTATATTGGTTTGGAGTGCGAGCTGGCATTGCTTCAAACTCTGCTCTCACAGCTTCGTTTTCAGGGGCTTTTTTAGGTTTTCTAGCTTACGGGACCTATGGCTTGACTAATTATATTTTTTTCAAGGGGTATCCACTGTCTATAACTCTTCTAGATATCACTTGGGGATCACTTTTAGGAGGTGCGGTATCATTGTGTGGCTATTTAATTTTTCTACGCTTTTTCTACCAAACCTAAAACTTAATTATCAGTACCTCTAAATCTTTTCTCAAGATCTTGTACATGGCTATTCTCTATCTTGTTAAAGAGATTTTCTATTGGTTTAAATTCGTCACCAATCTTTACTCTGTCAAAAATTGAACAGAAATTTCTTTTGGAAGAAGCCCACTGAACCTGATCTAGAGATTTATCGAGGCAGTTTTTTATTTTAATGGTTGTTTCAGGAATAAATGGTTCTGAAATCTCACTAAAGAAAAGCATAAGATTGAAGCCAAATCTAACTATTTTCGCGGCTTCTTCCTCATTACTTTTGATTGCCATCCAAGGTTGTGTGCGTTGTAGATATTCATTTCCTACTGACCAAATCTTTCTCAAATGTGATGTGGCTTTTCTTATTTCTATTTTTGCCATTGCGTCATCGTAGTTTTTGAAAGTTTTCTCAATCTCTGAGATAGCATCAAATTCTTCTTGTGCATACTGTATGCCATTAGGTAATGCTGTGCCAAATTTTGATAACGTAAATTTAGTTAGCCGACTCACGAAGTTTCCCAAAACATCTGCTAAATCTTTATTTACGCACGACTGAAAGCTCTTCCAAGTAAAATCTGAATCAGAAGTCTCTGGGGCGTTTGAGAGTAACCACCATCGCCAATAGTCCGAGGGAAATAAATCTAGTGCTTGGTTCATAAACACACCTCTTTTTTGACTAGTAGAAAATTTTCCTCCTTCATAAGTTAACCAATTAAAACCTTTAATATAATCAACTAATTTCCAAGATTGATTAGCGCCTAAGAGAGTTGCTGGGAAAGAAAGAGTATGAAATGGGATATTATCTTTCGCCATGAATTGAACATAATGTACGTCTCTCGCTCCATGTTCGTTCAACCACCAACTTTTCCAGTAGTCTGGAGACTCTTTTCTGCTACTTGCCCAATCAATCGTCGATGAGATGTAAGCAATTGGGGCATCAAACCATACGTAAAATACTTTGTTTTCCATCCCTTCCCAAGGCCTACCATCTTTTTCAACAGGAATTCCCCAAGCCAAATCTCGAGTGATGCTGCGATCTTGTAAACCCTCTCCATCCATTAGCCATTTCTTCGCTATAGAAGTTGTTAAAATAGGCCAATTTTTGTTGGATTCAATCCAGGCCAAGAGCCTATCCTTAAGTTTACTTTGCATTAAGTAAAGATGTTTAGTCTTAATCAATTCTAACTTTTTTGAACCAGACAAGGCTGAGCGTGGGTTAATAAGTTCACTAGCCTCCAATTGCCTAGTGCAATTTTCGCATTGATCTCCTCGAGCTCTTTCATATGAGCATTCCGGGCAAGTACCAATGACATACCTATCGGGAAGAAATCTTTTGTCTTCGTTGGAATAGAGTTGTCTTTCTTCTACCGTTTTTAAAAGACCATTTTTATCTAAATTTAATGCAAACATTTTAGTAAGTTCATGATTGCTAGTTGATGACGAACGCCCAAAAAAATCAAAAGAGAGAAAAAATCTCTCCGATAGATCTCTTTGGACCTGCCACATTTCACTGCAATACTTTTCTGTGGATGTTTGATGTTCAACAGCTGCTAGCTCTGCAGGAGTCCCATGCTCATCGGTTGCACAAATAAAGGCAACTTCATGGCCTTTAGCTCTCATGTATCTTGCATAAAGGTCTGCAGGAAGTTGGCTTCCAACTAAATTTCCTAGGTGCTTTATTCCATTTATATAAGGCAACGCCGATGTTATGAGAATTCTTTTCATAATACACTCTATTTATAATTAAATAATTTTTTAAAGTACAAATATGTATATGTCCAAAAAAAATCTTTTAAATGATGATTGCCTATTATTAGTCTTAGCACTTGTATCTTGATTATTAAAAGTTTTTTAGTTAATTGTTGTCAGGTAATCGCAGGGGTTTAGCTCAGTTGGTAGAGCATCGGTCTCCAAAACCGAGGGTCGTGGGTTCGAGTCCCTCAGCCCCTGCCAGGGCTAAGCTTTTTTATTCCTCCACCAAAATGCTACTTGAAATATTCTTTGCTAGCATCTATACAAGGATAGAAAAGAGGGTTAATAGTGACAAACATCTTTAAATTTATACAACAAAGTCGTCAAGAAGCGTCCAAAATTGTTTGGCCAACTCGTAGAGAAACAACAACCACTACAATAATGGTTTTTGTGATGGTGGCAATTTTAGCAACATTCTTTTTGATTACGGACTCTATTATATCCTTTTTACTAAGAATTATATTGAGTTTAAATTTTTAGATTTGTAATTAGACAAAAATTAAACAAAACTTGGGTCGAAATAGTTGACCTCACTGATTTTTTTTATTAAAGGTTTCCAGAAAACAAGTGGATAAGTCAAAATGGCGATGCGATGGTACTCGGTAAGTGTTTTTTCCAATTTTGAGAAAAAGGTAGCCGACAGTATAAAAGAAATGGTTGTGCAAAAAAACCTAGAGAATGAGGTATCAGAAGTTTTGGTGCCTACTGAAGAGGTATTAGAAATACGTAGGGGGAAAAAAGTTCAAAGGGAACGAAGGTTTATGCCTGGATACGTTCTCGTGAAGATGGACATGAGTGAGGAAGTATATCACGCAATTAAGGGAATCAATCGCGTGTCGGGCTTTCTGGGAGCACATGGCAAACCAACCCCATTACCAGATGCAGAAGTCGCTAGAATAATCAACCAAGTCGAAGAGGGTGGAGATCAACCAAGATCACTGATAGCATTCGAGGTAGGTGAAAAGGTAAATGTCACTGATGGGCCGTTTGAAGGTTTTGCTGGCTCGGTAGAAGAGGTAGACGATATCAACTCAAGGCTGAAACTGACAGTGTCAATATTTGGCAGAGCTACCCCTGTAGAGTTAGAATTTACACAGGTTCAAAAACAAAATTGATTTGTATGTATGAAAGAGGAAAATAGTAAATGGCAAAAAAAATAGAAGGCTACTTGAAACTGCAAATTCCAGCGGGGAAAGCCAATCCATCTCCGCCTGTAGGCCCAGCTCTGGGCCAAAGGGGACTCAATATTATGGAATTTTGCAAAGCATTTAACGCTAATACGCAGGACATGGAGCCTGGTGCGCCCTGCCCGACAGTCATTACTTACTATGTGGATAAGTCATTCTCTATGGATATTAAAACGCCGCCAGCTTCATTTTTTTTGAAAAAGGCATCTGGTTTAAAGGCCGGTTCTTCTACAGCAGGAAAGGAAACTGTTGCCACAGTGACGTCTAAACAAGTTAGAGAGATTGCAGAGTCAAAAATGAAGGATCTGAATGCAAATGATATCGACGGCGCAATGCAAATAATCTTAGGCTCAGCGAGATCTATGGGTATTGAAGTTAAGGATTAAGTAGGGGATATATAGAAATGGTAAAAGCAGGGAAAAACTTTTTAAATGCTAAGAAAGCATTCGAAGACAAGCACGATCTCAGTCTTGATGAGGCTGTAAATTTAGTCAAAAATAATGCTTCTGCGAAATTTGATGAAACAGTAGACATTGCAATTAATCTTGGCGTTGACCCAAAGCATGCGGATCAAATGGTTAGAGGAGTATGTGCTTTACCACACGGTAATGGGAAAAATATGAAGGTAGCTGTATTTGCTAAAGGCGAAAAAGCCGAGGAAGCAAAAAAAGCTGGAGCAGATATGGTTGGAGCAGAAGATTTGATGGAGACGATTCAGGCGGGAACAATTGACTTCGATCGCTGCATTGCAACGCCTGATATGATGGCAATTGTTGGAAGACTAGGCAAAGTGCTTGGTCCAAGAAATTTGATGCCAAATCCTAAAGTAGGTACCGTTACGGTGGATGTTGAAAAGGCTGTAAAGTCCGCCAAATCTGGAGAAGTGCAATTTAAAGTGGAAAAATCTGGGGTTGTCCAAGCAGGCTTAGGCAAAGTATCATTTGACAAACAAAAAATTTCGGAAAATATTACAGCATTTATCGAATCAGTCAACAAAGCAAAACCGGCAGGCGCAAAAGGATCATATTTGAAAAGGATCTCAGTTAGTTCGACTATGGGACCAAGTGTTACTTTAGACAGCAGCCAATTTGTCAGCTGATAAAATGCATGAGTTGAGACACTCAGGCATATTTTTAAGTGTTAGTTTGTCTAGGGCTAATGCTAAGTCGAAGATGGTGGGTTTCTAGTAGTGTAAATCCTGCCTGAGACAGGTAGAAATGTTTTGAAACTATATATTTATAGTCAAGCTCACCTACCTGTTTTGTTAAAGGAGCAATCCTTTTTTAGCCTGAAACAGTAAATACTGTCGATGGCACAAACGTTGGAGTGGAATAGTTGGATAGAGCTAGAAAAGAACAGGTAGTAAGTGAATTAAAGGATGTTTTTGAACATTCGGGAATTATTGTTGCTGCTAAATATGCCGGCATCACTGTTGCTGAAATGTCAGACCTCAGAACTAAGATGCGGGAAAATAGTGCTAACGTTAGGGTGGCGAAAAACCGATTAGCGCGCATCGCTATAGAAAAGTCCCCGCCCGAGGGCATGAAGCACCTGTTGGTAGATCAGATAGTTTTATTGTATTCAGAAGACCCGGTGACGGCAGCTAAAATATCTGTTGAATTCGCGAAAACTAACGAAAATCTTAAAATCGTTGGTGGAGCTATGGGCAACAAAATATTGGACTCTAACGGTGTAACTGAAGTTTCAAAACTACCTTCACGAGATGAAGTGTTGTCAAGTATCAGCGCTCTTCTTACAGCACCTGGAGGTAATTTGGTGGCAGACGTAACTGGTCCAGCTTCAGCAATCGCAGGCGTTTTAGAAAATATTGGGGGAGACTAGATATAGTTTTTCCTTTAACTTTTAAATAATTAGAAATGGGTGAAAAATAATGGCTGACTTAAAAAAACTTGCAGAAGATATTTCCAAGCTGTCTCTCGTGGATGCAGTTGAATTGAAAAACATACTTAAGGATGAGTACGGCATCGAGCCTGCTGCAGGTGGTGCAGTAATGGTAGCAGGAGCAGCTGCTGCTGGACCTGGTGGAGCTGACGGAGCTGCTGGCGGGGATGAGAAAAGCGAATTTAATGTTATTCTAAAAGCAGCTGGTGATAAAAAGATCAACGTTATTAAAGAGGTTAGAACTATAACAGGTTTAGGTCTTAAGGAGGCAAAAGACCTCGTCGAAGCAGGTGGGAAAGCCGTTAAAGAAGGTGTGTCGAAAGATGAGGCTGAAGAAATTAAGAAGAAACTGGAGGAGGCTGGAGCTGAAGTCGAACTATCTTAAGGTTGATGACGACAATGCCAACTTTAGTAACCTACTACAAATACTTAATCTCTTTTCGGGAGTGCTTTGGGAGAGCACATGAATTGGAAGAGCTTTTGAAATTTAGTGATCTAATATCCCGTTCAGATCAAAAAAACAAAGATCAGAGGTTTCCATGAGCAATAACGTTTTTACAAAGAGTCGAATAAGAAAATATTTTGGCAAGATCAGAGAGGTCGCAGAAATGCCCAACCTCATTGAAGTTCAAAAGTCATCATATGACTTGTTCCTTAACTCTGGAGAAGGCTCCGAGCCCATAAAAGGAGAAGGCTTGAGAGGAGCGTTTGAGTCAATATTTCCAATAACTGACTTCAATGAGACCGCGGTGTTGGAGTTTGTTTCATACGTATTAGAAAAACCCAAATATGATCTGGAAGAGTGTCATCAAAGAGACCTCACTTTTGGTGCTCCCCTTAAGGTAAAGTTGCGTTTGATAGTGTTTGAAATTGATGAGGTAAGTCAGGCAAAGTCTGTCAAAGGGATCAAAGAGCAGGATGTATACATGGGTGACATTCCTCTTATGACTCCCAATGGGACATTTCTAGTTAATGGTACGGAAAGGGTTGTTGTTTCCCAAATGCATAGATCACCTGGAGTATTTTTTGACAATGATAAAGGCAAGACTCATTCTTCCGGTAAAATACTTTTTACCAGTCGTATTATCCCTTATCGAGGCTCTTGGCTTGATTTTGAGTTTGATGCCAAAGACTTAGTATATGTTAGAATAGATCGTAGAAGAAAAATTCCAGTTTCTACTCTTCTTTTTGCCTTGGGTTTAAGTCAAGAAGAGATTTGTGAGACTTATTATCATCAAGTTACGTATCGCTTAGTTGAAGGCAACAAATGGTCGACTCCTTTTTACCCATCACGATTTAGGGGAGTTAAACCATTATTTGACCTGGTTGATTCTAAAACAGGTGAGGTGATCGCAGAAGCAGGCAAAAAGATCACTCCTAGATTTGTCAAAGAAATCGAATCTTCTAACTCTGTTAAGGAGATTTTAGTGCCTTTCGAATCCATTATTGGCCGTTTTGCGTCAAGTGATATAATAAATGAAAAAACTGGTGAGATATGGTTAGAAGCCGGTGAAGAGATAACATGCGATTATGATCAGAAAAGTGGTTCGATAACAGGTGGTAATTTAAAGACACTCTTTGATAATGGAGTGACTGAAATACAAACATTGGACATCGATCATGTGAATGTTGGTCCATATCTCAGAAACACAATGGCGTCAGACAAGAATTTTAACCGTCAAATGGCTCTTGAAGACATATACAAAGTCATGAGACCTGGAGAACCACCTACAATAGAGGCTGCTGCAGATTTATTTGAGTCTCTCTTTTTTGATGAAGAAAGATATGACCTGTCAGCTGTGGGAAGAGTCAAATTAAATATGCGTCTTGATCTCGACGCACCAGACACAACACGCATACTGAGGAAGGAAGACATTGTTGCAGTAATAAGAGCTCTCGTGGAATTGAAGGACGGCAAGGGTGAAATTGATGATATAGATCACTTGGGAAATAGAAGAGTCAGATCTGTCGGAGAGCTGATGGAAAATCAGTACAGGGTTGGTTTGCTAAGAATGGAAAGAGCCATTCGAGAGCGAATGTCTTCTGTCGAGATTGACACAGTGATGCCTCAAGATCTTATCAATGCTAAACCTGCAGCTGCAGCTGTAAAAGAGTTTTTTGGATCGAGCCAATTATCACAATTCATGGATCAAACCAATCCATTATCTGAGGTAACTCACAAGAGACGTCTCTCAGCGCTAGGGCCTGGAGGATTAACTAGGGACAGAGCTGGATTTGAGGTAAGAGACGTTCATCCCACTCATTATGGAAGAGTTTGTCCAATCGAAACACCTGAGGGTCCAAATATAGGATTGATCAATTCATTAGCTTCGTTTGCAAAAGTAAATAAGTACGGTTTTATTGAAACTCCCTACAGGAGGGTTGAGAATGGAAAAGTTACTGATGATGTAGTTTATATGTCGGCTACAGAGGAGATGAAGTATACAATTGCACAGGCTAACGCTAAACTTAACGCAGATGATGCGTTTGAGAATGAATTAGTATCAACTCGTAGGTTCGGAGATTATATGTTATATCCATCTGCTTCAGTTGATTATATCGATGTTTCACCCAAGCAGTTGGTATCTGTGGCAGCCTCATTAATTCCTTTTTTGGAAAATGACGATGCTAACAGAGCATTGATGGGGTCAAATATGCAAAGGCAAGCTGTGCCACTGTTAACTGCCGAGGCACCTTTTGTTGGAACTGGTATGGAGTCAATTGTAGCAAAGGACTCTGGTGCTGCAATTGTAGCAAAACGCTCTGGAGTGATTGATCAGGTCGATGCAATGAGGATCGTTGTAAGAGTTACGGATGAAGTCGATCTTGGGGATCATGGCGTTGATATTTACAGGCTGAGAAAGTTTCAAAGGTCTAATCAAAACACTTGTATTAACCAGCGACCATTAGTGAAAAAAGGTGACCATGTCTTAAAAGGGGAAGTTATAGCGGATGGCCCCTCTACCGACATGGGTGAACTGGCATTGGGAAAGAATGTGTTGGTCGCCTTTATGCCATGGAATGGCTACAACTATGAAGATTCAATTTTAATTTCCGAAAGGCTTGTTAAAGATGATGTGTTTACGTCAGTTCATATTGAAGAATTTGAGGTTGCTGCAAGAGATACGAAGTTAGGTCCGGAAGAGATTACCAGAGATATACCAAATGTAGGCGAAGACTCATTAAAAAATTTGGATGAAGCTGGTATTGTCTACATTGGAGCAGAGGTTGGACCAGGTGACATACTAGTCGGAAAGATTACTCCAAAGGGGGAAAGCCCAATGACACCTGAGGAAAAGCTCCTTAGAGCTATATTTGGTGAGAAAGCTTCAGATGTAAGAGATACGTCTCTTAGGATGGGTCCAGGGGATCATGGGACTATTGTAGAGGTTAGAGTTTTCAACAGGCATGGCATAGAAAAAGACGAGCGTGCTTTGCAGAATGAAAGACATGAAATAGAGCAATTAAGTAAAGATAGAGACGATGGCTTAGAGATCTTGGAAAGGAATATATACTCGAGATTAAATGATCTTTTAGTTGGAAAGAAAATAAATGATGGGCCTAAAGCTGCTGTTAAGGGTTCAAAGATAACTCAAGATAAATTAGACAGTTTGTCAAAGGGACTATGGTGGAAATTTTCTTTAGAGGCAGAAAGTGACGCAAAAAAAATGGAAGCGTTACAAGACCAATTTGAGAAACAAAAACAGATTGCAAATGACTCTTATCAAGACAAAGTTGAAAAAGTAAGAAGAGGAGATGATTTGCCACCCGGTGTTATGAAAATGGTAAAGGTATTTGTGGCAGTTAAACGAAAGCTTCAACCAGGCGACAAGATGGCGGGAAGGCACGGCAATAAGGGTGTTATATCGAAAGTTGTACCTGAAGAGGATATGCCCTTTTTAGAAGATGGGACAACAGTAGATCTTGTGTTGAATCCTCTAGGAGTTCCAAGCAGAATGAACGTTGGTCAAATCCTCGAAACGCATATGGGGTGGGCTGCAAGATCATTAGGGGAATCCATTAATAACGCAATTTCTGAGTTCAAAAAAAGCAATGATCAGAAAATTTTAGAAAATGCATTGTCAAATGCTTATGGAAGCGATGACTTTAAAAAACAAATTAAAGGTTTGTCTGCTGATAATTTGCTCACTGTAGCAAGCAATGTTAAGAAAGGAGTTCCTATTGCGACTCCTGTTTTTGATGGGGCAAAAGAAAGCGACGTTACTGAGGCTCTTAGCAGGGCTGGTTTAGACGAAAGTGCCCAGTCAATTCTTTTCGATGGTAGGACAGGTGAGCAATTCGCGAGACCAGTAACAGTTGGTGTGAAATATATTTTAAAGTTACATCATTTGGTAGACGAGAAAATACATGCAAGATCCACGGGTCCATACAGCTTAGTTACACAGCAACCATTGGGAGGCAAGGCGCAATTTGGAGGTCAAAGGTTTGGTGAAATGGAAGTTTGGGCCTTAGAAGCATATGGGGCAGCCTACTCTCTTCAAGAAATGTTAACTGTTAAATCTGATGATGTGGCTGGCCGAACAAAGGTCTATGAAAGCATAGTTAAAGGAGAGGATAATTTTGAGGCTGGAATTCCAGAATCGTTTAACGTTTTGGTGAAAGAAATTAGATCGCTGGGTCTTAACATAGAGCTGTTAGATGATGAAATTAATTAGTCGATTGCTACATGCAAACTTGAACATTTTATAGGATGTAAAAATGAATAAAGAAATAACGAATCCGTTTGGCAAACCACAAGCACTCAAAACCTTCGATGAGATAAGAATTTCTATTGCCTCACCTGAAAGAATATTGAGTTGGTCTTTTGGTGAAATAAAAAAACCCGAAACTATCAATTATCGTACCTTTAAGCCTGAAAGAGATGGATTGTTTTGTTCAAGAATATTTGGGCCAGTTAAAGACTATGAGTGTCTCTGTGGGAAATACAAAAGGATGAAGTATAGAGGAGTTACGTGCGAAAAGTGCGGGGTTGAAGTAACTTTGCAAAAAGTAAGACGAGAAAGAATGGGTCACATTGAACTTGCTTCTCCTGTTGCACATATTTGGTTCTTAAAATCTCTCCCGTCTAGAATTGGGTTAATGCTGGATATGACCCTTCGGGATTTAGAAAGAATACTGTACTTTGAGCAATATGTAGTCATAGAGCCTGGTTTGACCGACTTGAAGGCTGGGCAATTACTTTCAGAAGAAGAATATTTAGATGCACAAGATCAATATGGCTTGGATGCTTTCCAAGCAGGGATTGGGGCCGAAGCGATCAGGGAAATGCTTATGGCGATTGACGTTGATTCAGAGGCTGAGAAACTTAGGGAAGAGCTTAAAGAGGCAACAGGTGAACTTAAACCAAAGAAAATAATAAAGAGACTGAAGCTTGTTGAAAATTTTAGAGAAAGCTCTAACAAGCCCGAATGGATGATTATGACAGTAATCCCAGTCATTCCGCCTGAGCTGAGACCTTTGGTTCCTCTGGACGGCGGAAGGTTTGCAACTTCAGATCTAAATGACCTGTATAGAAGGGTTATTAATAGGAATAACAGGTTGAAAAGATTAATGGAATTGA
>CACJUU010000018.1 GCA_902596605.1 uncultured Alphaproteobacteria bacterium | reverse complement strand
ACTTTTTTATCTCTTATTTTTTTTGTCTCCCAATGAAATACCTCAAATATTCTGGTTTTATTTGTTTTTCCCTTTACCTCAATCTCATCAATTTCTCTTCTTAAAATCGAATGAGGTAACATTTTCTCTGTCTCGGAGCTTACAATAAGCGGTACTTTGTAAAACTTTGTTAATTCTTCAAGTCTTGCCGAAAGATTAACAGTATCGCTTATTACAGACCCTTCCATTCTATCGGGCACCCCTAATGTGCCTAGCATTACTGACCCAGTATTTATCCCAATACCAATAGAGATATTGGGCAAGCCTTCCTTAACTCTCTTTTTATTAAGTTTGTCTAATTTTGATAACATATCGATAGCGCTATAAACTGCATCAGAGCTCTTTTTTGTAAATAAAGCCATGATTGCATCTCCGATATATTTATCGACATAACCATCATATTTCCTGATAGATGGAACAACTGCGGCTAAATAATCATTAACAAATTTAAAGTTTTCAGCTGGCTCTAATTTTTCAGAAATATTTGTAAAGGATCTTATATCTGAAAACAGTATTGTCATTTCCTTCTGAACTTGGTTACCTAGCTTTACGTCAAGTATTGACTTTTTGTCTAGGCTCTCAAGTAATTGCTCTGGAACAAATCGTTGGTAAGCCTCAGTCAATTGAACTTGTTTTCTAAATAATGCTTTTATTTCTTTAGCGATGCGACTGAATGCAATAGTGAGAATTGCCATGGTTTGATTTTCATCTGTAGAAAATAAATTTTTCTCTGCATTCTTATTTGTTCTATTCAAATTTTCCATTGCATAGACATCTTTTTGTAAAGCTTTTCTTTGTTCAGTAGGTAATAATGATGAAAGTTTTAGAGTTTCGCCAATAATTTTTTCTTCTTGGTTCTGTCTGTTTTTTATTGCAACAGATCTAACATTTCTGTAGTTCAGTAAAGTCTCTCGAAAAGATTTTACAGCGCTAGCTATTTGGCTGACCTCATCTTTGCCTTCAACTTTTACATCAACATCTGTATTCCCTGCTGATAATAAATTTAATGCATTGATTGCACTATATAAAGGCTTAAAGCCAGATCTTAATATCGCAGTGATTATTACGCCTATAGCAAAAAGAGCAAGAACAATTAAAATGGCAGAAATTATAAAAGTTCTATTATACTCTGTTATAGCTTCGGTTATATCTCTAATAAAATATTGAGGAATAGTGCTTTCATCTAACAACAAAGTATCATATCTATTTACTGAGAAAAATTTGCCTGCAAAGACTATTATATCGCCCTCATTGTTTCTATTATTTTTAAAATCTGAAAATTCAATATATTTTTGCGTATATAATGGCAAGGGATCAACAAGAGCGACATAATCGGCTTGAGCACTCTCAACAAAGTCATTTACCAGCGGAAGTATTTTTTTCGCATATACTACTTGTCCTATAACCCTGCCATTAGAAAAAATTTTGAATATTACAACAGAGCATATTTCGTCATTGATCAAAGTTAATCCTGATATCGTCTCATTGTTGGTTTCTTTGCTCAAAGCTTTGACGCTTATCTTTTCAAGATTAAATTTTAGAATATTATCTTCTGATAAATGGTGTATAGGAGCCCCCTCCTCATCAAAAATGAAAAGGTGATCGATAACACCTGTTTTAAAGAGACCATTGTAAAACTTTCCAATAACTCTAGTAATAAGTCTCGGGTTTTTCTTCTCGACGGCTGCTACTGCGCTTCTTTTGCCCCTTAAAGCCCATATAGAGGGGGTGCCGGGCCTACTGTCATAAGCATAAAACTCCATTTGCTCATGACTACCAGACAAGATTTTATCCCAGATTACATTTTGCCCAAGTGAAACTTCTTTAATTAAAGCCTTTTGTATTTGCTCTCTAGATAAAAAGTTCTGATAGAGCATTATCAGAGTAATAACAGTAAAGGCTGCAGCTAAAGCTAAAAGTATTCTAGTTCTTAAAAGCATTAAATCTTAAAGTTTATAAATGAAACTATTGTACAATAATATATAGTTACGATAGCATTGAAATAGTTGATTCAATAAAAATTATTTTATGAGAAATAGATTAAGTATAATATTTTCATTGTTAATCTTAGTTTACCCCCTCTTGGGCATAATGAAATCTATTGCTAATCCCGTAAGGCAATATATTGAAATAGATAGGGCTGACTTAAAGCTTCTCATTGGAGAGAAAATATACAACCAACCTGGTGATGGGTGTTGGTCGTGTCATGGCGCAGAGGGAATGAAAGTAGATGCAACAAACTCTAATACTTCAAAAAAAAACAAGAACATTGCTGATCTTAGAGATCCCACGACGTGGACTTCCTATAAAATAATTACAAAGTATTCTGGTGAAAGTGAAATGCTTTCGCAAAGAGATATTTCGTTATCATTGGTACGACTTGGTGCAGAAGATTGGAACCAAGAGTTAGCTCCTGCAATAAAAAAATATACTGGAAGCAATGTTATATTTTTTGACGAGCAAATGATTGGAATCCATTCCAAATTACTTAAAAAAAATACTCGTTCAATGAGTAGAAACCTTAAAAGAGAAAAGGTAAAGTTCAAAGGAAAAGATATAATGGACATAATGGCTACATCCGTATTTTTTTATATTGAGAATAAGTTTATTGGAAAAAAATGAGGAGAAGTAATGGCTAAACTCAAGATAAATGGAAAAAGTTATTTCGTAGGAAATGAACCTGACACTCCTCTTCTATGGGTATTAAGAGAGGACTTAAAACTTACAGGCACAAAATTTGGCTGTGGTGGTGGTTATTGCGGTGCCTGTACTGTTCATATCAATGGTGAGGCAATGAGAAGCTGCAGGATCAGGGTTGGAGACGTGGAGAACGCAATCATAACAACTATTGAAGGATTAGATGCTGCATCAAATCATCCAGTGCAGAAGGCTTGGTTAGATCTCCAAGTTCCGCAATGCGGATACTGTCAGTCCGGGCAGATAATGCAAGCGGCAGCGCTTTTAGCAGAAAATAATGATCCGTCCGATGAAGATATTGAAATATCTATGCGAGGAAACTTATGTCGATGCATGACGTATAATAGAATAAAAAATGCCGTAAAAAAAGCCGGGAAATCGATCAGAGCTGGGAGTGTATGATGCATAATAAGGAATTTTCTAGGCGGACTTTTTTAATAAGTTCTGCAGCAGGTGCTTCTTCTTTAGTCTTTGCGAATAATATCGTTAACGCTAAAGAGGCCGTTGATCTCTTAAACCCGGCTAGTCCTCTTGTGTTGCCTCCCAATTTTGCACCATCTGTATGGTTTACCATGGAGTCAAATGGAAGAACAACTGTTCATATCTTTAGAAATGAAATGGGGCAACATATTGGTACATCTTTAGCTCAAATTGTAGCCGAAGAGCTATGTTTAAGCTGGAAGGATGTCACAATAGATTATCCTCAAATGGATTCCAATACATATGATACATACGGAATGCAACTCACGGGTGGAAGCTGGAGTGTGGTTTCCGAATTTGATAAACTCTCAAAAGTATCTGCAGCCGCGCGCCAAATTATTGTTGAGTCAGGAGCTGACCTTCTTGGAGCAGACATAGCTGATTGTATGGCTGAAAACAGCATTGTTAAAGACACTTTGATGGGTGAGAAAATTTCTTTTTCAGAAATACTTTCAGAAACCGTAATCGATTATCAAGTTACTGAAGAAGACTTAGAAAATGTCAAAAGAAAAGACAAAAAGGACTACAAGATTATTGGCAGGTCGGTGCAAGCCTTAGATATTGCTGAAAAAATTAATGGATCTGCTAGATATGCAATTGACGCTCAAGTCCCAAATATGGTGTATGCGAAAATAATAGCCCCACCAAAAAGGTTGGGCGCGAAGATAATATCTATTGACGATAAGGAAGCAAAACAGATCAAAGGGTATCTAACTACTATACCCTTTAACTTTCCTGATGAAGCTCTAAATGGAGGCGTTCTTACACACGTGCCGCTAGTGGTTGCGTCTGATTACCCGTCTGCAATGCGAGCTGCAAAATTAATTGATGTAAAATGGAACACCGATGCATGTTCTACAGCATCGTCTGCTGATTTTGAGACAGAGGCTTATAAACTATTAAAAGATAGAAATAATGGAAGTCTTTCATGGAAAATTGGAAACTATGATACTTGTGGAGAAGGAAAAGAATGTAAGAAGCTAGAGAGATCATACAAAACCTCAATGATTGCACATGTTGCTCTGGAACCTATGTCAGCATTGGTTAATTTTGACAACGGGGTTTTGCATATTTATGCGGGTCACCAAGTCGGAACACTTCTGCCAAACATAATTGGGCAATTCACTGGCATTTCTCCAGATAAAATTATTTATCACCCTCATTTGGTTGGTGGTTCGTTTGGTAAAAGGACTGAGTTTGGGATGATCGCGCTTGCCTCATTGGCTAGCATTCAGCTTAAAAAACCAATAAAACTAATTTTGACTCGTGAAGACGATATGGCATTTTCTCATCCCAGAACGCCAACAGTTCAACGACTTGAAGCTGTTATTTCTGGAAATGAATGTTTAGGTTACAAGCAAGAAATTGCTTCTGCTACCATGCAATTCGATAAATTGATGCCGCAGTTTTTGCGAAACCCAATCGTGGATGGGATTCCTGTCGAAAGTGAAAACAAAATTGAGAGTTTTACCGTAGTAGGAGCAGATAACTGGTACGATATTGAAAACCAAACTGTTAATTATTTTAGGCAAGCCTCAATAGAAGATACAATTCCAGTAAGAAATGTGAGGAGCGTAGGTAATAATTACACTGTGTTTGCAACTGAGACATTTATAGATGAAGTAAGTCAAGAAATTGGAGTTGATCCAATGACATTTAGACTTAATTATTTAAATGGTGTTGGCATAAATGCAGGATCTAATACCCCAGCCTCTTATGGTGGAGGAAAAAGACTTGCGAATGTTTTGAAGATCGCGAGTGGACTTGCTAATTATGGGCTGGAAAACTTAGGCGAATACGAGGGTTTAGGAATTGCAATTACAGGGGCAGAAAATCGTTGGGCTCCTTGCTTTTTAGCTTTAGTTGCAAAGGTAAATGTAGATAAAAACTCGGCAGCAATAAATGTTCAGAAATTAACGTGTGTTCTTGATGTTGGTATCGCAATCAACCCTGATGGCATTAGGGCACAAGTAGAAGGTAGCTTATTATGGGGTCTTTCAAATGCACTATTAGAAAAAATGACTTTAGAAGATGGTATGGTCTCAGAGAGAAACTTTGATAGTTATAAATGGCAAAATATAACAAAAATTCCAGAGTTAGAAATACACATTGTTGAAAATGGTATATTCCCAAGTGGTGTTGGTGAACCTGCAACCTGCGTTGTTGCACCGGCAATTGGAAATGCAATATTCAATGCAACAGGGGTTCGATTGAGATCGCTTCCCTTTTCACGAGAAGAACTTTTTGAAGGTTTAGACAAAAAAGCCTAACAATTTAATTATACTTATCAATAAAACTCAGAAAAAGTGGTCTAATTTCTGTTCGCCATGCTTTTCCACTAAAAATACCGTAGTGCCCTGCCCCATCTTGTAAGTGTGAAAACCTCATATTTTTCGGTAGCTTATTCAAAATATTTAAAGCTGCTGAGCATTGGCCAGGTGCTGAAATATCATCATTAGTGCCTTCAATGACAAATGTTGGAATGGAAGTGATTTTTTTAAGATCAACGGTTTTTCCATCAATAGAAAACTCATTCTTAGCGATTTCACGTTTTTTAAAAATTCTATCTACTGTCGACAGATAAAATTCTGCTGTCATATCCATAACTGCAAGATATTCATCATAAAATTTGTTGTGGCGGTCATACTCCGAGGCATGACCTGCTGCTTCTTTCTCAATTTGATTTGCAAATGCTTTGCTATGCGTCTCTTGGTTCATTGCCATAAAAGAGGCTAATTGGATAGCGCCAGGATATACCTCCCGTCCAACACCTTTATAATTCAAACCAACGGGCATAGTTACAGTTGTCTCGAGAGCCTCCATCGAGGTTCTGTGACCAAAATCTGTAACATCTGTTGGATTAGCATCCGGATCAATTGGTCCACCGATTAAGGTAAGTGTTTGTGGATTAAATTCAGAAAATTTGTCAGAAGTTATTGCTGCGGCGGCAAGAGCCAGAGGAGCTGGTTGACAAACAGCCATAACATTGAGGCGTGGAGACAAGTCACGATAAAATTCTATTAAGTACTTTGTAAAATCTTCAATATCGAATTTACCTTCAGAAAAAGGAACATCGCGCGCATTTTTCCAATCTGTAACATATACATCGCAGTTAGGGAGAAGTGAAATAACAGTATTTCTAGTCAAAGTAGCATAATGTCCAGACATTGGAGCAATAATTAGAACTTTTCTATCAACTTTTTTTTGCCGAGTGCTTTTAAACTTTATTAAATTGCAAAAGGGGAGTTCTTTTATTTTCTCTAGTGCAACCAAATATTCAATGCCGTCAGAAACAACGGAATCTATTCCCCAATCTGGCTTAGATGTTATTCTGGATAAACTATGTTCGGTTATCTTACCCCATGCAGCAAAAGTCGACGGAATAGGGCTAGGAAAGAGACCAAACATTGGATTTTCCCAGAAGGTGCGTGTCGTTGAAGCGAACCACTGATTGTATTGTCTTAAATTTTCGAAATAATCGTATGTTGGTATTAGCATAGTTTTTACTAGCTTTTTGTAATTATGGTTATATATCTACTCTATTAATAACGATAGCAATAAAAGTGCAAGAAGAAAACGAAAATCTGAAAGATGACGTTGCTGTAGGTCCTAAAGAATACCAGGAATTACTTAACAATTTCGACAAAATCGACACACTTACAAAACGCTTGGTGATTGCTTTATCCTCTAAAACACCTGATCCTGCAGTTAAAACTCAACCTTCTCAAGAGCTTTATTATAAAGCTTCCGCAAAATATTTTTCAGAAATTTTGTCTAATCCTACCAAGTTAATTGAAAACCAAGTTAAATATTACAAGTCAACTTTGGAACACTGGACAAATATCCAGAATGAAATTCTTAAAAGTGCTGGTTCTGATAAAGATCAGATGAAAGAAACAAAAAAGAGTGACCAAGGTTGGGATGAAAACCTTTATTTCAAACTAATTAAACAGCATTACACCATATCATCAAAGATCATTGAAGAAACAATCGATGATTTAAACGGATTGAGTAAGTCTGATAAAAAGCAGATCAGTTTTTTTACAAAGCAAATGATTGAATTTTTTTCTCCCTCAAACTTTCTTGGAACAAATCCCGAAGCTCTAACACAAGCTCTTGAAACTAATGGAAAGTCTTTGGTTGATGGTCTTGAAAATCTTGTAACTGACGTAGAAAACAGCACTGGAGATCTAACAGTATCTCTGACAGACACTCAGGCATTTGAAGTAGGAGAAAACCTTGCAATTACTGAAGGTCGAGTTATTTTCAGAAATGATTTATTTGAGTTAATACACTACAAGCCACTAACGGAGACGGTTTCAAAGACTCCACTACTCATTGTTCCTCCTTGGATCAACAAGTTTTATAATTTAGACCTTCAACCAAAAAATAGTTTCGTTAAATTTGCAGTAGAACAAGGTATTTCAACTTTTATTATCTCCTGGGTAAATCCTGGTAAGGAGCATACTGAGGTTGATTTCACAGACTATATTCAAACAGGCTTTTTAGAGGCTTCAAAAGTAGTAAAAGCTATTACGGAACAGAAAAAAATAAACTGCATAGGGTACTGCATAGGAGGAACACTTTTAGCTACGGCCTTATCTTACCTATGCAAAAAGGGTGAAAACTTTGTAAATTCTGCAACTTTTTTTACTACGCTGACTGACTTTGAAGATCCCGGAGATTTGTCATTATTTATTACAGATGAATATCTGGAGGAGATAAATCGACAAATTGAAAAGGTCGGGTATATGGAAGGGTCCTTCCTTGCTCAAACTTTTAGTTTTTTACGATCGAATGATTTAGTTTATGGGCCTGCTGTTCGATCATATTTAATGGGGAAAAAGCCACCTCGTTTTGATTTGCTCTATTGGAACGGAGATTCTACCAATTTACCGGGAAAAATGGCACTGGAATATTTGAATAAGTTTTACAAGGAAAACCAACTGTCTAGAGGCGAATTAACATTAATGGGGGAAAGGCTTTCACTAAAGTACATTGATATACCTATTTTCGTCGTGGCAACGCACACTGATCACATTGCTCCTTGGCGATCATCCTTTTATGGTTTAAACAAGTCCTCAGGTAAGAAAAGGTTTGTTTTAGCAGGTAGTGGGCATATTGCGGGTATAATTAACCCAGCATATAGTAAGAAATATGGCTATTGGACAAACTCGAAATCATTTTCGGATCCCGACGATTGGTTTAAGACTGCAGATCGACATGAGGGATCTTGGTGGCCATATTGGTCTACCTGGATCAAAGCTAGAGCTAGCTCCCATGACAAAGCATATGTGCCTGGTTCTCATAAAGACTATCCCTCTTTGGGGCTGGCACCCGGCAAATACGTTATGAAAAATTACAAATAATTCTGCGATTGCAAAAAAAAAATATTGACGTTTTATGCAAATGCAGCATATATTACTCTATCCGCATAAAAAAAGGAGCATAAAATGTTTAATTTTGAAGATTATACTAAGAATTTTGAAAAAATGATGTCACAAAGCCCTATAAAGATCGATGAAGCAATGAAGTCCATAATGGATTACAACTCAAAATTTGGGAAGATAGCTTTAGACACAGTAAAAAAGAATACTGAGCTGTCACAGACATGGGCAAAGGAAAGTTTATCGGCCTTAGACCCGTTTGTAAAAAGTACTGAAAAACCAGAAGATTTTATGAAAATTGCCACCGATTACGTGAGCTCACAAACCCAAAGCACACCAAAGCATATAGCAGAGTTTGCAGAGGTAGCTAAGAAGGCTCAGCTAGAAACAATCGATTTGATGATGAAGGCCGGAAAAGATGCCCAGGAAGAGCTTACCAATGTGACAAAGAAAGCTTCTTCTCCGAAAGAGTAGACTTTACGTGATAATTTCCTCCTAAAAATGGTCGCTTAGCGGCCATTTTTTTTAACTTACCAAAATATCATCTAGTTGATAAAATACAACATTATGGATAATGATTCAGATACAATAATCATCAATAAGTATAGCAGCAGACGCTTATACAATACCAATTCTAGCGAATATGTAACATTAGATGATCTCTGTAGGCTAATAAACGAAGGCAAAAATTTTAAGATTATAGATAAGGATTCTGGAAAAGATATTACCAATCAATATTTGCTACAGATAATATCAGACCTCGAAAATAAAGAGGGTAATGTATTTCCTCAAGATGTGTTAAAAGAGATAATTCTAAGTTATAACAATACAGCCCAAAAATTCATGCCTGAGATATTATCAAAAACATTCGAAGTATTTCACCAGCAACAACAGAGTTTTTTAAAAGCATTCAACTCACCGACAAAAGAGAATAAGTCTAGTGAAAACAGTGCCGTTTTTTTTGAAGAGTGGCAAAAAAGTCAGGCTGAAATAATGGAAAAGATGATGCAGCCTTGGCTTAACAATCCCCTTTTTAAAGAAAAGACATCTGAAGAGCCGTCTAACTCTAATGTGTCAAAAGATAATAGTAATGTGGAAGAAATAGACTCCTTAAGGCAACAAATTGAAGAATTAAGAGATATAATTACAAAGAAGAACCCGTAACTTTTATCTATATATTCTGTACAACCCGCCCTTATTTTCATCAGAAATAATAAGAATACTGCCGTCATTAAGTTGTTCAATATCCCTAATTCTACCAAATCGTTTTTTAAATAACACTAGCTCTTTTTGGGGTAAATCGTTTTCTAATTTAACTATATAAAGGCTTTTAAACTTTAGTGAGGACACTAACAAGTGCCCCTTGAATTCAGGAAACATATTTTTGTCATAAAATATCATGCCTGATGGTGCAATTGAAGGCACCCAATACCATAAGGGATCCTCAAAACCTTCTAATGAAGTTATGCCCTGCCCTACCTTTCCGCCCCAATATTCTTCGCCATAAGTCACGATTGGCCAACCGTAGTTTTTCCCTGGCTTCAACACATTGATTTCATCTCCACCTTTTGGACCATGTTCATTAACCCAAATTTCATTGGTCTTAATATTTATTGCCATTCCTTGAGGATTTCTATGCCCCTTTGTATACACTTCCGCGGGCCAGCTATCGTGGGGCTTCTGTTCCCCGGTAGAACCATCATATTTATTTACCCTGATGACTGAGCCAGCATGAGAGTTTGCATCTTGGGCTTCGTATCTATTTCCTCTATCTCCAATAGACATAAAAATTTCGTCATTCAGAATTGCTAACCTACACCCAAAATGGACTCCTGACTCCGAAACATTATTAGATTTAAATAGTATTTTTTTTGAGATGAGTTTATCTTCTTTTAAGGTCCCAGCCATCAAAGTGGTAGAGGAGCCTCCAGAAACCTTAGATGAGTAACAAATATAAACCTTTCTCTCAGACACCGACTCTTTATCAACCAGTACGTCTAAAAGACCACCTTGCCTGACGTTAAAAACCTCTGGTAAGTTACTGATTTTTAATCTTGAACCATTTTTTATATTTACCTTAAACAGGTTTCCTCCTCTCTCAGTGATTAAAACTTCGTCATTATCAAAAACAGAAATACCCCAGGGATGAGAGAAAGCTTTTCCAACTTTCTTAACTTTGTACTCTTGTGTGAATGATGGAGCTGAAAAAGCAAATAATGCAACTGTCAGCAAGAAAAACGTCAATGAGTTAAACAGCGTTATGTTTAGAAATTTCATACTAATTCCTTCTCAAGCAGTATTTTCAATAAGATCATGCAGATACATATCTACGTTAACCTTTGCATTAACAACCTTATCAAATTCAACTTTTTTAATAGTATCGACTGGTTTTGCAATGATCACATTCGAAAAACCGTCTTTTAAAGCAAGAATAGCATTGACTCCAAGCTCAGTAGCTAGCACTCGGTCTACTGCAGATGGATTCCCACCTCTCTGCATATGACCCAAAGTTGTAATTCTTAAGTCGAAATTTCCCTTTTCTTTTAATGCACCAGCCAGTGAAGCCCCTCCTTTAGAAAATCCACCCTCAGCTAGTATAATAATACACCCTTTTTTGCCTCTATTTAGTTGATGTTTAATTTTCTGAGCAAGCTTTGTAATATTAGTTTTAACCTCCGGGATTATTGTAACTTCTGCCCCAGCACCAATTCCAGCCAGTATCCCAAGCCATCCACAATTTCTACCCATAACCTCGACTATATGAGTAACATTAGCAGTAGTGGCGGTATCTCTGATTTTATCTATT
Organism: uncultured Alphaproteobacteria bacterium; assembly: GCA_902596605.1. Classification (GTDB taxonomy): domain Bacteria; phylum Pseudomonadota; class Alphaproteobacteria; order Rhodobacterales; family Rhodobacteraceae; genus CACIJG01. The sequence goes on along the minus strand of CACJUU010000018.1, from coordinate 22,896 downwards.
GCTGTCAATGCCGTATTTATTGCTGTGTCAAATCCAATGGTAGACCCCACTAAAGCCATATCTTTATCAATTGTTGCAGGAACCACAACGCATCTTGTTTTGGAAATTTTTGATAAAGCAATTGCTCCCTTCGTAGATCCTTCCCCTCCAATGATTATTAATCCATCAACTTTATGAGAGCGGAGATTATTTTCAGCAATCATTCGGTATTTTTTATTTACAAATCTTGATGAGCGAGAGGTATGCAGAATGCTACCTCCCCTCTGAATAATATTTCCTACTAGTCTTCTATCAAATACTACAAAATCATTATCGATTAACCCTTCATAGCCATTTCTAAAACCAATTATATCAATTTTGTTATTAAGTGATGTCCTAACTATTGCTCTTATAGCTGCGTTCATCCCAGGAGCATCCCCTCCACTTGTTAGAACTGCAATTTTTTTCATTTTTATCATGAAACCTGAAAAATTAAATTATATTACTCCCTTATTTGCATTGAAAACATGACATTTGTCTGGATTGAAAGCCACATTAATGGTGTCTCCGACTTTTATTTTCGAGTCCCCATCTGTTTCTACTACAAGTGGCTCTCCTTCCTTATCTAGATATAGAAAAGTGCCAGACCCTAGTTTTTCAACAACAAAAACCTTGCCTTTCCAAGCATTTTTTAAATCTTTGCTAATTTTTAAGTGCTCCGGTCTTATGCCTAAAGTTATTTCATCCCCAGTCTTTAAATTTGTGCTGGTTTTTTTTAATAAAAAGCTTTTTTGACCCAGCAAATCGATACTAATACTTTGGCTGCTCTTTTTTAATATTCTTGTTTTTATAAAATTCATTTTAGGAGAGCCAATAAACCCTCCAACAAATAAATTTTTGGGATTATGGTATAAATCCATTGGGCTTCCAGATTGGGATATTTTACCTTGATCTAACACAACAATTTTATCAGCCATGGTCATAGCTTCTGTTTGATCATGGGTCACATATATCATAGTTGCATCTAATTGATCATGTAATTTTGCTAATTCAACTCTCATTTGAACTCTCAATGCGGCGTCGAGGTTTGATAAAGGTTCGTCGAATAGAAAAACCTTAGGTTTTCTAGTGATTGCACGTCCAATAGCAACCCTTTGTCTTTGGCCGCCTGAAAGTTGTTTTGGTTTTCTTTGTAGAAGTTCTTCTATCTGAAGAATTTTTGCAGCATCATAAACCCTGCTATCGATTTCATCCTTAGTAAGTTTCTCTAACTTTAACCCAAAGGCCATATTGTTATAAACCGTCATATGTGGGTATAAAGCATAAGACTGGAACACCATCGCAATATTTCTGTCTTTTGGTGACAAATCATTAACAATGTTTCCATCAATAGAGATTGTCCCTGAGTTTATACTCTCTAGTCCTGCAATCATTCTTAAAATGGTGGATTTACCACAACCACTAGGTCCAACCAAAACCGTGAATGATTGGCTATCTATATTGAGAGAGACATCTTGTATAACGTGGTTTTTACCATAATATTTATTCAGGTTTTTTATAACAATTTCAGACATGCTTGCTACCTACTTCAAATAATTTAAAAACTTGCTTTGAGTCTCAGCCATATTGTTAAGGAGTCTTGCTGCTTGAGTAGAGTCATTTACAACAGGATCAGCCAAAAGTGCTAGGTAAGCTGAATGTTTTGAACAATTAAGAACGGCGTCTGTGGTCATTTGTATAACTCCTGATTGTAGATTGAGGAGTGATCCAAAGGCACTGGGATAATTTTCGAATGAAATTCCATGTACACCGGATTTATTAACCTTTCCAGGGACTTCTACTACAATATCCCTTGGCAGGCATGCGATATAACCCCTATTCGGTATATTAACCGCAGCTTCCTCATATCCAGAGTCACCTAAAATACCTTCAATGATCGGAATTACTCTTTCGTGTGTGCCAATATTCTTAGGATCGAAGAAATGATCATATGAACTTTTATCATCATAAAAGGCCAAACACTTCGCTTTATAATTATCATAAAAATCCAAAATTGCATCATGGTCCGCTACGCTGTAAGCCCACTGTATGTATTCTCCTAAATGACTATCCGTTGTAATTGGAAGGTATCCATAAATTCTAAAAAGTTCACGAAACACGCCTCTCTCCGCACCAGGTTTAGAGGGTCTAGCATCATGTTTGTTAATCAAGTCTGCAAAATAGGTTGAAAAGTTTTGCTTAATTATCGGATAGCCGTCTTTACCTGTATTCTTATATTTAGCTTCTAATAATATACTGAAATGGTTTAATCCAGCTGCCCTATATTCAATGTTCGACAAGTCAGTTTCCATTAAATCCGGTAGTTGCCTCTCCATTGATGCAATTTCATGGCACATTCCAATAAATTTTAAATCTGGAAACTTGGTTGTGACTGCATGACAAATTCGTTGCATTGGGTTTGAGAAATTAAAGACAAAAGCATCAGGACAAATTGTATTTATGTCCTGGCAAATATCTAAAATTGGAGGAATTTGCCTTAAAGAGTGGAATAGCCCTCCGGGCCCACCATTTTCTCCGTACACCTGTCTTATTCCATATTGTAATGGTATTTTCCAATCTTGATCCCAAAGATCAAATCGTTTTCCGACCTCGATTGAGATTATACAAAAAGTTGCTCCCTTTAGAGCCTCTTTTCTTGAAATAGAGGCCTTTATATCAACATTTACCCCTAGCTTTTCTTTATAGTCATTCGCAATTATTTTTGTATTAGCAAGTGTTGTTTTATCTATGTCATGAAGAAAAATCTCACAACCATCCAAAGTGTCCGACTTAAAGATGTCGCTTATTATACCCAATCCAAAATTTTGGCTACCAGCACCAATTAAAACAATCTTCTCCATTCCTACCCTTTCACAGATCCTGCCACTAAGCCCCTTATAAAATATCTTTGCAAAGAAAGAAACACAAATAGCGGCACTATCATTGAAACGAAAGCACTTGTTGTCAAAATCTCCCAATTCTGAGAAAACTCACCTAACATTTCTCTTAAGCGAGAGGTCAAAACTATTTCACTGGGCATTTTATCTAGGAATACCAACGCGACCAGCAAATCATTCCAGACCCACAAAAACTGTAAAATGCCAATTGATGCGAAAGCTGGTATGGATAATGGTAATATTATTTTCATAAAAATTTGATAGTGGCTGGCCCCGTCAACTCTAGCAGCCTCAAACATCTCATGCGGTAGGCTTTTTATGAAATTCCTCAACAGAAAAATTTTCAAAGGCAACCCAAAACCAGTATGAGCTAGCCATATGCCAACGTAGGATTTTGCAGAAACACCAAAGAAGCTACCTATCTGATTATAAACAGTTAAAATAGGAATAAGCGACATTTGCAAAGGGACAACTAAAAGGCACACAATAGTAGCAAAAATAAGATCTCTCCCATAAAAATTCATCCAAGAAAGTGCATAGGCTGCAAACGCTCCTATTATTAGCGGTATAATTGTAGACGGCACAGCAACTGTTAGCGAATTAATAAAAGATTGCCCTAGTCCCCGGAATACTAGAACTTCTTTATAATTTTCTAAGGTTAGGCTGGGAGGCGTGTTTACAGTAAGAAAAACCCTTTTCCCTTTCTTATGCTTAAACGCTTTATCAGACGTCCATCTATAGCTCCCATCCTTTTGCAGGTAAAAAGTACTCCCATTCTTCATCGTTACTTTTGAAGGAGCCTTAAATGCCTTTGGATTTTTGCTGGTAATTCCAAAGTTTATCACAGATTTAGATGATGAATTTTTTAGCAAATTGCCTGTTATGACAAAAACACCATTCTCTTCAAATTGAACAGTGCTTTTTTCAGTTCTAACAATTTCATTAAATTCATTATGCTTTAACGCCGTCCACCAACCAGTTAACGCTACTTGGTCTTTGTCTCTTAAAGAGCTAATCAATAACCCGAAGGTAGGAATAACCCAAATAAACACAATTATTAGCAAAAAGAAATGCGCTAGAAATTTACCAAAAGATAAGTGTTTCATCTTTCTTGTTCCATTTTGAACCGCCTTAGGTTCCAAATCATTATTGGGATAACGCCAAGCATTATAAAGAGCGCTATGGTACTACCTCTGCCCGAGTCCCCTCCACCTCTGAACATCCAATCGAACATTAAGTTTGCAAGAACTTCTGTTCCCCATTGCCCATTTGTCATTGCTAAAACAATATCAAAAACTTTTAGCACTAATATCGTAATAGTGGTCCAAATAACTACTATTGTTTCTGAAAGAAACGGAATAATAATATAAAAAAATATTCTTACTTCACTTGCGCCATCTATTCTTGCAGCTTCAAGTGTTTCTTCAGGAATAGCCCTTAGAGCAGCGCTGAAAATAACCATTGCGAGTCCAGTTTGGATCCAAATCATTATTACCATTAAAAAGAAGTTATTCCAAAACGGGATAGCTATCCATGCATGTGGATCACCACCAAAATAAACAATTATTGCGTTAAGAATACCAATCTGGTCATTTCCAGCCCCTCTGTATTCATAAACAAATTTCCATATAACACTCGCACCTACAAAAGAGATTGCCATAGGCATAAATATTAATGTTTTTGCAAATACGCCCCACCAAACCCTATCCGCCAACGTAGCTATAGTTAATCCTAAAAAAGTACAAGTTGTTGGAACAACGATGAGCCACAAAAAATTGTTTAGAATGCTTTGACGAAAATCACTATCATTCAGAGCCCAAACATAGTTACTCACTCCGGTAAACTCACGGCCATAGTTATCAAAAAAGCTAAGGCGAATAGTCTCTGATACCGGATAAATTAAATAAACTAACAAAATTATGAGAGCTGGTGCCATAAATATCCAAGGCCGAAATATAGAATCTTGTAAGTTTTTTTTGCTGAACTTACCTACCAGATAGTCGTGAGCCCAGTTAGCAAGCACAAAATAGCTAAGAACAGCTGAGACGCCTATTACGACGTAAACTATAAAATTAAAAAAAGTCAATTTTCTGGTGATTAATAAGAAGAGGCGGTTAAAAAAACCGCCTCTAAAATTTTAACGAGCGATTTACTTTATCGCATCCCAGCTCTTTTGGATTTCAGCGGTTACATCCTTAGCAGATTTACCTCCGGTATAATCAACCATTCCTGTCCAAAATGAACCAGCTCCGATTGGGCCAGGCATTAAGTCTGAGCCATCAAATCTAAAAGTGGTCGCATTAAGTAGAATTTGATTTAAACCTCTGAATGTATCGCTTGAGTGTTTTGCTAAATCAATGCCCTTGTGAGGGTTTAAAAATCCAGAACCTTCAATTTCCATCCATATATGGTTAGATTGAGGGTGCTTAAGGTAATTTATAAACTCTCTTGTTGCCGGGCTGTCATTAGTGATAGCGAAAAGTGTTCCACCGCCCAAAACAGGGTTTCCTAGCTTCTTCGTTGAATAAGCTGGAAAGTAGAAGAAGTCATAATCTTCGCCAGCTTTAACACCTTCCGGAAAGAATGCAGGAATAAAGCTAGCCTGTCTATGCATCATACACTTTGGAGGTGAAGTAAATAGACCCTTAGGACTGTCTCTGAAATCAGTGGTTGCCACAGCGGCAGCACCACCATCAACATAAGCATCATTTCGCGCGAAAGAACCAAAGAAATCCATAGCTTCAATAACTTTTGGGTCATTAAATGGCATCTCATTGGTAACCCATGCATCGTAAACTGAAGGCGCATGTGTTCTTAGCATTATGTCTTCCATCCAGTCAGTTCCAGGCCAACCTGTTGCATCACCTGAGCCTAGTCCAATGCACCATGGTGTGTTTCCGTCTTTAGCCATCTTTTCTGTAAGCGCTATTAACTCTTCCATAGTGTTTGGAACTTCATAACCATTGTCTTCAAAATTATCTGGTGAATACCAAACTAAACTTTTAACATTAACTCTGTAGAAGAAGCCGTAAAATTGGTCTTTGCCACTTTTATCTGGGTATGTTCCCAAGTCAATCCAGGATTGCCCAGCCGCGTAATTATCCAATACCCACTTTTGAGTATCAGCTCCAAGTGGTGTTAATCCACCTATAGCTGCAATATTAGCTGCGAGCCCTGGTTGAGGAAAGATCGCTAGGTTTGGCGGGCTCCCTGCTTTAACGTCAATGGTGATCTGTTGTTCAAAAGAGTCAGACCCACCATATTCGACAACCGCACCAGTAGCATCTGTAAATGCCTTGATAACTTTTCTAAACTGGTCATCCTGTGGCGCCAACCACGGTCCTGAAATTGTAATTTTTTGACCAGAAAGATCTGGCCCACTGTAATGCCCCCCTGCAAACGCTGAGGTAAAGGGCAATATTATTATTGATAGTACAATAAGAAAAAAACGTGTTATTCTCATTATCCCCCCTAGTTGATTATTGTTATAGTATACTCAAACTGTTACACAATGTTACAAACCTAGCGTAATTATTATGTGCGATCAATTTTTTATTTTGGAAAATAGCGCCTATATCTGATTAACTTTTAAGCAATAGACTAAATTTTAGCCAAATAGATAACGAAAAAAGAACTGATTATTTGAATAATTTATCTCTAATAAAAAAATTCCCAAAAGATTTTATATTTGGCACAGCAACTTCAAGCTACCAAATAGAAGGGAATAGTTTTGGCGAATCCGGGAAAAGCCATTGGGATCAATTTGCTAAAATTGACGGCATGGTTTTCAACTCACAAGATGGACGAATAGCATGCAATCATATTAAATATTGGGAAGAAGATCTTCAGTTAGTTAGTGATGCGGGGTTTGGCGCCTATAGATTTTCGTTCTCTTGGCCAAGATTGATGCCTGATGGGAATCAGTCTTTAAATCAAAAAGGAATATCCTTTTACGATAAACTCATCGATAAAATGCTTGAGTTGGATTTAAAGCCATTTGGGACTTTTTACCACTGGGATTTACCGATTTATTTGGCAGATTTAGGTGGCTGGGCAAAAAGAGATACAGCGAAGTATTTTGCTGATTACTCTGAAGTAATAATAAAAAATTATGGAGATAGACTGTATTCAGTTGCTACAATAAACGAACCTTGGTGTGTCGCATGGCTTTCTCACTACTTAGGTGTCCATGCGCCAGGCCTTAAAGATATTGAAAGCACAGCGAAAGCGATGCACTACATAATGTTAGCGCATGGGTATGGAATGGAAGTAATAAGGTCTTATTCATTTAAGAATGCCGGAATAGTATTAAATAAAGCTGCTGTAGAAAGTTATTCAGATAAAGCTGAAGATATTGATGCCGCAAACTTATATGAAGAAATTCATAACTCTTGGTTTAGTGACGCCGTTTTTAAATCTAAATATCCGGAGAATCTTCTAAATATCCTTGGAGATTATATGCCTGTTAAATACGAAGAGGACCTAAAAATAATAGGAACGCCTATAGATTGGCTTGGAATAAATTACTACACAAGAAATTTAATAAAATTTGATAAGCAAGAAAAAATATGCCAATTAACAGATATTGAAGGGCCTTTAAATAAAACGGATATGAATTGGGAGATTTATCCGGAGGGGCTTAAAAAAGTAATTGAAACCGAAGTTAATCGCTACAATCTGAAACTACCTATCCATATCACTGAAAATGGGATGGCAAACAAAGATTTAAATGTAGATGGAAACGTTGATGACCAGAAGAGGATCGACTATTATTTTTTGCATCTTCAAGAAATACAAACGCTCTTGGATAGAGGTTATAATATCAAAAGCTACTTTGCTTGGTCTTTATTGGATAATTATGAATGGTCTTTTGGATATAACAAACGATTTGGTCTTGTCTATGTTGATTTTGAAACCCAGAAGCGTATAAAAAAGAAGTCGTGGTACGAGTTTTCCTCTAATCTTAAATAGAAACTTTTTGTCTTTGAAAAAATGGGCTGTAGAAGGCTTCTGCTGATCCCTTCAAGCCATTGTTTTCGTCAAACGACAATAGAATAGGTACATCTGAAACGTAATTTTTGTATTTTCCTTTATTACGGAGCCTGTCATGAAACATGCTATCATTAAAGACTTCAGATAGTTTTGCTGATATTCCACCACAAATAATTACGCATTTTTGACTTCCAGTTACAAGAATATTGTTTGCAATAGACGTTGCAAAAATTTCGACCATAAGCCTAGCAGCATTTCTAGCTAATATATTACCATCCTTTGCAGCAAGCCCAATTTGATCTGCAGAAGACATTTCAGAGGTATGATTTTCTTTAAAGCAAAGATAATTATAAATATTCACAAGACCTCTACCACTCAGAACTTCTTCTGTTGAAACATAATCAACCTTTTTAGATAACCACTCTAATAGGTTTATTTCTTCGTTAGTCGCGGGCGAAAAGTGGACGTTACCGCCCTCTCCTTGAATTGGCAAAGGAATATTATCTATAAAAACTAGTGTTCCAACCCCTAACCCGGTCCCAGGACCAGTTATAAGTACATTTGTCCCATCTAAAGATTTTCCGTGGTTTAATAAAGTAAGTTTGTGCTGATCAAGTATCTTTTTATCTAAAAAGTTTGAAGAACTGAAGAGGTTTGTAAAACCTAATCCCTGCGCAGCAAAATCATTTATGGCTAACAAACTATTGCAATTAGTCTCGTTTAAAAGATCTCTTTTATCAAAAGACCAGTGATTGTTTGTAAATTTCACGAAATTATCGCCACAGGGCCCTGCTATAGATAAAGATAAATTCTCAATATTTAGTCTATTTTTAGAAACATAGTGAGCCATAGCGTTGCCGATATTTGAAAAATCAATACAATTTAGGAACTCAATATGCTTTATTTCGGATTTGTTATTTTCCTGGTATCCAAAGCGTGCATTCGTTCCGCCAATGTCAGCAACTAATAGCTTCAAATCAGCCCCCTAATACTATTTTGAACTATACACTACTTATTTTTAATTGGAGAAAAAGTTTTTTAAATGATTATTTAATTTTTGAGGGCACTCAAGCGTTGGCATGTGACCTACGCCCTCCAAAACTATAAGATCAGAACTTTTTATCATTTTATTCATATCAGAATGATAGGAGACAGGGCACATTTTGTCACGTTCACCACATACAAGTAGCGTTTTGCAATTAAGGTTTTCTAAAATGGCCGTTTGATCCTTTCGGTCTCTGAGTGAAATAGATTGATGATAAAACACTTTTTTATCCAGTGTAGATGCCATATCAACACATTTTTGAATTAGTATATTTTTATCTCTGCAGTCATCAGGAAAGTATCGAGATATATAGTCAGATTTCATTAACGTAATTAAATCTAATGCATCCAACTCTTTAAGTATTATATTTCTTCTGTCCTTTATCTCCTGTTTTTCTTCATAGGGGTTAGTATTTAGAAGTACTAAAGAGAGCACTCTTTCACTATGTTGCTTGACAAATTCCATAGCAACAATGCCTCCCATGGAATGCCCAAGAAGATGAAATTTGCTCGGTAAATTTGAAACTAAATTTTTAACACCCAACTCAATATCACTATATTCATTAAACTCTTTAACTACAACATTAAAAAATGGTTCTAACGCATTGATTTGAAATGAAAAAACATCACGATTGCACATCATTCCTGGTATAAGAACGATAAATGGCTTCATTTTACTAGTGACGCACCCTCTGCTAATGATTTCAGCTTTGCATAGGCGATGTCTGGATCTACAGCTCCAAATCCAGCAAATGTACCAAAACCGCAATCCGTGCCACCAATTACACGGTCGTGTCCTACAATATTCACGAACTTATTTATTCTTTCAGCAACAAGCATCGGATGCTCAACAAAGTTCGTAGTAGAATCTAAGCATCCAGGTACAAGTATTTTGTTGTCCGGAATATCATTCTTTCGCTCTTGAAAAATTTGCCATTCGTGGGCATGCCTTGGATTGGAGGTTTCAAAAAGTAAGTACTGTGCTTTTGACGACATAAGTGTATCAAACATTTTTTTCATTGAAATATCGCAAACATGCGGACCCTCATAGTTTCCCCAACAGATGTGAACTCTAATTTTTTCTGAAGGAATGTCTCTTAAAGCATGATTCAGTGCTTCCACATGGAGGTTCGCAATTTTAATAAAATTTTCATCGGATAGATCATTAAATAGCATATGTCGAGACAATGCTAAATCAGGACAATCAAGTTGTAGCGTGAGACCTTCAGCAACTATTGCATCATATTCTTGTTTCATTACTTCAGCTAAGGCCTCAAGGTATTTTTCTCTACTAGGATAGTAATCATTTTGAAGAAAAAGAGAAATAACTCCAGGTGAAGCAGCGTTCATAAAGCCTCTTTCAACATTATTAACTTTCATAGCCGACTTTAGGTTTTTTATGTCTTTTTGGAGTTCATTATTTTCTTTTGATTTTACCTCACCCACACACATCGGACGAGCGTACTGGGGGGTTCCACCGTCATCGGCTAACTTTTTTAAATATTGTGGAAATAATTCCAAGTCTTGAGGTGCATTCCTTGGACTATCGCCATCAAACCCTGTATACCTATCTTTGACATATGTAGCATAGGAAATTTTACTTGTTTCTCCATCAGAGACTATATCAATACCAGAATCTTTCTGTTTCTTTACAGTCGCTTCAACTGCTTTCTTCATAACGTCATCAAATTCATCTATTGAAAAAGGTTCATTTTTTTCTCTAGCAAAAATAAAATCTACGACTTTTTGAGATCTAGGAAGAGATCCTACGTGTGTTGTTAGTATTTTCACTTTATGGTCTCCATGTTGCACCAGCTGGATCGTCTGTAGGGATTACCCTGTATAAACCACTTTCACCGGTCATTGATGGTTCTAATGTATAATCTAGATCTTCTGGCACAGAAAAAGTGTCGCCAGGATTTAAAACTGTTTTAAAAGTATTGGAAAAGAACTTCCAATGACCCTTAACGGGCATCAAAACATTTATTTTATTTGATTTTTGAGGGGTGTTTGAAAGTGAATTTCTAGAAAGAAATTCAACTTCAAATCCTGGCTTGTCTACCAGTTTAGCTTTTTCACCAATAACTTTAGCAGGATTATCTTTAGATAAAGATAAAAGGTCTAAATATCTTGCAACATGATTGGCAATAATATCATCCCCTTTTAGCTCTGGAAATTCAGATAACTCTTTCTCTGTTAGTGAAGGCATTGGGTTCATATTATCCGGTAAGCTTTCACCTTTTTTTGTGTCATAGAGTTTACCTTTTTCGGACAACACGAGCCCATGATTTTTTGCGTCCTCTAAAACTTGTGGAGCCCAAATGACACCTCCTCCGGCATCATCACCCCCTAAAATTGCCATAATCATCCCATAGTCATTCCCTATATTTTCAAAACCCCTAAAAATTCCTGTGGGAATATTAATAATGTCTCCTTCTTGAAGAACAACCTCACCCGCAGTACCCCAACGACCCCAAAAAAAGCGCCATCTTCCCTTCAATACAAAAAATACCTCAGCAGTTCTGTGACTATGGAGCGAATTCCTACATTTTGGTGGTTGCCCAGCAGCCCCAATATTAAATCCATGAGGAAGGGCAAGATGGACGTGTTGATCTGGGCTCTCAGAAACACCCGCACCTATAATAGTAAAGTTTTCCTTTTGGTCAGATCCTGGTGTATGGGCGTCAATAAAGGCTGTTTTACAAGGTATAAGTTCACCATAACGTATAATTCTGCTTTCGATATCTAACTGAGACATAAGTTCTCCTTTTTTTTACCAATATAAAATTTATTTTTGCATATATATTTGTTTCCAAATTGAAACTGGATCAAAAAGAGTAAATTCCTTTCTTAATCCATAAGGACCAAATTCGGCGTGGGTAAATCCCATAATGTATACCTCCGCACCACTGGGTTCGTCGAACATACCCCAACCTTCGTGTTTACCACTTAAACTCCAACGGACAGCCGCTCTTGGCGAAAGCATAGGGTCTTCCCTGCCAATAACATGCTCTAGTTTAAATGTTGCATTTGGAAAAGACGATCTCAGCCCCATCCATAAAAATTCAGTATCAGCCCAGGAATGCACTGTAGTGCTTCCAGGATGTTCGGTTTGAACAGCTCGATCGTATTCTTTGTGGATAATAGAGTAGTTTTTTTGCATAATTCCAGAAAGGATATCACTTAACTTCTGGCCCCACTCATTATCATTACCAGTGCCTCTGTAAGGACCCTTTACATCTATTGATGGAGAAAAGGGCTTGATACAATTTTCTGGACCCCCCTCTCTTTCAATTAAGTCTATTGCAAATTTTTTGGGGTCCATTCCTAATTGTTTAACAATCCCAGCAGTGTCTCTGATTAACCATTCATCATTTATCTGATTATTTATAGCGGAACAATCTGCAATCGCTCTTATTACAAAACGCTTACCAGTTGCTTTACCAAAATAGCCATTACCCAGGTGAGTTCCCATCGTTAATAAGCGGTGTGAAGATAAAAAACCAGTTTCATCATCTCCACTCCAAATCACATCTTCTCCGGTTAATTGTCTATCTGGAAATTCAGATAAAGTTGCTAAGGTTCCATTAATCGTATTTTGATTGCCGATAGAAATACCTTCAGGAAACCGCATGGGAATATCTTTAGTGTAATAATGATTTAATGTATCAATACCCCTATCTTCCCAAATTTCTTTAGTAATTCCCAATATATATTCTGGTAAGTCTTTCCATTTCTCTGCAAAGCCCTTCATTATTAATTTCCTTTATGAATTTTGGCTGATTTTCTTAAAATAAGCGGTCCATCAACCTTAATTTTTTGAGGTCTCGCCTCGGGATTTTCTATTTTTTCAATCAGTATCTCTACAGTCTCTCTAACCATGATATTTACTGGCTGTTGGACAGTTGTTAGTAAATATGAGGGCCAAGATGCAGCCGGAACGTCGTCGTAACCCACAACTGATACATCGTCAGGGATTTTTAGTCCAAGCTCATATCTGAGGGTATCCATAACCGCGAAGGCCATATGATCGTTAGCTACAAATACCGCCTCAGGAGTATTATTAAAGAACATTGATCTTGTAGCTTCTCTAGAATCTTCAAATACAAAATTACCTACTTTCCTACTATGTAAAGATAGTCCAGCATCATTGAGTATAGATATAAAACCAGCTTCGCGGTCTCTTTGAGTAGATGCACCTTCCCATCCTGCTATGTAACTAATCTTCTTATGACCAGAACTAATTAAGAATTTTGCAATTTTTTTACCACCCTCTATGTTATCAGAGGTGATGGCTGACATATTTGGATCGTCTTGAGCTCTATTAAATAAAACCATGGGTACACCAGCAGCACGGCATCTTTCGGATAGACCAGAGGACATTGACACTGATGCTGCAATTATTCCATCTACTTGATAGTCCAAAATTTCTTCGATTACGTTATCTATACTTTGCCTGTCTTTACCCGCCATAAAAATCAACACATGATATCCTTTCTCCTGAAGACAATTCGAGAGGCGTTCTAGCGCCTCAGGATAGAACTGATTTTCTAAGTATGCTACGACTACACCGATCATTCGACTTTTTCCGGATACCATAGCTCTAGCAATTGAGTTGGGTCGATATCCTAGGCTTAAAGCGGCTTCTTTTACTTTTTTGGTGGTCTTAATAGAGACGGATGCTCCGGGAGTAAATACCCTACTTACAGCTGATTGGGAAACTCCAGCTAATTTTGCAACTTGTGCAGAAGTTATCTTATTAATTTTCATTCAGCGGTCCATCCTCCATCTACCATCAAAGCAGAACCAGTGACTAATGAAGAGGCATCTGACGCAAGGTAAATAACTGCACCCATTATATCTTCAACTTTCCCAACTCTTCCTAGTTTAATTTTTTCCTCTATCCATTTTCTTTTTTTTGCATCCTCAAAAGTGGAACGAGTTAACTCAGTTAAAATAAAAGTAGGGCAAATAGTGTTAATTCTAATTCCATATGGTCCATATTCTATTGCCATTGCTTTGGTAAATCCTTCTACCGCATGCTTTGATGCACAATAAACAGATCTCTCTAAACCACCTACAATACCCATCTGGGATGAAATATTTATAAGCGAGCCGGATTTCTTGTCTTTAAGTAATTGGTTAGCTACAGTCCGTGTTAAGAAAAAAGCCCCCTTTAAATTAACATTTAGTACTTCATCAAAATCGCTAACGTTTGTATTTTTTGATAAAGAATGTTTCGCTATTCCAGCTGAATTTACCAAAACATCATAAGGACCTTTTGATAGTAAATTTTCCTCAATATTTTCTAAATCACTTATATCCAAATCCAAAATAGATGCATCACAGCCTTTTTTATTCAATTTTTCTGCGAGTTCTTTAATATTTTTTGTTCTTCGTGCAGCAAGAGTTACCTTAGCACCATAGTCTGCAAGTGCCACGGCACAAGCAAGACCTATCCCAGAAGAAGCTCCTACCACTAATGCGTTTTTATTAGCAAGCGAAAAGCTAGGGGTCTTAGGAAGGTTCATCTTAGGTTGCCCCCGATCTAGATATTTTTGCCTTATTGAACTCTCTCATTCTATCGAATACGTTAACTCCTATTTGGTTATACATATCTAATAGGTCGACAAGAACCCAATTTTCTTTTATACGACCATCTTTCCCAATACGCCAAAAGTCTAAACTTCTTAACAAAATTTCTTCGTTTACTGGCGGAATCCCCATCCAGCCATCATTGGTTAATTTCATGATCATGTTCGGCCAACCAGTTTCTGAAACATAATCACCCTCACTAATCCAGTGTGTATGCGCTTCCCAATCCGAAAATTTATCGGACGATTTGTCAACTTTTCTGTTTGGCATACCTCTTAAAAACGGGATTTGGTGCCAGTTTCTAAAGCCATCTATGCCTCGACATGTTCCTATCCCTGCAGGACCATACCAATTAAAATTTGGGTGCCAGTGAAGATCTAAATTCATCACCTTTGGATCAGGGTTCTCTGGATGTCTGCATAAGTCAGTTAACATGTTTTTAATTTTCTGTTCATTTTTTGCTCCATCTCCTGACACGAAAATACCATCGTTTGTTTCTGGGGATGGCGTTAAAATAAATTTTCCTAATTGGGGGGCTAGTGGCCACGAATTAGATATCATCATAAGCTCCGGTATATCCCAAATAGCTTGCACTTCAGTAATATTCCGATCTTCAAATTTGAAGAATTCATGAAATCGCATATGCATAAGGTGTCCGGTAGGAAAAATATCTAAAAACTGCTCTTGAAATGTACCGACATAATTACCCATCGTTGAAACCCATTCATTACCATGCTCTGTTGTTGCTGCTAGCACAATTAAATTCCTTCTTTCGAGGTCGGGAACTGCTGTGCTTAATTTTTCTAAGCAATTAGTATAAAATGCATCAGAACCCTGCATGTCATTAAATGGAAAACACATATGAACGAGGCAATCTTGCGAAAATATTTTTTCCAACTCAGGTTTTACTTGAGAAAGCGAAAAATCTCCCATCGCCTCAAATAATGGTGCTAGTAATGATTTTAAGAATGCCGATCTTTGATTAGACATCATTTAGCAGCTTCTCCATATGGCACATTTTTTCCACCATACCGCCTTACTCTCACATTACATTGTTCTGCATGACCAACGAAGCCTTCTAACATACAAAGCCTGGAGCCATACTCTCCTATAAAAGATGCAGCTTCATCTGTGATGATTTTTTGATAGCTATGCGTTTTGATGAATTTTCCTACCCAAAGTCCACCTGTATACTTCCCTGCTTTTTTTGTAGGCAAAGTATGATTAGTCCCGATTACTTTATCTCCATTTGCTACATTCGTTCTTGGTCCTAAAAAGAGAGCACCATATGAATGCATGTTTTTCAGATACCAATCATCTCGATCAGTCATAATTTGCACGTGCTCATAAGCCATATCATTAGCAACATTCAACATTTCTTCATGTGTTGAGCACAAGATTATATCTCCATAATTATCCCAACTAGCGCGCGCTGTTTCGGAAGTTGGTAATATTTTTAAAAGTCTTTCAATTTCGCTAATAGTATCCTCTGCTAGTTTTTTGGAGTTTGTTATAAGACACGCGGGGGAATTATATCCATGTTCCGCTTGACCAAGTAAATCCGTTGCACACATTTCAGCGTCAACACTATTATCAGCAATTACCATTGTTTCTGTTGGACCAGCAAATAAGTCTATTCCGACTCTTCCAAATAGTTGTCTTTTCGCCTCAGCAACAAAAGCATTTCCGGGTCCAACCAACATATCAACGGGCTTTATGCTTTCCGTTCCTATTGCCATAGCTGCAACAGCCTGAATACCACCCAATACATATATTTCATGAGCGCCTCCTAATTTCATAGCGGCAACAATTGCTGGATGAGGTTCTCCGTTAACGGGTGGAGCCGACGCAATTATTCTGGGCACGCCAGCAACCGATGCCGTCAAAACAGACATATGTGCAGATGCAACCATTGGGAATTTACCACCCGGAACATAACAACCCACTGACTGAACTGGAATATTTCTATGTCCTAGGATTACTCCCGGCATAGTCTCTAATTCTATATCTTTTATACTACCTAATTGAGCCTCTGCAAATCGCCGTATTTGCTTTTGCGCAAAGATAATGTCATCAAGATCCCTTTGGTCCACTTTTTCCATGCACTTTCTTATTTCATCTTCACTTAAACGAAAAGAATCAGGAGAAAAGTTGTCAAATTTCCTTGATAATTCCCTAATTGCTGAGTCACCTCTTTTCTCGATATTACTTAAAATTTCTTCAACAGACTTTCTTACTTTTTCATCCTCCTCCCATTTTTCACCCTCGGGTTTACTTCTCTTTAAAAAATCAACCATTATTTACTCCTTAAAAATATTATTATCCCTTAACAGCACCAGCTGTTAACCCACTAACTATCTGTTTTTGGAAAATCAAAACAATAAAAAACAAAGGCGCGGTTATAGAAACCGCCGCTGCAATTGCAACTATTTCATCAGTCGTACTAGTATCTCTATTAAATAGCCCAGTGATAGATGGCACCATTGTTTGGTTTTGACCATCTAATAATAGCGAACATACTAAATAGTCGTTATAACCTAGCATGAAGCTAAATAAACCGGTTGTTATAACACCGGGCCACATGACGGGTATAATTATTTTTCGAAAGGCCTGAAAGTGCGAACATCCATCGATTCTTGCTGCTTCATCAAGCTCTTTTGGTATATTTTGAAAAAATGAGCGCATAAGCCAGATTGTAAATGGTTGATTAATAGCAACTAAGACCAAGATTACTGCCAAGGGTTGTCCGTATAATATAGGTGCGAACTCTCCAAAAATTGGTGATAAAATTGCATTTGATTTCATAAAAAATGGTAAGTAGCCCGCTACCAGAACCGAATGGGGTAAAGCCCTAAATATTAGAGCAATAATCAGAATCCAAAAAGCAATTGAGCTTTCTTTTCTGGCAAGACCATACCCAGCAAGAGTGCCCAATGATAAAGAAATAATAACTACTCCAGAGGTCACAATTAAAGAGTTTTTAAAAAATAGTGAAAAACCTCTTTCTGTCCAGACTGCATGATAGTGATCCAACGTAAAACCAAAAATTTTTGCTCCAAACAATCCTAAATAAGCATCAAAAAATTTACTGAATATTATTGAAATGGAAATACAACAAAATATGTATAGTAAAAGTATGAACAAAAACAATGTCACATCTTCAGAATATCCGATTGAGGCTCTTAAATAATTCCGAAGCCTTTGACGTCTTGAATAAAAATACATAGAAAACAGAGAGATAGCTAGAATGCTAGCTACAGAAACTCCATTTTTAAGTTGTAAAGTAACCGGTCCTACCAAAACATTGAAAAAATTCGAGTCAAATGCATCTAAAGGCAATTTTAAACTCATTATTGTTATCCAGAGAAGAGGGAAGCAGGCAATCACACACCATACGAGTATAAAAAGTGTTGAGAATGCCTTTAGGGCAAATGGCTGATTTGACGCATCTAAAAAACTCATAATTTACCCTCCCTGTAGTCATTCCAAGTTTTTTTAATTAGAGGATAAAGTAAAATAGATATTCCAATCATTGTTAAAATTGAACTTGCCGAAGCACTACTTATATACCTATTACCTGTATCATCAAGCCTAAGAAAATCATAAGTAAGCCATTGTAGCGAAATAACATATGCATCGGAAGAAAAGGCAATAATCTCCTCAAAAACTCGATAACTATCCATCAAATGGATAAGTGATACAAATACTATGAGAGGCATTAAATGAGGGATTATTATAAATCTTAGTCGATGATACCTATTTGCTCCATCTACTATCGCACTTTCAAGCATCTCTTTATTAATTGTCTGCAAGCCTGCGTAAAATACAATGAAGGCAAAGGGACAAACATGCCAAATACGATATAAAATCATCATCAATTCAAGCGTCCAAGAATTTGAAAACATTGAAATATTCGAATTTGTTAACCATTCGAGGAATGCGGTTATGATTCCATCACCAACGAATAACCACCTAATGGATAATGCACCGATTATTGGTGTAATTATAAAAGGCAAAAGAGAAACGAAAATGATTGGGCCTTTTAGAGATGATAATAAATTATTAACCGTTAAAGCAATAACTAACCCAAGAATAATTACAAATGGTAGTGTTATTAAACAAAAAGTTACCGTGAAACGCAAAGCGCTAAAAAACTTTACATTTTCTAACTCTAAAAAATTTTGTTGCCAAAAAGCTTTCTTCACTGCATCGAAATTAATGAGCCTCTCGTAGCTCTCTAGACCTACAAATTCTTTTTGAGTGATAATTTCTCCCTTTTCATCTAGTTGTGGTTTGGTTTGCATCTCAACGCTACATATCTGGCCTGTGAAACCAGCAACACAAGACTCAACCTCTACTTCTTTATATACCTTTTTGTTGACAAAAAAGCTTTGTTCTAGAACAAACATCAAAGGGATCGCAATGCAGACAAACATTGCCACTAATGATGGGCCAACAAAAAATATAAAATCTCTATTTTTCATAGAAAGGTTGGGGGCTCTTGTGAGCCCCCAAGATATATTACATCAAGCCTTGTTCTTTAGCCTTTGCAATATATGCATCTTCGATAGCCGCTAAAGTTTCTTTGGCAGACTTTTTTCCAGTCAAAAAGTCCGGTACTACAGTGCCAAGAGCCCCATGCATAGCACCCATTCTTGTTCCTGATGGATAGGGTACAGCACCGTTATCAGCGGTCATTTTAGCGCCCATTGCAGATTTTCCGGCTTTATAGCCATCGATAAGCCAAACCGCCTTATCATTGTTAGCTTTCACCATTTCTTTATCAATACCTTCCATGATCACCTGAAAAGCAGCTTCAGCTTCTGCATCTGAAATATTTTTGGCTATTGCTATTCCATCCCACCATAAACTTGAGGCTGGTCTTGCGTCCCCCATGGGAGCACTCACCATTTTGATCTTTCCGACAACTTTGCTTTCTTCCGCATTATCCATAGCTGCCGCTCTAGTCGCCCATAAAACGCCCATTGCTATTTTTTCTTGTTGCATTTGCTTTTGAGCATAAGTTGAGTCGGACGCTAGATATTCTGGATCCATATATGCTGTGAGCTTTTTTAAAGTTTCCAGTGATTTTACACCCATTGCATTATTTATAGCTGGAGCATTTCCACTTCCAAAAAACGATCCACCATTTCCTAAATACATATTTACAAACTCCTCAGCGATATTCCATCCTGATTTGAATGCTCCTCCATAGGGGTATTCAACCATTCCGGATGCTTTGATTTTTTCTGCCGCAGAAAGTACATCACTCCAAGTTTTTGGCTCTGATATTCCAAGCTTGCTGAAAATATCTTCTCTATACATCATATGTTGGTTATTTACTGACATTGCTATAGCCATAATTTTACCATCAATCTTTATTAGTTGGTTTGGCAGCAACTGAGAACCATACTTTTTTACTAAATCGTCTAAGGGTCTTACCGTCCCAGCGTTTATAAGTGGCGTGATGGAACCATTAGAGATGCCTACAATATCATAAAGAGATGGGTTAGCCGCCAAAGCATCGCTATGCTTTTGCTGAAAATCTTTATCAAGTGTTGCTGTAAAGTTCCCACACGAAGCCATAGCATTGGTGACTGCCTTCCACGCATCGTAACTGTTAGAAAGCATTGTCAATTCTTCTTTGTTTTTATAATCACAAGCGTGGTGGCCACCCCACACACTTGTTGAAATAAATGTAGCAGTTAGTATTGCTATAATTGATTTAAGTTTCATTTTTTCTCCTTAAAATTTTAATCCCACTATATTTGAGAGCCCATGGAATTGGAAACGTAATAAAAACCGTGAACTGGATGAAGGATTTTAATATATTGAGATTTAGTATATTTTAATAAATTATCTAGGTGAAATTTATTAGCTTCAGTCTGGTATACATTAATAGGGCTTTCTGTATATTTAAACATTATCATTTTAGTCCATAGAATAAATATTGCATACGCTTGCAAATGTATTTTTTGATGATAATCTAAATAGAGATTTTTTAAAACTTTTTTTTCCTATATGAATTTCCAGTCTGAGAAACAGGTGCTACTCGATTTTTATGACGCTTTAGACAAAGAGCCAGAAACAAAATCTGTGTTCAAGAAATATGTTTCTGACGATCTCATATGGCGTGGATTTCATCCCTTCAATGAAATTTATAACTCAGAAACTGTATACAAACTCTTTTGGGAACCATTAAAAAAAAGTCTTTCCTCCTTAACACGCAGAATGGATATTTTTTTTGCAGGTGCTAATACTATTCCTGGCCATGAGGGCGTTTGGGTTGTTTCAATGGGACACTTTATGGGTCTATTTGATAAACCATGGCTAAAAATATCGCCAAATAAAAAACTGACTTTTCTACGATATGCAGAATTCAACAAAATAGTTTCAAATAAAATCGTGGAGACAGCAATGTTTTTTGATATTCCCCACTTTATGTCTCAAGCTGGGGTATACCCTTTCCATTATCAAACAGGGGCTAATCTTGTTCAACCCGGTCCGTCATCACATGATGGTTTATTGTTTGAAGATCAAGATGCGGCAGAAACTATTAAAACTAAAAAAGCTATTGAAGATATGATCGATGATCTAAAGGTTTGGAAATCAACTGATAGAGGTTCATTAATAAAGGAGCTTAAAAAAAGCTGGCACCAAGATATGTTGTGGTGGGGTCCATCAGGTATAGGAGCCACGTATACAATAGAAAGATATGCCGAGCAACACTGCAGACCATTCCGAGAAAGTTTTAAGGAACGCCAGTTTAATGGGCATATTTGTAGGATAACAGAAGGATTTTTTGGAGGGTTTTTTGGTTGGCCAAATCTTTCGTTGGTCCATTCAGGAGGATTTATGGGGATGCCATCCACAGGGAAAAGAGGCGATATGCGGGTAATTGATATTTATAGGAGAGAAGGAAAGAAGCTTAAGGAAAACTGGATATTCATCGATCTTCTTCATTTTTGGAAGATGCAGGATATCGACATATTGGACAGGACGACGAAAATATCACCTTGATGGCAGCATAAAATTGGGTAAAGAATAGACAATGAATATTGATCAACTTATTAAAACAACTTCTAAATATGATACGCCAACAATGTGTAATGCTATGGATGTTATATTAGGCACGAGATCCGCTATAGGGTTTACTAAAAGCTCGATGGTTACAGCGCAAAATTCTACCCAGCCCATTGTTGGTTTTGCAAAAACGGCTAAAATACGTGCCTCTTCACCCCCACTCAAATCTCAAAAAGATATTAACAATATCCGTATGGAATATTACGAGTATATCGTCAAAAACGAAAAAAACCCTGTAGTCGTTATAGAAGACACGGACTTTCCTAACTGTATTGGAGCTTTTTGGGGTGAGCTTAATGTTGCTGTACATAAGGGATTGAAAATTAAAGGCACTGTTACTAATGGACTGCTAAGAGATTTAGGGATGCTGGATTCTGGGTATCAAGTTATTGCGGGAAGCATAGGGCCTAGTCACGCCTTTGTACATATCACTGAGTTAGACACACCTGTAAATATATTAGGATTAGAAATAAAGCCTGGAGACTTTATACATGCTGACCAGCATGGAGCTATGACAGTGCCAAAAAAGCATTTGGATGCATTGCCTCATGCGTTGGACCTTGTTGTAAAGAAAGAGATTCCGATTTTGGAGGCGGCTAGACAAAAAGATTTTAATATTGAGAAATTAAAAAAAGCTTTCCAGGCATCATGGGATATCAAATGAAAATGTTAAGGGGTACAAAATTTAGTGGAGGTATGGAGTGAATAAAAACTTAAAAGCAGTCTTATTTGGGTCTATCGGAACAATTGCTGAAACCTCTGAGATACAAAGACGGAGTTACAATTTAGCTTTTAAAAGATTAAATATTGATTGTTACTGGAACGTAGCAAACTATTGCGAAATGCTTAAAGTCCCCGGCGGCAAAGATAGAATAAGAAATTTCACAATACCAAACATAGCAGAAGACTTGGTTGATAAAATTCATAATCTTAAAGAAGAGATTTACGCAGAACTTATAGAGCAAGAAGATATATCACGGATTGAGTTTGTTGAAGTATTTCACCATAGCAAAGCAAGTGATTTAAAAGTTGGTTTAATAACAACTACTTCAGAGACAAATATAAAGTCGTTATCTAAAGCACTTGAAGATAAAGTAAACTTTAATGACTTTGATATAATTACTACGTCTAAAGACTGCTTACATCCAAAACCAAATCCCGAAATTTATCAAAACGCGCTCAAAAAAATTGGGGTTAGTCCATGCGAGGCCATCGCGATAGAAGATACTCAAGTAAATCTCGGGGCATCAATAGCGGCAGACATTAA
>CACJUU010000017.1 GCA_902596605.1 uncultured Alphaproteobacteria bacterium | reverse complement strand
TCATGACGATATATGTGCTGAAATTTGTGAACGCACAGGGTGTAACGTTTTCTCATTAGATTATTCACTTGCTCCAGAGGTTAAATACCCAGAGTTTTTTCTAGACGCCATTCGTTTTTACTACTTTATTAAAAATCCT
Source organism: uncultured Alphaproteobacteria bacterium (assembly GCA_902596605.1). Taxonomy (GTDB): domain Bacteria; phylum Pseudomonadota; class Alphaproteobacteria; order Rhodobacterales; family Rhodobacteraceae; genus CACIJG01. The sequence continues at coordinate 34,195 of CACJUU010000017.1, read as the reverse complement.
GAGAGACAACTAATTTTGGTCGGGGATAGTGCTGGAGGTACTTTAGCAGGTTTTGTGGCAAACAAGGTTAGAAATGTTTCAATTCGCCCAGAAGCACAAGTACTCATCTATCCTGATTTGGCTGGTGATATCAGTGGAGCTAATAAGAGAAAGTTTTATGATGCGCCGCTTTTAACACAAGATGATATAGATTTTTATCATAAATGTGCTGGCCTTCCATTAAAAATGGGACTTCATGATCTCATTAGAAATTTTGATAATGATAATATGCCTAAGACATTACTGGTCAGTGCTGAAATAGATCCTTTAGCGGATGATTGTCAGTCTTATGTAGAAAGTCTAAAGCAATACGGGTGCGATATAACTTACCTAGAAGGCTTAGGTTTGCCCCATGGGTTTCTTAGAGCACGTCATTTATCCAAAAAAGCTAGAATAGTTTTTGATGAGATTATAAGATTTATAAATCAAACAATATAAAAAAGGCTCAGTAATCATAGATTGGATTTGTCCAAGCCTTCTTTCCCTTATTATCAATGATGGTAATTCTTAGCCATTTTTCTTGGGGAAGTAGTCCTAAATTAAAAACCGCAGACTCCATAGAAGTTTTATTCTTATATATGCTAGCTGATCCGTATCCACTAACAATAATTTTTTCAACAGGCGAGCATAACACTTCCAAACGGCCACTTTGGATTTTGATATTTTTAAAACTAGGACCTTGGGATGAATAGTAATGACCGTTTTTAAGGGATTCAAGTAACGCCTCTTGACTGTTAATTTCTGATTTTACCATAACCCAGCCACCAAACGCATCATTGATATGAAAATGAGAGTCGTCTGTGGCTATGATATTGAGCTCTTTTCCATTATTAAGAATTTGATCCAGGATTGCGACCCCTGACCCTCTGTCACATTCAATGGCACAGCTATGATTATAAATCTCTATAGCGTGAGCTTTGTTGATATTAAGTGTGTCTTTGAGCGTCATTCCATTCCATTCTGGGTGTGTAAGTGACACAAAGGCACCCGCATCAAATAGACGTGAGCTCAGGCTCTCAATATTCTCTGATTTAGTGTTTATCAAAAAGTTAGGTTGGTCAGGTGGTTTAAACTTGTCATTCAAACCCAAAGCGAGCAAATGCCAAAGTTCTCCATTTTCCATCTTGCTTGTATGTAACTCAGCTCCAGGTATAACTGTAAAATTTTTTATCTTTAATTCAGGCGATGTTATCGGATAGTTAAACATTTTGAGGAAGTGGTCTGTTATAGAGATAAAGTCATACCCTTTTTCAATATATGCGTTACACACTTCTTCTGGCGCTAGCTTTCCGTCGGAGTAATTGCTGTGCCCATGCAGATTACCTTTAAAAAAGTCTCCCTTATTACTAAAAAATTCAAAAGGCATAGAGTTGAACTCCCTTTTAATTAGGCACCGATTACCGAGATAAACCATCAAAAGTTTATTTTCTCAATACTTTGGCAAATTTAAAATAAAAAATTAACTAATGTGACTTGTACTAATATAATTGAGATGACTTCTATTAGTGCTTGCAATTGAATTAGAATCTTTGTGTTATGATTTTATGATAGATATTGCTTCAAGAGTATATAACCATAATTGGAAAATTGATCCAATAGTACGGTCTTTGCTGGATATAGATTTTTACAAATTATTGATGGCTCAATTTGTGTTAAGAAATGCGCCTGACGTAACTGTTAAGTTTTCCGTTTTAAATAGATCAAGTAAAATACTCCTCGCAAACGTGATAGATGAAGAAGAATTAAGGGAGCAATTGGACCATATAAGAGATTTATCCTTAAGTAAGGGAGAGTCCACTTGGTTAAGAGGAAATTTATTCTATGGAAAGCGCGCTATATTCCGACCATCATTTATTGATTGGTTAGAAAAACTAAAGTTACCAGAATATGAGATCAGAAAAAAAGATGGGCAGTTTGAAATTAGTTTCGAAGGGCCATGGGCCGAGGTTATGTTTTGGGAGGTTCCAGTTTTATCCGTATTGACAGAGTTAAGATCTAAAGCTGTTTTAAAGAATATGGGGCGTTTCGAGTTACAGGTTCTTTATGCTAGGGCGATGACAAAGCTGTGGGAAAAAATAGAGCAGTTGAAGCCTTTCGATGGCATGAGAATAGCTGACTTTGGAACTAGAAGGCGGCATAGTTTTCTCTGGCAAGATTGGTGTGTGCAGGCAATGTGTGAAGGCATGGGGTCAAAGTTTATTGGCACCTCGAATTGCCTCATCGCTATGCGACGTGAGCTTGAAGCCATAGGAACCAATGCCCATGAGCTACCCATGATCTTTTCAGCTTTAGCAAAATCGGAGAAGGAATTAAAACAGGCACCGTATAAGGTTTTAGAGGATTGGCATGAAGAGCATGATGGGAATTTAAGGGTTATATTACCTGATACGTATGGCACCCAAAATTTTTTAAATAATGCGCCTGACTGGCTTGCTTCATGGACCGGAGTAAGAATCGACTCAGGTGATCCTGTGTTGGGAGCCCAGTGTGCCATTGACTGGTGGCAAAACAAGGGTGAAGATACCAAAGAAAAATTGATAATTTTTTCAGATGGACTGGACACAAAAAAAATTATTGAGCTTTATAAAAAATTTAACCAAAGGGTTCAAATAGGTTTCGGCTGGGGAACTTTATTAACAAATGATTTTAGAGGTTTGATTGATAATGGGGCATTGGACCCCTTTTCCTTGGTCTGTAAAGCTGTTTCTGCCAATGGACAACCGACCGTAAAATTGTCAGACAATTCTAATAAGGCAATGGGGCCAGAAAATAAAATAAAACAATACAAAAAAACTTTTGGATTATCTGAACAGAGTAAAGAAACTTTAATTGTCTGATTTATCCACCTTTTTTAATGATGATATCTCGAGTTATTTTATTTTCGTAACTGCTGCTGTTTTTTTAATTGCTGGAACAGTCAAGGGTAGCATAGGGATGGGACTACCTATCGTTTCAATAACACTTCTTAGCCTTTATACCTCACCGAGACTTGCAATGATGATGATAATTATACCAACGTTGGTTACGAACTTTTTACAGTATTATAGGTCAACTGATAAGGTTGATATGGTTTTTTCAAATAAATATCTGTTAGTATCCCTTTTTGTTTGTACTTTCAGTTTCAGTTATTTTTCATTTTCATTAGAGCAGAAAACACTTTCCTTTTTACTGGGCTTAATGATTTTCATTTTTATAATTTATCGCTGGACGGGCTTTTCTTTATCTTTTGGTCTAGGGTTTGATAAAATAATACAAGTTGTATCAGGAGCCATTATAGGTACAGCTGCAGGATTCACCCATGTTTGGGCGCCAACAATTGCTGTACTTCTTCTTATAAGGAAAACCAACAAAGACCAATTCGTTGGTCTTACAGGTCTTTACATATTCGTCGGCTCACTCGGACTTTTTTTCACTCACTATTTCTTCGAATTATTGGATAGCCAAACCTTAATACTGTCTACTTTAATGATATTTCCTTCGGTTTTTGGGTTTTTATTGGGAGAAAAAATAAGATCATTCATATCCGAGAAGTTGTTTGAAACGTTTCTTATGATTTTTCTACTTTTTGCTTCTATTAATCTTTTTTATAAATCAGATTTTTTCCCATTATATTAAAACGTTCGGTAAGTCTTGATTTTCGCTTTTAAACCAAACAGGAATAGGTAAATTTCTTTCTTTTAGAAATTCAATATTAAAAAGTTTGGATTTGTATCTCTGGCTATGATCACACAGTATCGTAACAATGGTGTGGCCGGGTCCAAGCTCTTTAGCCATTTTAATCGCTCCACAGATGTTTATCCCAGATGATGTGCCAAGGCTCAGACCCTCTTCAATTATAAGAGCGTAAATGATTTTTAGCGCTTCATCATCTTTAATATTATAGCTGAAGTCAGGTTTTAGACCTTCTAAATTTTTAGTAATACGTCCTTGACCAATACCCTCAGTAATTGATGAACCTTCAGATTTTAAAATTCCATCAGTATAATGTTTAAAGAGAGCTGATCCGTCGGGATCAGCCAATCCAATTTTTATATTGGAGTTTCTCTGTTTCAATCCAATGCTAACACCTGCTAAGGTTCCTCCGGTTCCAACAGAACAGATAAAACCGTCAATCTTCCCATTTGTTTGCTCAAAAATTTCCTGACTTGTATTTTTGATATGTGCGTTTCTATTGTTTAAGTTATCAAATTGATTTGCCCAAAAAGCGCCTGTCTTTGAAACCTTATTTAATTCAGAGGCTAATCGTTCGGAGTATCTGATATAATTATTTGGGTCGCTATATGGCTTTGCAGGTACCTCTACCAATTTAGCACCTAGCATTTTCAAGGCTTCTTTTTTTTCTTCCGATTGTGTTTCTGGTATGACTATTACCGATTTAAAACCATAGAAACTAGCTACGAGAGAAAGACCAATCCCGGTATTCCCCGCTGTTCCTTCAACTATTGATCCACCTGGACCAATATCTTTAGAGGCAATTGCTTGTTTTATTATTTCCAAGGCGGCTCTATCTTTGACCGATTGGCCTGGGTTTAAAAATTCTGCTTTACCAAAAATATTACAACCAGTTTCTTCTGATGCCTTTTCAAGTTTTATAAGAGGTGAATTACCGATGAGGTCTACAACTTGTCTTTTCATCAAACCCAAACTCCCGTATTTTTATAAAATATACAAATCATTACATATTATTTTTAAACTGTTATTCGTGACTTTTTTACTATAACAAGTTATAGTAATTTACAAGAGGTAGAGATGACAGATCCACAGGCAGAAACTGAAAATTACGGTGCAGAGTCCATTAAAGTTTTAAAGGGGCTTGAGGCAGTTAGAAAGAGGCCCGGTATGTATATCGGGGATACAGACGACGGATCTGGTCTTCATCACATGGTCTATGAAGTGGTAGATAATGGTATTGATGAAGCTCTTGCAGGACATTGCGACAAAGTAACAGTTACCCTTTATCCAGACAATTCTGTAGCAGTTTCAGATAATGGGCGAGGCATCCCCACAGAAACTCATCAAGAAGAGGGTATTTCTGCAGCAGAAGTTATAATGACACAACTTCATGCGGGAGGTAAGTTTGACCAAAATTCATATAAGGTTTCGGGTGGTTTACATGGGGTCGGGGTCTCTGTGGTTAATGCATTGTCATCTAAGCTTGAACTGAGGATATGGAGAGACAATTCTGAGCACCATGTTGAGTTTAATAATGGGGAAACAATAAGTCCTTTAAAAAAGATAGGGCCAGCAGGAGACAAAAAAGGGACAGAAGTAAGGTTTTGGGCGTCAGAAGAAACATTCTCAAACATACAATATGATTTCAAAACGTTAGAGCAACGTTTGAGGGAGCTAGCTTTTTTAAATTCTGGAGTAACAATAGAATTAGTTGACGTGAGAGAGGAGAAGGAAAAGAGGGTAGTTCTTTCATATGAAGGTGGTGTTAAAGAGTTTGTAAAGTATTTGGATAGATCAAAAGTATCGCTAATCAATGAACCTATTTTTATTTATGGGGAAAAAGATGGAGTCTCCCTTGAGGTAGCTCTTTGGTGGAATAACGCATACAACGAATTGGTCCTGCCATTTACAAACAACATACCTCAGGGTGATGGAGGAACTCACTTAGCTGGATTTAGAGGTGCGTTAACAAGAACCGTTAACATGTTCGTAGGGTCGTTTGGGTCAAAAAATAAAGATAAGGTTAGCGTTACTGGTGATGATGCAAGAGAGGGTCTAACCTGCGTTTTATCTGTTAAAGTTCCAGACCCAAAATTTTCGAGTCAAACAAAGGATAAGTTGGTGTCTTCTGAGGTAAGGCCTGTTGTAGAAAGTTTTGTTAATGAAAAATTATCTGAATGGTTTGAAGAAAATCCAAGTGACGCTAAAATTGTGGTAGGTAAGGTAATAGAAGCAGCCATTGCTAGAGAAGCAGCAAGAAAGGCTAGAGAACTAACTAGGAAAAAAAATTCCATAGATGTTGCTAATTTACCAGGAAAACTAGCCGACTGTCAGGAAAAAGATCCGACGAAACGCGAAATTTTTATAGTTGAGGGAGATAGCGCTGGGGGTAGTGCAAAGCAAGGCAGATCTCGGAAGAATCAAGCGGTGCTTCCTCTTAGAGGAAAAATACTGAATGTAGAAAGGGCAAGGCCTGATAAAATGCTATCCAGTCAAGAAATAGGAACTTTGATAACGGCTTTAGGTACTGGGATAGGTAACGATGATTTTGACATTGAAAAATTAAGGTACCATAAAATTATTATAATGACAGATGCTGATGTGGACGGTGCTCATATACGAACCCTTTTGTTAACTTTCTTTTTCCGAAAGATGCCAGAGTTAATCGAAAAAGGACATATTTTTATTGCTGAGCCACCACTATATAAAGTAGCAAAAGGGAAGTCAGAGGTTTACATAAAAGACGATAAGGGCTTAGAGAATTATTTAATGGATGCAGGAGTTCAAGATACTTTTCTTAAGATTACTGATGACTATGTGTTATCCGGAAGAGATCTTTCCGAAGTAGTAATGGACGCTAGTAAATGTATTAAATTATTAGAAAAGGCTGGAGACGATAACATAAAACGAATTTTAGAGCAGGCAACACTCACCGGAGTTATTAATAAGATTAAAAGGCCAGGCGAAGACGTTGATAGTCAAAGAATTCTCTGTCAGAGATTAGACAATATTTCAAAAGAATATGAAAGAGGTTGGAGTAGTAAATTTGAAGGCGGTAATAAATTAAGCTTTTTTCGGACAGTAAGGGGAGTTGAGGAAGTTGTAGAAGTTGATCTTATGAAAATTCAAAATTCTTTAATAGAGGGTTTGGAACATTTCAGTAGTAAGTTCAAGGACATTTTTTCTGGAATACCTGTCTTGGTTAAAAAAGAAGCTACTGTAGAGCTAGATGGTCCAACCAGCCTTATAAGTGAGATAATAAGAATGGGGGAAAAGGGTATATCTCTTCAGCGTTATAAAGGATTGGGAGAAATGAATGCTGACCAGCTCTGGGAGACAACACTTGACCCTGAGGCAAGAACTTTGTTACGAGTAAAGGTTGACAGAGATAGAACCACGGAAGCTGACGACTTGTTTACCTGTTTAATGGGCGAAGTGGTAGAACCAAGAAAAAACTTTATTCAAGAGCATGCCCTGAGTGTTAAAAATCTTGATTTTTAATTGCTTTTTTATCTCTATTTAATAGATAAAGCCCGAAAATGATGACCATTACCCCAATCATATCGCCAGGCGTGAGCGTTTCACCTAAAAGAAAATAAGAAATTCCAATCCCAAAGAACGGAACTAAAAAGTGGAAAGAGGAATACTTTACAGCCCCGATCTCTTTTTGTAGATAGAACCAAATTACAGGACCTATTATGCCTGGAAAGGCTGCTATATATATAAAAGTAAATAGAAAAGTCACGTTAAACGAAACGTTCCAAATTTCAGAAAAATAGCTCAATGGAAGAAGGAAAAGACTACCAGCAAGCATTTGCAGTCCAACTACAATAAGTATATTGTTTTTGTTAATTTTTATTTTTGTAATTATTAGTGTTGAAAAAGTGGTCGCGAGCAATCCGAGTAGGCAGAGTGTAATTCCCAATAGCTCAATTTCTTTTTCAACTCTCTGTAACATTATCAAGAGTACGCCAGCTAGACTAACAACTAACCCAAATAATCCTAAAAAATTTATTTTAGCTTTGAAAAATACCCATGAAAAAAAAGCTACCGATAGTGGTAGTATGCTTGCAATTATTACAGAAACATTAGCATCTATTTTTGTCAAGGCTAAAAATATCAGGCCCAGGTATAGGCCGTTTTGAATTAAACCGAAAGTCGTTATCCATAGAAGAGATTTGCGATCAAATTTAAGGCTCTGACCAAGGTAAGCTCCTAGCAAAATCGAGAATAAGCCAGCTGATAAGAACCTTAGAAAAAGAAAAAGAAATGGGGGGCAGAATTGCACGGCCATCTTTGCAGAGGGGAAGGCACTAGCCCATATTAAAGCGAAGCCTACCCCAAGCAAGATATGTTTTAACTCCATCTAAATCAGTTTTGGGAAGATTTTTATTAAGAGTTAATTACGTCCTTCAGAGCTTTTGCAATAGTGACTTTAACTACCCTATCTGCTGGTTTTTTCATTTGCTCGCCTGTGGCAGGATTCCTAACCATTCTCTCAGGTCTGGCTCTACAAAAAAACTTTCCAACATTTGGAACTGTTACTGCGCCTCCTGCGGCTACTTCTTTGGTAATAATACCTGATAATGCATCTAACATTCTGTTCGAAGATGCCTTATCGGAACCTGTCGCGTCTGCTAACGCCGATACAAGCTGTGCCTTTGTCATCGGTTTTTGTGTCATAGTGCTCCCTTTAAGTTATCGTTATATCTAAGAATCAAACCATCTTTTTGACCAAAAATCAAATACTATCAAAAAAAAACCCACTCGTTAGAAACGAGTGGGTTTAGGAGGAGAAACTGTTACTAATTATTACTTAGAAAAATCTGGATAAGCTTCGATTCCCAACTCAGTCTTATCGAGTCCCTCTACTTCACTTTCTTCACTTACTTTTACGCCCATCAGCATATCCAAGATCATCCAAGCGATATATGAAACGATGAATGTGAATAAGCAGATGGATACTGTACCAAGTAATTGGGTACCGAACGAAGCATCCGAATTAGAAAGGACCACAGCTAGTGTTCCCCAAATTCCGGCTATACCGTGTACTGATATGGCGCCTACTACATCGTCAATCTTCAGTCTATCGAGTAGGGGTACTGAAAACACAATTATTACCCCACCTATAGCACCTATTATCGTAGCAAGCCCTAGCGAAGGCATTAGAGGCTCAGCGGTTATGGATACTAGCCCTGCTAATGCACCGTTTAATACCATGGTCAAGTCGGCTTTACCATACATAATCTGGGTTAAAATGAGAGCTGCGACTGCACCTCCGGCAGCAGCAGTATTAGTGTTTGCAAATATCCTAGATACATCAGCAACATCACCAATTGTTCCCATAGCCAGTTGTGAGCCGCCATTGAAACCAAACCATCCTAACCAGAGGATAAACATCCCTAGTGTTGCAAGTGGCAAGTTTGAACCAGGCATTGGTATGACAGATCCATCATCTTTGTATCTTCCATGTCTGGCACCAATTACCATTGCACCTGCTAAAGCAGCTGCTGCACCAGTAGCGTGAACGACTGTTGATCCAGCAAAATCTGAAAAGCCAGCTTCTGAGAGCCAACCACCACCCCACTGCCATGAGGCACTTATCGGGTAAAAGATCCCTGTTAACACGATGGTAAAGATCAAAAAGGGCCAAAGCTTTACCCGTTCTGCTACTGTACCAGAAACTATTGAGGCAGTAGCGGCACAAAACATTAATTGAAAGAAAAAATCTGACCCAACGGACGCATATGTTAAGTCGACGCCATCGGCACCTACACCAGCAGGCTCTAGACCCGTTAGCGAGAAACCTCCCATCCATCCATTGATAATCCAACCATCGCCAGGATACATTAAGTTAAAACCTACAATGAAATATGCGATTGACGCGAGAGAGAACAGCGCAACATTCTTTAAAAGTTGTGTAGATGCATTCTTCGATCTTACCAATCCCGTTTCCAGCATTGCAAAACCAGCGGCCATCCACATCACCAAAAAACCGCCTATCAGGAATAGCAACGTATTAAATATAAAGTACCCAGACTCACTGTAGTCTTGGGTATGTCCATCTGCGAACAATGTTGTCGAAGATAAACCTAGCACAGCAGTGCTCAAAAATAATAATTTAGACATTATTTGCTCTTTCTTTTTAAACATGGGGTTAAATTGCATCATCATTTTTTTCGTCAGTCCTTATCCGCAGGGCAGACTCAATAGGGGAAACAAAAATTTTACCATCGCCAATCTTTCCTGTTTTAGCGACCTCACTAATGGTCTCAACAGTTTTGGAGGCATCCTTGTCTGCTACCACTATTTCTAATTTTAATTTTGGAACAAAGCTGACCGTATATTCTGCTCCTCTGTAAACTTCGGAATGGCCATCTTGCCTTCCGTAACCTTTTACCTCTGAAACCATAAGGCCCTGGATGCCTATATCCTTCAACGCATCACGAACCTCTTCAAGTTTGAAAGGTTTAATAACTGCTATTATAAGTTTCATTAAGTCTCCTTTCGCAATTACAATTTATTGAAGCAACTTGTATGTGATGATTGAAAAATAGAAACGGCAATTTTTTACATTGAAGCTGAATTTTTTAATAAACATAAAAATTTGATTAATAATTGAGCAAAAAAATGCAATTGGTTAAATTTTAGGCAAAAAAAGTACGTTTTTCTAATAAACAGTCTTGGGTTTACAAAGATTTTTTCACAGGGTAATTGTTGTTAGACAAAAATTTAATTTAGCCATGAGTACAATTTTAAGAAAAACATTAAAATACTTACTTTGGGTGTTCCTAAATGTGGCTATGATAGTTTTCTTAATGCTGTTTATAGCGGTAGTCAATTATGTAAATAAGCTGCCACCAATTGCCACACTTTTAGATGACAGAAAAAGAGGGTCGGTAACACTTCTTGATAGAAATAATGATGTGTTTGCTTGGCGCGGAAACCAATTTGGTGGCGTTTTGAAATCGAAAGGTTTGAACCGTGCTCTTCATGATGCAATAATATCCGTGGAGGATAAATCTTTTTACTCTCACTACGGAATTTCAATAAGAGGAATTCTGGGTGCAATAAGAATAAATCTAAGAGAGGGAAGAGGACCCTTTTCCGGTCATGGGGGTTCAACTATTACTCAACAGGTTGCAAAGATACTTTGTCTTTTACAAGGTGATTCCAATACGCAAAAACATTGTAGGAGATCAACTATTTCTAGAAAATTGCTTGAGATACCTTTTGCTTTGGCTTTGGAGTATGCATACTCTAAAGAAGATATTCTTTCTATTTACATAAATAGAGTGTATCTGGGTTCTGGAGCATATGGTTTTGAGGCTGCGTCAGAGAGATATTTTAATAAAAATTCATCTGAGCTTTCAATAGGTGAAGCTGCGCTTTTAGCTGGTTTGTTAAAAGCTCCCTCAAGGTATTCACCGATAAATAACAAAAAACTCTCACAAGCTAGAGCGCTTACGGTATTAAAAATAATGAGAGATCAGAAATTGATTTCGATTAAAGATTTTGAAAAGGCTACAAAGTCGCTTCCTGTAATTGAGGAAAATAACATCAATGAGATAGGTTCTTATTACGCTGATTGGATAATGCAAGATGCACCGCGAGAAATAACGAAACAAAGTAAAGAGGACATTATTATAAGAACATACTTTGACCCCAAAATTCAGAAAGAAGTGGATGACACAATATCTTCCTTCTTGGAAACACAAATTATGTCGGATTCAATAGCACAAATTGCCGTTGTTGTTATGTCTGCAGACGGACGAGTGAGAGCAATGAGTGGCGGAAGACCTTCAGAGAAAATACCGGGACAGTTTAATAGAGCTTATCAGGCTAAACGACAACCAGGATCAGCTTTCAAACCTTTTGTTTATGGAGCTGCTCTAGACCTTGGTATTTCGCCCAATACAGTGCTTATGGATGAGCCGGTCACGATCGTTTTTGGTAAAAATAATTATAAGGAATATTCCCCTAAAAATTATGATAATAGGTATCTTGGCCCAGTTACTATGGAAGAAGCGTTTTCAAAATCTCTAAACACAGTTGCAGTAAAAGTAGGAGATAAAATTGGTATAAATAGAGTAAAAACTTTAGCTAAAGAGTTAGGGATAGAAACAGCTATACCCAATGAACCCTCAATAGCTTTGGGATCGTCTGAGGTAAATTTAATAGAGCTTACCTCTGCATATGCAGGAATTTTAAATAATGGTATAAGAGTTTACCCCAAGGGATGGAGAGACTTAAGTATCAAGGAAACCAACGAGGTAATTATCAGGGAAGGTTCTGAGCCAGGGTTTCGAGTATTTTCCAAGCTGGCCGCGCAGACACTTAAATATCTTATGTTTTCGAGTGTAGAAAATGGAACAGGTAAAAATGCATCCGTTTCAGAATGGCAAATAGCTGGCAAAACAGGCACGAGTCAATCTTTCAGAGACGCATGGTTTGTTGGTTTTTCGAATAATTATGTCATTGGTGTATGGATGGGTAATGATGACAATCAACCATTGAAAAACGTAAATGGGGGTGGTTTGCCAGCAAAGATATTTTCCAAAATAATGACAAAAATAAGTCCCCAACTTTTTTCAAAAAAGGAAATAGCAATGATCTCACCTGATCAGTTTGATACGTTAAGAAATTATGATGAGACAACAACAAAATTTCAGTTTCAATCTCAAGGTGAAGCGGATCGAAAACCACAAAACTCTTCCCTTATTGGAGGCTTGATCAGGGCTCTTTTATGGGGTGACTAAGGTCTATTCGTTGGAAATAGCTTGAATAATGTCATCTATAGACCCCTCAAATTTCTTTAATTTTGATCTGAATTCCTGTCTCTCAGTTGAAAGCATTGAAATCCCCTCTACCCTCAAGTCAACCAACTTTAAAGATCCACTTCCATCTGATACTTGCCATACGACTTTTAAAGAAGGATTGCCTGGCACCATAACTATTGAAGATACAAGCACTCCAGCTTTTGTCAGAGTATCACGACTTTTCGTGATTTCTAGCGTGGTACCTTTAAATTCTGAAAATTGCCTTCCATATTTATTAGAAACATATGTTTTAAATACACTAATAAATCGCTTTCTTTGATCGCTGTTAGCCTGACGCCAGCTTTCCCCCAAAACTGCTCTCGCTATGATAGGAATATCAACATATTTTTGAAAAAGCTTATTGAGCTCTATTTTTTGCTCATCAATAGATAGCTCTTTTATTGATGTAGCAACTAAGTCGTTGTAAAGATTTCCAACCAACTGCTGGGATTGAATTATTCTATCTGCATATAATTTCTGGAGACTGAATAAATTCAAAAGAAATAGAATACAAAATAAAAATGATTTTAGTGAAATGTGCATATGAGTAGCATATATACGAATTAAGTTTATTCTTTCTCTTTAAACTTTACGGGTACCTTTAGGTATGAAACTCCGTTACGTTCTGGTGGAGGCATTTCTCCTGCGCGCATGTTTACTTGTATCGATGGCACTATAAGTTTAGGTGCTCCAAGACGCGAGTCTTTCTCTTCTCTTATTTTTACAAACTCTTCTTCATTTATACCATCTTTTACATGCGGGTTTAACTTTCTCTGTTTTTCCACAGTAGATTTCCATTGATAATTTTTTCGATTATCGGTCAAATAGTCATGACACATCCAAAGATTTGTATTTTCTGGGTAATTTAAAATTCGTCTTATTGACTTAAAGAGATCACGAGCATCGCCTCCCGGAAAGTCGCATCTAGCAGTACCGAAATCATGCATAAAAAGTGTATCACCTACAAAAATATTATCCTCGATTTTATAAGAACCACACGCTGGTGTATGGCCTGGTGTAAAAATATACTCACAATTTAAATTGCCAATGCTAAACTTCTCACCATCTTCAAAAAGGTGATCAAACTGCGAACCATCTTTTCTAAAACCTCGCTCAGTATTATAAATAACACCAAAAGTATGCTGTACCTTTGTTATATTTTTTCCAATGGCAACTGGTACCTCGAACTTCTCCTTAAAGTATGGTGCTGCAGATAAATGGTCAGCATGTACATGTGTTTCGAGGATCCAAGCAGGTTTTAAGTTTTCTGTTTCTATGTATTGTAGCACAGAGTCCGCGTGTTCTGTGTCTAAACTACCGTCTGCATGATCATAGTCTAGACAACTATCAATTATCGCAGCACATTTTGTTTCCTTGTCACTAACGACGTAGCAAATGGTATTTGTAGATTGATGAAAAAAAGCTTTAATCTCAGTGTTTGTATTTTTCATTAAATACCTTTTTGTTTATATAGATTAAGGAATTATGTATAAATAATAATTATTAGTATACCTTAACATTTGATTTTTTGAAAGGATTGAAAAATGGATATCAATGCAACACTTATCGACAAAGGTATAGTATTACCCGACGCACCACCACCTGCTGCTAACTACATACCTTACGTAAAGATTGGCAAACTGGTTTTTGTATCTGGACAAGTGTCTCAAAATGAAAATGGCTTTATTAAAGGAGTTTTAGGTAAAGATCTTAATGTTGAAGAAGGATATGATGCAGCAAGACAATGCGCCATTTCGTTGCTGGCGCAATTGAAAAGTGCGGTAAATGGAGACTTAAATAAAGTGACCAAAGTTGTGAAGCTTGGTGGGTTTGTAAATTCTGCGCCAGATTTCACCGAGCAACCCAGAGTTATCAATGGAGCGTCTGATCTTTTAGTTGAATTATTAGGTGAGAAAGGAAGGCATGCTCGAACGGCAGTTGGCGCAAATCTACCACTTGGAGTTGCGGTTGAAATTGATGGAATATTTGAAGTAGAATCCTAGCCTTGAGGAACCCCCACAGCTTCTTGACTGAAAGGCCTTTTGCTCACCGAGGCTTTCATTCAAAGTCATTGAAAGTTTCTAAAACAGTTCCGGAAAACTCTCTGGAAGCGTTTAGGCTAGCAATTGAGAAAAACTACTCAATTGAAATGGACATACACTTTACTAAGGATTTTAAAATTATCGTGTTTCATGATTTTTTTCTTGGTCGGCTTACAACAAAAACAGGCTTTGTTTTTAATAAAAACCTAAGTTACATAAAAAAAGCAAAGCTATCTAACAATGAAAAAGTACCCACGATAGAAGAGGTCTTTGATTTAGTAAACGGCCGTGTGCCTATACTATTAGAAATCAAATACTCCAAGTACATTAAAAAAAACTTGAATATATTCACAAGGGTTCTCGCAGAGAATATTGAAAGCTACAAGGGCCCTGTTGCTCTAATGTCTTTCAACTCAGATCTAATAAAGCATATCAGAAATAGAAATTTGTTTGGAAGGGTTCCTTTAGGTCTAACTACAAGTTTTCCAAAAATTGAGAGTGTTGGTAGCAAGATTAAAAATAACAAAATTGAAAATGAAATAGTTGCTAACAGATTGCAGTTTATTTCTCAGGACTGGAAAGGGATTAAAAATATCAGAGTTAAAAGGTTAAAAAAATTAGATATTGCAATTTTATCATGGACAATTACTTCAAGGGAGATCGAAAAGAGTTTGAAGGGATTAGTAGATAATATCACCTTTGAACATTATGAGCCTGACATAAGAGAGTAAAGATTGCAAAGGGAAGATATTGGAAACAGCAATTTGTACAACTATAGCGTCCATATCAAGAGATGAATGGGAAGCATGCCGTTCTAGTAGGGCAGGTGGTGATCCTTTCCTATCATATGATTTTTTTTTTCTTTTGGAAACTAGCAATTCTGTAGGACCCAAAACCGGTTGGATTCCTTTCTACATAACTTTCAAAGAAAAAAATATCGTAATAGGAATAATCATTAGTTTTTTAAAAAATCATTCCCAAGGAGAGTATGTTTTTGATCATAGCTGGGCCGATGCCTATGAGAGGTCAGGAGGAAATTACTATCCAAAACTACAAGTCGCGGTACCATTTACTCCTGTTTCTGGGGAAAGAATATTAGTACAAAGTGAATACGAGGATAAGGTTGGTGAAATGATTTCATCAGCAAAGAGGCTCGTTGAGGAAAATAATCTTTCGTCATTACATATAACTTTCTGTAGTAAAAGCTTTGTTAGTGTTGCCAAAAAAAATAACCTGCTTGTAAGAGAAGGTATTCAATATCATTGGTCTAATAGAGACTATAAATCATTTGATGATTTCTTAGGGTCATTAACGTACCGCAAGAGGAAAAATATAACAAAGGAAAGAAAACAGGCAAAGAACTTTGGTGGTGAGATTAAATCTTTAACTGGAAGTCAACTAACAGACCTCGAGCTGGAATCATTTTGGCATTTTTATCAAAATACTGGACAGAGAAAATGGGGTTATCCTTACCTTACTAAGAATTTTTTTATGGGTCTAAATCAAAACCTTAAAGATAACATTTTACTGGTACTGGCAAAAAAAAATGATCAGTATGTAGCGGGTGCCTTGAATTTCATTGGATCAGATTGCTTGTATGGGAGATATTGGGGTTGCAATCAGTTTTTTCCTGCAATGCATTTTGAGCTCTGTTACTATCAAGCTATAGATTTTGCTATCGAACGAGGTTTAAAAAGGGTAGAGGCTGGTGCTCAAGGAGACCATAAGATTGCGAGAGGATACGAAGCATGTATAACATACTCAAGCCATTGGTTCCCTCATAAAGGGTTTATGAACGCTGTGGATGATTTTTTACAGGAAGAGAAAAAAATTGTTAGTCATAGCAGCGAACAAATAGAGTTTATCAGTCCATTTAAAAAAGGAGAAAAAATAGATGCCAAGAAAACTTAGTGATAAAGAGATAGATGAAAGGTTTGAACATTTGCTTTCAAAAGGATGGAGTTTTTCGGAGGATAAAATCTACATCCAAAAAACCTTTGTTTTTAAAAACTTCAAGGAGGCATTTTCATGGATGTGTCGGATCGCATTTATAGCGGAGGAGATTAACCACCATCCAAACTGGACTAATGTGTTTAAAACGGTCGATATATCCCTTTCAACACATGAAGCAGGTGGGTTAACAGAGCTAGATCTTAATTTTGCGAATAAGGTGGAGATGGAAACTTAAGTTATATCTCGCAAAATAGTTTGTGCTGAAGTCATATCACAAACCCCGCGTTCTTTTTCAAAGTAGAGCCTTTCGATCTTTTTATCTTTTATTAAAGCGGTAAATCTCTGAAGCCTTCGTAATAATCCTGTACCCTTAACTGTAAATTCAAAGTCTAATGTTTCTGCAAGAATGGATAATGGATCGGTGATAATTTTTATCCCAGCTTTTGTTGCACCAGTTGATTCGCCCCAAACCTTTGCAACGTAAACATCATTTACTAAAACGCAAAAAATTTCATCAATTCCCAAGTCTTTAAATTTTTTAGCACTTTTAATGAAACTAGGTAGGTGCATCATTGAGCAAGTAGGTGAAAATGCACCGGGCATCCCGATAAGTATAATGTTTTTGTTGTCAAAAAGCTCATTAGTTCCAGCTTTCTTGACTTCATTTTTTTCATCCATCCAGTTAAATATAACTTCTGGAAATTCGTCTCCTACAGAGTATTTCATAAAAGGCCTCTAGTGAATGTAAATTGGTACTCATGATATTCTAGGGTTTAATACAACGTTAATTGATTTTTTTGAAGAACTTTCTTACAAATTTATGATGATAGAGAAAATAGTAATTATAGGTGGCGGTCAGGCCTCTTTATCTTGTGCAAGCCAATTAAGGTCTCTTGGTTTCAAAGGTGATATTTGTATGATATGTGAAGAAAGTTATTATCCCTATCAAAGACCACCATTGTCAAAGAAGTTTCTAACCGGACAATTTCTCGAAGAACGCCTTCTACTGAAAAAAGTTGACTATTACAAAACCAATAATATTCAGGTTCTTCTTTCGAAGAAGGCTACAAAAATTAATAGAGATAATAAAAAAGTTCATTTGCAAAGCGGAGAAAAAATTGATTACACAAAATTAGTTATCGCGATTGGTAGCAAAGCTAAAAAGGCTCCTCTAAGCGATTGTGATAATTATTCAAACGCTTATTATTTGCGAAATTTGCATGATGCTAAAAACTTAAAAAATCAGCTACAAACAGGAAAAAAGATTTTGATAATTGGAGGCGGCTACTTGGGTTTGGAAGTTGCGTCGATTTGTTCGTCATTTGGCATGAATACAACAGTTGTCGAAGGTGCTGATAGAATACTCAAAAGAGTGGCTGGAGAACCGACAGCAGCTTATTTTAGGAAGATCTTCTCAATGAAAGGAGTTAAAATTATTGAAAATGATTTTGTTAAAAAAATAAATAATACTGAAAGTGAAGTTACAAATGTTGAACTAGTTTCTGGAAGACTGATTGATGTGGATATTTTGCTAGCTGCCACTGGTGGATACCCAGAAGTTGATCTTGCAAGAGATGCAAAATTGCAGATTGAAAACGGTATTAAAGTTAATGAAAGACTAGAGACAAGTGACCCCTCAATATATGCAGCAGGAGACTGCGCTTCATTCGATCATAATGGAGAGTTTTTGCGACTTGAATCAGTTGGAAATGCCATCGATCAAGGTCAAACGGTTGCATCAAACATTGCTGGTAAAAAAACCAACTTCCGTGCAAAGCCATGGTTTTGGACCGAGCAGTTTGATCAAAAGTTGCAAATAGCGGGTCTTTGTGACGGTTTTACTGACATTGTAGAAAGAAAAGTAAATAATAAAGTATCATTTTGGTATTATAGAAACGAGATTTTACTGGCAGTTGACTCTTTTAATGACCCATATAGCTATATGATTGGTAAACGTTTGATTGAAGAAAAAAAATCTCCAAAAAAGGAAATTCTGCGTGACATTAACTTTGATATTAAAAACGCTCTAAATCTCAAATGAGGGTTCTCAGTGGAAAACTAAAAGGCTTAAAGATCCTAACAAATGACAAAAAATTTAAAGGGTCTGAGAGCTTCATTACTCGACCGACTTCAGATAGGGTTAAAGAAACATTATTCAACATTTTGGAGTACGGTTTCAATATTGATTTTTCACAGATTTCGTTTTTTGACTGCTTTTCTGGATCGGGCGCTATTGGTATTGAGGCTATATCAAGAGGATCCTCAATCGTTACTTTTTTAGATAAAGATGGTGAAGCTTGTGAATGCATAACTAAAAATCTTTTTAAATTTAAGCTCCATGAGAATGACCATGTAAATTGCGTGGACGTAATTAACCGAGATTTTTTTAGTAAAAATTTATCAACTAGTAATAAGTTTGATGTTGCTTTTTTAGATCCACCATATGAGCTGATAAAAGCTAGCAAAGTTTTTATGAGGTTAAAAGAGTTAAGAGTGACAAAGATTAATTCGTTAATTATATATGAGTGCAATAAAGAATTAGAAAAAATGGATGGACTTGAACTCTTAAGAAGCAAAAAGATTGGAAAAACATATTTGAACTTCTTTAAAGGTTTCAATGAGTGAAGCTGCTTGTATATTGTTAGAAAAGTAAAAAATGGAAAATTTTGGTTTCAAAAAAGTTAGTAAAAAAGAAAAGCCCAAGTTAGTAAATGAGGTTTTTGATAGTGTTGCTTATAAATATGATCTAATGAACGATCTGATGAGTGCGGGTTTGCATCGATTATGGAAAGATAGTTTTATCGATTGGCTTGCGCCAAGAAAAAATACACACCTTCTCGACGTCGCAGGCGGAACTGGGGATATTGCTTTTCGATTTATTAAGAAAACAAAGAATAAAGCAAGGGTGACAATATTAGATAGAAACGAAAATATGCTCAAGGAGGGAAGAAAAAGATCGAATGTTGGGCAAATAGATAAAGACTTAGAATGGGTGTGTGGTGATGCTATGAAATTACCTTTTGAGAATGAGGTTTTTGATTATTATACAATTTCCTTTGGAATAAGAAATGTATTGGACTTAAAAAAGTGTTTATCCGAAGCCTTTAGAGTTTTAAAGCCTGGAGGAAGAATTATGATCCTCGAATTTAGTAAAATTGAAAATGAGACCTTAAACAAGATTTATGATGCGTTCTCATTTAATTTAGTTCCCAGGCTTGGGAAGTTGATAGCTAATGACGCTGAAAGCTATCAATACTTAATTGAGAGTATAAGAAAATTCCCCTCTCAAGAAACACTTGCAAATCTAGTTGCTGAAACTGGCTTCAGACAGGTTAAATACAGGAACTTAACTCAAGGAGTAGTTGCGATGCACAGCGGCTGGAAGATCTGATGAAATGGTTTCATAACCCCTTTAGATTAGTTAGGGTGGTTGGAACTTTTTTTAGAACCGGTGCTGTTGAACAGGTCTTGAAAATTACCAAAGTTTCAAAGCTGATAAAATTCGGTATCTTATTCATGGGGAAACCTTTAATTGTTTTTGGTATTAAAGGGCCCTACAAGAAATCTCCAATTGTTAGAGCGCTTATTGCATTGGGGCCTGCATATATTAAGTTTGGGCAATTGCTATCTACGAGGCCTGACATAGTGGGAGCTGACTTGGCTAATGAGCTTAAGGTTCTACAAGATTCTTTAGACCCTTTTCCAACCACAGAGGCAAAAAAAATCGTAAATGAGGAACTTGGAAGTCCCGTTGAGAGTATTTTTTCTTCTTTCTCAGATGCGGTTGCCGCTGCATCAATTGCTCAGGTTCATAAAGCAACTGTTAAGGAAACAAAGGAATTGGTAGCAGTGAAAATATTAAGACCTGATGTAGAAAAGGTTTTTCTTAAAGACTTAGCTGCTTTATTATTTTTAGCAAAATTCATTGAGACTATTATACCGAGCTTCAGGCGACTTAAGCCCACAGAAGTTATCAACCATTTTGAAAGACTGGTGCGTGAGGAGCTAGATTTAAGAATGGAGATATCAGCTGCAGCTGAATTTGCAGAAAACACAAAAAGTGATCGTAATTTTTATGTTCCTAAAGTCATTTGGTCTCTTTCTGGTAGACGAGTTGTAACAACGGAGTGGGTAGATGGAATGTCGGTTGGAGATATAGAGAGAATAAAGAAGAGTGGAGTAGATATTGAAAGCTTTGCAAAAAGAATTATCAAGACTTTTTTGACACAAGCTTTACGGGATGGTTTTTTTCATGGCGATATGCACCAAGGTAATCTGAAATGTAGAAGTGATGGTACTCTTATAGTGATGGATTTCGGCATAATGGGAAGAATAGACGAGTATACCAGAAAGACTTATGCAGAAATCCTTATAGGATTCTTAAGGCGTGATTATTTAAGAGTAGCTGAAGTACATTTTGAGGCTGGGTATGTTCCAGAAAGTCAAAATGTGCAAGAATTTTCCCAAGCTCTTAGATCAGTGGGTGAGCCAATATTTGGCATGGAGGCCTCGGACATATCGATGGCTAGATTACTATCTAGATTATTTGAAGTAACTGAGCAATTTGGAATGGAAACTCGAACGGAGTTATTACTATTGCAGAGGACAATGGTCGTAGTTGAAGGTGTTTCCAGAAGCTTAGATCCTAATATAAATATGTGGGAAACAGCCCGACCTGTTGTTGAAAAATATATAGCTGCTACGTTAGGACCAAAAGCTATTTTGAAAGATTTTTTAAAGATAGCGCAAGTACTGCGTAAGTTCGGTCCTCAACTCCCAAAGCTCTTAGAGGACTTCATTAGACAATATAAAAATGATGACAAAAATTGAATTGGCGAACCCGCTAGGAATCGAACCTAGAACTAATCCTTAGGAGGGATTTGTTATATCCGTTTAACTACGGGTCCTTTAAGCTAAATTATAGTCAATTCATAAATAATGTGAATAACATGTTTAAATTTGTTAAGAATATAGGTAGAAACCGAACTTATATACCCGAGTGATATCGGTTAAAAATTGCGTGCATTTTAGTTAAATATTTCTAAATGTAACTCTACACTATGCGTCATCGTCAATTTTGTTTTTTTTACCACAATGAGGGCAGAATATTTTTTTCTTTGGTTGAAACTCATCACTTGACGCAAACGACCACCAGAGTTTGCAAAAATCACAAGTAAAATGCCATATAGTTTCTTTAGTCAATTTCATTGTTACCTCTTTTACTTTATTAACGATTGCATTATCATGCTATCTGAATAGAAATCATTTTTAACAAGGTATACTCTCTTCTATTTTTAGTCACTAAAAACGGTTGAGATATTCTGAAGAGTGGTAAGTTTTGGTAAAAAAAAATAAATCAGAAAGAACTAAGGATTTTAAAGCTGACATGCAAACAATAAAAAATGAAGATGTAAGGAAGCTGCAAGAAACTTTTAGCCAATTTTTTGGAAAGAGTTCTGATGAAATGAGGAAACGCTCGTCAAGGTTAAAAAATAAAATTTATTTTTTTGGTATAGCGGCAATTATTTTTTTTGTGGTAGTATTTTATCTTACGAAAAATCTGAATTTTGTAGGAATATGAATAGACTACTTTATTTCTCTTAAAAGTCGCTTTAATTGTTTTTCTTCTAGCTCCATTGCCATACATTGCTTGATCTTTTGAAAAACCGTGCCGCTCGTTACAAATGCTCCACCAAAGAACTCAACCATTTTGTCTCCATCAAGCATTTTATTTTCCAGGGAATTGAGGCACTGTTCTTCTGTATTAAAAAATCGAGAGCTATCATTGACCGTTTCGGCAATTTTCACCTGAGAATTCTCGATCAGAAACATTACTGAAACTATTATCCAAACTTTCATATACGCTTACCATTTTTACCCATGATTTAGTATTAACGAACCAATTTTAGATTATTTAAATTATTGTAGACTAAATTACAGGTAAATGACCTTATTGACATGTAAAAATTAACCCTCAATTATAAAAATGCGTGTTTGGAGGTTTAATCTAATTGAAAGATTTTAAAGATTTAGGATTTCACTGTGGAGTAGATGAGGTCGGCAGGGGCGCATGGTCCGGCCCGGTTGTGGCAGCTGCCGTAAGGTTTGATAAAAGTCACAATATTAGAGGTCTAGCTGACTCAAAAACCTTAAGCCCCCGTCAGAGAATTAAACTGTACTTTGAGATACTAGAAACTTTTTCAGTAGGGGTTTCTTTCTCCTCAGCTAAGGTGATTGATAGCTTTAATATTTTGAGCAGTTCTTTACATGCAATGCAAAAGGCCGTTGAGAAAGTTGCTAGGACAAAAGATAGTTTATACTTTGATGGAAACAAGTTGCCGAAATCATATCGATCTGCTTCAGGAGCCTACTGCATAATTAAAGGAGATAATAAAATAGCAAGCATAGCGGCTGCTTCCATTGTTGCAAAAGTGTCACGCGACTTTCATATGAAATCATTAAATATACGCTTTCCAGGTTATGGCTGGGAAAGAAATGTGGGATATGGAGTGGAGGGACATAGAGCCGCTATCTATAAGTTGGGTATTAACACTGAGCATAGAAGATCTTTTAAACCTATATACAACATGTTGTGTTTATGAAAAATAAGTGACTGTTTTTTAATAAAAAATTTGACGCTGTTGATAATTTGACTCAACGTTTACATAAAAAATCGAGGCAAATTATGACTTTAAACATGGAGCACTTTCTCCAATCCTCTTACGAAACTGAGCTTTTTAATGATGACTGCATCTCGTTGATGAAAAAAATACCTGAGAACTCTGTCGATTTAATTTTTGCAGATCCACCTTATAATTTGCAGCTTAACAATAAATTGCTGCGTCCGAACAATTCAAAGGTCGATGGTGTTAAAGAAGATTGGGATAAATTTTCTAGCTTCAATGATTACGATGAATTTACTAAAAAGTGGTTAAGGGAGGCTAGGCGGATTTTAAAAAAAGATGGAGCCATATGGGTAATAGGTTCGTATCATAATATTTTTCGAGTCGGAGCCAGTTTGCAAGACTTGGGGTATTGGATATTAAATGATGTATTTTGGAGAAAATCTAATCCTATGCCAAACTTTAGAGGTAGGCGATTTACCAATGCTCATGAAACTTTAATATGGGCTGCCAAATCTGATAATTCCAAGTATGTGTTCAATTATGATGCTTTAAAGGAACTGAATGAGGGGATACAGATGAGATCTGACTGGTTTTTACCGATATGTTCAGGATCAGAAAGATTGAAAGGAAAAGATGGAAAAAAAATACATCCCACGCAAAAACCAGAATCACTTTTGCATCGTATCATAATAGCAAGTACGAAGAAGCGTGATTTGATTTTGGATCCGTTTCTGGGAACAGGAACTACAGGGGTTGTAGCCAAACGCCTAGCGCGAAAATTTATCGGCATTGAAAAGGATAAGAATTACTTTAAAGAAGCACAGAAACGCATTAATAAAGCTCGTCCTTATTCTGAGAAAGATCTAGAAATAACAGAAACAAAAAAGGATCTGGAAAGAGTTCCATTTGGTCAGCTGGTAGAAAGAGGTCTTCTAAAGCCTGGAGACGAGCTGACTTCTGTTAATAAACGATATGTAGCCAGAGTTCGCCCTGATGGCACGTTAATTACTCATAATGCTAAAGGTTCTATACACAGAGTTGGTGCTATATTAGAGGGATCTCCATCATGCAATGGATGGAATTATTGGCACGTCAAAAAAGGTGGTGAGCTTATACCAATAGACTATTTTAGACAGAAAGCTAGAACACAAAATGCGAATGCAAAACAACATTAAAGCTTGATCGCTTTAGTGTACACTTTTCGCATTAATGTTGGTAAAGTCATTAAATCAAAACTTTTTTGTTCGACAGCCAAATATTTAGAACTATCAAATTCAGAGGTTACTTTTTCGCCTAACACAATTTCGAGTTCCAATTTAAAATGGGAAAATTGATGTGTAACTAATTGTTTGGTGAAAGTCCATTTCGCTTTTAAAGGTAAAGTGGGCTTATTTTTTATTACCTTCCATTCAGTAGTGGGGAAACCCATAAGTCCTCCTAATATTCCTTCACTCGGCCTTCGTTCAAGTAAGAAACTGTTTGGCTGTACTTTTATGAAAAATACGAAACCCCTTCTTATCGGTTTATCTTTTTTGACCGGTTTTGCGGGAATATTTTCTACTACACCTAGCTCCAAGCTTAAACATGATGTTGCAACTGGACAATGATTACAGTTAGGTTTCTTAGGCTTGCAAACTGCATTTGCAAAATCCATCAATGCTTGAGCAAAGTCACCACTATGAAGTTTGGGGAAAAGTTGGGACGCATATTTTTTAATATCTTTTTTAGATTGACTCACAGGCTTTTCAATCTTGAAAAGTCTGCAAATGACTCGTTCAATATTTGCATCAATCACAACTTCTCTTTCACCAAAGGCCATTGATCTTATAGCTGAAGCAGTATATTCACCTATACCCGGTAATTCCATAAGTGTCTTTTTGTCATTTGGTATTTTGCCATCAAACTTTTCGCTTAGTTCCTTTGCGCATTTTAAAAGATTTCTTCCTCTTGCATAATAACCAAGACCCGCCCAAAAAGCTAAAATATCGCCCTCATCAGCACAGCTAAGCTTATCTATACTATCCCATTTTTTTATAAAACTTTTAAAATATGGAATCACAGTTTTCACAGTAGTTTGCTGTAACATTATCTCAGAAATCCAAATTTTATAGGGGTCAGGATTTTGCCCTGCCTCTGCATCTTTAGGGCTTACTCGCCACGGTAGTGTTCTTCCGTTCTCAGAGAACCATCTCAATAGGATTTTACTTATAATTGCCATTTCAATTTGATATACCATAAATTATAATGGCAGGAAAATTACGTGACTATGAAGTATCATAAAAGAAATTTTAAATCCATTGGAAATTTAATTGAACCCTTGGTAAAAAGACAGGGTCAAATAAACATAATCAGCTATGCCAACCTGTTAAACATTTGGGATACAATTGTTGGAGAAGAAATATCAAAAAAAGCTCATCCGATTAAAATGAAAACTATCAGAGGTGGTGAAAAAAATATTCTTTACCTTGGTATGACAGGTCCGTATATGGCAGAATTATCTTTACAGCTGCGAGACATTACTGAAAATATAAACTCTTTTTATTCAAAAGAAGTGATAGTTGAGATAAAATTGGAACGATTACATGATATTAAGCATAAAAACGTGGTAGAATTAGATAATACGCATGACTTCAGTGCTACAAAAAGAATAGAAACCACCGACCCCAAAATTGCTATCATTCAATTAGAGAATGCGCTGACTAAAATGAAGAATAACCTCAGTAATTCAAGGAAAAAAAATGAGATTATGGAAGACTGAAAAATATTGGATAAGCACATATTTGCTACTTTTATTTACTTTTATGTTGGGATTTGCTTATGCAGCAGACCCATCAAAAGTTGAAAGCAAGTATATTGAAATGTCAAAAGGAAATGACGACGCGCCTGTCGTTTTTGTTGAATATGCATCATTGACCTGTCCAGCATGTGCAGCATTTCATTCCAATGTTTATCCACAGTTGAATAAGGAGTATATCGAAACTGGTAAAGTAAAATTTATTCACAGAGAAATCTATTTTGATAAAGCTGGGTTATGGGCAGCTTTGACTGCACGCTGCACAAATGGGGTAAATCGTTATTTTGGTATGCTTGATTTACTTTATTCTCAGCAGCCAGTTTGGTCTAAATACGAATCCAGTGATAAAATTGTAGATTCTTTATTAAAAATTTCTGCGAAATCAGGAATTGAGAAGGCAAAAGCAATTTCTTGCTTAGAGGACAAAGAAAAAGCATTAGATTTGGTGAATGAATTTCAGATTTATGTAAATAGAGACGCTATTGAGTCTACTCCGACTTTTATTATAAATGGAAAGAAATACTCAAACCGGTCCTACAATGAATTAAAGAAAATAATTGATAAAGAGTTAGGGAACTAATTTCTTTAATTCCAAAAGCAGATTTTTATTTTTTGACAAATGTAATTCGATATCTATCGGGTATATATTTTTTTTAAAAGTTAAGGGTATTTTTATGAAGTCTTTCTCCGTCGTTACAACAAGCGCGTTATTCTTTGTAGCAAAATCCGAAATTTTGGTGAGTTGTCTATTAGAATAAAAATGATGGTCAGGAAATGAGTATTCTTTAATAATTTCGAGATTTAGCTTCCGCAGCATTGAAAAAAATTTTTCTGGTCTTCCAATACCACAAAATGCAACAAGCTTTCGTTTGTTCAATTTTGGAATAATGTTAGGCACAAATTTTCCGTCTATGATCTTTTGGTTATGGTTTTGAAAAATAGTTTCTCTCAAATTTTTATTTGAAACTGAATCACCAATGGAAATCAGAAAGTTGGCTCTGTCAATTGCTAATAGAGCACTTTCCCTTAAGTTTCCTAGAGGAAATATGTTTTCATTCTTGAGGTTAACTTCCGCATCAAATACCAAAATATTTACATCTTTTGCTATCGAAAAATTTTGATGTCCATCATCCAGAAGCACTAATTCAGCGCCCGCCTTATAGGCCTCTAAAATTCCTTCTTTCTTTTTTTTTGAGACCCAAACCTTAGCATACTGAGAAATTAACAAAGGTTCATCACCCACTTGATAGGCACTATGAGTTCTTGGATCAACAAAAACGGTATCTTTAAATGCTCCGCCATATCCTCGACTGACAACGTGGGCTTTGATATTATTTTTTTTAAAGTAATTTGCTAAAAAAATAACTGTAGGGGTCTTACCAGCACCCCCCAAAGTAATGTTTCCAATACACACTACGGGGATTGGCATTTTTTCATATCTGCCATACTTAATTCTCAAGCGGTGTGCAATAATCCAAACTAAAGACAGCAAATACAATATGGGATAAAGACATATTTTCCCTAAATTATTAAAAAAGGGTAACAAGAAAGTTAAATTTCCATAATTTTATTAAGACATTGGGTTAGAATAGAACGTTGAAACAAAGAAGGATATTTTCTTAATCTTAGATCTGAAGCAGTGAGGGAGTCGGTTGCCAGGCTTATTTGTTTTACGGACCATTGCTTCACGTGTTTTTTTGCTTTTTCAAGATCATGTGCAATAAGAAAAGGATATTCACGACGCACCTCAAAGCTGGTGGGCCCATATAGTTTTATTAAATATAACTTGTAGAAATAAGCAGATACAAAATGCAAAATAGATATCGGGCTTTTACCGTATGAAAAGAAAGCACTTAGATTTTTTTCTAATTCTATAATGTTTCTTTCGGCCAATGCAAATGCCAGGCTCAATTCTTTAACTTCATAGTTAATTGATATTATATCAAAAAAATCGTCTATAGATAGAGGCTTCTCATCATTAAGTTTAAAAAGCATTAACTTTTCAAACTCATTTTCTAAAATATTTTCTGGCGTAAAGTTAGCGAAATCTACAAGTACATCTAAAACTTCCTTCCCAGAAAAATTTATTCCTGCATCGGTCAATCTTTTTAAGAAAAAATCTGTGTTTTTTTTAATGTTTGTATAGTTAACGACAGCTATCCGATCACTAGATCCAATTAATTTTATAACATCATTTTTTTTTGATAACGCATTCATGGTAACGATAGTTATAGCATCCTCATTTTGCCATTCTGCGTCTATATCAGTGATAATTTTGTAATCTTTTTCATAAAGCTCATTCAGCAATATTATTTGACGGCCAGGGAAAAAACTTTTTGTTTTCAAGCTTGTTATTATTTCATCTCTTTTTTCATTTATTTCGTGATTGAAATATTTGCTTACTCGCATTTCTTCATCTGCTATCTTTCCTGCGAGTGCATCAGAAATTTTTTTTGCGTCTTTTTGTAATAATGAATAGTTTTCACCAATTAAGACGATTATGGAGCACTTTTCGAATGTTTCAGTGAAACTGTCAATCTTTTGCCTGTAATAAATCAAGGAGCGTATTCACTTAAATTATTAATTAAAATATCTGTGATCATTTTTTCGGCAACTGTATCTGCAAGTCTTTCATAAGTATCTTTTCTTGCTATTTCTGTTGCGAAACCCGTAAAAGTTACAGCAGCGCTATAATCTGACGTGGCAGAAACTTTATTTTTAAAAACAACTTTTTTTGTCTTTTTATTATACAAACGATATTCAACATCCAAAGTTACTGAATATCTTGTTATCTCATTTTCTTTTGTAATTACCCCATAAGAATTTTTTATAGATGGTTCTATTTGCAAAGCATTTAGCCCTCTTTCTGCGAAAGGTGCCTTCTCCTCAAGTGCCTCTTCGATTAAAAAAGCCAAAGAGTTTTGGTTTTTTTGTATATCAATATTTTTAAATATTTCCATTGAACTAGTGTTTTTATATAGAGGTGAAAACCCACAATTGGTGTTTGCGAGAATAATAAATATTATCAATATGTGCTTGAAGATATTGCTAACCCTTAAATTACAAGATTTATAATTCGTTTAGGAACATAAATGAATCTTTTTAAGTCAGAATTCAGTAAAGCATTTTTTATCAAGCTTTCTTCAAGAACTAATTCCTTCAGAGCTTCTTCCGTAAGATCAGCGGCTACTGATATTTCAGTTTTTCTTTTTCCATTTATTTGAATAGGTAAGGTAATTGTTTCTTCTTTATTGCGAACCCACTCTTTAATATCTGGCCATTTTGCTTCAGCGATGAATCCCGTTTCTCCTATCGTTACCCAAATTTCTTGTGCTAAGTGAGGGGTAAATGGTTCCATGAGCACAGCAAGAGCCTTAATTCCATAAATTCTTTGTGCTATTCTGGTGTCTTTTCTGGTTAAGAAGTTTGTCAATTCATAAATTTTTGCAATTGCTTTATTAAATGCAAAGCCTTCAATAAACCTCGATGTATTTATAATGTAATCATCGATTTGCCTGTCTTCAGCCAACACCAGCCTTTTGTCAGATTTCTTGAGCTCAATAGCAATCTCTTTAGTCAAGCGCCAGACACGATTTAGATGCCTCCATGCACCTTCAACTCCCTCTGTTGACCATGAGATGTCTCTATCCGGAGGGCTATCAGACATTACAAACCACCTCGCTGTATCTGCCCCAAATTGATCTATAATATCTATGGGATCTATAACATTCTTCTTAGACTTAGACATTTTTACCGATGGTCCAACTTCAACCGGTGAGCCTTTCTTAAGACTTTTTGCTATTTTTTCTCCTGAACTATTTACGAATACTTTAATTTCTTCTGGAGAAAGCCAATTTCCTGCTGTGTCCTTATATGTTTCATGGCAAACCATTCCCTGCGTGAATAGTGCTGAAAACGGTTCTAAGAAATCTTCAGAAATGTGCCCAGTTTTATGCATAGCGCGGGCAAAGAACCTTGAATAAAGAAGGTGTAAGATAGCATGTTCAACGCCACCGATGTACTGATCCACACTCATCCAATACTTTAAGTCGTCGTTTTTAATAGGTCTATTGTGTTTAGGGCTTGTAAACCTCATAAAATACCAAGAGCTGTCAACAAATGTATCCATTGTATCCGTCTCTCTTTTAGCGGCGTTGCCACAAATAGGACAACTTAAATTAAGCCACTCGGTTGCAGCTTCCAGAGGATTTCCAGGCTTTTTGAAAGAAACATGTTCTGGGAGTTTTACCGGAAGATTTTCTTTTTTTTCAGGTACAGCCCCACATTTTTCACAATGTATAACTGGTATCGGGCAGCCCCAATATCTCTGCCGAGAAATACCCCAATCTTTTAGTCTAAAGGTCACTTTCTTGTGGCCCATTTGTTTTTCAGATAGCATGGATACAACCTTCTCCTTTGCATCTTTGATATTCATTCCATTTAAAAAATCGGAGTTTATGATTTTTCCGTGTCCCGTGTATGCTTGTTCTTCGACTAGAAATGTTGCTGCATCTTTATCTGGTGGGCAAACAACTGGAAACACATCCAACTTGTATCTTAATGCAAATTCTAGGTCTCTTTGGTCATGCGCTGGGCAACCAAAAATAGCGCCAGTACCATAGTCCATGAGAACAAAATTTGCGATGTAAAGAGGAACGTTGTTATTTTTAAAGGGGTGCTTTACATCTATTGTAGTCTTTACCCCCTTTTTTTCGAGCTTTTCTAAGCTAGCTTGATCTGTCGACAAAGAGTTGCATTCCTGTAAAAATAATTTGATATTCTCATTATCTTTTGAAAGAGCTTTTGCCAAAGGATGGTTTGGAGATATTGCGCAGAAGGACATTCCGAAGATTGTATCAGGTCGTGTAGTAAATACCTCTAGTTGGTCCAAATGAGGTGAATTCTCTAACGAGAACATAATTGAAGCACCCTCAGACCTTCCAATCCAATTTTTTTGCATGGTCTTCACTTTTTCTGGCCAGTTTGGCAAGTTATCCAAGCTTTCCAATAATTCTTGTGCGTAATCGGAAATTTTAAAAAACCACTGTGTTAGCTCTCGCTTCTCAATTTCGGCCCCCGACCTCCATCCTTTTCCATTTTCTACTTGTTCATTTGCCAAAACTGTCTTGTCAACTGGATCCCAGTTAACAAGCGACTTTTTTCTGTAAGCAAGGCCTTGTTCTAGCATATCGATGAAGAGCTCTTGTTGGTGTTTGTAATACGTATCGTCACACGTTGCAAACTCTCTTGACCAGTCGATTGATAGTCCCATTGGCTTAAGTTGAGCTTTCATTTCGTCTATATTTTTATACGTCCACGTTCCTGGATGAATATTATTTTCCATTGCGGCATTTTCAGCGGGCATACCGAAGGCATCCCATCCCATAGGGTGCAAAACATTAAATCCCTTGTGCCTTTTATAACGAGCGATAACGTCTCCCATTGTGTAATTACGCACATGACCCATATGAATTTTTCCTGAGGGATATGGGAACATTTCTAATACATAATATTTTTCTTTGGTAACGTCTTCATCGGTAAGGTAGATATTCTCTTTTTCCCACTTTTCCTGCCATTTTTTTTCTGCTGCTTTCGCGTTATATCGTTCCATTTTTTGCCTGTGATCCTAAGATATAATGTGTTTATGTTCGTAAATTTTCTTTTGCCATATTATTCAATTACTATTTTATAACCTACTCAGTCAATATCACACCGTTTTTGTTGCAATTTTACATCATAAAAAAAAAACAAAGTACATAATCTTAAAGCTTCCTTGACCTTTTTGGCATTAGAAAGAAATATAGAGAATATTTGCTTGTATGGGCTGTGCGTTTTGTTTTTAGCTTTTGCAAGCAGGTGCACCTAAATGTAAACATTTAAATGAGGAAAGAACATGAAAAAAGTTCTATTAACGACTACAGCGATTGTTGGGCTTTCAGCTCCTTCTTTTGCTGCTGATCCGACCGCTGTGTCAGATCAACCATATTTCCACCACTCTCATCCAATGACGTGGTCAGGATCTATGTCAATTAGCTTAACAAATCCGTCAGCATCAGATGTTGATGCGGCAATTGTCAAGTCTGGAAAGAGAGACTGGTTTTTCGATCAGCTAAACGCTGCACACGCATCAGGTGAAGAGAATGCAACTGGTCTTGTAACAGTAGGCGATGCAGACGGGGATAACGTATCGATCGCTCACGCGTCAGCTTCAAACCAGTTGTCCGCGATGGCTGATGCGATCAGCACGCACGCAAGTTACACTATGGGGGCTACTGTTACCAGTAACGCGTCAAGTACTGCTCACGTTTCAGCTGTTGAAGATGTCATTGATGACTTCTTAGGCGGTTCACATTCAGCCGCAATGGACGTGATCACTGAAGTATATTTCAGTGGTATATCACAAACTGGCTCTGACGCCGCTGATTTAGCAGCCGACTTGGCTACATTTGCAGCTGCTCAGGATGCAGGAACAGAAGCTGTAGAAAAAACTGCTTCTATTAACACCACTGCATCATTAGGCGTCGCAATGTCAGCCGGTGATGGTTGGACTGCAAGCACAAGCGGATCTTTTAACCTTGGCGGTGGATCTGTTTCAGGTGGTACAGTATCGTTAAGCAATGGCGTAATTTCACTTTCAGTTGGTAAGACGCAGCACGCAGCTACTGCCGCTGTTTCTACTATGTTTGGTATGGATGTCGCACTAGACAAGAATACAGCTGACACACAGTTACAAGCCACTATGGCGTTGGGCGGAGCTACTGTGCAGGTCGATAACGAAATGGATGGAGATAATCTAGAGACTAGCAACCAAACAGTCGGTGTCAAAGGATCATACGGAACAATGTCCTACGGTCTAGGATGGCAAGCTGATGGTGACTTAGGTTTCTCAATAGGTACTAACCTAGGTGGAATTGGCTTAACTATTTCTAGAGTTAATGCAGGCTCTACTTACTCTATGGGTCTAGGTGCTACTGTCGATCTGGGTGGTGGTATGACATTGACAGCGTCTAACGCTCAAAACTCAGACGGACTACAGGATAAGAGCTTCACTTATAGTGCGATCAGTGGTACTACTTCAACGACATTCGGATATGCCGACAATAATTCGATCACTAATGCGCTCGCGCTGAAGGCCGTTCACAAGAGTATAAGTACTGTAGGTCTAAATTACGCGGGTGGTGGTACATCTGTCGCTCTTACGTACCAGGAGAAAGCTGGAACAAGTGCATCTGGTGATAACTTAATCGCCTCTGGTTCTATCGCGATGTCACCAACTATTACGCTAACTGGTAGTTATAACAAAGACGATGCACTTACAACAATTGGTGCTTCTGGTCCTCTAGGTTCGGCCGGAACGCTAAGTGCTACCATGACAAGCACAGGATCTTCATCATTGACTGCTTCATTTAAGTTCTAAATTGAAGTATCTTTGATTCTGGAAGGGCGGGAATATTCCCGCCCTTTTTTTTTCTGAATTAAATGCAAAAAAAAAAAAAAGAAATATTTTTTCCATAGATTTGCAAATGGCAATTGATCTCGCGTTAGCAGGCCGATATGAGGAAGCGCTGAGGATTTGTAAGAAAATCAAATCAAAAAATATGCATAATGCATTATATTTCAATACAGTTGGAATTATTTATAGAAGGATGGGGCTACTAGACGATGCACGTAGGCATTCTAAGAGAGCTATACAAATAGATAAAAGTTTAGTCGCCGCTAAGATGAATCTAGCAAATATTGAACTGGAAAACGGTAATATAATTCAAGCCGTAACATTATTTACTGAAATCACAACTGAAGCTCCTCGTTATCAGGAGGCCAAGGCAAATCTAGCCATGGCGCTTAGGAGCATTGGAGATATAAAAGAATCCCTTAATACATACAAAAAAATAAACTTTCAGGGGCCTTGGTCTTTGAAGGCAGCTTTTAATTATAGTATTACATTGATAGCTTCAGGAAGCTTTGAAGAAGGGTGGAAATATTACGAACATAGGTGGAAAGTGTCACCAGGTAAAAGCCTAAGATGGCCCTTTGAAGACGAAGCTTTATGGAAAGGAGAGAGGAGTAAACAGGTAGTTTTATGGAAAGAACAGGGTATTGGCGATGATATTATATTCTTGAGTTTAGTGCAGGAAGTTAAAGAGATGTGCAAGACACTATCGGTTTATGTGGATCCACGCTTACAAGCCTTATGTGAGCGGGCAATGCCTGAGATAAATTTTGTCAAAGACAAAGAGGAACTAAAGAATG
>CACJUU010000016.1 GCA_902596605.1 uncultured Alphaproteobacteria bacterium | reverse complement strand
CGGGTAGGTGGTTTAGTGGTAAGAAATAGCGTTCACAGAACGGGCGTCGACAACTTATTTGTAATTACAGATGGTACTAACGAAGTTAAGGTTCAATATACTGGTGTATTGCCTGACCTCTTTGCTGAAGGGCGAGGAGTGATCGTAAGAGGTAAATTTAAAGATAGTGTTTTTATCGCGTCTCAAGTGTTAGCTAAACATGACGAAAAATATATGCCTCGTGAGATAAAAAATACCATGACAAACTAGTATATTAGTCTGCTTCTTTCTCTGTAAATAATGCGCAAAATATAGTTATAAGACCTACAACCACAAGGACTACTGTGAGTTTAAGGATTGGATTTCCAAGTTCCAAACTAAATCCGACAATTGCGCTTGCAAGTGCAGAGACTATTACCATTAAAGCTGAACTTAATCCTGAAGCGCTCCCTGCTAGTGGAGGAACTGCTTTTACAATTGCGGTGTTAGCAACGGGCCAAATAATACCTGCGCCTAACGTCATTAAAATTATTGGTCCAAAAAAAGCTAACTGATGCTCATACATATTTGAAAGCAAAAATAATGCTATTGGCGCTAAAGTTAATATACATGAGCCTGAAAACAAAAAAGATTTGGTGCTAAGCTCATCTGAAAACTTTCCAGCCAAAAAGTTACCAATAATAAAACCTAGTGGTGGAAATGAAAAATATACTCCTATTTGCGATGCGCTCATCTCATATATACTAGAAGCGATGTATGGGCCACCCACAAAAAAAATACCAAAAACAGAAAAGCTAAAGGAAGAAACCAAAGTAGGGGGCCAAAATTTATTCGATTTTAATAGTAAGGGATAACTTTTCAATTGAGCAAGTATGCTTTCAGATTTTGTTAAATTTGTTTCTTGAAGATCTGTTATGATTAGATACAAAACGATAACACCAAGAAGAGCTAAAAAAACTAATACTTGCAATGGTCCAAGAAGATCACTAATTAACCCCCCTAAAAATGGTCCTACCAATGGGCCGATTGCCATAATCATGGAAATGTACCCAAACATA
Organism: uncultured Alphaproteobacteria bacterium; assembly: GCA_902596605.1. GTDB lineage: Bacteria > Pseudomonadota > Alphaproteobacteria > Rhodobacterales > Rhodobacteraceae > CACIJG01. Next base: position 33,637 of record CACJUU010000016.1, on the reverse strand, counting down.
ATGGTAGCTTGCTTTCCGCTATATATATCCCCAACTATTGCTCTAGCTAAAACCATTCCTGCAGCACAACTCGCCTGTAGGAATCTTAGAAAAATAAAAAGATAAATATTTTCAACAAAAAAAGACGCTAAAGATGCACAAATAAAAATTATAAAGAATATAAATGCTATTGGTCTTCTGCCATACCTATCGGAAAGAGGTCCAGCAATCAAGTTAACCAAAGCAGCCCCCAATAAAAAAGCACCTATACTTAGCTGGATAGTTTTATAATCAGTTGAAAAAACAAGAGATAATTCTGGTAAAACAGGAACAATAATCACTTGAGCAATTATATAAATACCAGAGATAGCAGCTAAGGATATTGTTTTAGGATGACGACTGTTCATTCGGAAGTTCTTTTTTTACACTGATTAAGCGCTAACAGTTTCTGAATTAAAGTAAAGCTTTGATTTGTTAGAGACAGCCTATAAGTTTTGCTTTCTGGAGTGTTAGGCTTAAAATTGTATCGATGTAGGGGGTAGGGGAATCTGTTAATTTCCCCAACTCTTTTACCGCCACGATAATTGAATCTATCTCAATTGGTTTGCTTGCTTCGATATCTTGAAGCATAGAAGTTTTATGTGCCCCAACTTTTCTTGCTCCATCAATTCTCTTTTCAATTGACATATTTATCTTCGCTCCTAATTTTTCAGCAATTATTTTCGCTTCAGTCATCATTGCTCTTACAATTGCCTCGGTCCCTTGGTCGTTACAAATTTGCTCCAAAGTGGCCCCAGTAAGAGCAGATATTGGATTGAAACTGAGATTACCTATTAATTTCAACCATATTTCATCGCGAATATTTTTTTGAATAGGTGCCCTGAATCCTGCTCTCTTTAAGATGTCAGAGATGAATTTCAATCGATCACTTTCACTACCCTCGGGTTCGCCTAGACTAAATCTGTTTCCAGCGATATGCTTAATTGTTCCTGGTTTTACTATCTCGCAAGCTGGGTATACAACTGACCCTACAATGTTATCTGGAGGTAGAATGGGATCGATTAGTAGATTTGGGTCTAGGCACTTTATTTTATAATTTGCATACTTATTATCTAATCTATGAAAATACCAGTGCGGAATTCCATTCATACAAGTAATTATTGTTGTATCTTTCCCAATAAGAGGCTTCATCGCTTCAAGACTAGGTAAAAGTGCAGGTGATTTGATTGTTAGGAAAAGATAGTCCTGGACTCCCAATGAGTGGGGTTCATCAGTGCAAATAACAATTGCAGTCTTTTCTACCCCTGTCGGATCAATAAGAGTGAGGCCATTTTTTTTCATAACCTCTAGATGCTGCCCTCTTGCAATAATGCTTACATTTATTCCAATCTTTTCTAAATTTACTGCTAAAAGACCTCCAATTGACCCACCTCCAAAGATACAAATTTTCATTGTTCAAGTCCTAATTTTTTGGCAAGCCCAATTCTTTGTATCTTTCCTGTATTCCCTTTCGGAATTTCATCAAGAATTAAGATCGGTCTCGGAATTTTAAAAGTTGTTATTGACTTGGAAAGAAATGTCCTTAAACCTTTATCGTCGATGGTCGAACCGTCCTTTAAAACTACAGCAGCAGCAATATCCTCTCCCAATTTTTCATGTTTTACTGAAAAACATACAGCTTGGAAAACCGCGTCATGTTTCATAAGAGCTTCGTCAACCTCTTGAGGGGATATTTTTTCTCCTCCCTTATTAATAATTTCTTTAATTCTGCCTGAAATAAATAAAAAACCATCGTCATCAAATTTTCCGAGGTCCCCTGTCTTAAACCATCCATCAAAAAAGTTTTCCTTATTTGCTTTATCGTTGTTTTTATATCCTTTAGTTACGTTTGATCCCCTGATAACTATTTCCCCGACCGTATTTGCTTCAGTTATCAGCTTATTTTCTCTAAAAAGTAATATTTCTGGACCGGCAGATTTACCCACAGACCCCGGTTTTCTTATACTATCCAAAAAATTTGAAGCCATTTGATGCGAGGCCTCTGTCATTCCATAAGCCTCAATAACAGGGCACTGGAAAGCATTTTCTAGCGCTTCTATTGTAGCTACTGGCATTGCAGCAGAAGATGACCTCAGCAACCTCAAGCTTGACGCTTCGATTATTTCTTTATTTCTTGAAGCTCTCGATAAGATAGCTTGATACATAGTAGGAACAGCTGTTATCCATGTAGGTTCAAAGGTTTTTATATTTCCATAAAAAGTCAGCGCATTAAAGCCGCTAGTACATATAACACTTGAGCCTGTAACAATTGATGATAGTAAAGATGCGATCAAGCCATGAATATGAAATAGCGGCATTATATTCATGCCTTTGTCTTCTTTATCAAGCTGAAGCACGCTGGCGATATTCAATGCTGAGGATATGATATTCATACAAGAGAGCTGCACCTGTTTAGGCCGAGATGTTGTTCCTGAAGTATGTAATATTAAGCAAATATCATTGGCTTTATTTTGATCAAGCAAACATTTAGAAGGGGTCGACAATGATTTTATTGAAAGTCTATTTTTTGGCGAATAATTATTAAGGTAGAATAGTTTTATTTTGAGTTGTTTTGCTGCCTCCTTTAAAGAATTTGATGCATTATTATCGGTAATTATAAACTCACAATCTAAGTCTTTTAAGAAAAACAAGAATTCTTCCCTAGTGTAATTTGGGTTTAGTGGTGATACAGTTACATAATTAGCGAGGGCTAGAAAACTGATGGCCATATCAACCCCGTTGGGCAGTACTAGCGCACAAACTTTATTTTCCATTTCTATTGATGAAAGTTGTTTGCCAAACTCCTCGATAGTTTCTACTAAATCCTCATACTCTAATTCTAATCCGTCGTCACTAAATAGACATTGACCTCTATGCACTTTCATAATCTCAACGATTGATTTACCAGTTAAACTCTTGACCAAAATATCGCTCCAAATTAATTAAAAGAATTGCTCTAGACCTATATTAATATTTAATTATTTGCTACTACTAAATATAAACAAAGTTCGTTGGAAACTAAATGTTATGATCTCAAAAAGACAATTCGCACTTGTTCTGTTAACTGGTCTAATTTTATGGCCTGTATGTTCATATTCGTCAGACTTTGTTTTCTATTGTGCACCATGGAAAGAGATAAAGAACAAAAAAATTTTGAAAGACAATTTTTCTATAAAAATTAATAATTCCTCCTTATCTATTTTGGGAGGCGACTTAGATACAAAGTTTTTTGAGTTAATTTATTCTCATCCCTCATTTTATCTGTTTTCTTCTCCATCTGGAGTTTTACTAAATATTAGTAGGGGATCTGAACTCAAAGAAGTAACACTTTGGCAGAATTTAAATAAAGAGCAGTTGTTTTATATTTCAACGTGTAATAAGTAATATAGATGTATAAGTTTATTTATATATGTTTAGCGTGCGTTTCCTCTGTCTGCGTAAGTTTTGCAAATGAGCAGACTTACAATGGCCTTGTAAAACGAGAGATTAAAGAAAAATTAATTCGGGCAAAAGAAGTGATTAAAAGCAAACAGCTTGATAGATATCGAACTTTTTCAATAATTGTAGATGACCAACTAGTTTATTGTCATTATGAACAGCCACGTAAAAAAAGTTTGCCATTGATTATTTGTTATTAACCTTTAGAAAGTAAGAAATGCTAGGAGAGAAATCATGAACGGATTAGAAAGTTTTATTCCTATAATATTGATATTTGTAATTATGTATTTTTTGTTGATCAGACCTCAGCAGAAAAAAATAAAAGAGCATAAAAATATGGTAGATAATCTTCGAAGAGGAGATCAAGTTCTAACACAGGGTGGTATTATTGGTAAAATAACAAAGGTTAAGGAGGGTGAAGAAATCGAGGTAGAATTAGCAAAGGATGTTAAAGTTTCCGTTATGAGATCTACAATTGTAAATATATTGGGCAAAACAGAGCCTGCAAAAAAATAAATGCCACAACTTAGTTTTTTTAGGATATTTTTAATAGCAATTATTTGTTTTTCTTCACTCTTATTTGCGCTACCTAATTTTTTTTATAGTACAGTTGATAAAAAGCTAAATAAGCCCACACAGACATCCGCATGGCCTGATTTTCTGCCCTCTACCCTTGTAAAGCTAGGATTAGATCTCAGGGGCGGTGTATACATGCTGCTTGAGGTAAAAACAGATGATGTGATAAGAGAGAAATTTGATTTTCTTTGGACGGATGTAAGGAGCTCCTTAGCTAAAAACAGAAAAGAGCTTGGATCAATAAGAAGAATAGATACCTCAGGAGACCAGTTAAAGATTGAAATCGGTAACTCAGAAAATATTGATTTTGCAATCAAGGAGATAGACAAATTTAATTCTTCAACAGAATTATTTTCGTCTAGGTGGTCAGGGTCAGTGCAAAAAGATATACTAAAAATCAATTCAATGGAAAATATAATAACAATTACATTTTCTGACGAGCAAAAGAGAACTCTTGAAAAGCAAGTAATCGAGCAATCACTGGAGATTATAAGAAGAAGGGTTGATGAAACTGGTACAAGAGAACCGACTATCCAAAGACAAGGTAGGAAAAGGGTCTTGGTACAAGTTCCTGGTTTGGGTTCAAGTGAAGAGTTAATAGCTCTTCTAGGAAAGACGGCAAAGCTTACTTTCAATGAGGTTGTGTCGATAGACAGTAGTTCAAACTTTCCTGCAAAATTGGATGAAATTGTAGTTGGCTCTGAGCAAAATAATGATTTGTTTTATCTGCTTAAAAAACGGCCGGTTGTTTCTGGAGAAAATTTGACTAATGCACAACCATCTTTTGATGAAAATGGCCTGCCAGCAGTCTCATTTAATTTTAATCCCTCAGCTGCACTAAAATTTGGAAATTATACAAAAGACAACATAGGCTCACCATTTGCAATAGTATTGGACAACGTAGTTATTTCAGCTCCCACGATTCGCAGTCATATACCGGGAGGTTCAGGCATTATAACTGGCAATTTCTCAGTAGAGGAGAGTAATAGGCTTGCTATTCTGCTGAGAAGTGGGGCGCTGCCAGCAGAGATCGAAGTATTGGAATTAAGAACTATTGGGCCTGAGTTGGGACGCGACAGCATTAATGCTGGAAAATTAGCAGCTTTGGTTGGTGGACTTTTCGTTCTATTTTTTATGTGGTTAAGTTATGGTCTTTTTGGCATTTTCGCAAATGTTGCTCTGATGTTGAATATTATCTTAGTGATGGCACTGCTATCAATTCTTGGTGCTACCCTGACCTTGCCGGGTATAGCAGGGATTGTTTTAACAATTGGTATGGCAGTGGACGCTAACGTTCTTGTTTTCGAACGTATAAAAGAGGAAATTAAAAAGAATAGCACTATTTATAACTCAATAAAAATTGGATATGAAAGAGCTTTGTCCTCAATTGTTGATGCGAATGTAACTACCTTGATAGCAGCTATCATTCTCTTTTTCTTTGGCTCGGGACCAATAAAAGGTTTTTCGGTTACTTTAGGATTAGGGATAATTACGTCTGTATTTACAGCTTTACTAATAACGAGACTGTTTATCGACCTATATATGTTGTTTTATAAGCCGAAAGTTTTGAGGGTATAAATGTTACTTAGAGGCTTATTTAATCAGTCAAAAGAAATAGAATTTTTCAGCTTTTCTAATTTGCTGTCTTATATTTCACTGGGGGCTATCTTAGTATCGATTATGCTATTCTTCATTTTGGGACTAAATTATGGCATAGATTTTCGTGGTGGTACCATGTTTATGGTATCAAGTTCAGAAAAGATAAAGGTGTCAGATGTTCGAAATACGTTGAGCGGCTCAAATTTAGGAGATCTTTCTATATCTCAAGCAACTAACCCATTAGAGACTTTGAGTGCTGGAACATTAACTAGTACTGACAATATTTTTATCATCAAAGTTGAAAAAACTGAAGGCCAAAATATTGAAACAAAGGTAAAAGCTTTACTGCTAAATAAAGTGCCTGATATGAAATTCTTACAAATTGAATCCGTTGGATCTAAGGTTTCATCAGAGCTTGTAAGAAATGGTATGCTAGCTGTTCTTTTTGCTGTTATATCAGTTTTGGTATATATTTGGTTACGGTTTGAGTGGCAATTTGCTCTCGGAGCGGTATTTGCACTCATTCATGACGTTATTTTGACCATTGGCGTATTTTCAATCCTAAGGTACGAATTTAACCTTTCAATAATAGCAGCCTTACTTACAATTATAGGTTACTCGTTAAATGATACCGTTTTATTTTATCTGCGGGTCACGGATCAATGCTTTTATATTCTGTTCTTTATTTAGCCGGTTATCCTGATATTACTTTGGAAGATATAAAAAACTTCAGGCAGCTTAATTCAAAAACAGCTGGTCACCCAGAATATGGCCACATTTCTGGTATTGAAACGACTACGGGTCCATTGGGACAAGGGCTTGGTAATGCCGTTGGCATGGCAATCGCAGAAGAATTCATCAGAACAAAATGGGGTAGCCATCTCTGTGACCATTACACGTATGTGATTGCTGGGGATGGTTGTCTAATGGAAGGTATAAGCCAAGAAGTTATATCATTAGCAGGCAAACTTAAACTCAATAAGCTTATAGTAATTTGGGACGATAATGGAATTACAATTGATGGAGAAGTAGATCTTTCTTGTAATACTGACCAGATCTCCAGATTTAAATCGTCTGGATGGTCTACTTTTTCTTGTGATGCTCATAACCCAATTGAAATTGATCAAGCGATAAATAATGCAAGAAAAGACAGCCTCCCATCCCTAATTGCGGCCAAGTCAATAATTGGTTACGGTTCGACAGCTAAACAGGGAACTTCAGGAGTACATGGAGCTCCATTAGGGAAGAATGAAGTTGAACAATTAAGAAAAAATCTTGGTTGGCAATATAAAGAATTTGTAATCCCTTCGAATATAAAGGAAGCATGGGTAAACATTGGGCAAAAAAATCACAAAGTTTTTAAAGATTGGTCAGACCGCTTCCAATGTCTATCGGAAAAGAAAAAAAAGACCTTTATAAACGAGCTAGATCAAATATTTCCTTCAAAACTTACTCGAGGTATTAAAAATTTTAAAAAATTATATTCACAAGAAATTCAAGTGGATCTAGCAACAAGAAAAGCAAGTGAATTATGCCTAGATCTAATAAATGAGTGTTTTAATAATACCATTGGGGGTTCTGCAGACTTGACAGGTTCAAACAACACCAAAACAAAAACGCTTGAAGTTTTTTCAGAACTTAATCGATCAGGCAGATATATTCATTATGGTATAAGAGAGCACGGAATGGCAGCTATCATGAATGGAATGTCTTTACATGGGGGAATAATTCCCTATGGAGGTACATTTCTGACCTTCTCTGACTATTGTCGAGGCGCAATTCGTTTAAGTGCACTAATGGGTTTGGGTGTTATTTATGTTATGACTCATGACAGTATTGGGTTGGGTGAAGACGGACCAACACATCAACCAGTTGAGCATTTGGCATCTCTTCGATCGATCCCAAATTTAAACGTTTTTAGACCATGTGATATTATAGAGACTATTGAATGCTGGGAGATTGCACTCAAGTCAAAACACAAACCCTCTATTATTTGCTTATCGAGACAGAATTTGCCTTTAATTAGAAAGGAAAAAGTTTCAATTAATCGATCGTTTAAGGGCGCCTACATTGTAAAAGATTTTATCAATAAGAAAAAAGTTATACTCATAGCTACTGGCTCTGAAGTTCAGATTGCATTAAAAGCAGGAGAGGTATTAGAAGATAATGGGATTGGTACTAGGGTAATTTCGGTTCCTTCTTGGGAATTATTTGAAGAACAAAATTATACATACAAGAAGAAATTATTGCCGAGAGGCACCGTCAGAATAGCTATAGAAGCCGGAGTTAAGTTAGGTTGGGAAAAATGGCTTTATGAAAATGGTGGCAACCAAACCAAAACCTCATTTATAGGAATGAAGGGCTTTGGCGCTTCTGCACCAGCAAAGGATCTCTTTGATCACTTTCAAATCAATGTTGACGAAATATGTCGGCAAGTTAAGACATTGATTTGATTGCATTTTTTTGATCCTGATGATAAAAAAAATTCAAGATGCCAATATAAGAAAACAGACAGTAGTCCTCCGTCTTGACCTAAACGTTCCTTATTCAAATGGAAAGAGTAGCGATACATCAAGAATAGAGAAAACAAAAGAAACAATACATCATCTAATAAAAAACGAAAACCGGGTAGTTATACTTTCGCACTTTGGAAGACCAAATGGAATAATAAATAAAGATCTAAGCTTAAGAAAATTGTTGGGATACCTAAATGAAACCCTCAATTTAGATATAAAATTTTTGCCATCACTTGAAATAGACTTATGGAGCAAAGAAATTGAAGCCGCCCCTTTCCCCTCAATTTTCTTATTGGAGAATGTACGATTTTCCAAATTAGAGGAGCTTAATGATCCTGATTTTAGCTCGAAACTTGCGTCACTTGGCAATGTTTATTGTAATGATGCCTTTTCAGTTTCACATAGAGCTCATGCCTCTACTCAGGGTATAACTAATTATCTTCCAAGTTTTGCAGGTTTCCTTGTTCAAAGTGAACTTAAAGCTTTGTCTTTAGCATTAGACAAACCTTTAAAACCAGTTACAGCTATTGTTGGAGGTTCTAAGATTTCGACAAAAATTGAGCTTCTAAATAATTTAAGCAATAAAGTAGAATATTTGATAATTGGTGGGGCAATGGCCAATACATTTCTAAGTGCTCAGGGATATGGAATTGGAGTATCACTTACAGAAAAGAAAATGATACAGACTGCAAAAAAAATAATCCAAGAACTGAAATATAAAAAATGTAAGTTAGTACTACCTCTAGATATAGTCTGTGCCGACTCAATTATTGAAAAGAAGGAAGCCCAAACCTTTAGAGTTGATTGTTGCCCAATAGATAAAATGATACTTGATATAGGAAAACAGTCTCAAAAAAACATAATGGATATAATTGATAAATCAAAGACCTTGATTTGGAATGGCCCGCTGGGTGCATTTGAAACTCGACCATTTGATCAAGGAACTAATAATATAGCAAACTACGCAGCAAATAGAACTTCAAAAAAGCAATTAATCTCAATAGCAGGGGGTGGTGATACTGTCAGTGCTCTTAAAACATCCGCTTCAATTTCAAAATTTAGTTATGTTTCAACTGCTGGAGGCGCTTTTCTGGAATGGTTAGAAGGCAAATCACTTCCTGGGATCGAATCACTGAAAGTATAAAAAAATGATTCCTTTTACGAATCAAGTATGCAATGATTCGTTTGAGGATTCTAAATTGTTCAAAAGCTTTAAAATTTTAGATATTACTTTGTCCGCTGTATGCTTTATACTTTGCTTTTATTTTATTATTGCATCATTCAAAGGAGAGTTTGGTGTTTCTTCCAAGTACAATCTTTTAGCAAAAGAAAAAGCTTTGACCAAAGAATTGAGGTTAGTAAATGAAAGAACTAAGGTAGTTAAAAACCAAATTAAGCGGCTTTCGGATACAAGTCTTGACTTAGAGCTTCTTGACCAGCAGGCAAGAAAAATTTTAGGACTAATTGGTGAAGATGAACTAATAGTATTTAAAATTAGATATTGAAAATATTTAGTTTAATACTAAACTATATTCATGAACAAAACAGTGATGTCAAAAAAAGAGTTGCTTGAACTTTATCACAAGATGCTCCTAATTAGAAGATTTGAAGAAAAAGCGGGGCAGCTTTATGGCATGGGACACATAGGAGGATTTTGTCATTTGTATATTGGCCAGGAAGCTGTTGTTGTGGGAATAGATGCTATTAAGGAGAAGGGAGATCAAAACATTACATCTTATAGAGATCATGGTCATATGCTTGCTTGTGGTATGGATCCAAAAATGGTCATGGCAGAACTGACGGGTCGTTTTACTGGATACTCAAAGGGTAAAGGGGGGTCTATGCATATGTTCTCTAAAAGTGAAGGCTTTTATGGAGGGCACGGAATTGTAGGCGCACAAGTACCAATTGGGGCCGGCATCGCTTTTGCAAATAAATATAAAAAAAATAGTCGCGTATGTTTCACATACTTTGGTGAGGGGGCTGCAAATCAAGGACAAGTTTACGAAGCTTTCAATATGGCTTCACTTTGGAAATTACCAGTAGTTTTTGTTATTGAAAATAACCAGTATGCCATGGGGACCTCAATGGTTCGAGCGTCCTCAACCGAAGAGATGTTTGCAAGAGGACTGGCTTTCAATATTCCAGGGAAAGCCGTTAATGGTATGAATGTTCTTGATGTAGCAAAAGAAGCTGCTCACGCGGCTGATCATTGTAGGGCCGGTGAAGGCCCGTTTATACTTGAAATGAAAACATACAGATACAGGGGGCACTCTATGTCTGACCCAGCAAAATATCGAACTAGAGAAGAGGTGCAAAAGGTCAGAGAAGAGAAAGACCCAATAGATATGCTACGGTCTATATTGATAGAAAAACATAAAATCTCAGAGAAGCAGTTTAAAGCAACGGATGCTGAGATTAAAGCAATAGTAACTGAAGCGTCAGACTTCGCTTTAAACAGCCCAGAACCTGATATTGAGGAGCTTTGGACTGATGTGTATGCTGGTTAAATATTAGGAAAAAAAATGAAGACCGAAATTTTAATGCCCTCTCTTTCACCCACTATGGAAGAAGGTAGCCTTGCAAAATGGTACGTCAGCCCTGGAGATAAGGTTAAACCAGGTGATATCATAGCTGATATCGAAACGGATAAAGCTCTAATGGAATATGAAAGTATTGAGGAAGGCACTATTGTTGAACTAATTGTAAAGGAGGGAACGGAGAATATAAAAGTTAATTCCTTGATTGCCATAATTGAAACTGAAGGCGCTGAGGAAATTAACATAAGAAAGGTTGATGATATCAAGAAAATTGAACCTGTAAGTATTGATAATAATGAACAAGTTTTGAGCGAAGAAGGTAATTTGGATAATGTAGACAAGAATTTTGAAGACAACAAAATGCTTAATAATGAGACAATAGAAAATCAGGTGGTGAATGAATTAACTGTTAGGGAAGCAATAAACAGCGCTATCGCCGAGGAGATGAGACTTGATAATGACGTTTTTCTGATGGGTGAAGAGGTAGGAGAGTATCAAGGAGCATACAAAGTTAGTCAGGGCTTGCTTGAAGAGTTTGGGTCGGAACGAGTAATTGATACTCCTATCACTGAGCATGGGTTCACTGGACTAGCTGTTGGAGCTGCTTTTACCGGAATAAGACCAATAGTCGAGTTCATGACATTCAATTTCGCTATGCAGGCTTTAGATCAGATAATTAACTCAGCAGCTAAAACAAATTATATGTCAGGTGGACAAATTAATTGTCCAATTGTCTTTAGGGGGCCAAATGGAGCAGCCGCTAGAGTAGCAGCTCAACATAGCCAAGATTTCGCATCATTATACGCTTCAATTCCAGGTTTGAAAGTGATTCAGCCATTTTCTGCAGAAGATGCAAAAGGTTTACTAAAGTCAGCGATTAGAGAAAATAATCCGGTTATTTTTCTTGAAAATGAGATTTTGTATGGGAAGTCGTTTCCAGTAAATATTGCCTCTGAACAAATTATACCAATTGGAAAGGCGAAAACTATTTCAACCGGACAGGACGTGACAATCATTAGCTATGGAATCGGCATGGTGCACACGCTTGAGGCTGATATGAAGCTGAAGGAATTAGGAATAAGTGCAGAGATAATCGATCTAAGAACAATAAGGCCAATTGACTTCGATACAATAATACAGTCAGTGAAAAAGACTAATAGATGTGTAACCGTGGAAGAATCTTTTCCTGTTTGTTCAGTTGGAAGCTATATTGGCTCGCAAATCATGATAAGAGCATTTGACTACTTGGATGCCCCGGTTTTGAATTGCACAGGGAAAGACGTTCCTATGCCCTATGCAGAGAATTTGGAAAAAGCGGCTTTAATTACTCCAGACGAGATTGTTTTTTCTGTCAAACAAGTTCTCTATAAAGATTAAATAAATTATGGGTAGAATATTTATAACACCTTTAGCCAAAAAGTTAGCCTCTTTGAATTCTATAAATATCGAAGATATCATAGGTACTGGACCAAGGGGAAGAATCACAAAAATTGATATCGAAAAACATTTAAAGTTACCCTCGTCTAAAAAAGAAATCGAACAAAAGAATAATGCCGGACAAGTTAATGGTATAGACCATGAGGTAATAAATGTACCTAAAATAAGACGAATAATTGCGGAAAAGCTAACCCTTTCAAAGTCGTCAATACCTCACTTTTACTTAAGACGTAAAGCTAGAGTAGATGAATTGATAAACTTTAGAAATAAGACAAATGATTTACTTGAAAAAAACAATAAAATATCAATAAATGACTTTTTTATAAAAGCGTGTGCTTGTGCTTTAATAGACTTTCCTGACTGTAATATGATCTGGCAAGAGCAACATATGTTAAAATTTAACGAAGTAGCAATTGGAGTAGCTATATCAACTGAAGCAGGACTGTATACCCCAACTCTTAGAAACATTGATAAAAAATCATTAAGTCAAATTTCCTCAGAAATGAAGGAGCTTATTGAAAAAGCAAAGAAAAAACAACTGCGAAACAGTGACTTTATAGACTGTGCGCATGCCATTTCGAACTTAGGGATGTTTTCTATCGAAAACTTCGATGCGATTATTAACCCACCAAATTCATCAATATTAGCAGTTGGGGCAGTTAAAGACGAGGTTATTAGTGAAAACGGAAGCTTTTTATCATGCAAACAAGTTTACTTAACATTATCCGTTGATCATAGAACGATTGATGGAGAGCTTGCAGCGAAGCTCCTTGATAGAATAGTATTCTACCTACAAAATCCTAATGTTTTAATGATAAAATAAACTAATTTTTGTTTAAAATTTGGTCCATCATTTTTGATGGTTCGGGACACCCTGAACTTCCTACCACTTTAGCGGGCACCCCTGCTACGGTCTTAAAAGGATCCACTGATTTCAAGACTAACGAACCAGCAGCGACTCTAGAACACTCTCCAATCGAAATATTGCCTAATATTTTTGCACCTGCTCCAATTAAAACATTATTTCCTATCTTAGGGTGTCTGTCACCCCGAACTTTTCCAGTACCACCTAGAGTGACAGAATGCAAAATAGAGACATTATCCCCAACTTTGGCCGTTTCTCCGATAACGAGATTATGAGCATGATCAAACATGATGCCTTTACCTATTGTTGCTCCAGGATGAATATCTATACTGAAAACCTCTGATACTTTCATTTGTAAATAAAGAGAAAAATCTATGTCTCCATTATTGTAAAGTGCATTTGCTATTCGGTGTACTTGTAAAGCAATAAATCCTTTGTAAAAAAGAAAAGGTTGATAAAACCAGTGGCAAGCAGGATCTCTTTCATAAAAGGCAATCAAGTCATCCACTGCGTAATCACATATATAAGGGAAATTACTAATCTGCTGTTGCAGTATTGGAATGAGCTGTCCTAATTCAAAATCAGGGCTAGAAACCTTTACAGCGATGATATGCGATAATGCATCGCCGAAACTACTTTGATCCAAAACGTTGTTATTAAAATATTTTTTCATGTAATTAGATTTCTTTAAGGATACCTGAGCTTCCTTGCAGATTGTTTCCCAAATCTTCTTTATTTTTATATCACTTTGTTCCAATAACAACGACTCCATAAATAATTCTTATTAACAACATAATTATGTTAAAAAATCAATTTTCTATCTTCAATTTTCTATACTCTTTAACAAACCTGTTGTGCTGCTTGAGATTGTCTGAAAAATTATGCCCTCCCTCTCCATTAGCTACAAAAAACAAGAAGTCTGTTTTAAGTGGATTTGAAACCGCGTGAATTGATGCCTTGCTTGGATTGCAAATTGGGCTAGGTGGCAGTCCATCAATTTTATATGTATTAAAGGGGGACTTTGTTTTAAGATCACTTCTACTAAGCTCTCTATTTAACGGCTCTTTACCTTTTGTTAAACTATAGACAACAGTTGGATCAGATTGCAATCTCATTTTTTTTTTCAAACGATTTAAAAACACAGAAGCAACTTTTTTTTTGTCCTCCTCATTACCAGATTCCTTCTCGACTATAGATGCCAAAATTAAAAGCTCCGAAGCATTATTCAGCGGCAAATCAGGATCCCTTTTATCCCACGCAGCTTCTAAAATCCTCTCTTGATTTTTTCTCATCTTTAAGAAGAGATCTTTTTTCTCTGTGGTAATATCAAAGCTGTATGTATTGGGAGCAAGCACACCCTCCTCGCTGAAACTAATCAAATCGCCTTTAATCCTAGAATCATTATTTATCCGATGTATTACTGAAATCGTGCTGAGACCCTCGGGAATAGTGATTTTATTCTGGAACGATACTCCAGTAATCACTGAATCTAAAATATCTTTAATAGAGGCAGTTTTTGTAATCATATATTCTCCAAACTTTATTTTGTCATGAAAGCCCTTGAGCCTCACAACCAGAATAAAGACCATACGGTTTTCAATTAGATTTAATTCTTTTAGGTGACTGGCAATATTTGCAACACTTTGGCCCTTTTTTATGATCAATAATTGTTCTTGCTCACTTGGTCCGGGCTTTTCATAGTAAAGTTTGAAACTAGTGACAGCAATATAAAAAGAAATTAAACAAGCTAAAAATAGGCAAAAAACGTTAGAAAAAAAAGTAGCCATCACTCAATTTTACAGTAATTTCTAATTTAGTTTTCCTACCACTAAAGATGCATTTGTGCCGCCGAACCCGAAGGAGTTTGATAGAGCTCTATCAACTTTTCTTTCCCGCGCAACCTTTGGAACTAAATCGATTTTAGTATCAACAGCTGGTTTTTCAAGATTTATAGTTGGTGGAACAATTTGATCTCGAATTGATAATATTGAAAAAATAGCCTCGACCGAGCCAGCAGCTCCTAATAAGTGACCAATTGATGATTTTGTAGAGGACATGGATATTTTGTTTGCATAATTCATAGCTAGAGACTCAACGGCACCTAATTCTATGGTATCAGCCATTGTAGACGTACCGTGTGCATTAATGTAGTCAATATCAGAAATGTTTGATTTACTGCTTTTGAGTGCTGCGCTCATCGATCTTTTGCCACCGTCTCCATCTGGCGGAGGCGCAGTAATATGGTATGCGTCTCCGGTCAGCCCATAACCCAAAACCTCACAGTATATTTTAGCACCTCTTTTTTTTGCATGCTCAAGCTCCTCAAGAACCACTATCCCTGCACCTTCTCCCATAACAAAGCCATCTCTATCAACATCATATGGCCTACTTGCAATACTTGGATCTTCTCCAAATTTTGTAGATAAAGCCTTACATGCATTGAACCCAGCTATCCCAAGTTCTGTTATAGGGCTTTCAGCTCCACCAGCGATCATTACATCAGCTTCCCCAGATATAATAAACCTAGCAGCATCTCCGATAGCATGCGCACCGGTTGAACAGGCTGTTACCACAGAATGGTTTGGCCCTTTGAAGCCATATCTTATTGAGACCTGACCAGAGATCAAATTGATCAATGCCCCCGGTATAAAGAAAGGAGAAACTCTCCTCGGTCCCTTATCTTTGATTAAATTAGCAGTGTCGCCTATAGATTGAAGACCACCTATACCAGAGCCTATCATTACACCAGTTCGAAGTAAGTCTTGCTCTTTTTCAGGAGTCCAACCTGCATCTTTTACAGCTTGATCCGCCGCACAAATACCATAAAGAATAAAGTCATCAACTTTCCTTCTATCTTTTGAATTCATCCACTCGTCGGGATTAAATTTTTCTTCTGAGTCATCACCAAAAGGAATTTCACAAGCATAAGTTGTTGAATAATCCGACGGGTCGAATTTAGTGATCTTCGTTGCTGATGATAACCCTTTTAACAGTCTATTCCAGACTATCTCGACGCCGCACCCAAGTGGGGTCAACAACCCCATTCCAGTTACTGCAACACGTCTCATGCTTTTCTATATAATGTAGCGCTCCGAATTTCAGGCACCTTAAGAGTTTTCTTCGATGAACTTGACAGCATCACCCACAGTCTGGATAGTTTCGGCTGCATCATCTGGAATTTCTATACCAAATTCTTCTTCAAAAGCCATCACCAGCTCCACTGTGTCAAGGCTATCCGCGCCCAAATCATCTATAAAAGATGAACTGTTTGATATCGAGCCTTCTTCTACACTCAAATGCTCTACAACTATTTTTTTAACTCTATCTACAACATCACTCATATTAACCTCCTCATCATCATACCCATTATTTGGCCTGTTTTCTGTTACGAAAATGGTCAATTTTCGATAGATTTTTCTTTTATACATAATTACGAAAACAAGCAATACTTATCTGGAAAATTTTAGAGTAAGATGAAGAAAAACTCTCTATGTTAGGAAAAGGCCTCCATTAACATGTATGTTTTGCCCTGTAATATAACCTGCTTCATTAGTCACAAGAAATAACACCAAAGCTGATACATCATCGCCAGACCCCATTCTGCCTATCGGAATCCTTTCAGTTATTTTCACTTTTTGATCATCTGTCAATTTAGCTGTCATAGCTGTATCAATAAAACCTGGTGATATGCAGTTGACTGTAATGCCTCTTGTTGCGACTTCTATTGCCAATGATTTTGTTAATCCATTCAATGCACCTTTGGCGGCTACATAATTGCTTTGCCCTGGATTACCTGTTGATGCAACTACAGACGAAATATTTACAATTCTCCCCCATTTATTTTTTATCATCCCTCGAATGAACTTTCTGCAAATTATCATCGATGCATCGAGATTAATTGCAAAAACCTTATCCCAAGCATTGTCAGTCATTCTCATAAATAGATTATCTTCAGTAATACCCGCATTATTAACAATAATGCTAATTCCTCCATATTTCTCAATTATCGAGTCACAAAAGTGACTTACATTTTCTCTTTCACTTAAATCAACGGGAAAATAGTTAATATTCTCTCTAGCTGGCAGTTCACTCCGTAACTTGGATAATTTCTCTTCAGAAGATCCGACAAGAAAGAGATTTGCTTTCGTTGAAGCAAATGCCTTAGATAGGCTTGTTCCTATCCCACCAGATGCACCAGTAATTAGGATATTTAAGTTTTCCAAATTAGTCATTTAACATCTCCAATGCTTGTCCGATCTGAGGAGCAAGGCCTACCGAAAGGACGGTTGCATCAGGAATTGTTCTTTTCACCGTGCTAGCCAATACTTTACCGGGACCTATTTCAAAAAAGTTTTTTATGCCATATTCGTCTGCCATCTTTATTAAACTCTCTCTCCATCTTACTGTTCCACAAATCTGTTTGACTAAACTCTCCACCAATCCTTCAGTTGAACCTAATATACTTAAATCAACATTCTGAATTATTGGAACTATTGGGTTTGAAAAATTGACCTTTCTCAACTCAGATTCCATTATTAACGCAGCCGGTTTCATAAGAGGAGAGTGAAAAGGGGCAGAAACTGGAAGGTTAATAATTCTCTTAGCATTTTTCTTTTTTAAAAAGTCAGAGAACTTCTTTACTTCTTTCTTTTCGCCGGAGATAACCACTTGTGAAGGGTCGTTATCGTTTGCAACTTGGATCAAATGGTTATCACATTTGCTTGTAATTAAAAATTCGTTTACAATTTCGTTAGTCAAGCCTAAAACAGCGACCATTGAACCTTCACCTTCAGAGACTGCATTTTGCATGGCTATACCCCTTTTCCTTAATACTATTGCAGTATCCCTTAGAGAAACTACCCCTGAGGCGCAAAGGGCACTATATTCTCCTAATGAGTGCCCAGCTAAAAGATCAATTGTTTTAAGATCCAAACCATTAGATGACATGACCCTCAAAATAGCAATGGAAACTGCCATAATTGCGGGTTGAGCGTTTTTTGTTAATGTTAATTCTTTAATATCGCCTCTAAACATCAGTGCAGACAATTTTTCTCCAAGAGCTTCATCAACTTCCAAAAATACATCATTGGCCACCTTAAACTGGCTTGCTAATTCTTGACCCATACCTGTAAATTGTGATCCTTGGCCTGGAAACAAAAAAGCTTTTTTCATATTCTTTTCCTCGCATTCGTTCTTAGAAGAATTGCATTGTAATAATGTGTATACCAAAATAATCATTTAAACAATGCAACTGTTTGCTTGCTTTTTTATTTTTGCTGTATATAACAACCTTGACCAACTATTTTTAAGGATTTTGAATGCCTAATTACGAACACGTTTTTATTTGTAGACAAGATTTAACATCTGTACAAGCTGAGGCTCTGGCAGAAGAATTTAAAGGTACCCTTACTGAGAATGGTGGAAATGTAATTGAAAGCGAATATTGGGGATTAAGATCAATAGCTTACAGAATGAATAAAAACAGGAAGGGTCATTATTTTATGTTTAAATCAAATAGTGAAGCAAAAGCCGTGGCTGAGATGGAGCGTTTAATGAACATCCATGAAGATATTATGAGATTTTTAACCGTTAAGGTTAAAGAGCATAAAGATGGTCATTCAATCATGATGAACAGTAGGAATAAAGACGAAGAAGAGAGGACTTGATTGGATATGGAAAAAAGGTATAATGATAGAAGGTCTGTAAACAATAATAAACACTATTTTAGGCGTCAAAAAAGTTGTCCGTTCTCCGAAAAAGGAGCACAACCTATTGACTACAAGGATGTGAGGACCCTTCAGAAGTTTATTTCAGAAAGAGGGAAAATCATACCGTCAAGAATTACTGCGGTTTCAACTAAAAAACAAAGAGAGCTTGCAATTGCAATTAAACGAGCCAGGTTTTTAGGCTTGTTGCCTTATGCAGTCAAATAGGCCCTGTAATGGAAATCATATTACTTCAAAAAATTAATAAACTAGGGAATATAGGCGATACAGTTAAAGTAAAGCCAGGATTTGGTAGAAACTATCTTATTCCTAGTGGTAAAGCTTTGAGAGCAACGAAAGAGAACAAAGAAGTTTTTGAAACTACAAAAGCAAAGTTGCTCGAGAAAAATAAAGCCGAGATTGAAAAAGCAGAGAAAATAAGAGCAGAAGTAGAATCTCTTGATTTGTTGATTGTTAGGTCAGCATCTGATACTGGAGTATTGTATGGGTCGGTCACTACGAGAGATATAGCAAACCTAATTGGTGAAAATGGAATAACACTAAGCAGAAGACAGATCGCTTTAGACAAACCCATAAAGGAGTTAGGATTATTCGATATGAGTATAATTTTGCATCCCGAAGTTGAAAGCAAAATAAAATTGAAAGTGGCACGAAGCTTAGGAGATACTACATCGGATATAGAAAAGAAAAATGATGAAGATAATAGCTCCAATGAAATTAATGCGGAGCTGAACGAAAGTCTCCTTGAAGATGGAGTTTCGCTAAAAACTGAAGAGGCTACCTCTGAAGAAGTAAAAGAGGAGACTAGCTCTGAAAATAAATCACCCGAGCAAAGCGGAACAGAATAGTCTGCTTACCAATAAAATCTATTACACTCAAAAAGCTATTACTATGAAATAGAGATTGTATGTATAATTAACTTGGTGAAAAAAAAAAGAGTTCGTATATACTATCGTCGGTAAGACTTATGGATAATGTTAAACTTGATCAAACGTCGGATGTAGACAAATCTTCCACTTTTAATCTTGAAGCCGAGCAAGCTCTGATAGGTTTACTATTAGTAAATAGTGAAGTTTTAGGGGAGATAGAATCCATTATTGATGAAGATCATTTCTATGACGGAATAAATAAAAAAATATTCACCCATATCGCATCCAGAACAAAAAAAGGGCTGATTGTCTCACCTATTACTTTAAAACCATATCTAGACTCAGATGAAGATTTCCATGATATAGACGTTCCTTCTTTGCTTACCGAATTGTCTGCGATGGCTATAAGCGCCTATGCAGCAAAAGACTATGCAAATGCTATATATGATCTAGCGGTTAGAAGAAAACTCGTTGATATTGGAAACGAAATAATTCTTGACGCACAAAAAATAACAGAAGAAACAGTTCCTGCTCAACTTATAATAAAAGCAGAGCAATCTCTCTATGATGTAGCATCAAATGGTACTCAATCAAAAAGCTTTGAGCCTCTTGTTAAAGCTGCAACTGAGGCAATCGAATTGGCTAACAGAGCTTTCGACTCAGATATACAAGGCGTATCGGGTATACCTTCTGGATTTATCGACATAGACAAAAAATTGGGTGGGTTACAGAATTCAGATTTGATAATTCTTGCTGGAAGACCATCTATGGGAAAAACCGCTTTGGCAACAAATATCGCATATAATGCTTCGATTGCGAATTATAAGAAATATGGCAAAGCTTCTAGTGTTGGCTTCTTTTCACTTGAAATGTCCTCAGCACAACTCGCCACAAGAATTTTATCTGATATAAGCAAAATTCCTTCAGAACAGATAAGAAGAGGCGAGTTATCTGAAAATGAATTTAATCAGTTTGTCGATGCTGCTCGATCACTGGATCAAAGTAAATTTTTTATAGATGATACTCCTGCACTTTTAATATCAAGTATTGCATCTAAAGCTAGAAGGCTAAAAAGAACACATGGCCTTGATTTTTTGATAATAGATTATCTTCAATTAATACGTGCTTCATCAAACAGAGAAAACAGAGTTAATGAAATTGCTGAAATAACTCAAGGGCTTAAAGCAATTGCAAAAGAATTGAATATACCTGTCTTAGCTTTATCTCAACTCTCTCGGCAAGTGGAAAATAGAGATGATAAAAGACCACAGCTTGCAGATCTAAGGGAGAGTGGTTCCATTGAACAAGATGCTGATGTCGTTTTGTTTATATTTCGAGAAGAGTATTATAAAGAGAGGGAAAAGCCAGGCGATCAAGACCTCGATGCACTTATAAAGTGGCAAGAGGAAATGGAACAAATTCATGGGAAAGCAGAGTTAATAATTGGAAAGCAACGCCACGGTCCAGTTGGTACAGTTGATTTAGCTTTTGATGGACGTTTTACACGATTTGGTAATTTGGCAAAGAGCCATCAAGTCAAAAATTGAGCCTTAGGATAATAATTGTCTCCTGAACTTCATATTAATCTTGCCAATTTAAAAAGTAATATCAATTTTTTTCAAAGAATATTAAAAAAAAATACCGAGCTATCGGCTGTTGTTAAATCAGACGCTTATGGCCTAGGCATTGCGAAAATAGTCCCTGAAATTGAGCGATATGGCGTAAGAAGTTTTTTTACAGCTACTATTTCTGAAGCAATAAAGGTAAGGAGTTACTCAAGGGATTGTGAAATATTCACTTTAAATGGATTTGATTTTCTGAAATCTAATCTTTATAGAGAACATAATATTACTCCAATCATAAATAACATTTTAGAAGCCCAAAAATTTATTGAAATATTTAATCAAACACAAAAGGTTGCCATTCAACTAAACACTGGTATGAACCGCTTAGGACTGGATGAGCAATCTCTTCTAGAAAACATCGATATAGTAAAATCACTACCATTGAATTTGATTTTGTCACATTTAGCTTGTGCAGACGATACATCCAATAAAGAAAACAAAGCACAAAAAGACCTATTCATTAAATTATGCAATTTTTTTCCCAACATTCGTCAAAGTATCTCAGCAAGCCATGGAACTTTATTGGGGAAAGAGTTTCACTTTGATATGGTCCGGCCTGGTATTGGGTTATACGGAGGAATTAGGAATAATGGATTGAAAGAAGTTATTCAAATAAAGGTTCCAGTCCTCCAAGAGTTTATTATAGATGAAAATATGCAAGTTGGTTATAACTTTACATTCAGAGCTAAACATAAGATGAGAGTTGCTACTCTGTCAATGGGATATGCAGACGGTTTACCGAGAACACTGAGTAATATAGGTAAATTATTCTATGGAAAAATACCATGCCCCATAATAGGTAGAATTTCTATGGATCTCGTTACAGTAGATGTTTCAAATTTACCCCAAACCCCTAAATATCTTTGTGTATTTTCACCTGAATATCAAGTTGATGATTTTGCAAAAGACTGTAAAACCATTAGTCATGAAGTGCTAGTGAATTTGGGTGAAAGAGTTAGCAGAGTTTACTCTAAATAGGAAATTATATGAAAATTATTTTTTATATCGCACTTATAGGTAACTCAGTTCTAATATTTATGTCTAAAATTGGTATTTTAAGCAGATTTACCTGGAAAATACTATCATATGCATTTACGGGACCATTCTACGCGAAAGCCTTCTTCAGTCAATTAATACAAATAGGATTTATGTCTTTACCTGTTGTAGGGTTGACTGCTGTTTTTACCGGTGCCGCTTTAGCCCTTCAAATTTATTCTGGAGGAACTCGGTTCAATGCCGAAAGTGTAGTTCCTTCAATTGTGGCTATTGGTATTTGCAGAGAGCTAGGACCCGTGCTATGTGGTTTGATTATGTCCGGTCGGGTTGCTTCATCAATATCGGCGGAAATAGGAACAATGAAAGTTACAGAACAGATTGACGCTCTGTATACACTGAATGCAAACCCATACAATTTTCTAATTATACCCCGAGTTTTTGCTTGTATTATTTCCTTACCACTCTTAACACTCACTGGTGATATTCTTGGCATTTTAGGGGGTTTCTTGGTTGGCGTAAGTACTCTCGAATTTAATCCATCTAATTATTTATTAAATACCATTAAATTCCTAGAATTAGCCGATGTTGTCTCTGGTTTAATAAAAGCTGGCTTTTTCGGGTTAATCATTGGCGTGCTGGGGACATTTCATGGACTTAATACAACAGTTGGAGCACGAGGTGTGGGGAAAGCAACTATTAACTCTGTTGTTTGGTCTTCAATCTCTATTCTTGCCGCAAACTATATTTTAACTGAAGCCTTATTTAATAAATGATCAAAAAATCGAAAATCGAAGTGAAAAACTTAAATAAAGCGATAGATTCTAAACCGATTCTAAAGGATATTTCTTTTACAATAGAGCCAGAGGAGCATTTGGTAATCATAGGTGGTTCAGGTGCAGGCAAGTCTATGTTGGCAAAGTGCATATTAGGGCTGGAAGATATTAGCTCTGGTTCAATATTTTTTGATGGTAAGCGGATAAGCGGAAATGTAGATAGACAAAAAATTTTAAGTAAATTGGGTGTTTGTTTTCAAAGTAATGCGCTATTTGATAGCTATAATATTTGGCAGAACATTGCTTTTAAAAAACTATATAATGAAAAGTCTCCTAGCATTATCAAGCTTAGAAAACTAGCAATTGAAAGGCTAAGAGAGGTTGGATTGCCTACTAACATAGCTGAAGACTACCCCTCTGAATTATCTGGGGGAATGCAAAAAAGGGTTGGCATAGCGAGATCAATATTTTCAGAACCAGATATTCTGATTTTTGATGAACCCACTACTGGGCTTGACCCAATAATGTCAAAAAAAATAATTTCTTTAATTAGTGAAATCATAAAGGATTCGAAAAAAACTGCTATTACAATCACCCACGATATTAATTTGGCAATGTTTCTTGCGACGAAGATTATTCTGTTAGATGATGGAAAAGTTGAATGGTCTGGAAATCCAAAACAGGCTATCTTATCCAAAAATAAATTGTTAAAGATATTCTTAAATGGATAATTTCTTAAAAAGTTTTTTAATTAAATTTCTCTACAAAGGAATCTGAGCTAATGGAGACCATGTCCTCTTTTGATTTGATTTCAGCCGGATTAATAATTTTTTCAGGGGTTTTTGCCTACTACCGAGGTTTCATAAAAGAAGTTCTGTTAATTTTAAACTGGTTTCTGGCGATCGTGGTAGCTTATCTTATTTCCCCTCTGATTTTTACTACTATTTCCGAAATAGATTTCGTGATGAGCATATTAGGCGATAGCTGTGAATTAATGATGATACTTTCTTTTATTTTGGGCTTCACACTAGCTCTTATTTCTATCTCATTCATTACATACAGAATTTCATATTTTATCGAAACCTCAATCCTTAACGAGGTAAATAAAATTCTTGGTTTGCTCTTTGGGTTTTTAAGAGGGGTTATTATAATAATAATTTTTCTTATTATCTATAATCAGGTGTTTAAAGACTCTGAGTCATGGAAATTTGTTGGGCTGTCTAAGTCCAATACAATCACTTTAGATGTACAAGAAAAAATACTTATGAAGTATCCCCAAAATATTCCAGAGTGGATAATTGACAATTACGATAATCTGTTAACAACTTGTGTAAAAAAGTAATGAGAGTAGATCATAATTCTAAGAGGCTTTCTGGATCCAAAGTGCTAATAACAGGAGCAACCAGTGGTTTAGGATTTAGTATCTCTATCGCGTTGGCTGAGGAGGGTGCTGAAGTTATTGCTGTCGGTAGAAATAAAAATCGATTAGAAGACTTATCTGACGCTATAAAACAAACAAAAGGGTCAGTAACGCTTGTTTGTATAGATCTAGCAAAGCTAGGAACAATTGAAGAACTATCAAATAGAATATCAGAAAATTTTGGAGAACTTCATGGAATTATTCACTGTGCTATGTCTTCACTTCAAATGATGCCAATTAATCAAGTTTCTTTGAAAGAGGTAGAGATTAATTTACTTTCACCAATTATGATTTCCTTTAGATTAATATCATGTTTTCATCGATTATTAACTAGAGATCCCAAAGGTTTATTCGTTTATATCTCCGATGCTAGAACAAAAAAATTTAATGGTCCCTACAATTCGGCAAAAAAAGCGTGTGATCAGCTGTTCCTATCATATCAAGAAGAGAATAAAAGACTAGGGATCAAGGTTCTAATTCAATATCCAGAGCCAATGGGGACAAAGTTAAGAAAGAAGATGTTTCCAGGTGAGAGGAATATTGATAGTGATGCTGTTAATAAAGAAGCTAGAAAAATAATAGAGAAGATTTTAATGCTTATTAGAGGTGAAAGGATTATCACCTGACTTAAATATTATTCTTATTGGTGTACCGAGAAGACCAAAATCTTCTCTAAATGAGTTTTCAAGATACCTTTTGTAAGATTTTGACACGATACCATTGTGAGAAGTAAATATTTTGATAGTTGGCGGTCTACTGTTTGACTGCACTATATATTTTAGCTTTATTCTTCTTTTTTCGTTGTTAGTTGGTGGAGCGTGTTTATCAAGTTTTTCCTTCAACCAAGTATTCAGATTAGAAGTAGACTGTCTAAAGTTCCAATTTGAATAAGCTTTCATCACATTTTCTCTTAAGGTATCAAGACCAATACTTTTTAAACCTGAAATATAAGAAAAATAAGCTCCTTTGAACTGAGGCAAAGATTTTGAAATAGTTTTCTTGAGCTTTTCATCAGCAAATTTTTTATCAAAAATTTTGTCGCTCTTGTTGACAACAAAAACAATGGCTCTACCCTCTCTCTCGCACAGAGAGGCAAGCTTTTGATCCTGAGCATTAAGTAACTCATCAGGTTCTAAAACTAATATAACAATTTGAGCAAACTTTATGGCTCTTAAGGTTTCTTTGACTGACTCTTTTTCTAAAGAATTATCAATTTTGCGTTTTTTTCTTGCACCAGCAGTGTCGTAAATCTTGAAAAAAACATTATCCCAATCAAAAAAAACAAAATTGCTGTCTCTTGTTAATCCGGCTTCTGGACCTGTAACAAATCTTTTCTTTTTTATAATGGCGTTTACAAGCGTAGATTTCCCAACATTTGGGCGACCTATTATCGCTATATTTATCGGATTTTTTTCATAATTGAATTCTTCTTTCGCGATCGATTCTAATTTATTTTCTTGACAAATATCTTCGAGGGTACCTAACACTTTTTCTATCCCTAACCTGTGCTCACTGGAAACAAAAATAATATAAGGTAAACCAAAAAAATTTATATCCTCTTCAAAAAATTTCTTTTCAATCAGAGATGTTTCAACTTTATTTACAACTAAAATAGTAGGCTTATCTAACTTCCTACATAATTGAAAAATTTCTTTATCTTCAAAAGTCACTCCCACTCTGCCATCTACGACAAACAGAATAATATCTAAATGATTAATTAAATTGAGGGTATGCCTATTTATTGTCTTTTCTTGTTCAGAAATAAGTGACGATTTCAGGCCAGCAGTATCCACTAACTGGATTTGAAAGTTTTTTAAATCTAGAAGCTCTTCCTTATAATCGCGTGTAACTCCAGCAAAATCACCTACGATCGCTCTAGTACGTCCCAGCAAACAATTGAAGAATGTAGATTTCCCAACATTCGGGCGACCAACTATACCTGCTCTTATGAACAAGAAATTCTCCTTATTTACTAGTTAAGTATATTCAACATACCATCTTCAGAAACAAACATTAGTCTTTTGTTTACTACTACTGGAGGAGACGAAATTTTTTTTCCAAGTTTCTCCGTATTAAGCAACCTTCCATCTTCCGGAGAAAACCAATAAGCATTTTTATCGGTAGCAAGAACTAGCAGCTTATTTTGAAGAAGTAACGGACCATGATATTTGACCCATTTTTTACCTGTAATCTCTTTTAAAAATACTATTTTCCCATTCTTAGAATTAATTCTTCCTATCAAAGAGTTGTTGGAAGTGTAGAAAGCGGAATTACCAGATACTACTAGTCGACTAGAACTCTGGATGTTGTTTCTCCATAAAACTTTCCCACTTTTGGTTGCAGAAAAGGTTTCACCGAAGGCACCTACTCCAAATATACTTGAGCCGTATACTGCCGGGTCACTAGCAAAATCGCCTAATGAAGCAGATGCTGAACCAATATTAGAATTTTCTAAATTTATTTTCCACGCTTCTATTCCATTCACCGCGTTGAGCGCGACTAAAGAACCACCACTAAACGGGAAAAGCACCTTACTTCCCAAGGCAGCAGGAGATACTGTTGCAAACACTTTTGTGTTTTTCTGAGGTCCCTTTTTTGTCCACCTTAACTTGCCCTTAACATCAAAAGATACAGCAATATCATCTCCTGTAACTCCAAAAATAAATCCCTTATGAAATATAGGTGCTGATCTAAATGGTCTTTTGAAATCATATCTCCAATCCACTCTCCTCTTTGATATACTAATTAGCAAGAGCTCTCCGAATGATGAAGTAACGGCAATCTTATCTTTATTTATTGCCAAGCCACCATATATATCGCTCTTCGCCCTACTTCCCTCAGGAACAATGCTTAGCTCCCACTGGAATTGCCCTTTGTCATTATAAACAACAACATATCCATTGGGCGTCATCAAAAAAATCTGATTATTTTGAACAATTGGCTCAGAGTATGATCCTTTAGGACCAACCTTAACTTTGGAATGAGAAATAAACTTTCCGTCTGCTGAGAAAGCCATGTTGCCTAAACTATGGCTTGACCCACCACCACTATGCGTCCAAGAGCTAATATTTTTCGGATTTCCAAGAGCCAATTTTTTGCTTTTTTTGCTTATTTCATAAACCTTTTGTTCCAATAAAACTGGCTGTCTAAAACCCTCTAGTCTTTGATCATTAGAACAACTCTGAGAAAAAATAGCAGAGGTAATTAGGATTAACTTTAAAAAAGCAAATCTTTTAAAAATATAATCAATTAAGCTCATAAATTTTTTCAATTTCTTTTATCCTGCTAAACTGTTCAGGCATGATTGATGGATCTGATAATATAAGCTTCACGTGTGACATTATGTTATCTAAGTCACTAATCTTCACATATAAATATAGTTTTTGCTCTAACGCTAATAACTTCAGAGGACCATCTGGACCAGAGAGCTCATCAAGAATATCTATTTTCTTTTTATCACTGAGACTTTCTGCGGGATCCATTAAATACAATTGGAATTTTGAATAATGGTTAAAAAATTTATTTTCACCGTGCTTACTAATTATATACTCATACGCAGCTGTCGCGCTTTTAATGTCATCTTTTTCTTCAAAATATTTTGCCTCATTCAACTTAATAAAAACGGATAAAAATTTGTTATCCATTTCTTCGGTAACAGTTTGACCATTATTTTTTAAGTTTTCCATTGCGGAGACCAAAAACTCTCCATTTTTTTGTGACTTAGCTTTTTTAGAAAACTTGTAATATTCATAGCCTCCAACTGCTCCAATTAAGAGTATAATCAAAGCAAATAGAGGCCACTTAAATTTATTAAGAAACTTAAATAGTTTATCCCTTTTAACTTCTTCGCTGACCTCTTTGATAAAGCTTTCTGATTCAACCATTAAGATTTGTCCCGCGTATCTGTAACTTCGTATTTTTTCTGTTTTTCCCACATTTCTTTGTATAGTCCGTTTTCCTGCATTAAGCTAACATGTTTCCCCTGTTGAGTCAGTCGACCATTTTCTATAACCAAAATATTGTCCGCATTCGCAATGGAAGATAACCTATGGGATATAATTATTAAAGTCTTACTTGTCTTTTTTTCTAATAAATTTTCAACAATTATTTTTTCTGTTTTTAAATCCAGTGAACTAGTAGCTTCATCAAGAATATTAATGCAACAATCTTTCAATAACATTCTAGCAATAGCAACTCTTTGCTTTTCGCCTCCAGATAACTTAAGACCTCTTTCACCGACCTGAGTTGCCAAACCATCCGGTAAGCTTGAAACAAAATCCGTTAAATCTACTTGATCAATAACACTATTCAATTTGTCATCTGAGACGTGGTTAGAACCATATTTAATATTATATCCTAACGTATCATTAAATAGAACTATATCTTGGGGAGTGACTGCTAATTGCTTCCTAACCGTTGCTGTTTTTAAGTCAGCACTGTCCCTTCCATCGATTAAAATATTTCCACTCGATGGTTTATAAAAACCAAAAATTAGTTTTCCTATTGTAGACTTGCCGCTACCAGACGGCCCGACTATCGCGATTGTTTTTCCAACAGGAATGGAAAAACTAACATCGCTAATAACCATCCTAGCCCCGACATACCCAAAAGAAACTTTATCAAAAATAAACCCCTGCTCAATAGAAGTAAGCTCGTCTTTTACTATTTCATCCTCCTCCCTATCCTCCCGAAACAACATAAATAAATCTGCCATATCAACCAACGCCTGCCTTATTTCTCGATAAACAGTACCTAAAAAGTTCAATGGTAAAATTAATTGCAACATAATTGCATTCAATCCAACCAAACCACCTACTGTTAAAGAGCCATCAATAACCTGTTTTGTTGAAATAACTATTAGGATCAGCAACCCAAGTGTTACAATGAGAGCCTGACCAAAATTAAGCATTGATAACGATTTTCCAGTCTTAATAGCAAAGAGCTCATATGACGTTAATGATTGCAAATACTTCTCTTTTTCATGATTTTCTGCAGAAAAATATTTTACTGTCTCATAGTTTAAAAGGCTATCTATCGTCTTTTGGCTTAGGTCAGCATCCCATATATTCATTTTTTTTCGTATTCTCACTCTCCAATTTGTAACGCTTACAGTGAAAATGACGTATAAAAATATTGTCACCAGAATAATAATTAGAAAAATTTCGTCAAACTTGTAAGTAATCAAAATACAGACAAATAATAACTCGAGAATTAAAGGTCCGATGGAAAAAAGTACAAACCTAAGAAGAAATTCTATACCCCGCACGCCTCGATCAATAACCTTATGTAGAGAACCAGTCTGTCTAGACAAGTGGAAACTCAGAGGAAGGCTATGCATATGTTGAAAGGCATCCATACTAAGCTTTTTTAGACCATTTTGAGCAACATTTACAAAAAGAAAGTCTCTAATTTGTACGAAAGCAACCGATGAAAACCTTGCTGCTCCATAGCCCAAAGCCAATGCAACTGCTCCCCATATTACGAAGTCACCTGTCTTGGTACCATTAACTGAAACATTTAATTCATCGACCAAGGTCATAAGCAATAAAGGTGTTAAAACCGTAAAAACTTTTGCAAGTATTAAACAAAAAAGTGAACCTATGACCCTAATTCTAAAAATTAGTTCATCCGGCCACAAGTAGCGAAAAGTAGTTGCAAAAATAGACTTATAGTCCTCCTGCTTGTTGACTTTCCTTAAATCGTCATTTGCATAAGAACTAGTTCTCATTATTGTTATATTACTACTTTTTCATAGATTAGTTTGGCAGTGAAAACACTTGGCCTGGATAAATTAAATCGGGATCTTTTATTAGATGAGAATTTCTTTCAAATATTTCAACATATTGTATGCCTTTTCCATAATATTTTCTTGCGATCCTCCACAAACTATTTCCTGGTTGCACGGTAATGCTCCCTTCTCCCATAGCTTGAATAAGTGCTTCATCTTCTTTTTTAAAAGGCAGCTCTAGCCTACCTTCGACAATTCCGTTATCGTTTAATTCGTCAAGTCTCAAGGTGTAAACTCCAGCTTGAACATATGACAGTGTAGTTTTCCATGCTCCACTTTCGTTTACTTTTACCTCACTTTCCAATTCATTATTTAAGTAAATTCTAATCGTGTTATCAAGTCGCGCTCGACCAGCTAGCTCGGCATTTGAATCCTGAGTGTAACTTATCGTATCTAATGTAATTCTATCAACAGAACTCACTTGAATTGGCACGAGAACTTTAAGGTCATTTCCGTCATCTCTAACAATTAGTGGCTTTTTTTCTATTTTATTTACCTCTTTTTCATTATTTTTCTCGACTTGAGGTAGTACAAAAAATAAATCAGCTGAGTCGACTATTTTTTCTTCGCCTTTATCCTCAATTAATCCTCTTATTTTGACAGTTTGAACTAAACCTGTGCTCTGAGCTTTTCCAAATATAACAAAGCTTCCATCGGCCTCAGTTTTATCAGCTCCAATAATTTTTTTATTATCAGCTAAAATTTCAATTTTGGCTTCCTTTGAAACTTTACCCGCTGATATTATATTTCCAAACTCATCTACACGAAAAACATCAACTGACACACTATCAACTTGCTCCGAAAACTCTTTATTTTCTCGCTTAGAGGGTTCCTTTTGTTTTGACTTGTTAGAAGTTCCATCGGTAGTTTCTTTTAGTTCTTCAGATAAAACTATTTTTTCTTCAATCTTTTCTTCATTACTAAAATCTTGTTTTTCTGCAGAGGGCTCTTGACGCAGCTCTTGCTGACTAGTAAAGAAAAAATAAGTAGGGGTAACAATTGCAACTGCCAAAATAGCAAGCAACCCATAAGTACCCGTATACTTTAAAAGAAAATTAATCATTGGCTCTCCTAGTCCCTAGGGTAAACTGGATTTCTATGAAAAACTACTAAAAATTGTGGGAAACGTTCTCTTAAAAATATGAAAAATATTAAACAAAAAAAATCCCTTTGTGTCTTCTGTGGCTCCAAAACTGGAAATAGCTTAATTTATAAAGAGGCTGCCGAAAAATTAGGAGAACAACTTGCGAAAAATCAAATCAAATTGGTTTATGGAGGTGGCTCACTAGGACTTATGGGGGAACTCTCTAAAAGTGTGCATAAAAATAATGGAGAGGTACTTGGCATAATTCCCAAACATTTATTACAGATAGAAGGCATAGACAAAAACCACGGAGAGATAATTATCACTGATGACATGCATATTAGAAAAAAAACAATGTATGATAATTCAGATGCTTTTTTGTGCTTACCAGGAGGCATTGGAACGCTTGAAGAAGTGTCTGAAACAATAACTTGGTTTCAGTTGAACATTAGTAGAAAACCAATATTTTTCTTAAATATTAATGGTTACTGGGATAATTTCAGGGTGCTCCTGGAACAATTCGTTTCTTTAGAATTTGCTAGCATAGACCTTTTAAATTATTTTGTTTTTTTTGAAAGCGTTGAAACACTAATACCATCTTTATTGAGCTCTTTGGAGATTGACTCAAAAGAATAGATAAATAATGCTACCCAAATAAGAAAGAACGCTATTGCGTGACCTAACTCGAATGCTTCTTCAAAATAAAAGATTGCAATTATAAATTGTATTGTTGGATTTAAGTACTGCACCAAACCGACAGTGGCATAAGAAAAAACTTTTGTCCCCGTAGAAAATAATACGAGAGGAACAGCAGTAATTAGCCCAGAAAATATCAATAAAATTAAAGTGCTATCGGCAAATATATTTTCCCTACTAATTGTTGGTTCAGTGAAGATAATCATCACTATTATAGCTAACGGTGTAATCAAAATCGTTTCATACGTAACAGATGAAATAGGATTTAATTTTACGTTGCTTTTTATCAAGCCATAGAAACCAAAGCTGAATGCAAGTATCAAAGCTAGGCCGGGCACTTCTCCATTCATATAAATTAATGAAATAACGGATATAATGACGAGACAAATAGCAAGAATTTGAATGAAAGTAAATTTTTCTTTGTTGAAAACAATCCCAAGAAAAACGGCGACCAGAGGGAATATGTAATAGCCCAGAGAAGCCTGAAGTGCATTGCCTGAGGTTACTGAATAAATGAAACCATACCAATTTATAGCAATCAATATCCCAGCCAAAAAAAGTAAGCCTAATTCATTTAAACCTTTTTGGAAAAATTTACGATCCAACCCTAAAAAAAAATAAAGATAAAGAAATAAAAATATTGCCGACCAAAACGATCTATGTGCCACTATCTCGATTGAAGAGACATTATATAAGAGATCATAAAAAATTGGGGACAGTCCCCAAATGACTGTCCCTAAAATTAAATGAAGTAGGTACTTAAGATGCAATATAGAAAAATTATGGGACTTTTAGCTACTACATTCTTGAGGCTACATTTTCCCAATTAACTAACTTATCTAAAAAATTTTCTAAGTAAGCAGGTCTCTTATTTCTGAAATCGATGTAATATGAGTGTTCCCAAACATCACATCCTAAAAGAGCTGTCTCATTATGGCACAACGGATTAACACCATTTTCAGTCTTTGAAATTTTGAGACTCCCATCACTAGATTTTACAAGCCATACCCAGCCTGATCCAAACTGTCCAACTCCTGAAGCACAAAAATCTTCTTTAAACTTTCCAAAAGAGCCAAAACTATCGTCTATAGCTGATGCCAATTCACTTGGTAACCCTGTTTGGTTTGGACCCATCATTTCCCAAAACTGCATGTGGTTCCAGTGCTGCGATGCATTATTAAAAATACCAGACTGAGCAATTGCCGATCGATCGTACGATTTTGTGATTATTTCTTCTAACGTCATATTTTCGTACTCAGTTCCTGAAATAAGCTTATTACCATTATCAACATAAGCCTTGTGGTGCAAATCATGATGAAACTCCAAAGTTTCTTTGCTCATGCCTGCAGCCTCAAGGGCGTCATGGCTATAAGGCAAGTCATTAAGTTCAAATGCCATTTTCAATCTCCTTTAAATAATATTCATTAATTAGCATAAATAGTTTGTTTAGCAACAGTTCAGTAAGTTAAAATTGTGTTCCTGCTTTTGAGCCTTTTTCATCCCAATTTCGTTTAACATCAAGTATTAAGAGAATTTTCGCTGCTACAAAAATTGATGAGTATGTCCCAACTAGAACACCCCAGATCATAGCAAACGTAAACCCTCTAATAACATCGCCACCCAGAAAATACAGAGCGAAAAGAGCTAATAAAGTTGTTACAGAAGTCATAA
>CACJUU010000015.1 GCA_902596605.1 uncultured Alphaproteobacteria bacterium | reverse complement strand
TGCAATAAATTTTTGTTATGGAAAATCTATTTATATATTTTTTACAAGTTTTCAGGTAGAGGTTTTTATAATGTCGTTTATTTTAGTTAGTTTGGGCGTTTTTCTATGCTTTTTTGGTCTAACAGGATTTGCTGTGGTAATATATTTTGGCTTCCAAGTCCGTAAGCAGACCAAGATAAATGACAAAGACAGCAAAAAAACTACGTTTGAGCGGCTAATTATTATAAATTATCTTTCTATTTGTTTGTCGGCCTTAGGCCTTATTATCATATTTCTAGGGATGCTCTTGAGCTAAAAGCATCCGCTCTACGGTTTCTTTGATCAATTCAAGGCATTCGGGTGTTGAGAACCTGTGATCTATACCTTTAATAATTTGAAGTTGCATATCAACGCTATTTAGCCTTTTCAATATGTTGATACCGGTAGAAAGAGGTACATCTTCATCGAGAGATCCATGAAGAAGTCTTACGGGGCACTCAATGTATTGGTTCTTTGTCAAAATTAAGTGTTGGTTTCCATCTTCTATTAATTTTTGAGTAATCACTAAAGGTTGTTCAAAATACTCTGATTCAAAAGAAAGCTTCCCTGTAGTTTTAAGCTCTTTTCTTTGATCTTCGGTAAGATTATTGCTAGCATATTTGGCAGTGAAGTCAGGAGCAGCCGCAATGCCTATAATGCCTGCAACCTTTTGAGGGTATAGCTTTGCAAATAATAGGGCTATCCACCCCCCAAGCGAAGATCCAACCAAAATCTGAGGACCTGACGTTAGTGACAAAATAATGCTTTTAGTATCCTCAAGCCAATCTGAAATTGATGTTTCTTCAAAAATGCCTGACGAATCCCCATGACCTCTATAGTCAAACCTTAAAAAGTCTCTTTTATTTTTTTCTGCCCATTGAGAGAGAAAAATAGCTTTTGTTCCTTCTTTATCCGACTTCAAACCACTCAAAAATACAACACCTGGAAAATTTTTGATATTTTTATTACCATTAACTTGTGAAAAAGCTAGTTTTTGTCCATCATCAGTTTTATGGAAGTTTGTTTTAGCCATATGCCCCGTTTCTTTTTTTACTATGACATCTGACCAGATAATTGCACAGACATGAACATTCTTCAACTTTTAACCAGCCTAAATGATGACATTTCAATTAGAGCAATTGCGGCTTACTCTAAAATATTGAAAGATAACGGGTATAATTCATATGTAATTGCTCCTCTTGGTAGAGAATTATCATACTTTAAGCGATGGGGTGCTCAAATTGTTGAACAGAATAATTCTTCAGGAGATATTATTTACTCAAAAGCGACCATTAAGAAAATTTGTGAAGTAGTATCGTCAAAATCTATTGTTACAATACATGTATACGATTTAGCTGGATATAAAGCCGCTTTGCAGGTTAATAAAACTTGCTCTATAAAAATAATAATGTCTATGCTTTCAAATCCATCAGAGCAAACTGTAATGGGCAGGTTAAATAAGACCATATTTGGAGAATTCATTCCACAAGCTACCACATTAGTACCCAGCAAAACAATTTACCAAGAGCTTTTAACCAAATATTCTAGAAAAAACATAGGTTTGTATTACGTACCAGTACCGGTAGATTTAACAATCTATGATGAAAAGAAAATCAGCCAAGAAAGAACTATTACCTTGGCAACTCGATGGGGAATGCTTGAGAAGCCTAGACATATAATTTTTGCAAAAGCCTATTTCAATTCAAATA
Organism: uncultured Alphaproteobacteria bacterium; assembly: GCA_902596605.1. Taxonomy (GTDB): domain Bacteria; phylum Pseudomonadota; class Alphaproteobacteria; order Rhodobacterales; family Rhodobacteraceae; genus CACIJG01. The sequence continues at coordinate 43,170 of CACJUU010000015.1, read as the reverse complement.
AATGGCAAAATCAGATAATTAAGCTATCGGTCAATTTAGAGAAACTACCAGAAAATATAAGACCATATATCGTCGTTTTGAAAAGTAACGCGAACAAGAAGCAAGTAAATGTTTTTGAAGAAAAATGCCTTAAAAACAGAAATAGTGTTTTGTGTCTGATGGATTATACTGCTGACCTAGAAGCTAGCCTTAAGCTTTCATCCATTTATCTAGAACTAAATCCTCAAAACCAATACTATTCTTTAGACATATTAAATGCGTTAGCTATGGGTAACGCAGTAGTTAGTTGGGAAAACGATGTAAATAAAGAACTTTTACCTAGAGAATATCATAATTACCTAACTGGAAATGGTGATTTAAAGGAACTTATACCAACTTTGACAAACCTACTCCAAATGAATACGCAAGAAAGGAATTTTACTGGACGAACAAGCCGTAATTATGTATTAAACAATTTCAATATAAAAAATATGGAAGAGCTATTAATTTATGCGTACAGTACTTTATCTTTTAGAAAAGCAAGTTAAAGAAGCATAGAGTGAGTTTAAATCTGACCGAAGACAATAAAATAGCTGTTGAACTCTCTGACGGTTCCTCAAAATGGTATCCTACCGGCATAACAGTTTTTGAAATCGCAAAAGACCTATCAATGTCTCTTGCTAAGAAGTCGATAGCATGCACTGTAAATGGTACTTTGACTGACCTGTCAACAAAGCTTACAAATGATTGCTCCGTTACAATACACACCACTAAAGATACAGAAATAGCGCTTGAATTAATCCGACATGATTGTGCACATATCTTAGCCAGAGCCGTTCAAGAAATATGGCCAGATGTTAAAGTGACTATAGGCCCAGTAATTCAAGATGGCTTCTTCTATGATTTTGATAAAAAAGAGCCCTTTTCTGAGAGTGATATACACAAAATCGAATCTCTAATGAGGTCAATCATTGAAAAAAAAGATGCTGTAAAAAAAGAGACCTGGGATCGTGAAAGAGCGTTGAATTTTTATAAAGAAAAAAAGGAGCCTTATAAGGTTGAACTGATTCAAGATATTCCAGTCAATGAAGATATAAGGATGTACTGGCATGGAGATTGGCAAGACCTCTGCAGGGGGCCACATCTGGTGCACACAGGCCAAGTGCCTGCGGACTCTTTTAAACTTACCAGAGTTGCAGGTGCGTACTGGAAGGGGAACAGTAAAAATAAAATGCTTCAGCGAATTTATGGAGTAGCTTTTAGAAGTAAAGAGGAATTAAAGCAATATTTTTTAAGACTAGAAGAAGCCGAAAGACGAGACCATAGAAAACTCGGAAAAGATATGGAGTTATTTCACCTACAAGAGGAGGCTACTGGAAGTATTTTTTGGCATCCAAATGGTTGGAAACTCTACTCAACATTACAAGAATATATGAGTAGAAAGCTTGAAAAAAATGGATACTCAGAGGTAAAAACGCCGCAAATTGTAGATAGAAGCCTTTGGGAAAAATCAGGACATTGGGATAAATTTAGAGAAAATATGTTTATTGTAGAGGTAGATGAGCAGGAAAAAACACCAAGAATAAATGCACTAAAGCCAATGAACTGTCCTTGTCATGTTCAAATTTATAACCAAGGCATAAAATCTTATAGGGATCTACCGTTAAGAATGGCTGAATTTGGAGCATGCCACAGGAATGAGCCATCTGGCGCATTACACGGTCTTATGAGGGTAAGAGCTTTTTTGCAAGATGATGCCCACATTTTTTGTACTGAACAGCAAATAGAAAGTGAGACAAAAAAATTTATAGAGCTTTTATCCGTCGTTTATGAAGAACTTGGATTTGCTAAGTTTAAAGTAAAATTTTCAGATAGACCGGAAAATCGAGCTGGTAGCGATCAAGTATGGGACCGTGCTGAACAGGCCTTAAAAAGTGCAACCAAAATGGCCGGTTATGACTTTTTGATAAATAAAGGCGAAGGCGCTTTTTATGGACCAAAGTTAGAGTTTGTATTAACAGATGCGTTAGGCCGAGATTGGCAATGTGGAACATTACAGGTCGATTTTGTTTTACCAGAAAGATTAGGGTCTACCTATATTAACAATATTGGAGAAAAACAAGTCCCCGTAATGTTACACAGAGCGATACTTGGATCCTTTGAGAGATTTATTGGAATTTTGCTTGAGAATACAACCGGCAGACTCCCGTTATGGCTTGCCCCAACACAAATTGTCATTGCATCAATAACGACAAATATGGGCAGCTACGTCAATGAAGTAGCTAGATCATTTAAAAAAGTAGGATTGAGGTGCAAGGTGGACGATAGAAACGAAAAAATCAATTATAAAGTAAGAGAGCATTCTATTTCAAAAATCCCCATAATTGCTGTCGTGGGCGAGAAAGAAGTCAAAAGCCAAACCATAAATGTGCGGCGACTTGGTATAAAAGAGTCACAAACAATTGCTTTGAATGATGCTATCAGAGAACTGTCAATGGAGGCAACGCCACCAGATCTAAAACTAGAAAAAGAATAAAGTAATAAAGATATCGTAAAGAAATAAATTAAATTAACTTAAGAAAAAGGAGCATGAAATCGTAAGAAGAAATCAGGAAATGACCTCGGGACAAAAGGAAGTGGCGGCTCGAGTTAATGCATCAATTATATGTAAAGAGGTTCGCTTAATCGATGCTGACGGAAATATGATAGGGATTGTAAGCCCTGAAAAGGCAAACATTATGGCAAGCGAGGTAGGACTTGATCTTGTTGAAATTTCCCCCAATGCCACACCTCCGGTTTGTAAAATTATGGATTTTGGCAAGTTTAAGTATGACCAGCAAAAAAGAGAGGCAGAAGCAAGAAAAAAGCAAAAAACAATTGAACTTAAGGAGATAAAGTTTCGACCCAATACGGATAAGCATGACTATGAAGTAAAAATGCGCTCTGTTACTAAATTTCTTGAAAATGGGGATAAAGTTAAAATAACACTTAGATTCAGAGGCAGAGAGATGGCCCATCAAGAATTAGGTTCAGAATTAATGGAACGGGTAGTAAAAGATACAGCTCACCTTGGTAAACCAGATGTGATTCCAAAAGTTGAGGGGAGGCAAATGGTAATGATAATATATCCCAATACCTAAATTCAGTGTTTTAGAAGTGTAAATAGGAATAGAAATGCTCCGCCAACTTCTCGAGATAATACCCTTCTATTTACTAATCACATTTTTAAAACTCTTGCCTTTTGATACAAGGGTGTATTTGGGAGGACAGCTTTGTAAAATCATACTTCCCTGGGTCAGAAAATTCCGTAAAAGAGTCGATGCAAACCTTAGGTTTGTCTATCCAAATATGTCTTACCAAAAAAGAAAAAGGTTTATTAAAGAGAATTCTAAAATGATTGGTGAGAGTTTTATAGAACTTATGTTTAACAAGGAATTTCATAAGCTAAAAAATAAAATAACATATAAGAAAAACGAGCTAGCTCCTCTTATTGAGGCAAGAAAAATCAATCGGCCAATAATAGTCGTATCTGGGCATATTGGCTCTTGGGAAGCTGTAAGAGCCGTATTAAAGAAGTATGGGCTTACATCTGGTGCTATTTATCAGCGAAATAGAAACATTTTTTACGAGCGACTTCACTTAAGTGCTATCAGAGAAGGAGGTGAACCCATACTTGAAGTAGGGACATCCGGCACAAGAAAAATGATTTCTTTAATGAAGTCTGGAGGAGTAATAGCTCTAATGATTGATCAAGCTGTAAAGGAGGGTAAATATTTTCAATTTCTAGGCAGACCTGCTAAAACTTCTACGTCAATAGCTGAAATATCCTTAAAATACAACGCCCTTTTGATACCAGCGTACGGCATTAGAGAAAATGACCGCAGTATTGGCGTTACTTTTGATAAACCAATAGAGTTAGTTACAGTAAGTTCTATTACGAAAGATATGAACGCGAGCCTAGAGAAGAAAGTAAAAACGTATCCTACCCAATGGTACTGGCCACATAGACGATGGAAGTAAAAGGCTCCGAATAAAAATATTAAATTCGGAGCCAAATGTCACCTATTGGTTAGATACTTAGCTACATCCCCCAGTCTTGGAGCAAGAAACCGCATCTGCTGATACTGTTGGAGCTTCACAACCAGCGACAAAAAGTCCGCCTAAAGCAAGAGCAAAAAGTAAAACATATTTCTTCATAACACTATTCCTCAATTCTTATTGGTTTCATAAAAGTTACTATATACATGAACACTCGATCAATCAAAAAACTTATTTAAAAATCCTTATTTTAATTAACTTTTTTTATTTTTGTGGTACTTTGATATCACAAAAATTTAACAAGAAATAGCTCATTAAAATAATGATTTTTAATTCCTGGAAAAATAGAAAAGCAAACTCTGAAAAAACGAGATCATTACCGAAACAGCCACCCCAAGAAGAGAGTGCTGATATTTTTTCTGGGAGTGAATTTGAAGGTAGTTCGTCACCATCATTATTGGGGAAAGAGATAAAAGTTATTGGAAAGATTTCTTCGAAAGGTGCACTTCGATTAGATGGAGTTCTTGAAGGAGAAATAAAGGCGTCAAAATTAGTAATTGAAAAATCAGCAAAAGTAGTTGGGTCTGTCACTTCCGAGGATCTAGTTATCAGAGGTAGAATAATAGGGCCAGTATTCGGGAAAAAAGTAAGATTTGGTTCCTCAGCTAGAGTAGAGGGAGATACTTTCCATGAGACAATCGCTATAGAAGATGGAGCCTACTATGAAGGCTCGATTAGAAGATATAGCAGTGATACTGACACACCAAAAAATTTGATCAAAAATAACTTGGTCAAAAGCAGTTAAGTTAAATAAATGCTTTTATTGACTAATTTGAAACTCTTCTTATCAAAACGTTGCCCATTGGAACGTTATTTACGTTCTCAATAATTCGTGTTGGCTGGCTATGTAGCACAGTTTCAATACCAAATCTGTCAACTAATGTTGCCTTGACCCTTACTTGGCTTCCAACTACTGTTTGATCAAGGTTCAGTTTCTTCGTGTTTTCTCCAGTCAAAGAAACCCAGTTTCTTCCATCCCTGCTCCTTTCCCAAGCAACATCAATTGAAGCTATACCGTCATCATCGGAGAGGGAGTCAGTCCGCGCCTCTAGCACAGAGCCCTCTTTCTCTTCACCAAGGATAACTACATCACCAAGAACTGGATCATCAACATTTCGGACTGCTTCACTCTCATTTGAATAAATAACTTCTCTATTATCAAAGCCGTCAATGTACTCTACACGTACTCTATATGTGTAGGAAACGTGTTCTTGCCTTAGATTCAAAACCTCAGTATCGTCTTCGGTGTAATTTTCCCAACCTGTGTTGGGTGAAGTTCTTTGCCAGGTAAAATTAAAAGGACCCATTCCATCCTCATCATAAACATCTGAAACGTCTAATATAAGGGCGCTATCCTCTGCGCTTTCACCGGTGAGCCTAACTACACCAGTAGGCTTATCATTAACATTAACCACTGGAGTAGTGGGCGCTGAAACTAAAGTTTCTAAATTACCTTGTCCATCTAGATATGTTAGGACAACTCGCAATGTTCTACCCACATGCTCTTGTCTTGGGGTAAATGACTGATTTGTCGCGCCTGGAATTGTTCTGTAAGTATTACCATCATTGGAGATTTTCCAAACCACGTTCACTTCTCCAATACCATCCTTATCGATAATTGATGTTAAATCCGCTATCAAAGGTTCGTCCTCTAATATGTCGTTGAGACTATTTACTGTATCGGTACGATTTTGGTCTCTACTTGCATTTTCCTTGGTACTTTTAGCAGATGATGAATTTTGGGATCCTTTGTCTTCTGACTTTTTCACCTCTCCGTTCCCACTATCTGCACTAGTGCTTTTGCTTTTCTTTTGCTCAGTTGAGTAATTTTTTTTTAATTTCTCTAGTGTTTTGGGAGGAAATACTTCTTCATCAGAGCCTCCAGCAGAGACTGCGGATCTTAGTGAAAGACTTAGCAGCACTAAAACCACTGATGTTATTTTTATTAATAATTTAATACGCATTACCCCTCCAAGCTAATACTTATACGTTATTATCATTTTTTACCACATTTTAAATTTTTTTGTAGCAAAATAATAAAATTTTTAAAAAATGTTGCACATCTTCAACCATATCATAATTTGAAAATTAGTGTTGTGTAGGTAAAAACGTTTTTCAGATATAATTACAGAAAAGTTTATTCTGTTGATATAAGACAAAAAAACCAATATCATCGGCATAATAATATATATTGAGGCTAACTTTTGAGCAGCATAGGACGTTATTAATAGCTGAAATAGAAACTGCAAAACAAATGGTGGAAAACTATGCTTGAAAAAGAATTAAATGAACTTTCTGACGAAACAATATTGATGCTTTATAAATCAATCGTTCCTTCGGCATCAATAATTGAGGCAGTAAATAAAAAACTTGAAAGACAATCAGCTGAAGGCACACTGCGAAATAAAAAAGATTTAAGCAAAAGGAATGATAACGATTTTAGGGCTGATAAAACTTTCTTGAATTTTCAAAGACATCTAATCGAAATGAAACTACTTGCTGTAAAAGTACTTGAGGAAATAAATAGAAGAGACTTATACGAATTAGATAGCTATCAAAGAAAAACAGAAGAAGTAGGGTACGTAGAGTCTTGCGCTGATGCTGTTGACTCTTCGCCAAACCTCACTTCTGTTCCTCAAGGTGCGGAAACATTGCCTTACTTAAATAGAGAGGCAAAGTCTTAGCTATTTGACAGCCTTTTGTAGCTTTGTTGAAAGAAAGCATATGAAAGCAAAAAGTCATTCGCCGAAAGCTGGAATTTTAGAAGGTATTAGGGTCCTAGACCTTAGTAGAATGTTATCTGGGCCCTATGCTACGATGCTGTTAGCTGACCACGGAGCTGAAGTTATAAAGATTGAGAGCGCCGATGGAGATTCGAGCAGAAGGAGTGGGCCCTTTAAGAAGGATGACTTCAAAAGGAATTGGTCGGGTTATTTCGTAAGTTTAAATAGGAACAAAAAAAGCATTTGTCTCAATTTAAAAAATGGAGACGATCTGGCGTTCTTTAAAAAACTAATTGGAAAAAGCGATGTGTTAGTTGAAAACTTTCGACCAGGGGTCATGAACCGGTTAGGGCTTTCATTCGATGAAGTTTCAAAAATCAATCCAAGAATTGTCTACGGTTCAATAAGCGGTTTTGGCTCCGATGTTTTTGGAGAAAGCCCTTACAAAAATTGGCCTTCATATGATGTAGTTGCCCAAGCAATGGGAGGTTTAATTAGTTTAACGGGGTATAATGAAGAAAATCCCCTCAAAGTTGGCCCAGGAATTGCCGATATTTTTTCTGGCTCTTTGCTATCCTTTGGTCTTTTGGCTTCAATTTTAAAAGCTAGAGATACTGGAAGGGCTCAATTTGTTGAAGTTGCTATGTATGACGCAATAATAAGCATGTGCGAAAGAGCAATATATCAATATGATTTTAATAATGTCATCCCTAAACCTGAGGGGAATGGTCATCCTTTGTTGGCACCATTTGGGGTTTATAAAGCGAAAGATGGTTTTATTGCTATAGGGATTGTAGAAGATTCCTACTGGAACATTCTTAAAAAAATAATTGCCACTGATGATATTCTAAATGATGGTAAATTTGGAACTATTGCCTTGAGAGCACAAAATAGAAACGAATTAAATGAAAAAATTAATACATGGACAGAAAGATTTAGCAAGAAAGAATTAGTAACCTTACTTGGAGGGAAAGTTCCTTTTGGCCCGGTTAACAATGTTAGAGAGATTTTTAAAGATAAACATGTTAGAAAAAGAGATATGATATTTGAAATAGAGCAACCTTCTAGTAAAGAAAAAAAATGGAAGGTAGCTGGAAATCCTGTTAAATTTAAGGGTTTCGGGTCATCTAGATTAACGCCACCTATTTTAGGAGAACATAAAAAACTTTATGTCACCAATCTAGACACCATCAATTCGAACAATATGAGGCACTCTTTTCAACCTCAGCAAAAAGATTACCAGTGTAAAGTAACTTTTTTGGGCAAAAATAACCAAGTTTTAGAGCTTTATGCTTCTTCATTTACGTGGCTAGAATCAAACGAAACCTACCTGATATGTAGTGTAAGTAGAACTAAATTCATGACTTTTGAAAATTGCTTTAGTTCCGTAAAGTTTCATTTTTTAAAAGTAATAGCTGGAAATGATGGTTTTAGAGATGTAGTCAATTTATTAAACACAAAACTTTCTAATAAAGATACCACTGATGTATCTATAATTGATACTAAAGTTGAAATATTAATATCAGTTAAAACATAATCATTCGAACTAACGTTGGCATTAAACTTGCTCTCTTAACAAAAACAGAGAGGTACAGAAATGTATAGAACTAGCGAAGCCACACTTAGTTCAATCACCAATAATCTCGAGAAGCTTCGTGAATGTTTTGGGGATTGGGTGAATTTATCTATAGAGTCTGACTGTAAGGTCATTGTAACATCAGCAGACAACAGGATGTTTAAAATGCGCACACTCGAAGTAAAACTTGGAGAATTATCAGAGAATAGTTCAAGAGAAGTTACTCGAAAAATATATTCTGGAAAAAAAATTAAGGCGAGATTATGTGATTTTCGACCTGCATTTTTAGGTGGTTACAAGGGAACTCCCGAAGTCATGATATCTATCTGGGAAAATTAAAAACTGCTAGCATTATCATCTCGCACATGATATTGTTTCTCTAAACCACGTAGATGGTATTAGGCACAGGCAAATGAGAGATCAGGAAACTCCAAACAGAAAAAAGCTAAATCTTGGTATAGATGCCATCGGTACGGTGGACACGATATTGTCATGGAATAAACTGGAAATGTGTTTTGGAAGCTCTTTTCGGTTTTCTACCGAGACAAAATTTGAAATAACTAGAGAGTTAGCACTACAGCAGGGTCGACTTCAGAAACTTTTATCTGAAAAGAAGTCAAGCAAGATGTTTGATTTTCAAAAAAATGCAAAAAGCTTATCCGAAAAAATAGAAATCATAATTGAAACAAATGATAGCAGGGCTTTATCCTTTGTCTCAGATATCATTAAAAGAGAGGTTGGCTCTAGTGTAAGAGATTTTTGTGATGCTTTGAAAGCTTTAGGAAGCAGAGAGAATATTTTCGAGCCTGTTAGGCCAAACGATTTATTTAGAGATATAATAAGAAAGATAGTTAAAATTTTATTAAGAGAAAATATTCCTCTCTCTTTACATGTTCAGTCTTCTCTAAATAAGTTTATGACGGAGCTCGATAGACAACTACCAGAAACTATTTTCCCTGCATCAAACGCGAAGTATATTGAAGAGGGTCGAATTAGAATTCTCAAAGATTATTTGAGAGGGCACCTTAGATCTAATACATAGTTCACTTCAACAAAACAGGCTTTCTAGGGGGTAAGGTGATATAAGTCATTGCTCCAGTTTTTTTCGATTTCCTTTGTTCTTTCTTTCTAGTAAGTAAAATTTCTATACCTTCTTTGTGTCCATCATAAGTCTTTGAGAATCGATGACCTCCATTTCCATTAGATACGAAAAAAAGAAATTCCGTTTTTGATGGCCTCGCGGCTGCAAACAGAGATGCCACTGACGGGTTGCTTATTGGCGCAATAGGTAACCCTTTAACGATATAAGTATTATATGGATTCTTTTCTTTTATCTCTGCTTTAGTTGGACTTCTTGCAATTACATCTTTTCCCATCGTCAGTCCGTATAAAACTGTTGGGTCGGCCTGAAGTTTCATTCCCTTAGAAAGTCGATTGTGAAATACTGAAGAAATAAGTTGTTTCTCGGAGTCGTTTCCAGTTTCTTTTTCTAAAATTGAAGCTAATATCAACAATTCTCTTGGACTTTTCAGCATGGTATTCCTCGATCGCATCAGCCATGCCCTACCCAAATTTGCTCTTTGTAAAAGCATAATCTTTGATAAAACCTTTTCTCTACTTTCCCCAAACTTAAAAAACAGTTTTCCTGTAGCTAGGCTTCCTTCCTCAGGAACAAAATCGATAAATCCTGTTAAATTTTCTGTTGAGTTAATTTTGTTCACAATTGAGTTAGAGGTCATACCACTTTCTAAAAATATCTCGACTTTTTCTTGAAAGTTTTCTTCTTCAGAAATATTGTCTTCTATTTTCTCAATGAGTTTGGAGTTTTCTATTTCAATCAATGCAAGTTCTGATTTTAGTTTGTGCAACTCTCTTGTCAGGCTATCTATCTTACTGCTTAAGGGTTGGGAAACCGTTTTTACCAGGGGAGCAAGTGCATCGTCTGATCTGAAACAAACTCCGTCCCAATTCGTTTTTCCTGAAATAATCTTAATCTTATCATTTTCGAGTATCAAGAATTCGGTCCCTTTTTTACTAGTACCGAGCCAGATTCCATCATCTAAAACAAGTTTAAATGATCTGTCGTCTACAAACGCTTCTCCAGTTCCATTTTCATTTTGTTCTATTAAAGTAACTAAATGCAAAGTGAAATCGTCTGTTTCACCCTTTACGCAGCTTAATACTTTAGGAAACTTGTCGGCAAAACTTTCAGTTGATACTTGGAAAATAAAGAAAAGTAGAATTATTGACAAAAAAATTCTTATCATGGAAATAACATAATGTAGGTTATTAAATTTTGTGGAAATTCACATCTAAAATAGCGCCATCATCTATAGCTACTCTTTTATAGGACAAGTCTCCTTTAACGCTTCCGGAAGATGCAATAGTTATTTTATTTGCAGAAACTTTGCCTTCAAAGTTTCCAATAATTATTAGGTGCTCTGCGGATATAGAACCGTAAACAGACCCTTCTTTTTCAATCACTATTTCAGAGGAATTCAGTTCACCTTTAACTAATCCGGACACCGATATTACGTTTGGTGAAGTTATTCTACCTTCAAATGCTGATCCAATTGATACAACCGTACCCGCCGCAGCTGCAGTAGTTAAGAAGTCAACCTCTGTAAATTTTGATCTTACGTTCACGGCGTTCACCTTTTACTTTTCAACTCAATACTGCCAAATAGGTATGCGTCTTGTGCGCTTTTTGATATGATATCAGAGCGGAGAGAGGTCGCAACGATTCTTTACGTAAGATATTTTTCAAAGTTTTTTCAAAATCTATGTTTGAAACTGATGGCAAGGATGAAAATAGATATTTAAACTAAAAAATAGCTGTTATCATGAACTTTCATAAATTATTGATTCCTCAGAAATAGAAAAAATGAAATTTACAGCAGCCCATTGGGGAACTTATAAAGTAAGACAAAAAGTAGGAAAAAACTTTGAGTTACTTCCTTTTGAGCAAGATAAGGACCCATCAGATATAGGAAGGGGAATAGAATCTGCTATAGAAGGTGGTTCGCGCATACAAAAGCCGGCAATTAGAAAAGGATGGTTACAGTCTCAGAAAAAACAAAAAAATATTAAAAGAGGAGATGATGAATTTGTAGAGGTATCATGGGAAAAGGCATTTGACTTAGTTAGCAAGGAGATTAAGCGCGTAATTTCTAGACATGGTAACGAAAGTATTTATGCCGGTTCATACGGCTGGGCTAGCGCGGGTAGATTCCACCATGCTCAAAGCCATTTGAGGAGATTTTTAAATTTAATAGGTGGTCATACTTACTCTAAAAATACCTATAGTTATGCGGCAGCTGAAGTTATAATACCACATGTTTTGGGAAATTTTTATGAATTCCTTTTTGATACTACTAGTTGGGAGTCAATTGCAGATCACACCTCCCTATTAGTGGCTTTTGGTGGCGTTCCTTTAAAAAACGGCCAAATAAATCAAGGAGGAGTTGGTTCACATAACCAAAGAAATTATTTAAATAATGCATCAGTTAAAGGAGTAAAGTTTATTAACGTTAGTCCATTGAAATCTGATCTAGAATTGGCTCGTAATGTGGAGTGGGTCTCATTAAGACCTAATACAGATGTTGCTCTTATAATATCCCTTTGTTATGAACTAAATAAAGTTAAGGCTGCGAAAAAAGATTTTATTGATAAGTATACTGTAGGATTTGAAAAGTTTGCTAGGTATTTAAATGGCAATACTGATGGGGTTGTTAAGAACGCAGATTGGGCATCAGAAATTACTGGAATTAGTAGAGAGGCAATTTTTGATCTTGTTGAAAAGATAAAAAAGTCAAAAAGAACAATGATTTCAGTGAGTTGGTCACTGACAAGACAATCTTATGGTGAACAACCGTACTGGGCAGCTATTGCTCTAGCTAGTATCATTGGCGACATTGGGAAACCAGGTGGGGGAATAGGGTTTGGTTATAGTGCAATGAATAGTATAGGTAACCACTACAAAAGAATACCAGCAGTTTCTATACCCCAAGGAAAAAACAACGTAAAGAAATTTATTCCTGTTGCAAGGATTTCAGAGACGCTAGAAAGTCCTGGGACCAGCTTTGATTACAATGGATCAAAACTAACTTATCCAAACATCAAATTAATTTACTGGGCAGGAGGCAACCCCTTTCACCATCACCAAGATTTAAATAGGATGATTAAAGCGTGGCAACTGCCTGAAACTGTGATTTCAAATGAATGGTGTTGGAATGCTTTGGCAAAACATAGCGACATCGTTTTACCGGTTACGACGCCATTAGAGAGAGAAGATATCGCGCTTTCGCCGAGAGACCCATACATGATCTTTATGTCAAAGGTTATCGATCCAATTGGAGAGAGCAAGTCGGATTTTGAAATTTTTTCAGGTCTTGCAGAAAAATTTGATCTGAAAAACGATTATACGGAAAATAAGACCGAAAAGGAGTGGATTAGGTGGATCTACGAGGAGAGTAACGCTTTACAAGAAAATAACCATAAGTTTCCAGATTTTGATGCTTTTAAAGATAAGGGATGGTATAAGCATCCAGAGCCAATTGAACAACAAATTTTTTTAAAAGAATTTATACAATCACCAGAGAAATACCCCCTAGACACGCCAAGTGGAAAAATTGAACTATTCTCCGAGCAAATAGATTGCTTTCAATATTCAGATTGTGTTGGTCATCCCAAATGGTATGGAGATAAAGAGTATCTAGGCAATACGTCAAAGTACAAACTGCACCTTCTTTCAAATCAACCTATATTTAAACTTCATTCGCAATTGGATAACGGTAAAGTTGCAGACAATGAAAAATCAGATGGTAGAGCAATAATTGAGGTAAATAGGAGAGATGCAAACGTTAGAGGTTTGTCAGATAATATGGTGGTGAAAGTTTTTAATGACAGAGGCTCCTGCCTCGCGGTATTAAAAACATCAGAAAATATTATGGAAGGAGTTGTGAATATTCCAACTGGCGCCTGGTTAGACCCTTCAAAAAGTGATACGCTAAGTTGCATACATGGCAATCCGAACGTTTTAACTTTGGACGCAGGTACATCCAAGCTGGCCCAAGGCCCTTCATCGCATACTTGCCTAGTAGAGATTGAACAATTCGAAAAGGAACCCCCAAAAATTAGGGCTTTTGATCCTCCAAAAATTATAAAATCTAGATGAATTAAAGATCTAGACAAAGTGTCGCAAATATTCGATTAGCATTTATATATTGTTGACTAAGGCATTAAATTTTGTCATCGTTAACGTCTGCTAACATTGGGGTTTAAAATGGATGGATCAAGCAAATGCCCTGTAATTCATGGGGCAATTACAACAGCACAAAAAGATGCGGGAACGACAAACAGAGACTGGTGGCCGAACCAATTAAATACTGGAATACTTAGACAGAATGGAAAGAGCGGTAATCCAATGGACCCTAGCTTTGACTATAGGTTGGAGTTTCAAAAACTGGATTATAAAGGTTTGAAATCGGACCTTCATGCGTTAATGACAGACTCCCAAGACTGGTGGCCAGCAGATTATGGTCACTATGGACCATTTTTCATAAGGATGACATGGCATGCCGCTGGAACTTACAGAACAGGAGATGGTAGAGGTGGTGGAGGCACTGGCGCTCAAAGATTTGCTCCCTTAAACAGCTGGCCAGACAACGGAAATCTAGATAAGGCAAGAAGATTATTATGGCCCATCAAAAAGAAATATGGCAACAAAATAAGCTGGGCGGACTTATTTATACTCACTGGGAATGTAGCCATAGAGTCGATGGGTGGAAAAACTTTCGGGTTCAGTGGAGGAAGAGAAGACATCTGGGCCCCAGAAGAGGATATTTATTGGGGCATTGAGCAAGAGTGGCTGGAAAATGGAAGGTATACTGGGGAAAGAGAATTAGAAAGTCCCTTAGCAGCTGTTCAGATGGGATTAATTTACGTAAATCCAGAAGGTCCTGATGGAAATCCAGACCCCTTAGCCAGCGCCAAAGATATAAGAGAAACCTTTGCCCGGATGGCAATGAATGATGAGGAAACTGTTGCTTTGACAGCTGGTGGTCATACCTTTGGTAAAGCGCATGGAGCAGGCGATGCAAATCTGGTAGGTTCAGAGCCGGAAGGCGCGCCAATAGAGCAGATGGGATTAGGTTGGAAGAACTCATTTGGGAAAGGTGTAGGAAGAGATACGATCACAAGTGGTATCGAAGGGGCTTGGACTGCGAACCCAATTCAATGGGACAATGGTTACTTTGAATTATTACTAGGGTACGAATGGGAACTGACAAAGAGTCCAGCAGGGGCGTTCATGTGGAGAGCTAAAAATCAGAAAGAAGAGGACATGGCGCCCGATGTAGAGGATCCATCAATTCGAGTGCCGACAATGATGACCACCGCAGATATGGCAATGAGAGAAGATCCAGAGTATTTTAAGATATCCAAAAGATTTCACAAAAACCCTGAAGAGTTTGCCGATAAGTTCGCTAGAGCATGGTTTAAATTGCTTCACAGAGACCTAGGTCCAAAACGTAGATATATTGGACCCGAGGTTCCAAGTGAGGATTTGATCTGGCAAGACCCAATTCCAAGTGGATCAACATCGTATGACATAGAAAATGTAAAGAAAATGGTCAAAGAACTAGATCTGAGTGTTACACAATTGGTGGAAACTGCGTGGGCAAGTGCGTCTACTTATCGAGATACAGATAAAAGGGGCGGCGCTAACGGTTCAAGGATAAGATTAATGCCTCAAAGGAATTGGGAGGTCAATAAACCAAAAGAGCTAGAAGACATTCTTGATTCCTACGAAAAAATTTCCTCAGAAACGGGTGCATCTATAGCAGACGTTATTGTTTTGGGAGGGAATGTAGGCATAGAGCAAGCATCAGGCGTATCGTTAGACTTTACCCCAGGTCGAGGAGACGCAACACAAGAACGAACTGATATTGAGTCATTTGACGTCCTTGAGCCAATTGCAGACGGCTTTCGTAATTATATGAAACATGGGTATACAACGTCACCCGAAGAACTGTTACTTGATAAATCTTATATGCTAAATTTATCAGCACCAGAAATGACTGTATTAATTGGTGGCTTACGGTCTTTGGGCATAAGTGCAACTGGGGCGGGCTTGGTTACAGACGATCAGAATAAGCTGAGCAATGATTTCTTCGTTTCACTTTTGGACATCAATACAGATCTTATACCAAATGGAATAAATTCATTTGAACTGGTGAAAAGTGGTAAGACAGTATCTTTAAGCAGAGTTGACCTAATGTTTGCTTCAAACTCCGAACTAAGAGCGATTGCAGAGGTTTACGCGAGTGATGACAATGAAACCAAGTTTGTTACGGACTTTATTTCTGCCTGGACGAAAGTTATGAATTTAGATCGATTTGATATAGATTAGATCGCGAGTACTTAATACAGACTAGCAATTAGTGCATCTGGTTGAAGACTTACGTTTTGGCATGATTATTGATTGAGGATATTCTTTTATTAATAAAAGTTATTTGAATGACCTCAATTTTTCCTGGTGGTAATGCTTTAAACGCAGCGAATATCACCAAAAAAAAGCAAAATCAGTCTGCTGAACTAATGGAAAGAATTTCCAACGGAAAGAGGTTGATAACAGGTGCGGATGATGCTGGAAATATTAATAAAGTAAATAACTTAAAAGCAAAAGTGTTGAGCACAAAAGCTGCTATCCGAAGCGTAACAGACATGATGTCTATGGCTCAAATGGCCGACCAAGGCTATAATAATATAAATAAAATGCTATTAAGGGCAAACGAACTAGCAGTACAGTCCACTAACAAGATTTACAAAGATGCCGATCGAATTGCCTATAACAATGAAATCCAAAATATTATTGATGAAATAGATAATATCGCCAATGGGATCAGCTTTAATGATGTCACACTAATAAACAGTTCTATCAAGCAAATTCACTCTGATATGGGTACGGGGAGAACCGATAAGATATCTTTAGATTTAAGTAATATCGATACTAAACATATAGGTCTGTATTCCCAGAGCTCATTAAATTTCAGTACCGATTTGAGCATAGATACTTTTGATGGGACAGATCAGGAAAACTTTACATACAAAGACGTTTCATCAACCTCTAGTAGATTGATCAAATTAGGAGACAGTCTTGTCCCATCTTATGAAAAAGCATTTTTCTCTGGGTCACATATAGATTTGTCTTTAAATGACGCAGAGTTGAATAACGAGACAACTAAGCTAAGAACGGTTGCTACTCCAACAACAGCTCGAGGTAGCGTATCCGTGGTTGGTACCAAAGTATACGTTGGCAATGGCCACTCAGCAGATCATGTAGGTACCATCGATGGCACACTAGATGGCTCCAATGGCAAGAAGCTGCGAATTAATATTGAGGAGCCCTCCTTTACAAATGGTGATTTTGAGTCCACAGATAACTTGGAGGGATGGAGCCTAGAGTCCGAAAGAGCTTTCCTAGATGGAAGTTTCACAATAGATCAAAAACTGACCCCTATCGATTCCGTATATCCAAATTTTGGCGAGAATGGTTCAAATAATTTAGCAAAGGGGATTACCGACCAAGATACACTCGTTGATGAAGGAACATTGAGTGGTGGAATCACTACTACACAAGTTAATTCTGGAAATAAAGCAGTACGACTTACGAGTGCGAATTTAGAGGACACAACTGGGCATTCAGTCATAAGAGGACCTTACCTATTCAGCAATTCTACAGTTACTCTGGGAACCTCTAGTTCCGTTTCTTTTGCATGGAGAGCAGAAGGGGGTCAAGACGCTTATGACGTCTATGCTTACCTCGTTGACGTAGATAATCCCAGTAACACAATTGAGCTACTTAATGAAACTCAAAACGCAAGTTCGGGCAATACGAATTGGGCCACACGTACGGTAAATATAAATAAACCTGGTACGTATCAATTCGTGTTTGTATCTGGGTCCTATGATTACAGCGGGGGCAATATCCTGGGGGCCCAATTATTTATTGATGATGTTGCGGTAACAAATGCTGCAAGAAAATTGAGTGGGTCAACTATTGAAAGTATAGGTTCATTGCTATACGGAGAACTAGATGTTAATTCAAAGGGCAATCTGTCCTTTGGGTCATCAGCGTCCTTAACAGAAAAAATCATAAATACTGGACAAGATGTCAGCGTATTTGGAGCCCTTGGCAAAAAACAAATAAATGTGAAAAGTGGGGATATTGCTGAGATAGTTGCTAATAAAATCAACAGACTCAAGGATGAAACATCTGTAGAAGCAACTGCTTCAACGCAGGCAATGTTATCTTTTGAGAATACTAGCGGAACAAATTTGAATGATACAGTTTCATTCAATTTATACGGTATCGATGGAGTGATGAAACATATTAGTTCGAAAATAAATTTCGGTTCAGGAAACCAAGATATGGACTTAGACCCTCTTAAAACTGAAATCAATAATTTTTCAAGCCAAACAGGTATAACGGCATATATATCTGATGACAAGCAAGCAATTACTTTAAAAACGAGGCAGGGCTTTGATATATTAATAGAAGATTTCAACTTAAAAAATGATACTAGTAGCGTCTTCATGTATTTGAATGAGATGAAATCATCAGGGCAAGTATCTCCCTGTTCATTAAAGCTGAACCAGAGTTCAAGCGGTTTAAACGCCAATGACTCAGGTAGAATTTTTGGTGAAGTCATTCTCAAAAGCCATAAGCACTTCTCTGTGAATTCTACTCAAGCTGACAGCATACTTTCACTTCGCGAAAAAAATCTGGCCTTTGTTTCTTTGTCCACAATAGCGGCGAGATCTTTCGAGGCTGCAAAAAAATCTATTGATGTTATAAAGTTTTCTATGAAGTCCATAGCTACTGAACAGAGTAAAGTTGGTGGACTTGCAAATCAGCTTCAAGAAACAGTGCGCAATCTGAGCCACATAAGGTCTTTGGATCAAATTGCTATTGGAAAAATGGAAGATGTAGACATCGCTAAAACGGTTGTTTCTTTACAAAAATCAAATTATATTCAACAAATTGCGACGGCGATGGTTAACAGAGTAAAATCTACGATGGAAGCCGTCCTTCAAATGTTAGAAAGATAATAAATTCAATCAAAAGGGGGATAAATGTTTTATACAACTGATGCAAATGATCATGGTTTTCCCCATGATCCATTTAAAGCCATAGTAACACCACGACCAATAGGCTGGATTGGTTCTGTTGACAAGGATGGAATTGCTAATCTAGCTCCGCATAGCTATTTTAATGCAATTTCTGATAACCCGTATTTTGTTATCTTTGGTTCTATTACTTATAAAGACACAGTACGAAATATTGAAGAGACTGGTGACTTTACTTGCTCTCTTGTGACGGAAGACATGTTTGATGCCATGAATTCTTCATCCGTTCCTGTTGAACCGAAAATTGACGAATTTAATTTAGCTGGAATAAAAAAACAAGAAAGTAATTTAGTCAAATCTCCTTTTGTCAGTGGCTGCAGTGCTGCTTTAGAGTGTAAATTGTGGAAAACTATTGATCTCCCGGGCACCGATAGATCCAATTTGACAGGAAATTACTCAATAATAGGAGAGGTTGTTGGCATTCATATCAATGATGAGTACATCGAAAATGGAATGTTCAATACTAAGAAAGCAAGACCTGTAGCAAGATTGGGATATATGGACTATGGGGTTGTGGGTCAAGAAAATATTTTCTCTAAAAATAGACCAAAAATTAACGCTGATGGCAAACTAGAACAGGTCGATAAATGGGATGGTGTGTATCGCTAATACTACTCCATTTCTGGGAAATGCCCTCGAAATTCGTTCCATTCTCTTTTCGACATTCCGGAATTTTCAAAGGCTATCTTCTCACCTTTCAATTTTTTTTTAAGGCACTCGACTGCCTGACTAGATAAATGTATCGAATTTAATTGATAGTCCAGAAATGCTTGGAATGCTTTAGGAACCCATTTTTGTACTATCTCACCTATTATTTCTGCGTATACCCTTATCTCATATTGAGCGTGTTTATCTGCTCTGAGCCGCAAAAAGTTAAATAAATTGTGTAGGTCTGTTTTCCAGTACCATTGAGTATAAATATTTGTTGGCAAATTCATTCGGGCTAATTCTCTTGCTAAACCGGGTTTTCCGTCAGAAGAAAGTAATCGTTCGTAATTTGCATAACTCCGATCACTGTCATTTTTAAAAATTTCTAGAACTCGCTGCGCTTCCTCTGCTTCTAATACTTCCCCCCTACCCTGGTTATTAATCTTCGATTGGGCAGCTAAATTACTAGGGTCAGGGATATAAAACTCTTTATCAAGAATAGAATACCTAGCTGAGTACTCATTGACGTTAGCTGTTCTGTGTCTGATCCACTGCCTTGCTACAAATACAGGTAGTTTTATATGAAACTTTATTTCACACATTTCAAATGGCGTGGAGTGCCAGTGTCGCATTAAATAACGAATTAAGGAATTATCGTCTTGAGCTTTCTTAGTGCCTGCACCATATGAAACCCGTGCTGCTTGAACAATTGCGTCATCATCCCCCATATAGTCTATTACCCTTACAAGACCATGATCCAACACAGGAAAGATTTTGAAGAGGCTATTTTCAAGGTCTTCTATAGTGGCTCTTTTAGTAGTGAAATATTTTTTTCTTTCTTCCTCTACTAACTTTTTATCTTCTTCAGATATTGTCATTTGCACGCTTTCTCATAAAATATACTCTTAATTAGTTTTAACAAGGATAGGAATAGAATGGCAATCAAATATTTGCATACAATGGTAAGAGTAAGAGATGTTGATACATCACTAAAATTTTATTGCAACCTGCTTGGGCTAAAGGAAGTCCACAGAAAGGAATATGAACAAGGCAAATTCACACTTATTTTTCTTGCACCACCTGATCAACCCGATGCAATGATTGAGCTCACATATAATTGGGATAGCTCAGAAACATACACAGAGGGACGAAATTTTGGCCACTTAGCTTTTGAGGTTAATGATATTTATAAAACCTGTCAGCATTTGCTAGATAATGGTGTAACTATAAACAGACCACCAAGAGACGGGCGTATGGCTTTTGTTAGATCACCCGATAATATTTCTATAGAACTTTTGCAAAGCGGTGAGCCTAAAGAGACACGATCTCCTTGGGACACGATGGAAAATATTGGCCACTGGTAGTTGATAATTTTGAGAAATTATACCATAATGATTTGGTCTTTTTGACTATGGTAATAAACGCGCATGTAATAAGCGGATCGGACCCGGGGGCGGTACCCGGCGGCTCCACCAGAAATTTTCAGGGGGCCGAAATAGGATCGACGGACGTCTAAAGATGTTTGCTTTTACTCGGCGGGACGCCACCGTTATCGGCACAAATTGTATAATTGCAAATGACGATTATGCTCCGGTTGCAGTTGCAGCGTAAGCAGTAACGAATACCGAAACTTAACTCCAATCTGTTTGCACAGATTGGCGGGGTTTGTAGGCACCTGGCAACAGAAGCCTACGCTACTACAAAAGGGGATTGCCTGATGGCAGATATGAATTACAAAGTACTTATAGAGAACGCGATGTTAAATATGGTAAGGGATATTTTAAAAAAAATATCAAAAGATGGCTTGCCAAAAAACCACCATTTCTTAATAACTTTTTTTTCACGCTCAAAAGGTGTGATCATTCCTGATTGGATGAAGGAAAAGTATCCGGATAAGATGACGATTATCATTAGAAATTGGTTTGAAAACCTTAATGTGACTGACAAGAGGTTTGAAATATCACTCAATTTTAATAATACTGTGGAGAGGTTAACTATCCCTTTCAATAGTCTTGAATTATTTGCGGATCCATCAGTTGATTTTGCTATAAGTTTTAATCAAGTTAATAGTATACCAAGTAGCGAAACTCAAGGTGATAAAGAACCTAACGATCAAATTGCTTCAAAAAGAAATGACTTGAGTAAAAAAAACGGAAATGTAATTAGTTTAAAAAATTTCAAAAAATAGTGGAATAATGGGAGTAAAAAATGAGACCAACACGAGTAGAATCTGATAGTTTTGGAGAACTAGAGGTACCTGCTGATAAGTTTTGGGGGGCTCAAACGCAGAGATCACTAAAAAACTTTGCAATAGGACATGAAAAGCAACCCTACCCTTTAATTAGGGCTATGATAGCAATCAAACAAGCTGCGGCAAAAGTCAATGTGGCCGAGGGTAAGTTGGATAAAAAGTTAGGCTCTGCAATTATAAAAGCTTGCAAAAAATTGCGTGAAAAAGGTTTTGAAGATAACTTTCCTCTTTCAGTTTGGCAAACCGGGTCTGGTACACAGACCAACATGAACGTAAACGAGGTAATTGCGAACTTAGCAATAAAGGGTCTAGGAGGTAAGGTAGGATCAAAGCACCCAATACACCCAAACGATCATGTCAATATGTCCCAAAGTTCAAATGATACCTTTCCTTCAGCAATTCACGTAGCAATAGCTACAGAATTTTTGGAGCATACGCTACCACAAATGACTTTTTTACAAAAATGCCTAAAAGAAAAACAAGATAAATTTCAGAGAATTATAAAAATTGGTAGGACTCATACTCAAGATGCAACACCACTAACACTTGGACAAGAATTTAGCGGTTATACATTCCAAATTCAGCAAGCTATGAAACGCTTAAATCATTCATTAAAGGATATCTTATTTTTAGCTCAAGGCGGAACTGCGGTTGGAACTGGAATAAATGCCTCAAAAACTTTTCCAAAGAGGGTAATTCAGGAAATTTCTAGAATAACAAAAATAAATTTTAAGACGGCTCCTAATAAATTTGAGGCATTAGCTGCAAATGACCCTATAGTCGAATTTTCTGGTTCATTGAAAACAGCTGCCTCAAGCCTCTTTAAGATTGCCAATGATATTAGGTTTCTTGGTTCCGGCCCAAGATGTGGTCTCGGCGAACTGAGCCTCCCCGAGAACGAACCAGGCAGTTCTATAATGCCAGGGAAGGTAAATCCAACTCAAGTCGAAGCCACAACTATGGTCTGCATCCAGATAATGGGTAATGATGCGGCGATAGGATTTGCGGGAAGCCAGGGGCACTTTGAGTTAAATGTTTATAAACCACTATTGAGTTATAATACACTTCAATCACTTCAATTACTTGGTGATGCATGTTATTCTTTTGCAAAAAATTGTGTAAAAGGATTAAAAGCAAATGAGGTTCAAATTAAAAAGCACCTTGATAATAGTTTAATGCTCGTAACCGCTTTAGCACCAGAAATCGGTTATGATAATGCGACCAAAATTGCAAAAAATGCACATAAAAATAATACAACTCTCAGAGCCGAGGCTATTAAATCAGGATTAATTGATGACAAGGAATTTACTAAAATTGTAAATCCCAAAAATATGATTTAGTAACGCTAGCCGAATACACTCAGAAAAGGTAGGTACTCTAAAATAAAAAAACCTATCAACTGAAAAGATCCACTTAAAAATAGGAGGCCAATAATTATTAAGAACCCGCCAGTAAACCGCTCGATATATAAAGAGTACTGGGAAATAAATCTTGTGATAATAACTCCCCTAATCAAAAGATAGGCTACACCTATAAATGGAAGGCTAAGTCCCAAGGAGTAAAATATCATTAAAACTAAACCTCTGAAAACTGAAATATCTTGTGCTATTATAGCCAATATTGAGCCAAGTATTGGTCCTATACATGGAGTCCACCCAAATGCAAAAGTTAACCCTAAAAAAAATGGTGGTAGAAAATTTCCTCTCTGCTTAAATTCAACGTTAAGCCGAAGTTCTTTTTGCAAAAAAGTTACTCTTAGTAGTCCGATAAAATGTAGGCCAAATACTATGATTAAAATTCCTGACCCAATTCTTAATTCATTTTGATAAAGAATAAATATTAATGCCATCGAATTGGCCGCCAAGCCTAAAAGAATAAAGACAACCGAAAGACCAATTGAAAAGCTAATGGCACTTAGCAAGACACCTTTTTTAATAATCTTATTATTATTTTTGATTTCACTAACGGTTGTCCCAGCCATATATGCTAAGTATGGAGGGAGTATGGGTAAGACACAAGGCGATAGAAAACTCAGTATACCTGCAAACAAACAAAGTATCGCGCTAAAAATAATTGACGAAGAAAATATATCTATCCCGAACATACGCCTTTATATAGTATGGTTAGAGCAAATTCCAGTTATTCAGCTGCTGAAAGCTTTTGATTGGAGTGATCACCAGAGATGATCGCCTTAAGGTTTGATCTAATCTTATCGGATTTTTCTATAGCTTGCTCTTTAACGTGACCGAACCCTCTTATTTGTAAAGGTAAAAGAGCCAGGTTAATACAAGCATCATGATTATTTTCATTATAATATTCTGTTATATGATCAATATCTCTTTCGTATTGATTGATTAATTTTCTCTCTTTCAAACGTTCTTTTGTAAAATGGAAAGGGTCTAACCAAGTACCACGTAAGTATTTGCCTTTTGCTAGTACCTTCATTAATGTAAACATCCAAGGACCAAACTCTTTTTTTATAAGATGTCCATTCTTATCCCTCTTAGAAAATAGTGGAGGTGCCAAATTAAACCTCAATTGTTTATATCCTGAGAAGCTATCTTTAACTTGGTTTTCCAAATATTCGGTATGCAGTCTAGCAACTTCATACTCGTCTTTATAAGCAAGTAGCTTATAGTAACCTCGGGCAACAGACGCACCTAAATTTTCATTTAAGTCTTTTGCTTTATTACATAGCTCTTCATATTTTTTTGCCAGTTTTCCACTCTGATACCCCACAAGTCGTTTGGACCTATACGATAGTATTGACTGAAAATTATAATCTTCCTGTTTAATATCCTTAAATTTAGTTTCTTGGAAAAAATCGGGCTGATATACAAAACATCTCCCCAATTCAAAAGCTAATAGGTTTCCCTCCACGGCGGCTCCATTCAACGTAATAGCCTCTAATAAACTTTCTCTCTTTAGAGGCAGCAACTTGGATTGGTACGCCATGCCCAGTAGTACAGTGTTTGAAAATATAGTGTCTCCTAAATACTTTGATGAAATTCTATTTGCATCAATATACCGTACGCTATCAGGACCCACTTTAGCATTAAGGGCTAATTTCATCCCATCTGACGGCAAAGAAAACTCAGTGTCACGAGTAAATTCACCTGTAATTGCTTCCATTTCATTACAGATAACTTTAGATCTATCTCTCCTTAGAAGAGACAGTGTTTTATCTCCAGCTGTGACTAAAAGATCGCCACCAATCAAAGTGTGCGCTTCACCTGATGCTACTCTGACAACACTAATATCCTCAGGGTTTTCTGCTATTCTACAATGAATATGAACTGCTCCACCTTTCTGAGCAAGACCAGCCATTTCCATCACTCCAGCCCCTTTCCCTTCTATGTGTGATGCCATCCCCAACAATGCCCCTATCGTAACAACTCCAGTACCACCAATCCCTGTTACCACGATGTTGTATGTTTTATCAATTCTTGGAACTGTTACGTCGGGAATGTTAGGTATTGTAAACTGTTCAGTGGCACTTTTCTTAATCTTAGCTCCAATTACTGACACAAAACTTGGGCAGAAGCCATTAACACAAGAAAAATCTTTATTACAGGAACTCTGGTCAATTTTTCGTTTTCTGCCAAGCTCTGTTTCCTCGGGAAGAATTGAAACACAATTGGATTTAATGCCACAATCTCCACATCCTTCACAAACTTCAGGGTTTATAAAAATTCTTTTATTTGGATCTGGGAATAAGCCTTTTTTCCTGCGACGTCTTTTTTCAGCGGCACAGGTTTGAATATAAACAATTGCTGTTACACCCAAGGTTGACGCAAGTTCCTCTTGTATTTGCATAAGTTCCGATCGAGGTACCATTTCGCAAAGGTTTCGATAGTCATTAAGATCAAACTCTTCCTTTTCATCAAATACTCCTACTACTCGTTTGACACCTGCAGCATTTAACTCTTTTATTATTTCATCTGCGCTAAGATCTCCTTCATGCGACTGTCCTCCAGTCATTGCAACGGCATCATTAAATAATATTTTGTAGGTTATATTAGCATTTGAGGCCACAGCAGCTCTGATTGCCAAAAGCCCAGAATGGTTGTAGGTTCCGTCACCAAGATTTTGAAACACGTGGTTTCTATTCGAAAAGGGTGCCTGTCCTATCCAATTAATGCCTTCTCCACCCATATGCGTTGGCCCGTCTGTCGCTCTATCCATCCATATTGCCATTGTATGGCATCCAATCCCGGCGTAAGCGATTGAGCCCTCAGGAATTTTTGTTGAACTATTGTGAGGACAGCCTGAACAAAAGTACGGTATTCTGTCAGGTGCAGGTGTATTGGCCTCACTTCTCGAGCCTATAGACATCGAATTGAGTGCATTTTCGAGCTTTTCTGATTTCGATGATCCAATTAATTTGTTAGCTATTGCTTTCCCAACGATAATGGGGTCTAAGACACCATTTGAGGGAAGTAAAAGCTCTCCATTATCATCATGCTTTCCGATAACTTTTGGTCTATTCACCATGCCATAAAGAGCTTCTTTGACTTGGCTCTCTATAAGACCTCGCTTTTCTTCAACAACTAAAATCTTATCGAGCCCCTCAGCCCAATCTTTCACAAAACTGTCATCAATCGGCCAAACCATTCCTAATTTCAAAGTCGTTAGTTTATATTTTTCTGCTTCCTCGCCATCTATACCTAAAAGGCTAAGGGCATGAACTGTATCTAGCCAACTTTTTCCAGCAGAAATTATCCCTATTTTCTTTTCCGAAGGTGAATAGTCAACTCTATTAAGTTTGTTGGCTCTCGCAAAAATCTTTGCTGCTCTTAGTTTTTTGTTATGCAGCCGATCTTCTCTGGCAGGAGGTGTATCGCCCAGCCTTATGTTCAGTTCTTCATGGTCTTTATCTTTGGGGTCACATATCTTTACTCTGTCATACGCAGCATCGACGACTTCTGTAACTTCTATTGTGTCTTTCAAACATTTTATTCCCACCCAAAGACCAGAATACCTACTTAGAGCCCACCCTTTAATACCGAAATCCAAAATATCTTGAACGCCGGCAGGTGAGAGAATGGGCATCATGGCATCTACAAGCGCATATTCTGACTGATGCAACTCTGTTGAGCTTTCTGCAGAATGATCATCACCCATTGCCACCAGTACTCCACCATGCTTGGATGTGCCTGCTAAATTTGAATGTCTAAATACATCTCCACACCTATCAACGCCAGGCCCTTTCCCATACCAAAGACCAAAAACCCCATCATATTTTCCTTCATTACGAAGTTCTGTTTGCTGAGACCCCCAAATCGCTGTAGCGGCTAAATCTTCATTTAAACCATACTGAAATTTTATATTATTTTTCTCAAGGAACTTTTTAGCCTTAGTAAACGTCGCATCAACGCCGCCAAGTGGTGACCCTCTATAGCCGGTTACAAGGCCAGCTGAATTTATTCCGTTAACCCTATCACGAACAGCCTGATTAAGCATGAGCCTAACTAGAGCCTGAGTACCTGAAGCAATAACTATCTTTTTTTCAAGATCATATCTATCGTTTAGTGATACTTTATTAATCGTCATAACCAATCTTTTGTAATTTGTATTATTTTTAATAGTTTATCAGATTTAATCATTATATAAAAGAACTGAATGAGCTTGAGATTTAATGCAGATTTTGGATTTGGCAAGAGAATGGATTGGGATAGGTTAAGAATTTTTTTATTGGTCGCGAATGAAGGTAGCTTAACAAATGCTAGTAAGCGCCTTAACTTATCACAATCATCTATAAGTAGGCAAATAAAGAAGCTAGAAGATAGCTTAAAAGTAGTGTTGTTTCATAGACACCCAAGGGGTTTACTCCTTACTGAACAGGGGGAATTGCTATTTAAGTCTGCAAACAAAATATATTTGGATATAAATTCCACATTGGCAAAAATTAATGATAGCAAAGAGACCGCTTTTGGAGAGCTTAAAGTTACAACAACTACTGGCTTTGGTACTCTTTGGCTAGCCCCAAGGTTAAAAAAGCTGTATGAACGACATCCAAATATTCAAATCAACTTAATGTTGGAAGAAAAACTTCTAAATCTCTCTATGAGAGAGGCAGATATTGCTATTAGGCTCCAATCACCAAGTCAGGCTGACCTAATCCAAAGAAAGCTTATAAGTGTAAGGATAAAATTTTTTTCTACCCAAAATTATTTAGAAGCAAATGGTTCGCCATCTACGATTGAAGATCTTGCAAAAGACCATCGCTTAATTTGCTACTCTCCCAATTCAGCTCAAATTACAGCGGGCCAAAAGTGGATTGCCCCATTTCTTGACAAGCAAAACTTTTCTTTACTTTTTTTAAATAATTATTATGGAATATTTAGAGCAGTAAGAAATGGGCTTGGGATTGGAACACTACCTGATTATTTAGCTAGTGATTTCCCTGAATTGGTGCAAGTTCTACCAGAATTTCAATCAGACATGGTGCCCGTACACATTGCCTACCCACAAGAATTAAAAAAATCAAAACGTGTAGAAGCATTCAAAGATTTTATTATTGATGAGCTTTCAGTAAATAGAAATGCTTGATTGACATTTTACAAAATATAATGATAACCGTCGTCATGTAACACCTATTTTTAAAATAAAATACAAGCGCGCTATCATGAAAATAAATGAAATACTCGAAGATATATCGATTGCTATAATAGTTTTAACACGAGTACCAATTAATAACATTTTGTCAATCAATCAACATATTGAGATCCATAGAGGTCAATGGGCTTATCCTATTGTTGGAGCCTCTATCGGGCTTGTTTTGTTTCTGCTAATATGTCTTTTTGAAGGCATAGGTATCTCTCGCCAAATATCTATACTAATTTCTTTGTCTTTAGGTATATTGCTAACGGGCGCTTTGCATGAGGATGGAGTTGCAGATTTCTTTGATAGTTTAGCAGGTAGAAACTTCACCACCAGACAGAAGATATTAAAGGACAGTAGACTTGGAACTTATGGTGTACTAGCACTCATTATAGTATTCATGCTTAAATTTTTACTTATTTCGGGATTAGAATCTTGGCTTGCATTAGCTTGTGGCCTTATCGCATGCTCAAGTTTGAGTAGGTTCTCAATTTTACTTTTGGTGAACTACAGTAATCTGTCGAAACAGGCTGGGCTAACAAAACATCTTAAAAAGGTTAATGACAAGACGCTTTTACTGTGTGGGATTTTTTGTATGCTTTGGATTTTACCTGCTGGATTGCCTGCTATTATTTTTACGATTATATTTGGTTACGGTTTTATTTACCTTTTTACAAGGTTCATTATTCCGTTCAATAAGGGACTAAGTGGCGATATATTAGGTCTATGTGTGGTTTTTGTAGAGATTTTTGCTCTCCTTGTCATTTCAGCCTCATTTAACTAACGTTTTTCTTTGATGGAGAACTTTGTTTTCGGATTTTATTTGGGGATTAGTTTGATCTTGGCAGTAGGACCCCAAAATATCTTTGTGATTGAGCAAGGGTTAAAAAGAAACCATATATTTTTGGTTTGCTTAATTTGTTCTATATCTGATTTTATATTTATAGCCATTGGCACAGCTGCGTTTTATTATTTTTCGAAGTCAAATCCGGCAGTAGACCTAACACTTAATCTGTTACTAATTACTTTTATTCTAAATTTTATCTGGAATAAACTTAATTACTCTTCCCATTTATATTCATTTAATAAGGCATATAGTAATGATTATGTTGGGAAAGTCGTTCTTAAAACTCTGGCTTTTACTTATCTTAACCCACACGTTTATTCGGATACCATTTTTATAATTGGCGGTTTTTCAAGAGACTTAATTTTTTATGATAAAATTTTCTTCGTAATTGGAGCATCTACCGCATCTTTTATTTATTTTTTTTCTCTCGGATATGCATCATCTTACTTTGCAAATTTTATTAATAACCAAAGAGGCTGGCGTCTGATAAACATAATAGTGATTTCTAGTATGGTATTTCTATCAATTTTTATATCCTATAAGATATTGATAATAATTAGATCAATAGTCTAAAGTGCTAGTCATTTCCGCAAATTATTTGGGAATTATTCCAATAAAAAAACTTACTGGAAAATAATGTGGTTCGTCGAAATTAAATCTCCCGCTTTTGCATCTTTCATCGTTTTAATTATGTCTATATCGCTACTGCATGCAATACACTAAACCCAAAGGCCAGTTTTACCTCTTTACAAAATCAATCTGCTACTATAACCAAAGCAGTAGACCTGCAGTAATGTTTCATGATTTTCAAAACGAATATTGAATCGGTAAATCAAATACCTTAAGCATCCTTAGAGCTGTTTGCAAAATGTCATAGATTCAAACTCTTTTCTCCATTCATCGGAAAACTCAGTATTGGAATAATCGTCAAAGTAAGGACCTCCTAAGGTCCAGTGAAGAACCTTTATATCTTCTGTAGGGTTATCATATTCGCCTACTAACCAATTCCACGTTATAGAAAGCTCTCCTATTTCTTCATCTTTCAACCATAGAAATCTATGAAGCGTTGCTGCATCGGCGTCTCCAATAAAGTCAAGATTTACGGCATTATTCGATGGATGGGCACAATTCCAAACTATAAACGAGGACCAATTTTTTCTAGGATAGCTATATTGTTTATTTCCGAGATATTTCACTTTAACCTTTGACTCATAATCATGCTTAACCACAGACACTGCATGGTTCTCATCTATATCATTTAACACCGTACTAATATCTCCTAAAGCTAACATGTCGCAATCCATATAAACGCCAAAGCCCTCATAGTTGCAAAGATAAGGAACTAGAAATCTAGAAAAAGAAAATTCGTTTGATTGACGCTGATCATGCTGTCTTGAATATAGATCTTTCAAATTTCGCAAATTAATTGGCACAATTGAAATAGGTTTAGAGCTTCTTTCTAGTAAAGAGTGACTGAGGACATGAAATGCTACGGCCTCCTTAGGATCGTAACCAATAAATATTTTAAGTGTTTTCATCTTTCTTCCTTTTTAATTTATATCTTACGTATTGCGTTTTCAATTTTCATAACATCTTCGGGGTTATTTAGCTCCCAAAAAGTTCTACCTTTACTATCAACTAAAACACATTTTATAGCACATCTATTTTCGAGAAATCTTAATTGTTCTAACCCCTCCAGTGCTTCAAGATTACTTTCTTTCCATGTATGGTACTTGGAAAGGATTTCAGGCCGATAGGCATACACGCCCACATGGTGAAATATCGGACTAGCCTCTGTTTGCATTGAGCGTTTTTCATCGAAAAATGGGATTATCTCCTTCGAAAAATATAAAGCGTTGTTGTTACTATCAAATACTACTGTTGTGCCTCCTACTCGACCAGACTTTCGATCAAGTCTAAACGAATTCAAAGAATCTTTATCTAACCTCAAAACGGGTGTGGCCATTTGAGTATCTGGATTTTTTTTAAAAGCTTCGATCAAATCTTCGACAAACCATTCTGGGGTTAACGGAGCATCTCCCTGTAAGTTTATAATCAAATCACCATTAAAATTTATATTTTTTAACGCTTCTGCACATCGCTCTGTTCCATTTTTACATTTCTCCGAGGTCATCACAACTTTAGCGCCAAAAGACTCTGCTTCAGTTCGTATTCTTTCATCATCCGTTGCCACAACAATATGTTCGATATTTTTCACTCTACAGGCTGCCTCCCAAGACAATTGAATTAGTGATTTTTGAAGCCCTGGTCCAACAGAAAGTCTCACAAGAGGTTTACCAGGAAACCTTACAGAAGAGTAACGCGCTGGAATAATAATGACTGTCTTCATTTAATACCTGAGCGTAAAACATCATGCATGCGCAGCAATCCAATAGGTTTATCCTCTTCAATTACAACAATTGCATAAACTTTAGATTTTTCCATTTTTTCTAAAGCGACAGACACTAAATCAGTTGGCTTTACCGATGTTGGGCTTAACGTAGCGATGTCTCTAGGAGAAAAAGTAAGTATATCTTCAATATTTCTTCTTAGATCTCCATCTGTTATTATTCCCGAAAGCGTACCGTTTTCATCCACTAAAGTTGCAACGCCAAAGCCAGATTTAGTCATACAGGAAACAACACTACTCATAGGCAAGTCATCCTTTACGATTGCCATTTCACTTTTATTTCTCATAAGTTGTGACACTGTTAACATCTGCAAACCAAGATTGCCTCCCGGGTGCAACACTTTAAAATCTTCTGGCTTAAAATCTCGCTGCTCCATTAGCGCTACAGCCAACGCATCTCCTAAAGCCATCGTGAGTATTGTTGATGTTGTGGGCGCCATACCGATGGTACAGGCTTCGGGGGCATCAGTGAGTAGCAACTTAAAGTCAGCAGCTTGTATTAGAGAACTATCTTTAGAAGAAGAAATAACTGCAGTCTGAATGCCGAACCTTCGCGTGTGGGCTAAAATGTCGTAGAGTTCTGATGTTTCTCCAGAATTCGATATAAGCAAGCAAAAGTCACTTGAAGTGATCATTCCTAAATCACCATGGCTTGCCTCTGTAGCGTGCACAAAGCCCGCGGGAGTGCCAGTACTGGCCAAAGTCGCTGCGATCTTCCTACCAACATGCCCAGACTTTCCAACACCTGATACAACAACTCTACCCTTGGTTTTAAGCACAGCATTAATTGCTGCTGCAAAATCAGCTGGCAAATCGCTGGCTAACTTCGAGAGCGCTGAGGCCTCAGTTTCTATAACAAATTTGCCAATTTCCTGTATTTTTTTATTTTGCATTCTAGTACAACGATGTTTCTATTTAAAAGTCCAGGTTATGAATACTTCCAAACGATATAATCTATCGCAGCTTTTAAATCATAGACTACCCACTGACGTAATCAATATCTTTTCCTTAGTCCAAAAGCGCTATATCATCAAGAAGTTTTATTCAAATTTAATACCTTGAAAAATCAACCAACGTTTAACTCCTTGTAATAAGCAATATTAATCAAATGAAATGAGTTGTCTAAGGTACTTCTCCACGCTAACTCAAAAACACGACACATTAATGCAACAAAGAGCGTAGCCAAATACTATATTTAGCTTTCTCAACAGTTTAGAATAGACAGGTTTACTATACTCATTAGTTCCTATTTATCGTGTATGAAGATTAGAGAATTAAAAAAAGCAAGGAGGCCCTACAAAATTCAAAAGACCTCCCTATCGAAAGGAAAAATATGAAAAAACTAATACTTTTTTTACTATTACTTGCAGAAACGATAGGAGTAAGTTTTCTATTAGGGAAGATGACCTTGGGTCATAAAGCTTTGGCGGGATGTGCTTTTATTTGCGATACTTTTTGCATCTATAGATTGCAAAAGTATGCGGGATATTGATGGGGTGTTTTACGAGGTTCGGCAAGGAAAATGACTTGATCTCGTTTCCTACCAGTACATTGGAAGAACATGGCAGAAAGAAAGTAGCTTTCAAATCTGTCTAATCATTCAACACACGATAGACAGTCGCTCTACTGACACCAAGTCTTTTTGCAATCTCTGTCTTCATCAGACCCTCTGATGCAAGTTCCTTGATCTTTACAACATCCACAGTCTGTTTTCTCCCTTTGTAGACACCTTTCTCTTTTGCCTTCTTAATACCCTCCATTTGTCTTTCGTGTCGTAGTCTGGTTTCAAACTCTGCAAACACTCGCAGCATATCGAGGAAACATTTACCCTCTGGTGTGTTAGTATTGACAGATTGTTCTGTTGCATAAAGGTGAACTCCCTTTTCAGTTAAATCATGAACTATGTTCTGCAAATCCCTCATAGACCTCGCAAGTCTATCAATTCGAGTAACAACTAACTCATCACCAGTTCTTAAAAACTCCAGAAGATTTGTGAGTTCGGAACGACCCTTTAATAATGTCCCAGAAACTTTCTCCTCTCGAACTACTTCACATCCAGCGGATAGAAGCGCGTTCTTTTGTATCTCTAAATCCTGATCAGAGGTTGAAACTCTTGCGTATCCATATTTCATTATATACTCCAAAAGTGTATCATTTACGCCTTTAACCCTAATGAATCGTGTCTCATTTGTCAACAATTGAGGCTAATGATACACATATGTGTATCATAAAGATGTATTGTCAAAGTATACCCATGTGAGACGAAGTCGCAGAATGGTTAAACAAGAAAGGTTATCTATCTGTACGTGGGAAGAAGTTCAAAGGAAATCATGTACATTCAATTGTGAAGAAGAAAAGACTGAAAGATGAGAAGTTAGAAAGAAACAACCTATTAAAGTAGTTTGATTAAAAGTTGAAGGTGTTTAATAACCTTCGATTATAACAAAATATCCTTCAGAATTATCCTTTCGAATATCTATAATTTTTGCATATTCCTCCGAATTATAAAATGCATTTGCTCTTTCGGTACTTTCAAACTCAACGACCACATTACGATTACCGCTTGGATTGCCCTCTTTTACCTCTTGTTCTCCTCCCCTAACCAAATATTTTCCTCCAAACTTCTTTATAATTTGTTCAGTACTAGAAGCATATGCCTTATAATTATCAGCATTTGTAATGGTTATTTGCCCTATAATATATCCCTTTTTCATGTATATCTTCTCCTTTTAGTGAATATAATTTCACATAAATTTTAGTTTTATTTTTGAACTTAATCAACGAACAACAGAGGATATCTATATGTACGCGGTAAGAAATTCAAAGGTAATCATATCCATTCAATCGTGACGAAGAAAAGGTTGAAAGATGAGAAGTTAGAAAGAGAGTATCCAGAGGTTTGGTCTGATTTTAGTTTGGAGGTTATTGATAAGACTTTGGTTAATATGTTTGAGGGTTTTTAAATTTGACCAACTTGTAGTAAATAATTACATTCATTTCTTATAAAAATATTCTTGGGTTCTTATGATAACTGTATATGGAAGAAAATCTTCTGCGAATGTTCAAAAGGTTCGTTGGATTTGTAGTGAAGGTAATTTGGAGTTCAAAACGGAAATCGTTGGAGGGAAGTATGGTGGATTGACCTCTCCAGAATTTATGAGGTTGAACCCCAATAGCACTATTCCAGTTTTAAAAGATGGTGACTTTATACTTTATGAATCCAATTCAATTATAAAATACATATCTGATAAGTTTGATATTCTAAAATCTGATAACCCAAAAAAAACAGCATTAAATAACCAATGGATTGATTGGTCGAGTTCCGTTTTTGGACTAAACTGCTCAACTTACACAGCGCATAATATATTGCTTCCTGTAGAACAAAGAAATCCTACTTTAGTATCTGAAGCAAAAAAGAAGATTCGTTCATGCTTTGAATTATTAAATACCCAGTTAGAAAAAACTAATTATCTCCTAGACGATGAACTTAGTTTAGCAGACATACCAGTAGGATGCTGGATACATAGATGTGTGGTTTTGGGTTTAGAGATTGCAGAGTTTAAATCGTTAGAAAAGTTGTATATTAATTTGAAAGAAAGAAATGCTTTTAGAACTGAAGTATTCGCTACACCCTTACCCCCAGAGTAACATAAACTCTTTTCGAGCAAGTCCGCTTTAATAATCCTTTATTATTTTTAACTATAGTCTTTGAAGTATTGTTCGGTTTAAAGGTTTTTTTTATTCCAACAACCTTCCTTTCAAAAAATGCACAAGAACATCACCGCTCAAGGGTATTATTTCTTTTACTATTCCACTTAGGTAAGTTGATGTTCTAGCATTTCTAAGTTTGTCTGCATTTTGCCTATCTTCTTCTGTCGGATATACCGATATACCGATAGCGGAGGTTTCTCCTGTTCTAACAAAAAGCGAAACATCATTATTAGGATGCGATCCAATATCTTTATACCAAGAAGCAAATTCTTCTACGGATTCCGCAGTTTGAAACTCAAACATAGTTACATTAGCGACGCTCATCAATTATCCTTCTCTAGGTCTATTGGTCAGAATTGCTTCATTTAATAATACCAATTCTTTCTCTATCAGACAATCATTGAACAAAGAGACAAAGGTAAGACCCTTGACCGAATCGCAGAATGGTTAAACGAAAAAGGGTATCTATCTGTTCACGGTAAAATTTTTCTAAAGTTATACACAGTCACGGATATTACCGAATTTCCAGATTGGTAGTATCCTCATTATGCAGTCATTCCCTCTAATGAGTTCCTGTATTTTCGTTGTTGAGAAATCTTTTGGAGTTTGTCTGCAATAACCATTCTCACTCCCTCATTGATAAGACTATTTGCAGATTGTTTATCAAGTTGTTGGATTCTTTTTAGGTCATTCCAAACTTCATCTTGGATTCTCAAAGGGTAGTTATGTGTTTTCATTATCTCTTATTCCTTTTGTTCTTTAACAAAGACTCTCCAATCAAACTGAATCTTGTTTTTCGTAATCCAGTATCTCTAAATCTCTTTTTACCTAACTGTTCGTATAAGAAATCTAATGTGAGTTCTGGTTTAAGAGATTCACCATATTCATAACAAACATCAGCACCTCTAATATCGTCTTCAGTAGGTGTTTGTTTTTCAGTATCTGTTATATCAGTTTTATATATCATGGTGCGTTAGCAGTCCTTATCTAGTGTCTAATGTTATTATTTAGGTATTCTTTATACTCTATTCATTCTTATCTCTCTCTTTTTCCATAGGACTACTATTGGAGTAGGTTTCCCTACCCCATCTGTGTTGTTTCTACTTCAGCAGTCAGTATTGTCTGGGAGAGTATCTCCACAACCTTGAAGTTTGATTTTAGAGAGTCCTATGACAGTTCATAAAATCTACTTCTGCATTTGTATTATTAGGAAATAGTTGTTTGGTGTTATATCCATCTAACTCTCTCCTGTCATAGACGTTTGATTCCGTATCTAACGAAACTCCGTCTTTTGTTTTCAACCAACTTTGTTTAAGTTTTTTTTTATACTTGGTAGTTGATAAATGTTCTGGTGTTTCCACAAGACTATGAGAGTGAAACCCACCAGTTTTTCCACCTCGTTCAATCACAATATATCTTGGTATTTTCTTCTTGGATTTTTTATAGACCTGTCGGTGAAGTTCGTTGAAAAAATGTTTGTGGTTTTTTCTCATCCTTTCTTTTGTTTTTTCTCCATCACCAAACTTCACATAATCGTTGAAACCCAGAGTTAGATAAATGGGTCTGGTAATATCAAACCCATTCAACCAAAGTTTATTATTGGTATTTGTAATACATTTCATAGTGATATTTATACAAATAGAGTCCTCCAAAATAAGGAGCACTCTATTTTTTATAATATTTTTTTGGTTTAGTTTAATAGTTCATCTAATTGTGATTTGCTTACATAGAATTCCCAACCACGATCTAAGTTGGTTAAAAAAAATCTAGGACCCTCTGAAAAAAATTTTGGATATTCTTGGTGGTAGTAATTGCTACATTTAGATTTCTCTACCTCATAAACGTCACCCTCACAGACAGCAGGAGGTCTCCCTATAACTCTACGATTACGATATTTGTATTCGATATAATCAATTCGTATTTTGACTAATTCATTGTTTTGTTTTATTTTTGACATTAGTTGTCTCCATAAAAATATAGTTTATTTTTACGTTCTCCCACTTGGGAGGAACAACTCTCATTCTCGCATCACCTTTATAGCATAGATGGTCGTGTTTGTCAATACCAAATATACACGAAACCCAATAAAATAAGGGGTTTTATAGGTTTTTCACTATAAAAAATGGAGTCCTGTATATGAATACAGAACTCTGTAAGTTCTCCATAATAAAGATGTTATTTTTCCCCAAAAATGATTATAAATCGCAGTATTGAAAGAACACACAAGGAGAATATTTGTGTCCTTTTTATTTACTAATATTTAGGTAAATTTTTTTGATACTACTTGCGTATAACTTCTTGGTCTTTTCCGTCAGTATCTTTCATTTGCGTAAGATAATTTAAATCACTATTCATAGAATCTAATATGTTGCGTATTATCTTCTGTTCTTCGTCTTTCCATCTTTTCAGTTTTTTGGGTGAAAGTGGTTTTGTTTGTGAGTAATGTTTTATGAACTTCACTAACTTCATAGGTTCTAACTTCCAAAGGTTTGCAGATTTTTGACTATATCACCATTGGGGTCGAGGTGTCGTAAATAGAACCTCTCCAACTGCGAAACTGATGTTCCAGCATTCTTTGCAAGCACAAAGATATTCACTTTCCCTTTACTCTTTATCAACCTTGTTTGGAGTGAATAATGACGTAAAGAATATAAAGAACGATTTTGTCCGTCTTTCGTTTTCTTCAAGTTTGCCTCTCTCAAAATAAGATCAAAACATCTCATCGCATTATCTCTTGCAGTATTTCTATTTGGAAAATGATTGAAGAATAAAAAATCTTTCTCTTTGATTTTAGGTCTTCTCATATCTCTCAACTTTGTAAAATAATCTACTGCATTCGGCATCGTTCTAACAGATCTGTAACCTGTTTTACCCGTTACTCTTATTTCCAAATAATCGGGGTTAGTATGAACCTCAATATCTCTGTATCTAATATTGAATACCTCACTCTTTACTGGTCGCATAAATGATGCAGTAAGAAAGACAACGAAATAATAAAACTCATTATCTATATGCATTCCCTCTATTCGCACTTTAGAGTCTGCCATTCTCCTTATTGTATCGAGTAGGTTTTTATATTCATCATCAGTAAATGATGGTCTGGGATTATCTCTTTTCTCCACGAACTTCGGCATTATGATAGGTTTGTTGATTGCACCCTCTTCATACGCAAGTCTGAAAAGTTTTGATAAAACTGATCGGTATTTGTTTCTTGTTGATGGTGCAAGGGGAACATCTCTTCGAGAGTCCAAAAATAGGAAATATGTTCTAATATCTTTGGTAGTTATTTTACTAATATCCTTTCTACCGAAAAATGCTCTAATCCCCTCCTCTGGTCTGTTTATTAGGTTTTCATCATCTCTCGCATATCGACTACTTTTACCCTTACCAGACTCCATCCTTTGGAGGTTTATAAGTTCATCTATGTAAGTATTGCAAAGTTGTTTAGTAACTACCGATGCAAAACTTACTTTTTGATTTTTTAGACTCTCGAAAACCTCTTCTGCAACTTTTACTGCATCTATCCTTGAAGTCTCTTTTGTCGATTTTCTGTAATATTTCTTCTCTGCACCTACCCAGATCTGTGCGAACCAATATGGTGACCGACCAGTTTTATACAGGGATAAACCCGTCCTAATAGGTTTCTTATCAGTTATTTGATTTACTGAACGTTGATTCATTAGTTACACACTTTCCCCGACGGATTTACTTTTAGTTTAGTGTGTAACTGTGTGTAACTCAATAGTGCTGTTTTTTTGAGGTTTTTTTGCGAGGGTAAAAATCGTGTAAGTATCTGTATTTATTACACTATTTTATGGTGGAGGGGATAGGATTCGAACCTATGTAGGGTTTCCCCGACGGAGTTACAGTCCGTTGCATTTGACCGCTCTGCCACCCCTCCTAGGATATTGTGTAAAAGCGTTTTACATCTGATATAGCTATGTGTAAATAGAAAGATGCGAGTTTTGTATGGATTTGTACTTTAATAATGGGCATGAATAGTAAGAGAACCAAGAATATTAAAGAAAATAGCGCCTACTATATGTTTGGCTTGCACGCCGTAAAAGCAGCACTCAAAAACCCTAATCGTAGGATACATGAGCTATGGATTAGTCAAAATGCAAGAGCTAAGATATTTACTGATTATGAAATTCCTAACATACCCATTTTTAATATCGATAAATCAAAAAATTTACCAATTTCAGAAAGTAAAGTTCACCAAGGAGCTATTTTAAAAGTTAGTCCCTTAAGACAGCCAAGTGACATTCATGAGATCAATAAAAATAAGCAACCTAAATTAATTGTTATTTTAGATAAGGTTAGTGATCCGCAAAATGTTGGAAGTATTATCAGATCAAGCCTCTTCTTTAACTGTAATGCTATAATTAATACTCTGAACGGAGGGTCAAGCGAGAACGGAAGTCTTGTAAAAGCAGCTTCGGGGGCTTTCGAAAGAG
Organism: uncultured Alphaproteobacteria bacterium; assembly: GCA_902596605.1. GTDB lineage: Bacteria > Pseudomonadota > Alphaproteobacteria > Rhodobacterales > Rhodobacteraceae > CACIJG01. The sequence goes on along the minus strand of CACJUU010000015.1, from coordinate 3,676 downwards.
TACACTACATTCAAGCCACGAACATTGCTCAAACGATCATTAAGTTAAAGACATTTGGATACATTATTATAGGGCTTGATGAAACTGCAAAAGATAAAATATCTTCATTTAAAAAAGGAAATGATGATATTGCCATTGTCTTTGGAGCAGAAGGGAAAGGGATAAGGCGTATGACAAAAGAACACTGTGATACGTTGTTATCTATAGATGGTAACCAAACGTTTTCATCACTTAATGTATCGACAGCTGTAGGAATAACACTTTTCAACATTCAATCAAATAAACTATATGGCATTTAATCATTTCTTCTACCAATAGTTTTCTAGCCATAGGAATTATGGTATATTATGTTCGCTTTTTAAGATCTTTAAGATGAGAGACATGAATAGAAATAAGCTAGCTTTAAATTTATCAAAAACATCTATCCAACTTCTTAAAAAAGGAAGTAAGAAAACCTGGAATGTGCTTGGGTCAGTTGACCCATCATCAAAAAACCTTGAAAAAGATCTAGTTTCGCTTAGAAATCAAGCAGCGGCTTTATCAACAAAAAAACCAATAGTAGACGTCCTTCTTCCTCGAGAGTTAGTCCTTTCACAAACTATTGTTATTGAAGACAATTTTTCTATTGAACATTGCAAAAAGGTAACAGCCAAACGATGTGGATTAAATGAAAATGAACTATTAATAGCGGTTGGAGACTCCTCCACGAGAAGTACAGTTCCCATTGCGGCAATATCTGCAAATTCTGTAACAGAGTCTAGAAATTTCGTTAAAAGAGCCGGATTTCGGCCAGAAAGATATATTGCTTCAAGTAAGATATCTGGGTTTAAAAAGAGTCCCGTTTTTTTTAATGACAATAGTTCAAAACGACTTATCGATCTTGAAGGACAAACATTTACACGGGTTCTATCAATAATAAGTTTTGTACTATTTGCTGGTTTTTTATTATCGCTGACTTCCACATATTTGGAATATAAATCTAACAATAAGCCTTATAATTATTTAGCTAACTCTAAAGAATTTAGAAATAAGGACAATAATTGGAAATCTGAGCTAAGCTTATTGGGGGGAGCAAAAAAAATGTCTACTACGCGAATAGATATGTCAATTTTTGAAATAAAGGACCCAAATCTTTTTGATCTTCCTGAAAAGTCTAAAAAGCAATCTCCTAAAATTTATTCTTTTAATAAATTCTCAGTAAAATCCCAATTTAATGCAAATCGAAAAATAGAACGATTAAAGGAGCTAACCATTGGAGAGATAAACAATCCAATATCAGTTCCTCAATACCCAAGCCAATTCTATGACTTTGAAGAATTTGCTAAATCGCAAAAAATGGCATTATTAAGTTCTTTTGGAAGCCAGCAAAAGAAAGTACATCGATCACTTCCGAAGTTAGACCAGGATTTCTCATATTCAAAATATGAAGAACAGAAAATATCGAAACCATCAAAAACCATTGCACACAAACTAAAGACGAAGTTGGTTTTTGAGATTCCAAAAAAGGAAAGGAGTATAAGTCATGAATACAAAAAAGTGGCAGTTGAAGAGGTTTTTTCAGATCTATCTTTAACAAAAATTTCAATTACAACTGCAAATAGAAAAGCTAGTACGCATCCATTAATCTTTTTTGATGTTAAAAAACCAATTATTTATAGTTCCAATAGAATAGTTGGCTTTAATTTTCTAAATGATGAAAATAAAGTTTTGATAAGACCCACAAATATATTGCAAGAAAAATTTTTGATTAGCACTCTTTCAACCACCTATGACAAAGAATTAATTTTGAATCGTCGATTGAATATAAAACTAAAAGAGCAAGGTATCGATGTTAAGTTATTACAAAGGAATCAAGAAAAAGACTCGATACAATTAACATTATGGAATGGCAAAAGACCTACAGTAAAGCCAGATATAATTGACTCAATTAAAGTTTTAGAAGATCCTACTAAGTCTACCGGAGCAGTGACATTTGTTGATATTCCTCCCGAAATACCCACGGTAGTTAGTAAATTGAAAAAAGTTTCTGCTAGTTCAATCAAAAACTTAAAAGTGAGAAGCAATCCACCAAGCATACCTAGAAGGGCTTCTATAGTCGGAAATTCGACACTACGAAATTTGATAGAATTAAATAGAACAAATTTAATTGGCGTCTTTGGCAAAAGATCGGGGCGAATTGCTTTAATAAGACTGTCCTCTGGTAATACAGTAAAAGTTAAAGTAGGACAACAGTTTGGGAATGGCTGGAAAGTTATAAGTATTGACCTCGATAAAATTCATGTAACTAATGGGACCAGACAAGAAACTCTTAGAATCCCTGGATAAAAATTTTCTCAATCTTCTATTTTGTTCCATATAACCTATCACCAGCATCTCCGAGCCCCGGCAGGATATATCCAATGTCATTGAGTGATCTATCCAGAGATGCAGTGAAAACTTTGACATCTGGATGATTTTTCTGCATAACCTCTACACCCTCTGGCGCAGCCAATAGACACAAAAATCTGATGTCTTTTGCCCCTTTTTTCTTGAGATAATCGACTGCAAATGATACAGATCCTCCAGTTGCAAGCATTGGGTCAACTACTATACAAACGCGATTGCTCAAATCACTAGGAACCTTAGAGTAATACTCAACTGGTTGTAGCGTTTTTTCGTTCCTATATAAACCAAGAAAACCTACACGTGCCGAAGGTATTAGATCTAAAACCCCATCAAGCAAGCCATTACCAGCTCTCAGAATAGAAATTAAGGCTAGCTTTTTTCCTGCCAAAGTTGGTGCCTCATACTGTTCTAGAGGTGTTTCTATCGATATCGTTTCCATTGGCAAATTTCTCGTAATCTCATAGGCAAGAAGCAAACTTATCTCCTTTAAGAGTGTTCTAAAATGATTAGAGGAAGTTGTTTTTTTTCTCATTTCTGTAAGTTTATGTTGGATTAATGGGTGATTGATTATAGTTAAGTTTTCCATTTATTTAATTCCTAAAGTTGTTGAATTAATTTTTCTTTAAGTTTTGCTTCACAAAAAGCAAACTCTAAAGATTTCTTATTTATTTGCGAAAAGATCTCAAATCCCCAACCAAAAACATTATGAAGATCCTGATATTCTTTTGATAAACTTGTAGAAAAGAATGGGGGATCATCTGTCGAGATTGAGACTGGTAACTCTTTATTGAATAAAAAGTTAATTGGGTGATCATCAAGTGAAGAATATAAGCCAAGCGCTATATTTGAACCTGGACATACTTCAAGTAGAATATTCCCTTTTGATAGGTTTATTATCGTTTCTTCGCTTTCGCATGATCTAACGCCATGACCTATTCTGGTTACCCCAAGTTTTATAGCTTCATCTACAGATTCTGCTCCACGTATCTCCCCAGCATGGGTAGTGATACCAAGTCCGGAGTCTTTAGCAAAGTCGAAGCTTCTCATAAAATCTAATGTATTGAATTTTGTTTCATCTCCTGCCATGCCAAAACCAACCACATTTTTATCTTTAAACTTTGAGGCAAACCTTGAGGCCTCTAAAGCCTTTTCAGGACCAAGATGTCTTATGCAAACAATTATAAAATAGGTATAAACACCATATTTTTTTTTATACTCATCAGCAACTTTGCTGGCAATATTTAAAAAACGTTCCCATCGGTCATTTGGCCTATCACTCCATAGATGAGGT
>CACJUU010000014.1 GCA_902596605.1 uncultured Alphaproteobacteria bacterium | reverse complement strand
CTGCCTCGCGCCCAATTTCTACCGCCATGGCCCAGTCCCCTTGCCAGACATCATGAATCTTTACCTCGCCATTAGCACTTATTATTTCTCCCATAAATTTAAATTCTTCATTATTTTTTTGTGCCAATCCTCCAATAGGCGTTCTACAGGATCCGTCTAACTCCCTCAAGAATGCTCTTTCAGCCTCAACTCTTTTCTTTGATACACTGTCATTGAGAGGTGCCAAAAATTCTTCCATTTTTTCGCTACGCAAATGCTCAATTCCGACAGCTCCCTGAGCAACAGCAGGCAACATTTCATCTGTTGATATAGGGTTAATCAGCTCATCTAATCCAAGTCTATTCAATCCTGCAGTAGCTAAAAACGTTGCAACAGCCACGTTGTTATCTAGCTTTTCAAGTCTTTTTTGAACATTTCCTCTAAACTCAACTACCTTTAAATCCTTTCGCTTGTTTAGTAACTGTGCCTTTCTTCGAAGAGATGATGTTCCAACAACAGACCCCAAGGGCAAATCTGAAATGGAGGAATATCTTCTGGATATAAAAGAGTCTCTTACATCTTCACGTTTTAAGATAGTTGAGATAACCAATTTTTCTGGGAGGTCCGTTTCAACATCTTTCATAGAGTGAACAGCTATGTCTATTCGTTTATCGATAAGAGCTTGTTGAATTTCCTTCGTAAACAAGCCTTTTCCCCCAATTTTTGATAGTGACGTATTCAAAAACTTGTCGCCACTCGTTTTTATGATTTCTATTTTTACCTTTTCAGGAGCTATTTGATTAAATGATAATAATTTATTTCTTACTTCATTGGCTTGTGCTAAGGCCAAAGGAGAGCCTCTTGTGCCAATAATTAATTTTTCTGGATAACTACCTTTACTCATTCTCTGATTTTCTAATTAACAATTTTTCAATTAATGTAATATATAACTATGCACAAGTCTATCATAGCACTAGGAATCGAAAGTAGCTGCGATGACACTTCAATAGGCGTTATCAAAGTAACTCGTAAAGATAATACACTGGTTTCAAAAAAACTGGGACTTGTGACACTATCTCAAGAAAAACTCCATAAAGGCTACGGCGGTGTCGTGCCGGAAATTGCGGCGCGTGCCCACTCAGAAAGAGTGGATACATGCTTTAAAAAAGTACTCAAAGAAAATAACATTAAACTTGATGATATTGATATTATTTGTGTAACAAAGGGGCCAGGATTAATTGGAGGTCTTATCTCAGGTATAAATTTTGCGAAAGGATTGGCTTTTTCAACAGAAAAACCACTGATTGGTGTTAATCACCTCGTTGGTCATGCGCTCACACCTCAAATGACAGATGATCTACGCTATCCTTATCTACTGCTTTTAGCTTCAGGTGGTCATTGTCAATATTTAGCCGTTTTAGGAGCGAATGAAATAAAGAGGCTTGGAACAACTATAGATGATGCTCCAGGTGAGGTTTTTGATAAAGTAGCAAAAATGTTGAGCCTTCCTATATTTTCAGGATCAGAAGTGGAAAAGTGGGCGGAAAAAGGTGATAAAAGTCGGTTTTCATTTCCATTGCCACTAATCAATAAAAATGACTGTGACCTTTCCTTTTCTGGCCTTAAATCGTCCGTAAGAAGACAAGTAGATTATCTAGTTGAAAAACAGTCTGGCCTATATTTGCGTGATCAAAGAGATATTTGCGCATCGTTTCAAAAATCTATGAAATTAATTTTTGAGCAGAAAACAAAAAAAGCTATAGAACTATTCTCCAGGGTTTCTTCTGTGAAAAGTCTATCCTTTTCATTAGCAGGTGGTGTTGCAGCAAATAAGGAAATAAGAAATTCACTGAGGGAGCTATGTGATAATAGCGGAGTCCGATTTTCTGCACCGCCACTAGATCTTTGCACAGACAACGGCTTAATGATCGCGTATGCGGGAACACAAATGTATTTAGGAGGACAAGTTGATGATATGGACTTGTCCCCAAGACCAAGGTGGCCTATTGACATAGACAATCAACACTCTCTAGGCTTTGGAAAGCGGGGACGGAAAGTTTAATTAATAGCGATAGCTGTCGCTTTTAAATGGTCCGGCTTCATTTACACCAATATAATCAGCCTGATCTTTCTCTAGTTTTGTAAGTCTCACTCCTATTTTCTCTAAGTGCAACCTTGCAACTTTTTCATCCAGATGTTTTGGCAGCGTGTATACGCTATTGGAATAATTCTTACCATTTTTCCACAGCTCGATTTGGGCAAGGACTTGATTACTAAAGCTTGCGGACATTACAAAAGATGGATGACCAGTCGCATTTCCAAGATTAAGCAATCTGCCTTCAGACAATAGAATTATATTTCTACCTGAAGCCATTTCCACCATATCAACCTGGTCTTTTATTTTTGTCCATTTTTGATTTTTGAGAGCAGCGACTTCGATTTCGTTGTCAAAATGACCAATATTTCCAACGATAGCCATATTTTTCATATTCCTCATATGGTCTAGCTTTATAACATCTTTGTTTCCTGTAGCTGTTATAAATACATCTGCTGTTTCGACTGTATCTTCTAATGTTACGACTTCGAAACCATCCATCGCGGCTTGCAGTGCACATATAGGATCTACTTCCGTAACCTTTACGCGGGCTCCGGCTCCTCGTAATGATGCTGCTGATCCTTTTCCCACGTCACCGTAACCACAAACGACTGCAACTTTACCTGCCATCATAGTATCTGTTGCTCTTCTTATTCCATCTACTAACGATTCTTTACAGCCATATTTGTTATCAAATTTAGACTTTGTAACGCTATCATTTACGTTAATTGCAGGAAAAGGTAGCTTACCTTCCCGCTCTAACTGATACAACCGGTTTACACCTGTGGTTGTCTCCTCTGAAACTCCAAGAATTGACTTCTTTTGTTTCGTAAACCAGCCCTTACTTGATTGTAATCTCTTTTTAATTTGTTTAAAAAGCGCTTCCTCTTCCTCTGAAGATGGTTTTTCCAAAAATTCCGTGTCTCCACTCTCTGCCCGCGATCCGAGTAGAACATACATAGTTGCATCGCCGCCGTCATCTAGGATTAGGTTCGCTGTTTCTTCCTTAAAAAGAAATATTTTATCAGCATATTCCCAGTATTCATCGAGGGTTTCACCTTTATAAGCAAAAACAGGAACACCGCTTTCCGCTATAGCTGCTGCAGCGTGATCTTGTGTAGAAAAAATATTACAACTTGCCCAACGAACATCTGCGCCTAAATCTACCAGTGTCTCTATCAAGACAGCTGTTTGAATTGTCATATGGAGGCTTCCTGCAATTCTTGCCCCTTTAAGTGGCTTTTTTCCTTCAAACTCTTTTCTTATGGCCATCAATCCTGGCATTTCTGTTTCAGCGATAGCTATCTCTTTTCTTCCGAATGAGGCCAAACTGAGATCTTTCACGATAAAATCTTTACTCATTTTATTTTCCTTACAAAAACCTATATAACTAATAGAAGTTATAATAATTTTTGCAACTTCAAAATGAAAATAAAAAGGGAATGGCAAAGGATGCTTTCAGGTAGAAGGCTTGAGCTATTAGACCCAAGCCCTCTCGATATAGAAATAGAAGATATAGCGCATGGCCTTTCGTTTTTAGCTAGATGGAATGGTCAAACTATCGGAGAATACCCTTTTTCAGTAGCACAGCACAGTCTTTTAGTTGAAAATATTTTTGCAAAGCTATTCCCGCAAATGGATAATTCTTCGAAATTATTTGCTTTACTTCACGACTCCGCCGAATATGTGATAGGCGATATGATCTCTCCTCTAAAATCCCATTTGGGTGACACCTATGAAGAATTGGATGAAAAGTTAACAAGAGCAATTTGTATAAGGTTCAATATCCCAACGAAAAGAATTAAAATAATCAAAAGACGCGTCAAGTTGGCAGACAAAAAGGCTGCTTGGTTGGAAGCTATACATCTTGCAGGATTTTCAAAAAAGGAGGCTGACAGAATATTTGGAAAACATGAAGAAATTAAAGGATATGAGAACAGTTTATTGCCAAAACCACCATTTTTTGTAAGAAAAAAGTTTGTTAATAGATTTAATGACTTATATTGATCGTAAGGGGAAAGGATGTTTCTGAAATGATAGTGGAGTCTATAAAGGATGTAAGTGAAAATACATTTGTCCCCGAGGTTATTGAAAAATCCAAGGAAAAAATAGTAATAGTTGACTTTTGGGCTCCGTGGTGTGGCCCATGCGAGGCATTAACTCCTATTCTTGAAAGTCAAGCAACCAAAAAGAAGGAGCATCTTGAAGTAGTTAAAGTTAATATTGACGAAAACCAAGGTATTGCCTCTCAACTTAGAATACAGTCTATCCCCGCAGTCTTCGCTTTTTCAGACGGTCAACCAGTTGATGGTTTTATGGGCGCCAAAACCGAACCCGAAGTAGAAAAATTCTTAGACACGCTCATAAAAAAATTTTCAAAAATAAATTCGAATGTGTCTGAAGAATTTGAGGTCTTACTTTCGGAAGGAAGGTTTGAGGAGGTAAAATTAGCATCCGTAGAGTTAATTAAGTCCAACCCATCTCCTGAGAATTATTCTCTATTAATAAGGTCAAGTGTTGGATTAGGCGACTTTGACGGAGTCGAGCAGCTAATTGAAAAATTGTCACCTGAAATACTTAAAGATAATGCGGTTAAAGGTGCTATTTCATCTTATGAACTTTTGAAGAATAGTGATGTCGAAAATAGCAAGAAAGAAATTTTGGACAAAATGCAGAAAAACCCTGCCGACCTCGATTGCAGGATGGATTATTCTAAAATACTTTTTAAGGAAAATAATTTCTCTGAGTGTATAGACGTTCTTTTAGAAATGTTTAGAAAAGACAAGGAATGGAAGGATGCTTATGCAAAAAAACAGCTACTGTTAATTTTTGATCATCTTGGTAGTGAGAACGAGCTGTCCAAAAAAGGGCGAAGAGCGCTAACATCCTTAATTTTTGTTTGATACATATGGAACAATTACCTAAAAATATACCCCTTTTTCCTCTTCCCGGTGCATTGTTACTTCCTAACAGTAGACTTCCACTCAATATATTTGAGCCGAGGTATATAAGCATGGTTGAAGACACACTTGCAACAAAACATAGGCTGATAGGAATGATTCAGCCCATTAAACTAGATACAAAAAACAAACTGAATGGAACGAATAAGTTTCAAAAAGTTGGGTGTGCGGGTAGGATTGTTTCATTTACTGAAACTGAAGACGGAAGATACCTTATTACATTAGAAGGCGTTTCAAGATTTAAATTTAGAAAAGAAATGGAGGATCAAAAGCCTTATATATTATCTGAAATAGATTGGGATTTTTACAGTAATGACCTTGTTCCCTTCGAAGGTATAAATAGTTTTGACAGAAACGGTTTTTTAAAAATTTTAAAAAAGTATTTAGATAGCGCACAAATTGCATCCGACTGGGACGTGCTCAAAAAAGCTAGAGAAGAAGTTCTTGTAAACTCATTATCTATGCTTTGTCCATTTGAACCTGAGGAAAAGCAGGTTCTTTTAGAGGCGGAAACGGTAGTCAAGAGGTTAGACGTTTTAGTAACATTGATGAAGATATCATCGGAAAATGACCTTGAAAGTCGATATGTCCAATAAGAAAAAAAATGAGTTCAATACTAATCTGACCAGATTATTGGTTTGCCCCATTAGTGGTGGAGCGCTATCTTATGATAAAAATGAAAATTTTTTGATATCTAAAGTTGCAAAATTAAAGTTTCCGGTGCGAGATGGGGTGCCAATACTTTTAGCATCAGAATCCAAGCCAATATTTAGTGACTGAAAAGTCTCCTTTTTGTAAAAATCATTGAGATATTTAGTTTATCGGCTGCCTTAATAACGTCCAAATCGTTAATTGATCCTCCTGGCTGAATTATACAAGAAATTCCTTTTCGAGAAGCCATTTTAATTGAGTCAGGAAATGGGAAAAAAGCATCTGAAGCCATACCGTTGGATATAATTTTAGAATTATTTGTATATTTTTTTTCTAACCTTCTCAAATTCTCTATCGCTAGTTTCACACTCCCTACTCTGTTGGTCTGTCCAGCTCCAATTCCCGTTATGCATAGATTTTTTCCAACAACGATAGCGTTTGATTTTACGTGTTTAACGATCTTCCATAGAAAGACTAAGTTATCAAATTCTTTTTTGCTTGGTTTTCTTTTCGTTACTACTTTGAATTCCTCTTCATTTGGTTTACTAAAAGACGTTTCCTGAACAAGGTATCCTCCTATGACCGACCTAACCTCCTCTGTATCTAATAAGGTTCTATCAAAGCTCTTTATTTCAACTATTTTGATGTTCTTTTTTACACTTAGCATTTTAAAAGCCTTTGGTGAGTAGCTTTTTGCGATTATCACCTCTGTAAACACGCTTAATATTTTCTTTGCTAGTTTCTCATCAACTTTCTGATTTACAGCAACAATTCCTCCAAAAGCAGATATAGGGTCTGTCTCAAAACTTTTTTTATAAGCACCTAAAATTTTGTTATCAATCGCTACTCCACACGGATTTCCATGCTTTATAATTACACAGCATGATTTGTTGTAATCTTCAAGCTCACATAATATTTTGTAGGCTGCCGTCGTATCAGCAAGGTTATTGTAAGATAAAGCTCCATGTAAAATTTTTATAAGATATTTTGCTTTTCTTTCTAAATCAGGACTATTGAGATAGGATGCGGCTTGATGAGGATTCTCTCCATACTTCAAAATCTCTCTTGTTAATCCACCAAAAAGACGACTTTTAATATGTTTAACCTGGTTTTTAGATAAAAACCATCCTGTTATTAAGTGATCGTAATATGATGTTTGAGAAAACGCTTTTCCCGCGAAAAATTTTCTCGTGTTTTGTCTAGTACACCCTTGGAAATTTGATAGCTCTTTCTTTAATTCAATATAATCTGTTGGATCAGAAATAACCATTACATGATCAAAGTTCTTGGCTGCTGCTCTCATAAGAGCTACCCCGCCTATGTCTATATTATCTATTATGTCTTTTCTAGGAGCTCTACTTTTTAAAATAGTTTCAAAAGGATAAAGATTTACAACCACTAAATCTATAGCTTGTGAGCCCATTTTTCTTAACTCTTTAATACTTACCGTATCATCCCTATCAAATAGTATTGGAGCATGGACTTTTGGATGGAGTGTTTTAACTCTACCATTCAAAATCTCTGGGAATCCTGTCAAATCGCTCACCTCTTTAACTTTTAAGCCCACTTTTTTTAAATATCGAGCAGTTCCTCCTGTAGAGATGAGTTCTACACCCAATCCTTCTAGAAATTTTCCTAAATCCTTTAGATTAGTCTTGTCACTAACACTTATTAGTGCCCTGCGAATTGGTTTTGTTCCTGGTTTCAATCAATAAACTCCTCTAGTTTCCAGTTTATTTTACCCTCGCTTTGTTTGACACTATTTTCAATTACCATCTTTGTAATTTCCTGAGGTTCATTAAAATTACCGGTGTATGTTGACTTTTCAAGACGTAAGTTTCCTCCTTTATGTGTGAAAAACATTTTTTTATTACCTGGAATTTCGAGCAAGACACCATTCTTCCTCTTTTCGCATGAAATTGAAGGATGCAAATGAAAATAGAGCATCACAGAGGCATCAATTAGATTTTTTTTTAAATTATCTTCGGGAAATACTGTATCTTTTCCCATCACACAATTTTTTACAAGATCCATTGAAAGTCTCCTACTAACGGATATGTGATAATCTTTTTTGTATGCGTCATGAGACAACTCTACAATTTTTTCAGTGAGAGAATTTTCACAACTTATCTTAGTATTCCTAGGCCCATCCTTTATATAATAGTAAGAGTTTGTTCTTGAAAAACTCTTTTTTCCAAAAGAACATTGTGACTTTTCATTAAATAACAAAACGTTATGTGCCTTAGAGCTTTGACAATATTTCCTGTATTGATGCCCAAACCTGCTACCACCCCCACAGTTTACAAAAATAGCCTTTGTGCCATAGTACAATTCGAAAGATGAAAAACCTGCATGCGCAATCCCATCTCTTTTTCCGTAAAGAGGGGCACTAGCATCAATAATCATTGACAATCTAGCTCCATTAAGCCGCTTGAAACCTAAGTCAACTATATCATCACCTTCTTTATAGTTTTTAATTTCTCCCAAAAGCCTTACATATCTATCGAAATCTCCCAAACTCCCACCATGAGCGCTAACTAAACTTCCATTATCAAACTGCAAATACCTTAAAGAGGAACCAAAAAAATATGAGATTTTTCTTAGTTTTTCTTCTTCAGAGGATGGCTCACCACTCTTAAGCTTTGTTGCAATTTCAATTGTTTCGAGCAATAAGAAAAATACTTTTGATAACTCTTCCGGACTTCTTGTTTGGCCTTTTTTTAGTCTATTCTTGTAAAGAATAAATAATTTTATCATATATCTGATATGCTTTTTTTGCCTATTCTTTGTGAAGTTAAAGGCATATTGAGACAAAACCAAGCTGTGACAAATGCAAAGCCTCTCCAAAATATTAAATGAAAAATTTCTATAAAAGTTTAAGAAAAGGTAGTCGTTCTTCAATATCTTTTTTATTTTTTTTAATTGTTCACTTTCACAACTATTTTCTAAATACATATGGTTTCTAACTATTGCCTGTAATCTTGATGAGCTTGAATGCACATTCTTGTTTAATCGGTTCAAGGGAAACGTTTCTATCCATGCTTGCGATAACTCCCTGGAGCTTTGGTTATTTACAATTGAAAGGTCATTAAGCCATAGAAAACCATCGATCCCGACTTCAACCTCATCAGAAAAAGGTAAAATGCGCCATGGATTATCAGCTTTGACGTCTAGGATAACATTACCGAATACATTTATCTTCTTTAATAGTAGCTGACCTATGTCTTCATTGCCTATGTTTGCGCACGGTAGTTTTTTTAAAACTGACAATCTTTTTTGATCCGAAAATACCCGGGCAAACTGTCTTGAAATATTCAGAAAAAATTTTTCGATGCCAAAAAAAGCTAACTCTTTAATAAAAAACCACATTTAATTACTTTTTCCTTTTAGATGTAAATATGCAATGAAAAAGCCTTCTGTTCCCCCTAAACTTTCCTCAAAAAATGGCATGATTCTTATTCCGGTCTCTTTGTTGGTCTCGTAACCTTCTTGATCTAAGTAGCCTTTTTTTTTGGGATAAACCAAGCAAAATTCTTTATTTTTCTCTAAAAATCTACTTATTTGATCTTCTCCCTCTTCTTTTAGTAGGGAGCAAACAGAATAAATAATGTAGCCATCATCCTGGAGCCAACTGGCGCAACGTTTTAACATTTTTCGCTGTATATCCGATAATTCCTCTAATTTTTCAAGAGGGTTAAGAAATTGTAGGTCCGGGTTTTTTCCAATAGTTCCAGTAGCGGTGCATGGAGGATCTACGAGAATAATATCAAAAAGATTTTTTGGTTGATATTCAAAAACATCCTTACAAATTAAATCCAAATCGTAGTTCAATCTATCTAAATTTTCCTTCATGAGTTTAATTCTTCTCTCAGACTTATCAATTGACGTCAAAATTGCTCCCTTGTCAGCCAATTGAAAAGACTTCCCTCCAGGAGCACAACAAACATCTAAAACAGTTTTCTCTTTTAAATCCATTGGAGCTATTTTAACGGGCAAAGATGCGGCTAAACTCTGTACCCACCAGTCCCCAGAGCAGTAACCTTTTGTTTTAATTAGACTAGTTTTTTGAGATAGCCTAAAATGTGAGTGGCTAACAGATGTTCCTTTGAGTTGTTTAAAATAATTTTCCTCTGAAACACTTCTTTTTATAGACAGGTCTATGGGAGCAGATCCAGAAAAAACCTTTTCCACCCTTTTTATTATTTCTAAACTATATTGGCTTAACAGTACTTCACGTATTTTACTTTCAAATAAAAATAATGGCTCGAGAGATTTTTCTTTCAACTCAGAATATCCAAGATGTATAAAGTATCTCAATTGATCTTTGCTGTGCTTTGTCCTTTCAAAAGAGGACGCTAGTTCTGAATATTTTTTTAGTACAGTTTCCTGCCTAACATTTCTTACCAAAATATCTACGAGAGCAAGTCGCACGAGGCAAAAAAGCTCTATCCTTAACCTTCCCTTTTTGTTTCTGTTAATCCAAGGATCTAGATAAACTGTGAATCTCAATACTTTTTGGATCAGATCGTTACATTTTGCTTTATCAGAACTTGAAAGACTTGAATATTTTACAGCCTTTGAGGCCATTGACTGTCTTGTAGAAATATTTTTTTTGAAAACATTGAGTACAATAAAATAGGCTATGGCCAAAATTTTGTCATATGTTTTTTTATTTAATTTTTTTTCCATTTCAGTGAATTTTAATATATGTTTTTCTTACGCTCTATTATATACCTAAACTCATAATTTTTTATTTATAAAAACATTGATGACTAATACAGAGAGAGAATCAAAACAAGCCAAGCGAGCTCTAGACGAAGCAAAAAAAAGGCATGCTGATAAAGAAACTAGCAAAAAAAAAATGCCTGCTGAAAGAAAAGGGCGTGGTGGACTAGAACCGACAAGATACGGTGACTGGGAAGTCAAGGGTATTGCTTCTGACTTTTAAAATATCATTTTACTATTGTATTAAATCTGAAAACCTTGTATAAAACAGCCAATTGTTTGGTTTTAGATTTTGGGCTTTAAGGCCCTTTTTTTTTGGAGCCCTTTATTGTTAAATTTAATTGCGAACACCTCTACTGAGAAAAAAATATATAAGGTTTTAGAGCCCTTAATTTTAGATAAGGGGTTGAGGATAGTTAAGATACAGTTTCGGAAAGGTAAAGAGTTAAAATTGTTGGTTTTTCTAGATAGAATAAATGGTAAGGTAACGATAGATGAATGCGCGGACATTTCAGTGGAAATAAATTCTCTTTTGGATATTGAAAGCGTAATAAAAGATCCATTTAGGCTCGAGGTGTCTTCTGCCGGAATAGATAGATACCTTTCCTCATTGGATGATTTCGCAAAATATAAAAACCATAACGTAAAAGTAAAAAGTGACACCTTTTCAGGAAGAGGAAAATTAATTGCCCATAGCCCAAATTCATTGACCTTGTCGAATAATAATGGAGAGACGTTCTTAGACTTATCTCGTGTTTTAGATATTAAAATAGATTTAGAAGGAATGTCTTTAGAAAGTATAAAAGAAATGGAGTTTAAATGAATATTTCATCAGGAAGTGGCAGTGAGCTTATTCAAATAGCTGATGCAGTAGCTAAAGAAAAATTAATTGACCCAAAGCTAGTAATCGACGCAATGGAAGAAAGCTTAGCTAAAGCTGCAAAATCCAAATACGGTCAGGAGTATGACATAAGAGCTGACATTGACTCAAGATCAGGATCGGTATCAATGTCAAGATGGCGAAAGGTTGTTGAGAAAGTCGAAAACCATTTCACTGAAATTAACGAAGCTGATGCTAAAAAAATTAACCCTCAAGTGACACTGGATGGTTTCATCGAAGAGCAGTTACCTCCGATGGATTTTGGTAGAATAGCTGCGCAAGCAGCAAAACAAATAATTGTTCAAAAAGTACGAGAGGCTGACCGTGCAAGGCAGTATGAGGAATATAAAGACAAGGTTGGGCAAATTATAAATGGTCAGGTCAAGAGAGTTGAATACGGTAACGTGATAGTGGACTTAGGAAGAGCTGAAGCGGTATTGAAAAGAGATCAGTTAATTAGAAGAGAGGTTCTGCGAGTTGGTGATAGAGTTAGAGCTTACATAAAAGAAGTAAAAGAAGACACAAGAGGACCACAGATATTTCTATCAAGAACTAATTCTGAGTTTCTAGTGGAACTATTTAAAATGGAGGTTCCTGAAATTTATGACGGTATAATTGACATTAAGACGGTTTGTCGTGATCCCGGTAGTCGAGCAAAAATTGGTGTTTTATCTCATGATAGCTCCATAGACCCTGTCGGCGCATGCGTCGGGATGCGAGGTAGCAGGGTTCAAGCGGTGGTAAATGAACTGCAGGGAGAAAAAATTGATATTATTCCTTGGAATGATGATGCACCTACTTTTCTTGTTAACGCACTTCAACCGGCCGAAGTTAGTAAAGTCGTGCTCGATGAGGATGCAAAGAGAATAGAAGTTGTGGTCCCAAATGATCAACTATCTTTAGCAATCGGCCGCAGAGGACAAAACGTTAGACTTGCAAGTCAGCTAACTGAATACGATATTGACATCTTGACTGAAGAAGATGAGTCGCAAAGACGCCAAGAAGAATTCAACGAAAGATCATCTCTTTTTATGGAGCATCTAAATGTTGATGAGATGGTTGCTCAACTTCTTGTATCCGAAGGTTTTTCTACTATGGAAGAAGTTGCTTATGTCGAATCTAGTGAGATCAGCTCTATAGATGGTTTCGACGAAGAAACTGCGACAGAATTGCAAGAGAGAGCGAAAGATTATCTCGAGAACCTTAATAAAAAATCATTGGATTTTGCTAAGTCAAACGGGATTGAGGATGATTTGTTAAACTTCGAGGGGTTAAACCCACAAATGCTGGAAGTGTTAGTTAAAGATGGAATAAAATCTCTTAAGGATTTTGCTACCTGTGCAGATTGGGAGTTAGCTGGTGGCTATACAACTATTGATGGAAAAAGAGTAAGAGATGAGGGTCTCCTCGAACATTTTGAGCTTTCACTTTCTGAGGCTCAACAACTAATCATGAAGGCAAGGGAAATGCTAGGGTGGGTTACAAAAGAAGAGTCCGAAGAGATTATTAAGTCTCTTGTAAAATAAAAAATTTAAAAAGAGATTGGTGGTTTTGAATAAAAAGATCTTCTTTAGTAGGCCCAGTATCAACAAAGACGATTTCATAAAGATTTGTCTTAGCCCAGATAATAAATTGATTCCAGATTTGTGCGATAAGCTCCCCGGAAAATCGGTTTGGCTACCAGCCGGTAAAGACCTTATAGTTGACATTTTAAGAAAAGAAGATTTACAAACCTATTTCGGTGTCTCAAAAATTTTTGCACCAGATCTGGTCGCAACAATTGAAATGGTTCTTAGAAAGAAAATACTGAGCAGTATTTCTATGACAAAAAAATCTGGTGTTTTGGCTATAGGTCTGGACGCTATAAAATCGCAATTAATACAATATAGACACTGTTTAATAGTTGTAGCCATGGGTGCAAAGAGCCTAGCTAACAAATCTTTTTTTGCCTCTAAGGATGTTTCAATTTTTGAAAGCTTGCTCGAACAAAAAGATTTAGAAAAAAGCACTGGTAAAATTAATGTCAAATATGTTGGTGTTTTTTCCAAAAATTTCAAAAAAACTATTCAAGTGGACTTAAATAAACTAAAAGGTTTTATAGATAATTATTAATTAATAGTGATTGCAATGACTGATAGTGAAAACAGAGACAATAAACCCAAGGTGTTGGGGCTTAAAAGTGGGACTAATACAGTTCGACAGAGCTTCTCGCACGGTAGATCCAAATCCGTTGTAGTAGAAACAAAAAAGAAAAAGCTGCTGATTTCGAAAAAGGGTCCTGTGATTGAAGAAAACAACAAAAATGTGGTCGCCGAAATAGAGACTAATGAAAATGAAGAGATATTGAGACGCAAAAAAGCCATAGAAGCTTCTCGAGCGGAGGAAAAAAAGTTACAAGAACAAAACAAACAAGAAAAAAAATCTATAGATAAAGAATCAAAGCCTACAGAGGTAAAAGATCAAAATAAAATTCCTGAATCTATAAATTTAGAAACACCTGATTTGACTGGATCAAAAAAGAGAACAAAAACCGAAAGCAATCAAAAAACAACTTATGAAAGCAAAACAAGAGATAATAGTGAAAAGTCAAATTTTAAATCTACTAAGTTAAATGAAAGCAAGAGAAGGTCCGGCAAGATTACCATAACGCAGGCTTTAGGAGATGATGGGGGTCGCCAACGTTCTATAGCTTCTCTAAGAAGAAGACAAGAAAAAGAAAAACGGCAAATGCTAGAGACCTCTTTGGAAAGGGAAAAGATTGTTCGAGACGTTCAAATTCCAGACACTCCTCTCACTGTACAGGAGCTTGCCAATAGAATGGCAGAACGATCTGCTGATTTAGTAAAAAAACTAATGACAAATGGTATAATGGTTACAAAAAACCAAGCTATTGATATAGATACGGCTACTTTGTTAGTTGAAGAGTTTGGTCACCACGCTATAAGAGTTTCGGATGCTGATGTAGAAGATGTCATAATTAACATTGATGACAAAAACGAAAACGCTAAATCCCCAAGACCTCCTGTTGTTACAATTATGGGTCATGTGGATCATGGGAAGACTACACTGCTAGATTCTCTCAGAAAAACAAATATTGTTTCGAGTGAAGCCGGAGGAATAACTCAGCACATAGGTGCATATCAAATTACCGTCAATAAAAATCAAAAGCTAACGTTCCTTGATACTCCAGGGCATGAAGCATTTAGCAATATGAGATCTAGGGGTGCAACTATCACTGATATTGTAGTATTAGTTGTTGCGGCAGATGACAGTGTAAAGCCTCAAACAGTTGAAGCAATCAATCATGCCAAGGAAGCAAAAGTTCCAATGATTGTGGCGATAAATAAAATAGACAAACAAGGTTCTGATCCAAACAAAGTAAGAACAGAACTTCTACAGCACGGGATTATTGTTGAGAGTATGTCAGGAGATGTTCTCGAGGCAGAAATATCGGCTACAAATGGTACTGGTTTGGAGAAATTGCTTGAAAACATAACCTTACAAGCTGAACTATTAGAGCTTAAAACCAATGAAAAAAGACCAGCAGAAGGAACAGTAGTTGAAGCAAAACTGGATATGGGGAGAGGTCCCGTAGCGACGGTTTTAGTTCAAAAAGGTACTTTGAAGAAGGGTGATATCTTCGTTGTAGGTCAACAATGGGGTAAAGTGAGAGCGCTTTTTAACGATAGAAAAGAAAAAATTGATTTAGCTCTGCCTTCAACACCAGTGGAAGTTTTAGGCTTAAATGGTACCCCAGAAGCCGGCGATATACTAAACGTTTTGCCAAGTGAGGCTAAGGCCAGAGAAATTTCTCTTTACAGAGAACAAAATATAAAAAACAAAAAAAATACTGTAGGGATGGGTTCTTCGCTTGATCAATTATTGGCTAAAGCTAAGGAAGACGAGAAATTATCTTTTCTCCCAATCATAGTTAAAAGTGATGTTAGGGGATCCGGTGAGGCTATTGTTCAAGCAATGGAAAAAATAAAAAGTGAGGAAGTCGAGGTTAGAGTTGTTCATTCAGGGGTAGGAGCTATAACTGAAAGTGACATT
This sequence comes from uncultured Alphaproteobacteria bacterium, assembly GCA_902596605.1. GTDB lineage: Bacteria > Pseudomonadota > Alphaproteobacteria > Rhodobacterales > Rhodobacteraceae > CACIJG01. Next base: position 43,156 of record CACJUU010000014.1, on the reverse strand, counting down.
ACTCTGGCATTGTCATCAAATTCTATAATTATAGGGTTTAACGTTAGGGCAAACACAGCTGCAAGAGAAAGCGCCAGTCAGAAAAAAATTGATATAAGATATTACTCTATAATATATGATCTTGTAGACGACATAACTAAAGCAGCAGAGGGACTTCTGTCTCCAGAAATAAAAGAAACATTTATAGGTTATGCAAAAATACAAGAGGTATTCAAAATAACTGGAGTTGGAAAGATAGCTGGTTGCTTGGTTACAGAAGGACACGCTAAAAGAGATGTTGGTGTTCGTCTCTTAAGGGAAGATGTGGTTATACATACAGGAAAACTAAAAACGCTAAAAAGATTTAAGGATGAAGTTAAAGAGGTGCAGTCTGGCCAAGAGTGCGGAATGGCATTTGAAGCATATGAGGATATAAGAAAGGATGATGTTATAGAAATTTTTACGACCCAGGAAGTGGCAAGAACTTTAAACTGACCTAATTATGAATAACATGCATGGAACAACTATAGTTGGTGTTAGAAAAAACGGAAGTGTAACAATTGCAGGCGACGGGCAAGTAAGTTTAGGTAACACAATAATAAAAGGTACAGCACAGAAAATTAGATCTATAAAAAATGAAGGCTATGAAATCATAGCTGGATTTGCGGGTTCAACTGCTGACGCCTTTACGCTCATAGAAAGATTAGAAGAGAAGCTTGAAAAATACCCAGGTCAATTATCGAAAGCATCAGTAGAGCTTGCCAAGGATTGGAGAACTGATAAGTATTTAAGGAATTTAGAAGCCATGATGATAGTTTCTGATGGGATAGAACTATTAATAATAACTGGTGCAGGTGATGTTTTAGAGCCAGAAAACAATATAGCATCTGTAGGTTCCGGTGGAAACTTCGCCCTGGCTGCTGCTAGAGCGCTTTACGAGGGGAAAAAGAGTTCAGAAGAAATCGCTATAAAAGCTATCAACATTGCTTCAGAAATATGTGTTTACACTAATGATAAGATAATACACTTAACTTTGAATTCGAGATAATATGTTGAACAATCTGACCCCCAAGCAAATAGTAAAAGAATTAGATCGATTTATAATAGGTCAAGAAGAAGCGAAAAAATCTGTTGCGATTGCACTCAGGAATCGGTGGAGGCACCAACAGTTAACCGATGATATAAAAGATGAAATTTACCCTAAAAACTTACTTATGATTGGCCCTACGGGTGTTGGCAAGACTGAAATATCTCGCCGCTTATCTAAATTAGCAAAAGCACCTTTTTTAAAAGTCGAAGCAACGAAATTTACAGAAGTAGGATACGTTGGTAGAGATGTTGATCAAATAATTCGAGATCTATTAGAAAATGCTATCATTTTGGTTAAACAAGAAATGAGTAAGTCTCTTTATGAAAAAGCAAAAGGCGAAGCCGAAAATGTTGTGTTGAAATGCATCGCCGGGGAAGAAGCAAGGGAGACAACCATAGAGTCGTTTAGAAAAAAGTTAAGAGACGGACTTTTAGATGAAAAGGAAGTTGAAATAGAGGTATTTGAAAAAAGTAATTCTCTTCCTATGGTAGACTTACCTGGATCTCAAAGTGGTTCCATGGGCGTAATGAACTTAAGCGATATTTTTGGAAAAAATTTTGGTTCACTCAAAAAAAAGAAAAAATTAAAAGTCAGGGAAAGTCACAAAATACTTATTGACCAGGAAATGGAAAAGCTTTTGGATGACGAAGTTATACAAAAAGACGCTAAGACCAGAGTAGAACAAAGTGGTATAGTCTTCATAGATGAGATAGATAAAGTGTGTACTAACTCCACGTCGAAATCAGCGGAAGTAAGTCGAGAAGGGGTTCAGCGCGATTTACTCCCGCTGATTGAAGGTACGATCGTATCTACCAAATACGGGCCCATTAAAACAGATCAAATTCTTTTTATTTGCTCAGGAGCTTTCCATCTTTCGAAACCATCTGATCTTCTCCCAGAATTACAAGGACGTCTTCCTATAAGGGTACAGCTGAGCCCATTAAAAAAAGAGCACTTTAAAAGAATTTTAACTGATACTGATAACAGTCTTACAAAACAGTACATTGAACTGATAAAGACCGAAGGTGTTGAGCTTATTTTTGGCGACGATGGCATTGAAAAAATATGTTCGTTGGCGGAAGAAGTAAATTTTAATATCGAAAATATTGGAGCGAGAAGACTACATACAATTTTAGAGAAAGTACTTGAAAATATTAGTTTCAATGCACCTGAATTAAAGGGGAAAACGGTGGTGATCGATTCAAAACTTGTTGAAAAGCACGTTGGTAGTCTATCCAAAACTGCTGACTTAAGAAAATATGTTCTTTGATTTTACGAGAAAAAAGTAATACGCACCTTCACCTCCATGTTTATCCAAAGCTTTCGATATATACTGTACTTTATCGCGATAAAAATCTTCTGAAAGCCATTTGTTAATTTCACTTTTTATTGTTTGCTTTTTTCCATGGATGTTGGGCTTTGAATTTCTACCCTTTCCAGTGATGATCAACAAAAGCCGCTTATTGCGTAAGAAACTTTCACCAACAAATAGCTGTAAACGCGCTTTAGCTTCTTTTAGTGAGAATCCATGAAGATCTATGGTTCCTTCGATATTAATTCTCCCAGATTTTATTCGTTTTAGCTTATTCTTTTCTATATTTATATCGATTTTAGGAGAAATCATTTTAGAAGGACGCTTAGAGTTTACAAATCTGCTTAACTTTCTATCTGAATGAGAAACAGGGTCTTTCGTTAAGAAAGTATCTTCGTAATTTAAGTCTCTTGAATTAGTTCTACCGTCACTTGGAATTTTTTTTTTATATTGTTCTTAAAAACAAAATTTTCCCATAAAATTTGATCTTTGGTTTTTTGCATTATTTTTTCTTTTTTCATAGAGTGGATTTTAAAAACCATACAGGGCTTTCATCAGACAGATTTTTGGTGAAAACCCAGGTATCCTTTTGTTTCTTTATCTCATCCGGATGGCCTTCAATTATAACGCCCTTATTGTCCTTTACGACAGTAGTTATTTCGGATTTAAATGATAGCGTGACGTCAGCAATCTTTGTTTTTTGACTGAATGAGGCCTCGATTATTCTTATGTCTCTCATTCCTATAAATTTTGCGTCAATGATAAACCCATCTTTTTTTCTTTTATCTATAACTGACTTGAAACTTGATAATACCTTTTTTTCCAAAAGAGTTTTAAGTTTTTCAGTATCGCCTCTTTCGAAGGCCATTAGAATTATCTCATATGCCATCTTTGCTCCTGAAACAAATTTGTTCACACTAAAGTCGCTGTCAAACTCCTTCATCTTTTTGAAAACCTGAGCATTTTTACTGTTTTCTTCAACGTAATCGAAAATGTCATCATCAGGGCTGTCGTTTTTTGTTTCATCTACAACCTTCGGGTTAATGACTACATCGCTTGATTCTTTTATCTCCTTGATGGTCTTTTCAAAACCATCTCTAGAACCAAGTACAGCTTTTAATCGCCAAAAAAGAAATATAGCTACGGCTGCTAGTATAAATATTTGTAACATTCTCTATGGTCCAATTCCTATTTCGATCCCTTCAATAAGGAAGTAAATTACTAAAGTACATATATAAGATTTAATTTTATTGTGTCCACCTGTAAGATGGAGTATATAGTTCCCTACAATAAATAAAAGTTAAAATTCTATGTCTTCGAAACAAATAGCTTCAGATGAATATAGTTACTATATTGAAAATTTACTATTCAATCATGACATAAAGCTTTTATCGCAATTCGTTAAAGATATGTCTTTTGAAAAAAAGGAGGCTTTTGCCTATTTTACAGAAGAAGATTTTAAGGGAAAAACAGATTTTTCTCTCAATATAGAAATTGAAAATAAACAACGAGATGAAAATCAAGTAATGGTTTCCCTTATTGTTAATTTGGAAGCTAAAATTAACCAAAAAACAGCTTTTATATTAGAAATGACGTATTGTGGTTTATTCAATTTTCCGAATGTAACCGAAGATTTACTGGAAAAGCAATTAAAGGTTGAGTGTCCAAAGATGCTTTTCCCGTATATAAGAAGATTAATATCTCAAATAATGATTGAGAGTGGTATGCCGAACATCGACATTAAAAATATTAACTTTTTCGATCTATATAAGACTAAACAGAAAAACTAGTACCAGAAATTTTTCTTCATTTTAGAAATGAATTCCATGTGCAGCTCTATTTCTTTTTGGGAAATTCTGCTTTCAGCTAATGGATGTTTTCTGATAAAAACCCTTTTTTCTATTGGTTTTTTATTTCTATCATCAGTTTCAGAGCCTACCTGTGAAAATTCGAAACCAGGTTGTTTTCCTCCTGCCAACTCTAGATAGACTTCCGACAATATTTCGCTATCGATAAGTGCTCCATGTTTACCTTTCCTTTTGTTGTCTATACCAAACTTAATACACAAAGAGTCCAGAGAAACTGATTTTCCAGGGTATATTTTTTTTGCGATCTCTAAGGTGTCAATTATGCTTTCGCTCGGTATTTCCTTATAGGGTAATTTATCATATACATTAAAATTACTATCCTCTAGTCTCTGTATTTCATGGTTTATAAATCCTATATCAAACTTTGCGTTATGGATTATTAGCTTTGAGTCACCGATGAATGTAATTAAATTTTCTATCATCTCAGAAAATAGTGGTTTATCTGATAAAAAATCCACTGATAGACCATGAACTCTAAAAGACTCAATTGGCATTTCTTTATCTAATAAAGGATTCAAATAACAATGGAATGTATTTCCTGTTGGAATGTGGTTTACAAGCTCTATAGCTCCTATCTCAACTATTCGATCTCCTTTATCAGGGTTCAGCCCTGTAGTTTCTGTGTCTAAAACGACTTCCCGCATCTTATATCAAAAGTCCTTTAATTTTTTGGTATATTTGTAGAACATCCTGTTTTGTTTCTAGTAAACTCTTGTCAGTGTTTATTAGAAAGTCAGCTTTTTTTATTTTTTCTTGTTCGTTCATTTGGTTGCGCTTTATAAGCTGAAAATCTTGTTCTTTCATATTTTTTCTTCTTAGCACTCGTTTTTTTTGTGTCAACTCTGAAGCGGTTACAACCAGAACAGCGTCAAAGTTTCTTTCTTGTTGTTTTTCAAACAAAAGGGGAATGTCGAAAACTATTAAGGGCAAATGTCTGTTAGATCTTATAAAATCGACCTTTGAATGTTCTAATAGAGGATGGACTATTCGTTCTACTTTTTTGAGTATTGCATTGTCTTTATGAATCAAGTTTCTCAAATTCTTTTTATCAACTCCTTTCTTTGTTACAACACTAGGGAACTCAATAGAAAAGATTTTTGTTGCGGCTCCTTCAATGTTGTATAGTTCGTTAACTTCATTATCTGCACACCAAACTGGAACGCCTAGATCCCGAAACATGTTCGATACGGTCGTTTTTCCCATAGCAATAGAACCTGTTAAACCTAGAATAAACCTTTTATTTTTATTCAACTATGAACTTTCTTATTTCGTCATCGATGACAGGTGATTTTTGAAACCAATGTTCAAAACCGGGAACTGCTTGATTTATTAGCATTCCTATCCCACCTACAGTCTTTAGCTTTAATTTCGAAGCCTCTTTTAAAAGCTCAGTAACCAATGGATTATAAACAATATCGATCACTAGTGCAGTCTTTTTTGCTCTTAATATTGGCTGAGAAAATTCGGGTTGTCCAATCATTCCCATAGATGTCGCATTGATTATTAAATCTGCTTTTCCAATTGTTTCGGGGGCTGCTCGCCAGTCCACCACTATTACTTTAGCACCCAAATCCTCAGAAATTATTTGAGCTTTTGAACGGGTTCTATTAGTTATACCTACTTCCTTTACGCCATTAGATATTAATGCCGAGGCTATAGCTCTCGCTGAACCGCCAGCTCCATATATTAGTGCTGTTTTATCGTAAAAGTCATAGTCTGGAATTTCATCAATAATATTTTGAATAAAACCGTAACCATCTGTATTGTCAGCATGAACCTTTCCATTTTTACTAAAGTATAATGTATTAGCTGCACCAATTAGTGCAGCCCTGTCTGTGACTGAGTCCGCAAGAGAAAGAACATTGGTTTTATGGGGTATTGTTACATTAACACCGTTAAATCCAAGATCTATTAAGCTTTTAATGGAAGCTTGAAGTTTGTCTGTGGTTACGGAAAATGGAATATAGAAACCGTTAATGTTGTACTTTGATAGCCAATAATTATGAAGTTTTGGTGATTTGCTATGGGATATTGGATGACCAATTACTCCTGCTAAATATGGGGGTGTTTCAGTTGTATTTTTATCCATAATAGTCTGTTGATTAAAAAATAGTTATGTTAGTAATTTCATAAAATTTATATTAAATTACTTTTTATTATAGACTATTATTTTTTTTCAACAACTCAGCCCACATTATACGTAAATACTTATATTAGCTTAACAGTTGTTTGAAATTGAAAAAATACCTTGCATTTCTAATAAGTTATACTGTTAATAACAAATAATTATTTGTGGATAAAACACTGTCTATACAGCAATCCCCATTTTTTTGCTTATATACTACATACAACTAATATATAATATATATAATATGAGTTTATTCTTGAAATGCGTGAAGGGTCTACATGTCGAGCGCCCTCCAATATGGTTTATGCGCCAAGCGGGTCGATATTTGAGTGAGTATCGTAATACTAGGAAGAGAGCTGGTTCTTTTTTAGATTTATGTTACAACTCTGAATTAGCTACTGAGGTTACTTTACAACCTATAAATCGATTTGGATTTGATGCGGCTATTTTATTTGCTGATATTTTATTAATATTAGATGCCCTAGGAGTTAAAGTCCAATTTATAGAGGGTAAAGGACCATTGTTAGAGCCAGTTAAAAACAAAGCAGATATTGAGAGAATTAGCAACTTAGGGAAGATACATGAAAAGCTTTTTCCAGTATATGAAACTGTAAAAAAATTGAAGAAAGAGCTCCCAAAGGACGTTCCCTTAATTGGTTTTGCGGGTGCACCATGGACACTGGCAACATATTTAATTAATGGCAAAGGGGAGCAGGGATCTTTAACGGCAAAAAAGTTCCTAATTGAAAACAGTGAAGAGTTTGAAGAAATCATAAACTTATTAACAGACGCAACGATAGAATATTTGATAATGCAAATTGAATCGGGAGCGGATGTAATCAAGATTTTTGATAGTTGGGCGGGTGCGTTAAATGCTGATATGGTCCTGCGTTATTCTTTAAATCCAATAAAAAAAATAGTGAGTGAAATAAAAAAGAAGCATCCAGATATACCATTTATAGTATTTCCAAGATCAGTCAATACAATATATAGAAATTTCTCTAATGAAGAATGCTTTGACGTTTTGGCTGTTGATCAATATTTAGACAGAAAGTGGATTGCAGATAAAATTCAACCTAAAAAAATTATTCAAGGAAATTTAGACCCCATTTTTTTAACTCAGAGTGAGGAATTATTGTTTCAAGAACTAGAGAGAGTCTCAGACGATTTTAAAACCTATCCATACGTCTTTAATCTTGGGCACGGGATAACACCAGATGCTAAAGTGGAAAATGTGGAATTAGTAGTTAATTATGTTAAAGGACTAAAGCTCTAAAACATTAAAATTATATAAATTATTGACAAATAAACGCAAACAAGTTAAATATCATTCCATAAAATTTCCCCTATACTAATTTAAATCCTAAAAAATTTATGGTCGATATAGATAACACAAAGCAGCTATCTTTAGCAGAACTTAAAAATCAGAGTCCAAGCGATCTATTAAAGCTTGCCGAAAAGTTAGAAATTGAGAACGCATCATCAATGAGAAAAGGTGATATGATGTTTTCAATATTAAAAGATATGGCAGAGGATGGGGTTGAAATATCTGGTGATGGTGTATTGGAGGTTTTGCAAGATGGTTTTGGTTTTTTAAGATCAACCGACGCGAATTATTTACCAGGACCAGATGATATATACGTTAGTCCTAATAAGATAAAAAAGTTTTCATTGAGAACAGGAGACACCGTTGAAGGTGTAATAAGAGCACCTAAAGAGGGTGAAAGATACTTCGGATTAGTGAAGGTTACTAAAATAAACTTTCTTGAAATGGAAAAGGCTAAGCACAAGATACACTTCGATAATTTAACACCGCTTTACCCAGACGAAAGAATAGGATTGGAATTAGATGATCCAACAATTAAAGATAAATCAGCGCGAGTAATTGATTTAGTGGCGCCTATAGGTAAAGGGCAAAGATCATTAATTGTAGCCCCTCCTAGAACCGGAAAAACGGTAATATTGCAAAATATTGCACATTCAATTGAGAAAAATCATCCAGAGTGTTTTTTAATTGTCCTTTTGGTTGATGAACGACCAGAAGAAGTGACAGATATGCAAAGGTCAGTTAAAGGCGAGGTTATTTCTTCAACTTTTGACGAACCAGCAACTAGGCATGTAGCGGTTGCCGAGATGGTAATTGAAAAAGCTAAAAGATTAGTAGAGCATAAAAGAGATGTTGTGATACTTCTTGACTCAATCACAAGATTAGGAAGAGCTTATAATACAGTTGTGCCTTCTTCTGGAAAAGTTCTAACTGGTGGAGTAGATGCGAACGCCTTACAAAGACCAAAAAGATTTTTTGGAGCCGCGAGAAATATAGAAGAGGGTGGCTCCTTAACTATTATAGCTACCGCTTTAATCGACACCGGTAGTAGAATGGATGAGGTCATATTTGAAGAATTTAAAGGCACAGGTAATTCTGAGCTTGTATTAGACAGAAAGGTGGCTGATAAGAGAGTTTTTCCAGCTATCGATATATTAAAATCCGGTACACGAAAAGAAGACCTTCTCATAGACAAAAAGGAACTTACAAAAATATTTGTTTTAAGGCGTATTCTTAATCCTATGGGAACAACAGATGCTGTAGAGTTTCTTTTAGAGAAATTAAAACAAACAAAAACTAACAGTGACTTTTTTGATTCAATGAATACCTGAGACAAACTATGAAAGACACGATTTTCGCTCTTTCTACTGTGCCCGGGCTTTCAGCTATATCAGTATTTAGAATATCAGGACCTGACGCTTTTTCTGTTTTGAGGAAAATAACAAAAGCGAAACTCCCCGAAAACAGGCTCGCATCTCTCAGAAAGATTTTTTGGGAAGGAGAAATAATCGACAAGTGTATTGTTATTGTGTTCAACAAAAATGATAGTTATTCGGGAGAGAAAACAGTAGAAATCCATTGTCATGGTAGTATTGCGATAATAAATAAACTAGCTTCTATTTTAACTCAATGTGGATCCAAACTAAATATAAGGCCCGCAGAGGAAGGTGAATTTACAAGGCAAGCTTTTTATAATGGGAAAATGGACCTTATTCAGGTAGAAGGATTATCTGATTTATTAAAAGCAGAGACGGAAGCTCAAAGAAAAATATCGTTCGATTCTCTAGATGGTGTTATTTCAAAGAAAGTTGGTATATGGAAGTCAAAAATTATGTCTATTTTAGCGTTTTTAGAAGCAGACATTGATTTCAATGATCAGGATTTAGGTGATGTAAAGGTTTTAAACATGATATCAGGCCTTTTAGATTTGCTCAAGAAAGAGCTAGACAGCTTTAAAGGCGTAAGGTCTGTAAAGGAAGGGTTAAACATAGCGATAATTGGGCCACCAAACGTAGGAAAATCAACTTTAATCAATCATTTATCAAAAAGGGATGTTTCTCTTACTTCCCGGATAGCTGGTACAACACGAGATATAATTGAGTCTAAGGTTCAAATAAATGGAAATTTTGTTACGTTTTTAGATACTGCAGGTCTGAGGAAAACAAACGATACTATAGAAAAAAAAGGTATAAAAATACTAAAAAAACGCTTGAAAGACGCTGTTTTTAATATTTTTCTAGTAAACAAGGAATCTGATTTAATGACTATTGGTGTAAAAGTTGGTTCTGATGATCTCGTTTTTAAAGCTAAAGCAGATAGAGGAAACAATACTAGGTTTAAAGGTATATCAGGAAAAACAGGTTTGGGAATAAAAGAAGCTATTGGTTTAATAGAAACAAAATTACCAAAATTCTATAGTAGTGATGGGGTTATAGCTACATATAGACAACAGTCAAAAATAAATAATTTAGTGATCCTTATGTCGGATTTGAAACTCAACATAAAAGATGGCTTAGATACCGAGCTTCTCGCGGAAAAAGCAAGGCATGGGCTAAAAATAATAGAGGAGTTGACTGGAAGAATAGACACCGAGGAAGTTTTGGGTATTATATTCAAGAGTTTTTGTATAGGGAAGTAAGTTTCACGTGAAACATTTATTCGATGTAATTGTTATTGGTGGTGGACATGCGGGCTCAGAAGCAGCTTATGCGGTAGCACGAGCAGGGGGAAGTGTGGCACTGGTTACCAAGAAAAGAGATCAGATAGGAGTAATGTCATGTAATCCTGCTATTGGTGGGCTAGGAAAGGGCCATTTGGTACGAGAGATAGACGCCCTCGGCGGTCTAATGGGTGTTTCCGCAGACATTTCAGGGATCCAATTTCGGTTGCTTAATAAATCTAAAGGACCCGCTGTTCAAGGCCCCAGAACACAATCAGATAGAGTTCTTTACAAGGAAGCTGTACGAAATATTTTAGCAGCTGAGGAAAACATAACGATTATTGAGGGTGAGGTAGTTAACATACATATTAAAAGCGCAACAGTAAAAGGTGTAGAGTTAGAGGGTGGCATAAAAATAGGGTCGATTGGAATTATACTAACCACTGGGACTTTTTTAAATGGCTTGATAAGAGTTGGAGAAGAAAAAATTGAGGCAGGACGGATAGGAGACTTTGCATCTAATAGGTTAGCAAAAAAAATAAGGGAGATAGGATTAAACACGGGAAGACTAAAAACAGGTACCCCGGCGAGAATTTCATCTAAAACTATAAATTGGAATGTGATCGATAAACAGAAACCAGATGAAAAACCGACGCTTTTTTCATTTTTACATAAAAAACCTTTTCAAGTGCAAATTAATTGCGGAATAACATACACAAATAAAAATACGCACGAGATAATACGCGAAAACATCGAAAAATCTGCGATATTTAACGGGTCAATAACTTCGAATGGACCAAGATATTGTCCATCAATTGAAGATAAAGTCGTAAAATTCTCTGGTAAAGAGGAACATCAAGTCTTCTTGGAACCGGAAGGTCTAGGTGACGATACAATTTATCCTAATGGTATCTCAACTTCTTTACCGAGAGATATTCAGGAAAGGTTTATCAAATCTATAAAGGGTCTAGAAAATGCAAAAATACTGAATTATGGCTATGCAGTAGAGTATGATTACATAAATCCTAAAAGTCTAAAAACATCGTTGGAATTGAAGAGCATCAACGGTCTTTTTTTAGCGGGACAAATTAATGGCACCACGGGATACGAGGAAGCAGCCGCTCAAGGGTTGATTGCTGGGATCAATGCGTATCAATATGTAAAAAAAGATGATCCATTTATTTTAGATAGATCAGAGGCCTACATTGGTGTGATGATTGATGATTTGGTAACCAAGGGTGTAATAGAGCCTTACAGAATGTTTACATCTAGAGCGGAGTTTAGACTCAGTTTGAGGTGCGATAACGCTGACATTAGACTTACAGAGAAAGGCCACAAGATTAAAGTTGTATCAGATCATAGAATGAGGTTGGTGAACAAAAAAATAAATTCAATAAATGAGCTTACCACATCAGCAAAAACATTAACATATTCTAACAGAGAATTAGAAGAAATGGGTGTAAATCAGAAAAAAGACGGTAAAAAGAGATCTTTCTATGATGTTTTATCGCTTAATGGGGTTTCAAGCGAAATTTTACGAGGTTTGTGGCAAGGTTTTTTTGATTTTGATTTAGATGTTCGTGAGTTTGTGCGAGCAGATGCTAAATATAACTACTATATTCAAAGACAAAAAAGCGATGTAGATAAAATGCGAAAAAACATTAATACTACTATCCCAAAAGATATTGACTTTAAAAAAATAGACGGGTTGTCATCAGAATTAAAAGTAAAGCTGAGCAAGGTAAACCCCCAACACATTCATGAGGCCAGTAAAATTGACGGGATGACACCTAGTGGATTAATGTTGCTTATATCAAAAATTAATTCTTACAAGAAGACAGCTTGAAAAAGAACAAATTTGTTAAAAGTCTGAATGTTTCACGTGAAACACTTGACGGTTTTTATGAATATAAGACTTTATTGTCCAAATGGAATGAGAAAATAAACCTTGTTTCGAAACATACGTTAGTGGATATATGGGAAAGACATTTTTTAGATTCAGGTCAAATTTTAAAAAACGTGGAGGCATCGGGAAAAAGATGGGTAGATGTGGGCTCCGGAGCTGGCTTCCCCGGATTGGTTGTTTCTTTATTGCTAAGAGATAGAAAAGTAGACTGTGATCTAATTTTAGTGGAAAAAAACCCCAAAAAAGTTTTTTTCCTTAAAGAGGTTATTCGAAAACTCAACCTGAGCGTTGAAGTCGTCAACGGTAACATATACACCTTAGAACCCTTGAATGCAGATATTTTAACAGCAAGAGCATTTTCAGAACTAAACAATTTAATGGAAATAGCATTCCGTCATCGAAAAAAGGAGGGAATATGTTTATTTTTGAAGGGTGAAAACTATAGAATTGAATTAGATAAAACTTTAAATTATTGGTTTTTTGATTATGATATTGTTGGTAGCTTAAGTAGCTCTTCTGGAAAGATAATAAGAGTGAAAAAAATTTTTAAAAGATAAAGGGGAAAAAAATCTCTAAACCTTCAGTTATTTCTATTGCCAATCAGAAAGGTGGTGTAGGCAAAACAACTACTGCTATAAATTTATCTACAGCGCTAGCTGCTGTGAATAATAAAGTGTTGATTATGGATTTAGATGCTCAAGGAAATGCATCAACCGGCCTAGGAGTTCCTAAAGATGAAAGAGAAAAATCCACTTATGATTTGCTGACTGGCAAATCGAGTTTAAAAGACGTGGTGAAGAAAACCAATATACCATCTCTATTTATTGCTCCTGCATCAACTGATTTATCGTCTATTGACGTTGATCTATTTGAAGAGCAGGGGAGAGTTGTTAAGCTTCGTGATTTGTTAGAAAAAGAAAGCTTTGATTTTGACTATATTTTAATTGACTGTCCACCTTCACTTAACCTTCTGACTATAAACTCAATGGTAGCATCAAATTCTGTTTTAGTTCCTTTACAGGCAGAGTTTTTCGCGCTTGAGGGATTAAGTCAATTGCTATTGACAGTAAGGGACATTAGATCAAAAATTAACCAAGACCTGAAAATTCACGGCATTGTGTTAACCATGTTTGACAAAAGAAATAATTTGTCAGAACAAATAGAGGAAGACGTAAGAGGAAATCTCGGAGAATTGGTCTACGATACAGTTATACCTAGAAATGTCAGAGTCAGTGAGGCTCCTTCGTTTTCAATGCCTGCTTTAATATATGATCATAAGTGTTCAGGTGCTATTGCATATCAAAAATTAGCAGCAGAGTTTTTAAAGAGGGAAGACCACTTTGAAAGAAGGAAAAATGAGTTCAAAAAATGAACGAAAAAAAGGTTTGGGTAGAGGTCTTTCATCCTTTCTAGATGTTGACGGCTTCGATGATATCGTGGAAAAGAAAAAAGACGAAGATAAGGGTAAAGGGTTTTCTAATAGCTCTAGTTATTTGCCAATAGAGCATCTTGTTCCAAATCTGAATCAACCTCGAAAAGATTTTTCAACTGATGAACTTAAAAGTCTAGCTTCTTCAATAGAAGAAACGGGAATAATACAACCCATCCTTGTAAGGAAAAACAATGATATTTACGAGATTGTAGCTGGGGAAAGGCGCTGGAGAGCCGCGCAAATTGCGAAAATTCATGAAGTTCCGGTTTTAATTAAGGAGTTAACTGACGAAGAAGTTGTAAAAATTTCCATTATTGAAAACATTCAAAGAGTGGACTTAAATCCAATTGAAGAAGCTAATTCTTACAACCAGCTAATACAAGACTTTGGTTATACTCAAGAGAGAGTTTCAGCATCGCTTGGAAAATCAAGAAGTTATATAGCAAATTCTTTAAGACTATTATCACTACCAGAAAGCATAATTATATTTTTAAAAGAAGGTAAATTGACGAGCGGACATGCTAGAGCTCTTGTGGGAGTAAAAAACTCAGAGATTTTAGCAAGGAAGATAATAGAAGAGAGTTTATCGGTAAGGGATATAGAAAATATCGTAAAAAAAGGACTATCCCAAAGTGATAATACAATAAAAAAAGAATCATCACTTAAAAAAGATGTTGATACTCTTAATTTAGAACAAGACCTTAAATTAGCCCTAGGTTTGAAGACATCTATAGATCACAATGAAAATTCTGGGGGGGGACGTATCGTTATTAAATACAAAGACTTAGAACAATTAGATATATTTTGTTCAAAAATAATGAAGATCTGACTTTTTAAAAGCAATCTACTAATGACCTGGCAATGTAATCCAACATTTTTTTACCTCTCTTTCTTATAACAATTTCATTGTCTTTGGTTTTTATTAATTTGTTCTCTTCTAGATGGAATACTACAGGGTTAAGTTTTTCATAGTCAAAAATGGAAACAGGTATATTTCCAGATATTCTAAGGTTCATAATTAATTTTTCTTCTAACACAACTTTATTTTCTATTGGGGTTATCTTTGGTGTACTTGAATTTAAGGAAACTGTTTTCTCAAACCAAACATCAGGGCTCTTCTCTTCTTCTGTTGCATATCTTTTTCCTGACAATGTTATCCGACCGTGTGCGCCTGGTCCGACACCAATGTAATCATCATACTTCCAGTATGAAATATTATGTTTGCACTTAAAGCCTTTCTTCGCAAAGTTTGATGTTTCATATTGTTTATAACCACCGTTTTTACAAAGTTGCTTCGTGATATCAAACATATCAGATACAATTTCTTGTGTTGGTAAACCTTTTAATAAATCTCTTTTGAATAGCTTATGGAAATTAGTGTTTTCTTCTATTGTAAGTTGATAGAGAGAAAGATGCGGTGCATCTAGTGAAAGTATTTCCAAAAGCTCATCCCTCCACTCACTTGCACTTTGATGTTGCCTGCCATATATAAAGTCTAGGTTATAATTTTCGAACCAAGTGTTAATGACTTCTATAGCTCTAATAGCTTGATTTCTATTATGATCGCGCCCTAAATAACTTAAATCTTTATTATTAAGAGCTTGGACGCCCACTGACACTCTATTAATACCGATTTCTCTAAATAATTTAAATTTACTTTCAGATACACTGTTTGGATTAGCCTCGATGGTAATCTCACAATTACCATTAATACTCCATAGGCTATAGATTTTCTGTAATACCTTTCCCACAAAATCAGGTTTAAGAAGACTAGGTGTACCTCCACCAAAAAAAATGGACTTTATTTCTCTTTTAGCGAGTCTTGAAGACCATAATTCTAATGCTCTCAAATAGGCCTTTAACCAATGAGACTGATTAGTGCTTTCTCTTTTGTAAGAATTAAAATCGCAATAAGGGCACTTTATTTTACAAAATGGCCAATGTATATATAAGGCTAGCGAAGATTCTTCCATTTCAAAAACAAGAATCCAATAGATTATTTACAGCTAGTCCTCTATGACTTATCTTATTTTTTTTCCATCTATCCATCTGACCAAAAGTTTCTTCGTATCCATTTGGTAGAAAAACCGGATCATAGCCGTGACCTTTTTCACCCCTACCAGGCCAAATTATCTTACCATATATTTTTCCTTCAAACTTCTCAAAGTGATTATCGGGCCAATGTAAAATTAATGAGCAAATAAAATGAGCGGTGCAAGGCCCTTCAAAATTCTTTTTTTCAATTTCCCTAAGGAGCTTGTTAGTTGCGAACTTAAAATCCCTTGACCCATCACTCTTAATTGCCCAATCCGCTGAGTAAATGCCCGGTGCGCCACCTAATATGTCAACACAAAGGCCGCTGTCATCTGCTAAGCTTACCAGACCAGTCAATTTTGTCGCTTCTCTTGCCTTTATTAAAGAATTCTCCCAAAACGACCTCCCAGTTTCTTCGGGCGTTTTGCCAGAATATTGGCCTATATCCGTAATATTGAAGTTAACTTTGCCGAACAAATGTTTGAACTCTTCTATCTTTCCAAAATTGTGGGTCGCTAAAACTAAGTTCTTTTCTTGAAATTTTCTATTCATTTAAAGCTGACTTCTGTATTTCAACTAATTTTTTTATTCCGTCTGAAGCCATAGAAAACATTATTTCAAAGTCCTTTTTTGAAAACGGTTTTTTTTCAGCAGAGCATTGAATTTCAATTAACTCTCCTTTATCGTCCATAACAAAATTAGCATCTGTCTCCGCAGCACTATCTTCTTGATAATTAAGGTCCAATTTCTGTTCTCCATCGACAATACCACATGATATCGCTGCCACATGACGGATTATAGGGTCAAACTTTATTTGCCCACTTCTTTTCAAGGTGTTTGTGGCTAGTTTTAGTGCCACCCAACCTCCGCAGATTGAGGCACATCTAGTGCCACCGTCAGCTTGGATAACATCACAATCAACTATTATTTGTCTTTCACCTAGCGCAACTCTGTCAACAGCCGCCCTTAAACTTCTTCCAATCAATCTTTGAATTTCCTGTGTTCTACCACTTTGGCCAGTCTGTTTAGCTTCCCTTCTCATCCTCTCATTTGTAGAACCCGGTAACATTCCGTACTCTGCTGTTACCCACCCCATGCCACTTTTTCTTAGGAAAGGAGGAACAGATTCTTCAATGGTTGCTTTACAAATAACGATCGTGTTGCCAAATTTGATAACACAGGAATTTTCTACGTTCGTTAATAAATCAAAAGATATTGAAACACTTCGCATCTCTTTACTTAACGTATCCATTTCTTCACCAGTAAGCTGTTTATTTTATGGATTCATAAAAAATTATTCACTAAAATAAAGCAAGTTTAAAATTTGAAAATAATAGGAAAAATTTTTATTTTTTACATTTACACGCCTTTAAATTCTTTGAATTTATGCTTATATCTTATATGCAGAATTGCAAATTTTATTAATTACCATGAATAAAAGAGTAAAGACGAAAACTATAACGCTGTTAATGTGTTATCAGCCAAAAGTACACTGAAGAACGGAAAGGTCATTAAAATGGGCAAAGAGGATATAGGTATAGAACCAGAGGGACATGATGAGACGCTTAAACGAGACGAAGAAGTTGCATCCTCAACTGGTAATGAAGAAAAAGACGCAAAAGATAGACATGAGGAAACCGAAAAGGAAGAAAAAACATTAGAGGAACTTAAAGAGGAAAATAAAATTCTTTCAGACAAAATGATGAGAGCGCTCGCGGAAACAGAAAATATAAGGAAAAAATTTTTCAAGGAAAAAAAAGATGCAGAAATATATGGCGGCACGAAATTAGCTAGGGACTTATTGTCCGTACTTGATAATCTTAATAGAGCCTTGGAAAGTGTAGATGATGAAATGGTAGAGAAGCAAAATGCCGTTCTCGAGGGAATTGAGCTTACAAAAAAGGAACTGCTAAACACTTTTTCAAACCATGAAATCAATGAATTGGCCCCTGAAATGGGAGAAAAATTTGACCCTAAGTTTCATCAAGCAATGTTTGAAGGTCCACACCCAAATATTGAAAAAGGAAATATTATTCAAGTAATGGCGAATGGCTTTACTATAGGAGATAGACTATTAAGGGCCGCACAAGTAGGGGTGTCCTCAGGATCTATTGAAAACAAAGAAGAGGAAAGTTAGGAAATCTGGTTTTTAGTTTTTGCTCTTTAATTTTTGGAGAATATTCAGGGCGTCCAAAGGTGTTATAGAGTCCAAATCAATATTTTCTAACTCATTTTTGAATCTAATAAGTCTTTCCTTTTCAAAATCTTCTTCCTTTAAATGAATATCTTCTTGATTTACTTCTACACTTTGAAGTTTTTCTAGTAACGATTTAGCTTCTGCAATGACATCGGCTGGAAAACCGGCTAGCTCTGCGACCTTTATCCCTAAGGAGCCTTTTGATTTCCCCTCAACTACTTTGTAAGAGTAAATTATTTCGTCATTCCATTCTTTAATTTCACAAGAAACGTTTCTAACCTTGGAATTGGTTTTTTCAATCTCTGTGAGCTCATGGTAGTGTGTGGCAAACAAGGTTCTGGATTTATTACTTCGCAAAACTTTTTCAATAATAGCCCACGCGATTGCTAATCCATCAAAGGTAGATGTACCTCTTCCTATTTCATCTAAAATAATAAAAGACTTATCATCAGCGTTTTTAATGATATTGCTTGTTTCTAGCATTTCCACCATAAACGTGGACTGACCTTTAGAAATATTATCTGATGCTCCTATCCTGCTAAATAGCTTGCTCGCAATCCCAATCTTAGCTTGCTTAGCAGGAACGTAGGAACCAATTTGTGCTAAAATAATGATATGTGCATTTTGTCTCAGAAATGTTGATTTACCTGCCATATTGGGTCCGGTTATTAGCCATAAATGCTCATTTGTACTTAACGAACAATCGTTAGGAACGAAGGCATTTAGGCTTTTCTTGAAAATTGTTTTTTCAACTACAGAATGGCGACCATCTTTAATAATGAAATCTTTGCTATTATCTATTAAGGGGCGGCACCAATTATGCATTTCGGCAATGAAGCCGAGAGATGAGAAAACATCTAAAGAGGCAATTTCCCTTGATAAAATTATTATATCTTTGCTTATTTCTATTACCTTTTGGTGTAATTCTTTCAATATTTCTATCTCTAAATCCAATGCATTATTTCTGGCACTAAGAGTAGTTTTTTCTAACTGATCAAGGCTAATGCTTTTTATCCGAACAGTGTTAGCCGTTGTTTGTCTATGAAAAAACTCCTTGTCTTCCAATAATTTATCCTTGTAAGAAATAGGAGTCTCAAAAAAGTAACCTAAAACATTGTTATATTTTAGTTTTAATGACTTTATTCCAGTTTTCCGTGAGTATTTTGTTTGCAATTCTAGAAGGTCGGAGTAAGCTTTTTTTTCTATTAATTTAAATTTATGCAATTCATCGCTGAAACTTTCTTTAATAAACCCACCTTCCTTCATAGTAAGGGGTGTACCCTCTTTAATCGCCAAGTCGAGCTCTTTAAGTACCTTTTTTAGATTATCTTCGAAGAAATTCCCTTGGTTAATGCTGTTTTCCTCAAGATTTTTCAATATTTCTTTCAATTCAAAAAATAGTTCCATACCTATTTTCAACGAGAAAAGGTCCCTAGGATTTGGTCCAAGCCTTATTAACCGGGATAATGACCTTTCTGTATCAGGAAACTTACTTATTAAGGCTCTAACTTGCTCAGTAATTTGGAAATTATTATAAAATTCAGCAGTCTTATTTTGCCATTTTAAAATCTGGTCTATTTGCGTGGATGGAGCATTTATTCGCCTCTTTAGTAGTCTTGATCCCAGAAGACTGCAAGTCTTATCGACCACACCTAAGAGGGAAAGATTTTTTTCTCCCTCTAACGAAGTATTTATCTCAAGATTCTTCCGGGTGGAAGGATCGATAGTCATTATATTTGAAAGCTCAACCTGTTTTGGGACATCGAAGTGGTCTAAAAAAAGGTTTTTATTTTTTTTAAGATATTCTACGAGGAGGGAAATTGACCCTAACATTCCGGTATCAATTTTTTGAAGACTTTCGGGATCGAAAAAAGGAGATAAGTAATCGATTAAAATGTCTCTTGAAAAATTTTTTTTACTTTCCAGCCAAGTTATTTCTATGGTGGTGAATGATTTTAATATCGACAATTCTTTTTTATTTGCATATGAGATAGTTTCCTTTGGTGATATTTGATCGATAAGCGATAATAACTGAGACTCATTGCTTATAGTTGATTTGAACAAGCCGGTTGAAATATCTATCCAGCAAGAGGCCCAAATATTATCAAAGAAAAATAAGGCCATTAAAATATTGTTTTCTTTTTGTACCAGAAAAGATTCTTCTAATTTTGTTCCTGGAGTGATTATTCTAACCACTTCTCTTTTCACAATTTCCTTATAACCCCTTTTTTTTGCCTCTTTTGGAGTTTCAAGCTGTTCGCAAATGGCAACTTTCATATTCTTATCTAGAAGTGTTTTTATATAGCCTTCTGCCGAGTGAAAAGGAACTCCGCACATGGGTATGTCTTTTCCCTTATGGTGCCCTCTTTTTGTGAGTATAATATTTAAGGCATCTGATGCTATCTCAGCATCAGAAAAAAAAAGCTCATAAAAATCACCCATCCTAAAAAACAGAAGCGAGTCTTGGTGACTAGCCTTTATTTCTAGGTATTGCTGGATTACGGGGGTTGTTTGCACCGCAATAGGTCTCGTAATTAAGGGTTTCTCTATATTTCAATACTGTAGTATTCGAAATAAGTAAACAATGGTTTAATGGTTGTTTTTCTCCCAGAAACTTTTTACTTTTGAAAAAAAGTTAGAATATTTTGGATTATTTGAAGTTTCCTGAAGTGACTTTTCAAACTCTATTAGTAGATCTTTTTGGTTTTCATTGAGATTAACAGGCGTCTCTATATTTAGCTCTATGTATAAATCACCATATGAACTACCCCTGATATTAGGCATGCCTTTGCCTCGCAATCGTAACTGTTTTCCACTTTGAATTCCGGCGGGAACTTTCACTCTTGTCTTTCCTCCGTCAAGAGTTGGCGCCTCAATATCACCACCAAGCGTGGCAGCTACCATAGATATTGGTATTTGACAAAATAGATTAGCCCCCTCTCTTTGAAATATTGAGTGATCAAGAACCTCCGTAAAAATATATAGATCTCCTGCAGGACCATTTTGTAATCCAGCTTCACCCTCTCCAGTCAATCTAATCCGTGTTCCTGTCTCAACCCCGGCCGGAATATTTACACTCAAATTCTTATTTTTTTGGGTTGTTCCTGAACCTGAGCAAAAACGACACGGGTTTTTGTTCATCTGACCTTTTCCAGAACAGGTTGGACAAGTCCTTTCAACTGTAAAAAATCCTTGTTGTGCTCTAACCTTTCCCAGTCCACCGCATGTCGGACATGAAGAAAGCTGAGTTCCATCTTTAGTACCTGTTCCACTACATTGCTCACATTTAACAGAGGATGGAACAGTAATGGTAGTCGACTTTCCTTTGTAAGCTTCCTCTAATGATATGGACATGTTATATCTTAAATCTGACCCTCTTCTTGAGGAGGAGCTAGATCCTCGACGAGAAGAAGCCCCCATAAAGTCTCCAAAAAGGTCTTCAAATACATCTGAAAATGCTGATGAAAAATCAGCGCCACTCCCCCCAGAGTTACCAAAACCACCGTTTTCAAAGGCAGCATGACCGTATTGATCATATGCTGCTTTTTTGTTTGGATCTTTAAGTATGTCATAAGCTTCATTCACGGCTTTGAATTCTTCTTCCGCTTTAGCGCTTCCTGAATTTTTATCTGGGTGAAGTTCTCTTGCCTTGGATCTAAATGCCTTTTTTATGTCAGCATCGGAAGAGCCCTTTGAAATACCAAGCGTTTCATAATAATCTCTTTTTGCCATTTAGATTTCCGTATATAGAAGGAACAAATATATTCAATTATTTCTTTTGGTCATCCAAATCTTCAAAATCGGCATCCACAATGTCACCATCATCTTTATTTAGATTATCATCGCCAGCTTCGGATTCAGCAGGATTTTTTTCTGCTTCTGCTTTATAAATAGCCTCTCCTAGTTTCATTGACGCTTCGGTTAAGTCTTGGCTTCTTGCTTTAATTTTTTCTGCATCATCACTTTCTAAAACTTCCTTTAAAGCTTTCATGGAGAGTTCCATAGCCTCAATGGAAGACGGGTCAACTTTATCACCATGCTCCTCAATCGATTTTTCGGTACTATGGATAAGACTTTCAGCCTGGTTTCTCGCTTCAACAAGATCTTTTTTGGCTTTGTCAGATTCGGCGTTTTCTTCCGCATCTTGAACCATCTTATCTATTTCCTCTTCGGAAAGCCCACCAGATGCCTGGATGGTTATTTTTTGTTCTTTACCTGTGCCTTTGTCTTTTGCAGATACAGAAACAATGCCGTTTGCATCTATATCGAAGGTAACCTCTATCTGTGGCATACCTCTTGGTGCAGGAGGTATTTCCTCTAAGTTGAATTTTCCAAGCTCTTTATTGTCCGTAGCCATTTCTCGTTCACCTTGAAATACACGTATGGTTACAGCACTCTGATTATCTTCAGCGGTAGAAAACACTTGGCTTTTCTTCGTTGGAATAGTTGTATTTCGGTCTATCAATCTTGTAAATACTCCACCTAAAGTTTCTATTCCTAAGCTCAATGGCGTAACGTCTAGAAGAACAACATCTTTTACATCGCCTTGTAAAACCCCGGCTTGAATAGCAGCGCCCATTGCAACGACTTCATCAGGATTAACGCCCTTGTGAGGCTCTTTTCCGAAGAAACTGGTTACTTCTTCTATAACTTTAGGCATTCTTGTCATGCCACCAACGAGAACCACCTCATCTATGTCGTCTTTTTTAACATCTGCATCTGTAATAGCAGCCTGACATGGTTTTAGTGATCTGGCTATTAGATCTGCCACTAAGCTCTCAAGTTTTGCCCTTGTCAGTTTCATCACTAAATGCAAAGGCTGGCTAGTTTTTGGATCCATAGATATAAATGGTTGGTTAATTTCAGTTTGGCTTGAAGATGATAATTCTATTTTCGCCTTTTCAGCGGCCTCTTTTAGCCTCTGTAAGGCCATTTTGTCGGCTTTTAAATCAACGCCGCTTTCTTTTTTGAACTCCTCCGCCAAATAATCAACAATTCTGAGATCAAAGTCTTCACCCCCTAAAAACGTGTCTCCATTAGTTGATTTGACCTCAAAAAGCCCATCATCGATTTCTAAAATAGAAATATCAAATGTACCTCCTCCCAAGTCATAAACAGCTATAGTTTTGCCACCTTTTTTTTCCAATCCATATGCAAGGGCAGCTGCGGTAGGTTCATTTATAATTCTAAGAACTTCTAACCCAGCAATTTTACCTGCATCTTTTGTTGCTTGCCTTTGTGCATCATTAAAATAAGCCGGCACAGTAATAACCGCCTGTTTTACCTCGTCTCCAAGATGACTTTCCGCGGTTTCTTTCATTTTCTGCAATATAAAAGCTGATATCTGACTTGGAGAGTACTTTTCTCCTTTGGCCTCAACCCAGGCGTCTTTATTGCTACCCTCGACTATGTTGTAAGGAACCATCTTTTTGTCCTTTGTAACCATTGGGTCGTTATATTGCCTCCCAATTAGTCTTTTAACCGCGAAAAGGGTGTCCGATGGGTTAGTAACAGCCTGTCTTTTAGCTGGTTGACCAACCAGACGTTCATCATCAGTAAAACCTACAATTGATGGTGTTGTTCTTGCGCCCTCGGAGTTTTCAACAACCTTAGCGTTTGCGCCTTCCATTATTGCTACACATGAATTTGTTGTTCCCAAGTCTATACCAATGACCTTACCCATAATTTGACCTTTCGAATAAATAATATCGTTAACTTAATGGTATATAGGCAATTAATTTTATCGTGCAAGATTAGATGGTGCTAAAAATGTGTTTTTGTTGTAAGACGGTATACACATTTAGGTTTAGCGCATGATTGATACATTGATTGAATTAGCCGCAGAGGCAGGAATAACTATACGTGAAATTTATGAGAGTGGGAATTTTAGTACCTCTATTAAAAGTGACAAGACTCCTGTAACCACTGCTGACGAAGAAGCGAACAAATTGATTTTAAGAGGTTTAAAGCGACAGTTTCCGAACATACCTGCAATATCAGAGGAATCCGAAAATAGAATTTTAGAGAAGCAAGCATTTTTCATAATCGATCCATTGGACGGAACAAAAGGGTTTTTAAACAAAACCAACAATTTCACGGTAAATATAGCTTTCATTAATAATCGTGAACCCGAGTTGGGAGTTATTTATAGCCCAATAAGCGGCGAACTTTTTTTCACCTCACCCAATCGGGAAAGTTTCAAATATAATTACTTAAAAAAAACTGAGAAAGTAAAAATATCAGGGAGGTTAGAAAATAAAGAGGCACTTACGCTTATAACTTCAGAGAATAATTTTGATGGAAGAGAAAGTAAAATTTTAAAAGTCGATTGTGAGCATGACACTTTAAAAATTGGCTCATCGATTAAGTTTTGTAGGCTTGCAGAAGGAAAAGCGGATATTTATCCAAGATTTGGCCGAACCATGGAGTGGGATACGGCTGCAGGCCATGCGATACTCAAATATGCAGGTGGCTCCCTAGTTGATATAAATACAAAAAAGGAACTCATTTACGGAAAAAAAGACTATGAAAATGGTAGCTTTATAGCGATTAGAGAGCCAAAATACAGTAAGAAAATTGACTGGCAGAGCCTGACGTTAGACAGTTAACTATATCACTGATGAGCTATGGCCGGCAGTGGTCTATAAACGGAGTTTTGGTCAAAGTAAATTTCCACAAAAAACATATGAAAAGTTATATATGAAAAAGTGAAAGTAAAAACCTAAGGTTTCAAGCGGCTTTTGAATCTTCATTGCTTGTTAGTATGGCAAACAAAGATTCGGTATTTTCTGAAGACCTGAGTTTAGACCTGATATCTTTATCGCTGAACACTCTTGAAACCATTGCAAGTGCTTTAAGATGTTCAGTTCCTCTATTATCTTCTGGAGCTAACAAGGTAAACACAAGATCTACAGGCTGCTTGTCAGCTGATTCAAAATCAATAGGGCGCTCTAAGCTCGAAAAAAAGCCAAATATTTTCTTTAAGCCTCTTATTTTTACGTGAGGGATTGCTACACCATTTCCAATTCCGGTTGGCCCAAGAATTTCACGTTGTTGCAGAGACTTGGCAATATTCATATATGGAATTCCTACATGTTCTGACGCTATACCAGAAATCTCTTGCAAAAGTTGCTTCTTATTAGCCGATTTCACTTTCGTTCTTATCGCCTTTTTAGATAGTATATCGTACATTTTCATTTGAAAAAACCCCCGCATATAGCTGGACGTTACAATAAAAAATAAATTTTTTCTAGCGTTTTATATAATTTTTATAAAGCGAACTTGTCGCCCAAATAAACCCGCCTAACGTCTTGATCACTTACAACAAACTCAGGAGTTCCGTACTTGATAATTTTTCCATCGTTTATAATGTAGGCTCGATCAACTATTTTAAGTGTTTCTCTCACGTTGTGATCAGTGATTAGAATTCCTATGTTTCTATTTTTAAGCTCCCGGACTAACCCTCTTATTTCGTCTATAGCTATTGGATCAACACCAGCAAATGGCTCATCCAGTAAGATATACTTGGGTTGACTGGCTAGACACCGCGCTATTTCAACCCTTCTTCTTTCGCCACCTGAAAGGTTGACTGCCTTAGCATTTCGGAGATGTGTAATCGAAAACTCGCCTAATAATTGCTCAAGCTTTTTCCTTCTCTCCTTCGAATCTCTAATTTTCAGTTCAAGTATCGCATCAATATTTTTTTCGACATTCAGACCTTTAAAAATAGACGATTCTTGAGGAAGGTATCCTAGTCCTGCTTTTGATCTTCTGTACATAGGAAGGTTTGATATTTCATCTCCATCCAGTTTTATGGAACCACCGTCTGACCTATGTAATCCAGCAATAATGTTGAATGCTGTTGTTTTTCCCGCACCATTTGGACCAAGTAAACTAACCACTTCACCTCTGGTTACAGAGATATTAAAATCCATCAAAGCAAGTCTGGATTTGTATACTTTTCTCAAACCCTGGACGTTCAACCCAATTTCTTTATTCGTTAGATTGTCCACAGTTAAATATGGCTTTGTCAAATCTTATCCTTTTACTTCTTTAAATAAGAATCTTTTATCCCTTCAAAATCTACTGTTTCAGTTGCTAAATCAACATTTATTTTTTCTGCCCTAATTATTGATTTGCCTTGAGAAAATTCAACATTGCCCTCTATCGAAACAAAATTTTTATCTACATCCATAAAAAGTTTATCTCCCTTTGCTGAAATATCCTTATTATTTGTAAAATAGATGTTTTTATTAGCTTCAATTATCTTAACTTTAGGGGAGTCTATACCATTGGTTTTTGCCATTAAAAGATCTGACCTGATTACATATTGCCCATAAGAAATTTTTACTTCACCGGATAAATGTAAAATTCCATCGCTCTTTTTAATTTGTGCAGTGTCTGAACTAAACTTTAATACCTCTCTTTTTACTTCAGAAGATAGCCCTGCTCCATGGAATAATAACAAAAAAAGAAAAATATTAATAAAAGACAATAATGGTTTATTCACTGGGCCACCTCACATTTATTTTAATTAACATATATTTCAACTTTTACTCCGTCGGTAAAAAATATTTCTTCACCTAGGTCTGAATTATAGTGGTATTCCATTTTCCCACTTGATAAAGAACCGAATTCAGTATCGGCCGATATTGTTACAGGCCCAATCAATAATTTTCGCTTAAAATCAGCAATTAACTCTTCAGTTTTTATTAGCGTTCCCCATGAGTTTTTTAATGAGAGATTACCATTAAAAAATATATTTTTCTCATCCAAATTGAGACTAGCAAAATCAGATGAAAAATAAAAACTCTGCTCACTAGAAAAGGAGATTTCACCGAGTGGTTTGGATAATATAATGGTTTTGTCATTTTGGTGGCTTGGGTTTAAAGCTTTGGCATGAAAATCAAAAGTTCCACCATCTAAGGTATTTCCTGTAATGTGGGTATCCCTTGCTTGGTATTTTAAGCCGATCCTTACATCGTTTGTTACAACTTTAAATGACGGGTCCACTTTTTTTGAATAAGAGAAGACAAAAATGACTAAAAATAACAAGCCCGCACTAAACCCTAGTGTTAATTTAAGCCAAAAAACTAGCCTAGTATATTTGGTTGCATCAGTCGCCATAGTCTGTAGATGTTATGTCACTTGCTCATTAAATAAAAGCTCAATGAGTTTTAAAAGTTTCGAAAAAAACTAATGTGAAAATGGATCCACATCGTCCCATCCCATGTTATCTAATTCGCATCTGGTAGGCAGAAAACGACATGTTTTCTCAAAAATATCGTATCTATCTTCACGCTTCAAAATTTTATCTAGATGCTGTTTAATTTTATGCAAATATAATACGTCTTGCTTAGCGTAATTAATTTGATTTTCATTCAAAACGTCCGCTCCCCAGTAAGATGACTGTTGCTCCTTAGATATATCAATTGATAATATTTCCTTCACTAGATTTCTGAGGCCGTGGCTTTGAGAAAAAGTTCTTCCTATTTTTGACGCTATTTTAGTGCAATAAATATTTTGGGTCATAAAATTTAAATTTCTATGAAGGACACCAATGTCAAATCTAGCATAGTGAAAGATCTTTATTACCTTTTCACTTGTCATTAATTTAGCCAGATTCGGAGCCTTTTTTTGGTTTTTATCAATTTGGATTAAATAGACCGATCCCTCATTGCTTGCTATTTGTACCAAGCATAATCTATCTCTACCAAATTTTAATCCCATAGTCTCAGTATCTACTGCTATCTCTCTTCCTATGTCAAAATTTTTGGGAACGTCGTTCTTGTAGATAGTAATAGCCATTTTTTCCTTCAATCAATTATTTAAGCTCTATTTATATAAATTTTTAGGAATTTGTAAATTTTTAATGATATGTAAAATATTTACTCTATCTTACACATAATTTCTAAGGAAAAACTTTATGAATTTAGTGACAATTTTCGGTGGTTCTGGCTTCTTGGGCAGGTACGTAGTTAGACAATTAGCTTCCAAAGGCTATTTCATACGAGTTATTACGCGTCACCCAAATGAAGCTCTTTTTTTGAGGGTTTACGGTAAAGTGGGTCAAATACAGTTGTTGAGTGGAGACATCAAAGAAGAGCATAAGCTGGAAAATTATATAAGAGAGTCAGATTGTATAATCAATTGTGTAGCGACTTTTTTTGAAACACGTTCACAGTCTTTTAACAATCTTCACGTAAACGCAGCTAGAAATTTGGCTAGGGAGGCAAAGAGGCAAGGAGTAAATCAATTTATTCACATATCATCCTTGGGTGCATCATCCAAGTCGAGCAGCCTTCTTCTTAAATCTAAGGGTGCTGGCGAAGAAGCCGTTCTTGATTGCTTTCCGGATGCCAATATCATCAGACCCTCTTTAATATTCGGAAATGAGGATACATTTTTCAATAGGTTTGCAAAATTATCCTCAATTAGTCCATTTATTCCAGTTGTAGGTTCGAATACAAAGTTTCAGCCGGTATATGTTGATGATGTAGCCAAAGCTGTAGCTTTATTGGTTGAGTCCGACCAGCGGAAAAGATATCTAGAATTAGGTGGAGATGAAACATACACATTCAAAGAGCTCGTCGATATGTTATTATACGAAATAAATCGAAAAAGGATTATACTGAAAATACCTTTTTTACCTGCAAGAATAATTGCTGCAACAAATGATTTTTTCCGTTTAATATCGGGCGGTTTTGTACCAGCCTTTTTAACCTTGGCACAGGTTAAAAGCCTAGAGAATGATAACTTGGTAGAATTAGAAACCGAGAAGTTTTCAGATTTAGGTATAGTGCCAAAGAAGCTTAAAATAATTTTGCCAAAAATTGTTGATCGTTTTACGCGTGGTTAGAAATATAATGCTGATAACAAAGCTAATCCGAGCAGTAGCCTGTAGATTATATAGGGAGTGAAAGAAAATAGCTCTCCAAACTTTACAAAGAACTTAAGAACTAAATACGAAAAAATGAATGAAAATATGGTTCCATAGATAATAAATTCAATTTCAATTTCATTTGGGCTCCTAAAAAATTTGAATCCAACGTAGCCACTAGAAATTACTATTGCTGGTATACTCAATACGGCAGAGATGATAATCGCTTCTTTTCTTCCATAATTTAAAAACCGTGCGCCAGTTATAGAGGCGCCAGATCTACTCGTTCCAGGAAAGGCAGCAAAAGATTGCCAAATACCTATCACCAAAATATCTCTTGCCGTAATATCTAACGATTTGCGTTGGCTTGGTTTTCTGTCAGACACAAAAAGTAACAGAGCGAATATTAAATTGGAGAACGCAATTATCTCTATTTGTCTTGATAGATCAAGAAGACGAGCATGTTCTAAGAATAAAGCCATAAATACAAGTGGAAACGTTGCTAAAGCCAGGAAAAAAACTGATTTACTAACACCAATTTTTATCAAAACTTTGTTCATATATTCCTTTAGGAGACTTGAAACTAACAAAATAACTGCTAACAGGCTGCCAATATGCATGGCAATGTCTAGGCTTAGATCGTTCTGTAGACCAATCACAAATCTGTTGTAAAGAACTAGGTGGGCAGAAGAAGAGACTGGCAAAAACTCTGTTGCCCCCTGTATAAGAGACAAAACAAAAACGTGAAAAATGGTCATTTTTAAATCATAATCTTTAGTTTTTTAGAGTATTTATAGCAAACTATTAAGTCTTTCTCTGCTTTTGCATCAAAAAAATAGTAAACAATACAAATTATAAACTTTCTTTTCTTTTGTTGAAAACTATATTAAAAAGTCTCCTCAGAAAGACAATAGGATAAATAAAGTAAAAAGCGAATGAAGATTTTTGATAAGAAACGCAATAAAATGGAGGGTCTCTACGATCCTCGAAATGAACACGATTCCTGCGGCTTAGGATTTATCGCAAATATAAAGGGAAGAAAAAGTAACGATATCATTCAAAAAGGAATTTTTATACTTGAGAACCTTGAACACAGAGGGGCTACAGGAGCAGATCCTTTAGTGGGTGACGGAGCAGGAATGCTCACACAAATCCCACATGAAATGTACAGAGAGGAAATGGAAAAGTTGAGTTGTTTTCTTCCCGATCTTGGCGGCTATGGCGTAGGTATGTTTTTTTTCCCAAAAGAAGTCAAATATCACAACCTTATAAAAAGCATCATCGTTAATTTTAGTGAGGAACAGGGCATAAAATTATTAGGTTGGCGCGATATTCCAGTAAACAATGAGTGTTTGTCACAGGACAAGGAAATTCGTGATGCTGAACCTATACATGTGCAAGGCTTCTTCAAAAAACCCGAGGGTATGAGTGAGGATGACTTCGAAAGAAATCTCTATGTACTAAGAAAAAAAACAACCAACAAAATTTATAAAGAACTTGGGAGTGAAGAGTCATATTACGCGGTATCTTTGTCATCACGAACGGTGGTTTATAAGGGCATGTTTTTAGCTGATCAGTTGGCTAAATACTATCTAGATCTTCAAGACGTTCGATATGTGTCCGCTTTGGCTTTGGTTCACCAAAGATTTTCAACAAACACTTTTCCTTCATGGAGACTGGCACATCCCTATAGAATGGTCGCTCATAATGGTGAGATAAACACCAGTAGAGGTAATGTAAACTGGATGGCAGCGAGGCAAGCACGCCTGAAATCACATCTTCTTGGAGAAAATTTGAACGACATATGGCCCATAACAAGAGAAGGTCAATCCGATACTGCATCGTTTGATAACGCCATTGAATTATTATACCAGGGAGGATACCCTCTTCAGCATGCTTCGATGATGCTGATTCCCGAGGCTTGGGCTGGAAATCCACTAATGGATAGAAAACGAAAGTCTTTTTACGAATTTCACGCATCTATAATGGAACCTTGGGATGGACCAGCTGCTATCGCTTTTACAGATGGAAAAAAAATTGGAGCTACTCTAGATAGAAATGGGTTAAGGCCAGCAAGGTATTTTGTCTCTGAGGATGATACTGTTGTGTTAGCTTCCGAGGCAGGAACGCTGCCAGTTGATGAGAGCAAAGTGATTACTAAGTGGCGATTGCAACCTGGAAAAATGCTTCTGATTGATATGGAGGAAGGAAAGATCATAACAGACGAAGAAGTAAAAACAGATCTCAGTAATGAATTGGATTACGAAAGCATTTTGAATAATACACAGATTGTTTTAGAGGACTTAGAATCAGATGAAACACAAAAAGTTTCTTTATCAAAGGCCAATCTTTACTCAGGTCAGAAAGCGTTTGGTTATACTCAGGAAGATTTAAAGACACTTATGTCTCCGATGGCAGTAACCGGCCAAGAAGCTATTGGCTCAATGGGTACAGACACGCCCATTTCTGCAATATCCAACAAAAAGAAATTACTCTACACATATTTTAAGCAAAACTTTGCACAGGTAACGAATCCTCCAATTGATCCCATTCGCGAGGAGTCGGTAATGAGCTTAGTATCTTTTATTGGTCCAAGACCGAATATTTTTGATAATAAGTCTTTGGGTAGTGTGAAAAGGTTAGAGGTTAAACAACCGATCCTAACAAATGAGGATATGCAAAAGATTAGAAAGATAAGTGAGATTGGTGACAACCAATTTGTATCAAGAGTTTTAGATACCACCTTTGACAAGAATACAGGTTATACAGGTTTTGAAAAGTGTTTGGAGAGCATATGCATAAAGTCGGAGAAAGTAGTTAAAGAGGGCGGTAATATTATAGTGCTATCCGACAGGCAGTTTGGTAAAGATAGGATTGCTTTGCCCGCTCTATTGGCCATTGCGTCGGTACATCATCATTTAATAAGGAAAGGACTGCGAACAGCCGTTGGGCTGGTAGTGGAATCAGCAGAGCCTAGGGAGGTCCACCACTTTGCAGTATTAGCAGGCTACGGAGCAGAGGCGATAAATCCATATTTGGCTTTTGACACTATATTAGATCTTAAACAAAAGAATATGTTGTCTAAAGATGTAAGTGAGAAAGAAGCGGTTAGTAGATATATAAAGTCAGTTAACAAAGGTCTTTTAAAAGTTATGTCCAAGATGGGTATTTCAACTTACCAATCATACTGTGGAGCACAAATTTTTGACGCAGTCGGGTTATCAGAGGAGTTCGTGAGCAAGTACTTTAAGGGAACTTCTACTCAAATCAGCGGAGTAGGAATAAATGAAATAGCAAAGGAAACGATTACCCGCCATGAGGAAGCATTTTCAAACTTAGAAGTTTTAAGAGACTCTCTAGATGTCGGGGGCGATTACGCCGTAAGAAAAAGAGGAGAAGTACACGCTTGGAGTTCGGATGAAATTACGAACCTTCAACATGCTGTAAGAAGTAACTCATTCGATACATTTAAAGAATATTCAAGGTCCATGGACGAGCAGGAAGAAAGGTTGTTCACAATAAGAGGCTTATTTAGACTTAGAGACTCAAGTGAAACGGGCAGAAATATTATTAAAATTGATGAAGTTGAGCCGGCCAAGGAAATTGTAAAACGGTTCGCTACCGGAGCCATGTCGTACGGATCAATATCCGCAGAAGCGCATGAGAACCTAGCTATAGCCATGAATAGGATTGAGGGAAAATCGAACACAGGTGAAGGTGGTGAAGAAGTGGAACGTTTCTCTACTGATAATAACGGCGACAACAGACGGTCTGCAATAAAACAAGTTGCGTCTGGTAGATTTGGTGTAACAACCGAATACCTAGTAAATTCTGACATGATTCAGATTAAAATGGCGCAAGGAGCAAAGCCGGGTGAAGGAGGCCAGCTTCCTGGCCACAAGGTAGACGCCGTCATTGCAAAGGTTCGACATTCTACTAGAGGGGTTGGACTTATCTCTCCCCCGCCCCATCACGATATTTATTCAATAGAAGATTTAGCGCAACTTATATTCGACCTTAAAAACGTCAACCCAAAAGCTGATATATCAGTGAAATTAGTATCCGAGGTTGGGGTAGGTACAGTCGCTGCTGGAGTGGCTAAAGCAAAAGCGGACCATGTTACTATTTCGGGTATGGAGGGTGGTACTGGGGCGAGCCCCCTGACCTCGGTGAAACATGCAGGTTCACCCTGGGAATTGGGTTTGGCAGAAACACACCAAACTTTAATGAAAAATAAGCTTAGATCAAGAATATCGGTCCAAGTGGATGGTGGGCTAAGGACCGGGCGAGATGTCGTTATTGGAGCATTGTTAGGCGCGGATGAGTTTGGTTTTTCAACAGCCCCATTAATTGCATCAGGTTGCATTATGATGCGTAAGTGTCACCTGAACACCTGTCCTGTTGGGATTGCAACTCAAGACCCAGTTTTGAGGAAACGATTTGTAGGAATGCCAGAGCATGTTGTTAATTTTTTCTTCTTTGTTGCAGAAGAGGTAAGAATACTAATGAGTAAATTAGGTTTCAAAAAATTTGATGAGATGATTGGTCAAATTGATGTGCTTGACAGGAAAAAAGCAATTAAACATTGGAAAGCAAAGGGGCTCGATTTCTCAAAGCTGTTTTTTGATCCAAAGATGGGCGATGGAGTGCCAAAATTTAATTGTGAAAGACAGGATCATCCAATTAAAGATATTCTCGACAGGCAGCTAATTGAAATGTCAAAGTATACTTTGGAAAATAAAAAACCCATCAAAATAAAGCTGCCGATTTATAATTACAATAGATCAACTGGAGCAATGCTCAGTGGAGAGGTCGCACGTATTTTTGGACATAGAGGTCTCCCAGAGGATTCAATAAACATTTCTTTTAAGGGTACAACGGGTCAAGCATTTGGAGCATGGTTATCGAGAGGAGTTACTCTAGAAGTAGAAGGCGAAGCAAATGATTATGTTGGCAAAGGATTATCTGGGGGAAAAATAATAGTATACCCTCCAAAAGAAGCTAAAAGAATTGTTCCTGAAGATTCGATCATAGCAGGAAACACAATTCTTTATGGTGCTATTGACGGAGAATGCTATTTGAGAGGCATAGTTGGAGAAAGGTTTGCTGTTAGAAATTCTGGAGCTACCGCTGTTGTTGAAGGAGTGGGTGATCATGGCTGCGAATATATGACAGGTGGTATAGTAGTCGTTTTAGGAAAAACAGGCCTTAATTTTGCAGCAGGTATGTCCGGAGGTATAGCATATGTTTTGGACGAAGATGGCACTTTCAAAAATAGATGTAATTTGGCAATGGTAGAACTTGAGCCGGTTCCAGAAGAAGATGATCTACTAGAATCTGAGCACCATCACGGAGGCGACTTTGAACACCATGGTCGCGTGGATATATCGAATGATATGACCAGATATGATGAAGAAAGGCTGAAAAATATAATTTCTAGACACTTAAAGTTTACTCAATCAGACCTTGCAAAAAAGATTTTAGATGATTGGGATAATTTTAGGCCTAAGTTTTTAAAAGTAATGCCTACGGAATACAGAAGGGCGTTGGAAGAAATAAGGGCTGAAAAGCTCAATAATATCGTGGCTGCAGAATAACCTCTAATTTAGAACATAAGGGAAGTTGAGATGGGTAAGGTTACTGGATTTTTAGAAATAGATAGGCAAGATAGGAAATATAGGCCTGCATCAGATAGAATAAGAAATTTTAAGGAGTTTATAGTACCTCTTCCAGAGGAGGTCATAAGAGACCAAGCCAGCAGATGTATGGAATGTGGAATTCCTTTTTGTCATGACATGAAGGGCTTGAAAGGGTGTCCAGTTAATAATCAGATCCCGGATTGGAATGATTTGGTTTATAGGGGTGAATGGGAACAGGCTTCTAAAGACTTACATTCAACCAATAATTTTCCAGAATTCACGGGAAGAATATGCCCGGCACCATGCGAAGCTTCATGTACTCTAAATATTGTTGATAGTCCGGTAACAATAAAATCCATAGAATGTTCTATAGTCGATAAGGCATGGGACAATGGATGGATAAAACCACAAATAAATCCAAACAAGACGAATAAAAAAATAGGAATAATTGGGTCTGGCCCAGCAGGGCTTGCGGCTGCTCAACAATTAGCCAGAGCAGGTCATAATGTAATAGTTTATGAAAAAAATAAAAAGATGGGCGGACTTCTTAGATATGGAATTCCTGATTTTAAAATGGAAAAAACTCATATCGACAGAAGAATAGAGCAATTATCAGCTGAAGGAGTTCACTTCCAATGTGGTGTGGAGCTTGGTTTAGATATCAAAATAAATGATATGATAAAGGAACACGATGCTTTGATACTAGCCTGTGGGGCTGAAAAACCACGTGACCTAGACATTGAAGGGCGTAACGCGAACGGGATTCATTTTGCCATGGATTTTTTACCTCAGCAAAACAGAAGGGTAGGCAAAGAGACTCTCGAGGGTTTGGAAGAGATAACAGCAGATGGTAAACATGTCGTTGTTATTGGTGGAGGAGACACCGGTTCAGATTGCATAGGAACATCAATTCGCCAAGGAGCATTGTCTGTCACACAACTAGAGATTATGCCTGCTCCGCCCGAAAGGGAAGACAAGTTGCTAACATGGCCAAATTGGCCTCTCAAGATGAGAACGTCTTCGAGTCAAGAAGAGGGAGCAGATCGAGAATTTTCAGTATTAACAACATCTTTTGGGGTTGAAAATGGTAAAATCAGTTCTTTAAATTGTATAAGGGTAAATGAGAAATTTGAAAAAATAGAAAACTCTGAGTTTGAAATTAAAGCGGATTTGGTATTACTAGCTATGGGTTTTGTTTCACCCATTACAGATAGAATTTTTAAAGATACTGAAGTATCCTTGGATAAGCGTGGAAATGTTTTAGCGGATGATAAATCTTACAAAACTTCTCTTGATAAATTGTGGGTAGCTGGTGATATGCGACGTGGTCAGTCTCTTGTCGTGTGGGCAATAAGAGAAGGAAGGCAAGCTGCAAAATCAGTAGACAAGGCATTGATGGGCTATAGTAGTCTCTCAGACTGAGGAAAAAAATTGCCCTATTTAAATAATATTTTATGTGCGTTATTACAAATTTAGCATTCAAAACTGCTAGAATTATCACACTATTATGCGTATTATTTATATTTTTGTCTGTGTCAACCGTTCTTTTACTTAGATTTTTTAATCCTCCTTTTACGAGCTTTATGGTTTCGGAAAGCAATTTTTTTCAAAGAAAAATTAATTACAGTTGGACTTCAATTTCAAATATGGGCGAAAATATCGCTCTTTCAGTGGTCGCAACAGAGGATTCTAATTTTTGTAACCATCTAGGACTAGACGTAAAGGAGATTTATAAAGTAATTACAAGAAAGGAAAAAAGAGGCGCGTCAACTATAACTCAACAACTTGCGAAAAATCTTTTTTTATGGTCTGGACGATCTTGGTCAAGAAAAATTATAGAATTATACTTTACCTTTTTGATAGAGATTCTTATTCCAAAAAAAAGAATTCTCGAAATATATCTAAACACTGTTGAGACAAGCCTGCTGACATTCGGTGTTAATCAAGCTTCAGATAAGTATTATAAAAAGCCAGCAAATAAACTCACCAAAGAGCAATCAGTACGAATTGCGTTGACTCTTCCAAATCCAAAGTATCGAAACCCCAAAAAACTGAAGTCTAATCTCACAGTAAGAATTTCACGATTAAAAAAAGATATCAATATCCTAAAAAAAGATGACAGATCAAGCTGTTTTTTATAATTATAAGTGGATTAGAGTAAGGTTTACTAACTATGAGAAAACTCCACCATCTAGCACTTTCACCGTTCTGTCGAAAAGTAAGGCTGGTTTTGGCAGAAAAAAAACTTGAAGTTGAATTAATCGATGAACCCGTTTGGGAAAAAAGATTAGATTTCATAAGATTTAGTCCTTCCGGTAAAGTGCCATTATTAAAAGAAGGAGCTAATGTATTTACGGAGAGCACTCCGATATGTGAGTATTTGGATGAATCTCACCCGATTCCAAAACTTATTCCGGCCGACAAGAATCTAAGGTTCGAGACGCGCAGGGTAACTTCTTGGTTCGACGATAAATTTTATAATGAAGTCACAAAAAACTTACTTAATGAGAGAGTGTACAAAAAGATTTTTAAAATAGGCCAACCTGACAGTGGTGCAATAAAAGAAGGCCTTAAGAAAATAAAGTTTCATTTTGATTATTTGGAATGGCTTTTGGAAAAGAGAAATTGGGTAGCTGGGGAGAAAATGTCATTAGCTGATTTTTCAGCGGCCGGACATATTTCGGCACTAGACTATGTAGGAGATATTGACTGGCAGTCGAAGCCAATTATAAAAGATTGGTATGCAAAAATTAAGTCTAGACCAGCTTTTAGAAACGCAGGTTTGCTAACGGACTTAGTTCCTGGCTTTGTGCCTGCTGGTCACTATAGCGACTTAGATTTTTAATATGGAAATATTGGATTTTAAATTACGACTTCAGCAGATAGCTTCTGATGCAGGCTTTTCTGCCGTTGGTATAACCGATCCCCTCATGGTTGACCAAACAATAAAAGAAAAATTTAGGGACTTCATTAGAAATGATTGGCATGCTGGTATGGGTTGGATGGAGAAAAGGATCAACGAACGAATAGCACCGGAAAATTTATGGCCAAGTGTAAAATCAATTTTAGTATTCACAGATGACTATACTCCAGCAGAAAACCCTTTAAAAAAATTGATGGATAAAGAATTATCTAATATCTCAGTTTATGCCACGAAAAGAGATTATCATAAAGTAGTCAAGTCTAAGCTAAAGATCGTAGCCTCTTGGGTAAAAAAAAAATTAGACTGTGAGCTAAAAATATTTGTCGATACTGCCCCTGTTATGGAAAAACCTTTAGCACATTTATCTGGTTTGGGTTGGCAAGGCAAACATACAAATTTGGTTAGTAGAAATATGGGAAATTGGTTTTTTATCGGTGTGATGTACATAGATAAATCATTACCTGCAGATGAACCAGCGCAAGATAATTGTGGATCTTGTACCAAGTGTTTGGATATTTGTCCCACTAATGCTTTTGAGGGTGCATATAAGTTAGATGCTAGAAAATGCATCGCATATCTCACTATCGAACACGAGGGTGCTATAGATAAAGATCTTAGATCATCAATTGGCAACAGAGTTTTTGGATGCGATGATTGTTTAGCTGTCTGTCCCTGGAATAAATTTGCACAAATCAGCAGAAATGAGAATTATAGAGAAACTTTTTCTGATTTAGCTTTGGAGAAAGCTCTAACCTTTTCAGATGGTGACTTCAGGAATTATTTTAGTGGAACCGCTATAAAAAGATTAGGATCAGTTAGATTCTTAAGAAATGTAATATACGCGATGGGAAACAGTGGAAAAAAAGAATACATAAAATTACTGGAGGGGTTTGGAAATCATTCTGTAGATTTTATATCTGAGGCAGCTATTTGGTCTATTTCTGAGTTAAAAAAAAATGAGTAAGAAAAACATATTGTTAATTTTTGGCTTTGGTTACACAGCTAAATTTATGTGTCAAAAATTCTCTAAAAAAAATTGGCAAGTGTTTTGTACGACGAGATTTAAGGAAAAGGCTGAAGAAATTAAATCACTTAATGCCACACCAGTTTTTTTCGATGAAGAGAAAAAAATTGAGACTATCCTCAGCAAGAATTCATATATTTTGAGCACGGCACCACCAGAAAATAGTAAGGATCCAGTTATTGAGAATTATGGGTATTTATTCAAAAAAAATAGCGAAAAAATACAATGGGCAGGATATCTGTCAACAACTAGTGTTTATGGAGATAAAAAAGGTGGTTGGGTTACAGAGGATACAGTGCTCGAACCCAATCTAGAGAGAAGTGTTTCGAGAGTTGCGGCAGAAAAATCATGGCTAAGATTTGGAGAAAGTTTTTCCATAAAAACTATGATTTTCAGATTGGCAGGTATATATGGGCCCGGAAGAAGTCTAATTGATCGTTTATTGGCAAATGAAATGGTTTATATAGTCAATAAACCAGCTCATCTGTTTAACAGAATTCATGTTGACGATATAGTAGGCGCAATCGAGATGGCTATGAGCTCTAAATCGGAAGCTACGATTTTTAACTTATCTGACGATTTGCCTGCAACGCAATTGGAAGTAGCACAATTTGCAGCTAGTTTGCTTAAAGAGAAATGCCCACAGACAGTGAGTTTGGAAAGTGATATGGTCAGTGAAATGGCGAGAAGCTTTTATAAAGAGGAAAAAAAAGTATCAAACATTAGGCTCAAAGATGAATTGGGGTATGAACTTACTTTTCCCTCATTCAAAGAGGGGCTCTTTGCGATTCATAATAATTCTAAAGAATTCTAACAGGCGTTCCAATCTCGACTAAATTGAAAAGCTCTTCAATTTGTTCGTTATACAGTCCTATGCATCCAGAAGAGCTTTGCCTTCCGATTTTTCTAGTATCGCTTGTTCCATGAATACGATAGCTTGGCCAACTTAGATAAAGTGCGTGAGATCCCAGAGGGTTATCTGGGCCTGGAGGCATAAACTCAGGGAGCTTTGGGTCTCTTTTCCTCATTTTTTTTGTAGGTCTCCATTCAGGTCCAATTACTTTTTTTGTAACTTTTGTATACCCGAGTCGTGTCAATTCTTCATTTAGGGGGACGGAGGTTGGAAAGACCTTATACTCTTTTCCATTCTTACTCCAGTAATGTAATGATCGCGTTTTGGTGTCAACGAGTATTGCCCCTTTATTCAAATCCTTAAAATGATTCTGCCAAGTTTGTACTCTGAATGAGAAAATGTTGTGTTTTGGTTTTCCATCTTTACCAAAGTCTACTGCTGTCTGAGCAATAATAGGGTTGCTTATTATTGCATAAATAAA
This sequence comes from uncultured Alphaproteobacteria bacterium, assembly GCA_902596605.1. Classification (GTDB taxonomy): domain Bacteria; phylum Pseudomonadota; class Alphaproteobacteria; order Rhodobacterales; family Rhodobacteraceae; genus CACIJG01. The sequence continues at coordinate 3,425 of CACJUU010000014.1, read as the reverse complement.
TAATAGTAGCGACGATATTAATATGTTTGACACTGCTTTGGTCATTTTAAGATTAATAGTAGAAATTTATTTACTTTAAAACAACTAATTGTGCATGAAAAAAATTTAACGTAGTATTTCGAACATTAGAACAAAAGACTTATAGATATATGAACAATACTATATTAAAAATACTGCTTTTGGCTATCTTGGTAGGATGTGTCGGTACAAATACAGACATCTACGACGGTTACTCCAAGTCAGGGGTTATTTCTAGCTTCAACGTGACTGCTCTAAAATCGAGACACCTTGAAATGGTTAATGCCTTAAGACTGGAAAACGGAAGATCCTCACTAAAGCACTCATCCAGTCTTTCAGCAGCATCTAAGACACACGCTTTTGACATAGCCAGACAACAGCGAGCCTGGAACTACGGTTCAGACGCATCTTCAGCAATAGATAGGGCAAGAATTGCAGGTTTTGAGGGCTTAGTGCTTGGTGAAAACGTCTCGGAAACTTATGAGGGTGAGTATGATGTATTGAACGTCTGGTTCAAAAGTAAAATTGGCAGAGAAATTATTCTGGACCCCACTGCGACCGATCTAGGGCTTAGTTGGTATCAGGATAGCACTGGAAAAGTGTGGTGGGTACAGATGATTGGCAAGTCATAGTCACCGGTTAAGGTCTAAGCATAAATGTAGATAATAGTTCCGGGTTCAACCAAACTATAAATTTCCTCTATTTCTTTATTTGTTACCGCAATGCAACCCTCGGTCCAGTCAAAAAAATAGTGCAACAGGATATTTTTTTTTCCAAGTCCATGAATAAAAATGTCACTACCAGGGTTGAGGCCTCTTTGAAGAGCTCTTTTTTTGTCGGATTGATTAGGAAAGTTTATTCCAAGACTTAAGTAAAATTTACTGTTCGGGTTTTTGTGTGTAATGTAATATTTACCCTCTGGAGTTTTACCATCTCCTTCTTTTTCTTTCTGACCCTGAGGACTGAACCCTAAACGAATTCGGTAGGCTTTTATTATTTTACTGTTTCTGTAAAGGGCTAGAACTCTCTTTCTTTTCCATACCACCAATAAATTTGGCTTTTTAGGATGACCCCATGAAGGTTTGAAAGAAATAAAAGGTAATAAAATTAAAAACAAGAAAAAGTGTCTTTTGCTGATTTTTTTCATATACTTGTTTTTTCTTTAATAGAATTAGATTTTAACTGGCCACACGCAGCCATAATGTCCTCTCCACGAGGTTTTCGAATTGGGCTTGGTAATCTTGATTTTATTATAATATCTCTAAACGCTTTTATTCTATCTAAGGAAGAACGCTTATATTGACTTCCAGTCCAATTATTAAACGGTATTAAGTTTATCTTAGAAGGAAGACCTTGAAGTAATCTTACTAACCGATGTGCGTCCTCTTTTGTATCGTTAATTCCGTCAAGCATAACGTATTCAAATGTTATTCGTTCAGAATTGCGCAACTTAACGTCATCTCTCAAGGAACCGAGCAACTGTTCCAAATTCCACTTTTTATTTATGGGAACTAAAATATCTCTTGTCTTATTTTCTGTCGCGTGAAGACTCACAGCGATCATACAGCCGATTTCCTCATGAGCCGTCTTTATCTTAGGAACAATACCAGCTGTTGATAAGGTGATCCTCCTTCTTGAAAAATCCAATCCTTTGTTGTCCATCAAAATACTACAGGCCTTCTTTACTTCTTCGTAATTTAATAGAGGCTCACCCATTCCCATGAAAACAATATTGGTAATTATTTCGAAACAGTAAGAATGACTACTGCTCACCCTCTTCTTCTCCCAAAGTCCTAGATCATCATAAACTGCGATGACTTGACCTACAATCTCTTGACTTGAGAGATTCCTAACCAATTTCTGGGTCCCAGTATGACAGAATGAACAGTTCAAGGTACAACCAACTTGTGAGGAAATGCAAAGAGTGCTTCTTTTCTCTTCAGGGATAAATACCGTTTCTATTTTGCTTTCGTCCTCTAAACAGAATAGATATTTTATCGTACCGTCATCGCTGATTTCTTTTTTTTCAATAGCTGGCCGTGAAATGTTAAAAACTTTTTGCAGTTTTGACCGAAGGCTTTTATCTATATTTGTCATATTATCAAATGAACTAATTCCATGACAATAGATCCAAGACCAGAGTTGATTTACTCTCATAGATGCTCTTTTTGGTTGTGTTTCAAAGTCTGAAACTAACGAGAACAATTCGTCTCTGCTAAGCCCTAAGATGTTACTTTCTTGAGAAATCGATTGTAAGGTCAATTTAAGTTGCACCGCTTCTCTAATTCCGATAAGGCATCGGAAAAGCCTGTTAACATAAATGTATCTTTTGTTACAGTGTTTCGGTGAGATATAGCGCTCATTACTGCCTTACTGCCTTTCCTAAGAAAACGGACTAATTTTTCTTGATCAAATTTTTGAGCCCATGCATGATCCTTTTCTGCTTTAGCTTTAGGCGATGGATGAGCAAAAAACACAATTTTGTCCTTATTATCAATTTCTAGAACTGCTTTTGACCCCACCTGTAAAGGATACCCAGCATAAAATGTTCCCTCATATTCGCTCTCTTTATTCAATGTCTTAATTATATACAATGTTCCTTTTTCACGATTAACCGATGAGAGCTTCTGATTATTTCTGAACGCTTCTCCTTTAATAGACTGTGAAGCAATAAAACACATTTGGGGGTCCTCTTTCGATACGAAAACGCTCCAGTCTCTAAAACTTTTTTCTGCTTTCCGTAAGTTATCCTGACCAAAGGAACTTTTTGTCAAAAACAAAAAACTTAATACAATATATAAAATAATAATAAAAAACAGCTTATTAGAATAAGATGTCGAGATTTCATTAATATCGATTTTCATCTTGTCTTCCACATTACAAAACTTTATGCGCATACTAATACAAGCAATTATGGAACTAGAAAAGACTTTTTATTTTGTTTTCTATTACAGGTGGCGGATGTCTTAAAGCTTGCAAAAATCTGAAATAGTAAAAAGTTCTGGATTTTGATAAAAAATTTATTTAGATATGAAAATTATGGCGAAAAGTCGAACTCTATATGACAAAATTTGGGATAACCACTTAATACAATCAGAAAATGATACTTCTCTGATATACATAGATAGGCATTTGGTGCATGAAGTTACTAGCCCCCAGGCTTTTGAGGGTCTAAGAGAAGCGGGAAGGCAAGTTCGTGCTCCTAACAAAACAATTGCGGTACCAGATCATAATGTGGCTACAACATCTGATCGGTTGACCAACTATGGTAGTGAAGAAGGTCGTATACAGTTAGAAACTCTGGATAAGAATGCACGAGATTTTGGTATTCATTATTACGCTGTTGATGATATTAGGCAAGGAATAGTACATATAATTGGTCCTGAACAAGGGTGGACTTTACCAGG
>CACJUU010000013.1:22500-59075 GCA_902596605.1 uncultured Alphaproteobacteria bacterium | reverse complement strand
TGGAGATCTCTTTTCTGCACTAGTACAACCTGACAAGAAAAAAATAGAGGTAGGTGTAAATGAAACAATACTCACAGCATCAATTAGAAATAATATATCACACTTAAGTGCTTGCGGAGGTACTGGAAAATGCTCTACTTGCAGAGTTGAAATTACAGAAGGATTAGAAAATTGTTCTCCGAGATCAGATCCTGAGAGAAAGCTATCTGATAAGCTTTCCTTTCCGAACAATATAAGACTAGCCTGCCAGACCACAATAAGTGGACCTGTTTCGTACAGAAGGCTTCTCCTCGACAAGAGGGATTTGAGCAATTCAAATAAATTGTCCGATACGAAACTAGAGTCCGTGGGTACTATAAGAAATTTGACGGTAATGTTTTGCGATATAAAGGGTTTTACCCCTTTTTCCGAGGCGCTTGCTGCTTATGATGTGATATTCATTTTAAATAGATACATCTCTATAATGCGCGAAATCATCATTAAAAATGGTGGGGAGATAAATAATTATATTGGTGATGCAATTCTGGCTATCTTTGGTCTCAAAGACTCAAGACAACAGACACTTAGAGCAGCAAATACAGCGTTAGAAATGCTACAAGCTATGGACGAATTTAAGGATTATCTGTCTCAAGCTTACGGTAGAGATTTTGATATACGAATAGGTGTTCATTATGGTGAAGCCATTCTAGGTTCTGTTGGTTTTGGCGAAGACAAAAAATTTACCATAATTGGAGACACTGTAAATATCGCCAGTAGAATTGAAGCTATAAATAAAGAGGCGGGAACACGTTTTCTTATTTCCGATGTCGCTTATGAAAGAATTAAAGACGCTGTTGATGTAAGAAATTTTGTGCGATTGAAATTAAGGGGATCTAGTAACTTAATTACCTTGCATGAGGTTAGCGGTCTAAACAAAGATAAGTTAATAGATCACGTTGATATTAAAGTAAAAGAGATTGATGGCAACACTTGGATAAGGACTTTGCCTATCAGTGAGCTCGATGTCGGAGAAAAGAAAAAGTTTGAATATAATGGAAAAGAATTTCTTCTCATAAATCAGGAAGGAATCTTTGCTATTGAGAATTTATGTCCTCATATGAATTTACCATTGGACATAGGTCAGATAACGGATGAAGGAACTATCTTATGTCCTTATCATAATAGTGAGTTTTGTTTTAGATCAGGTGAAGTGAGAAAATGGGTTGGACTACAACCGAAAGAAGTAGAAAAAGATTGCGAGCCACTTACAGTTATTCCTACACAGGAAGCAGATAGCTACATCTGGATTCAGAAATCTTAAAAGCAGGGCACGATATGAAACAAAACATTATTAACATAGAACAATCCGAATACTGGAACGATAAATCTGGGCCTAAGTGGGTCAAAAATGAGGATGCACTAAATGAGCGATTATCAATACTAACTGACGAATTTTTTTCGAGAGTGAAGATAAAGGCATCGGATAAAGTTTTAGATATCGGGTGCGGAGGTGGTGATACAACTTTTCGAGTATCAAAATTATTGGCTGATGCTGGCCATGTTGTTGGAGCCGATATTTCTAAAACTTTGCTTGATCATGCAAAAAGTAAATTTTCAGATATCGATACAATGACATTTGTGCATTGTGATGCTCAGAATTATTCTTTTGATAAAAATTACTTTGATAAAGTTATATCTCGATTTGGTGTAATGTTTTTTGAAAGTCCCTCAGAAGCCTTCAAAAATATTTATGGTTCTATGCAGACAAACGGTTCTCTAAATTTTGTGTGTTGGACAAATATGATGGAGAATGAGTTTATAGTTGAAGGTATGGATATTATCACTAAATATACTGAAAAAGTTCTGCCAAAGGTAACAAAGGACCCAGGGCCCTTTGCATTCAGTGACCCTGAATATATTAACAAAGTCTTAGAATCAGCGGGATTTAAAAATATAAATATAGATAAGGTATATACATCTATCTCAACAAAAGATAGCGCCAAGCAAGATGCTGAACTTCTCATGGGGATTGGTCCAAGAGCAAGGATTTTATCAGAAGAAAATTTATCAAGCGAAAAAATCTCAATGATAAAAAATGAAATTATTCAATTATGTGAACAACGACAAAATGGCAACGAAATTACTTATAAGGCATGCCTCAATTACGTATCGGCGAATAAATAAGTTAGTTGAATTTTGATATCATTTTTAATTCACGATCGAAAATATAATCGTCTATTTTTTCTTTCTGGCGTGATCTGAAACAAATAGTTCAGCTCCATCAGTCTCTGCGATGCCAAAAAGCCGGAGCATATTATTTTCTTGCATTTCTTTTAGCCAGGAATAGAGCAAATTTGATCCCAAGCCCTTATTCTTGAAAATCGTTACCACTAGCCCTTGCTCAAGGGTCGAAGTGATTAAATCTGCGTTTGATTTAACTTTTAAAACAGCTTCAGCTAGAAGGTCTATAAGTTCCAATCCCGTAGGAGAAGCTTCAGATGACTGGGCTATATATCCTGATTTAGCTGTAGGGTGATCAACCCCACGGAGCAGTGGAATTTCTGCATCATAAATATTTGCTAATAGTCCAGGAAATGCCACTATAGTATTTATTTCACAATCAATCATCATATCCCTAACACTTTTTTCGTCTGTTGGAAGGTTAGAATGATGAAGATATGATTTTATAAAATCTCTTCTATATGCATAGTCCGTAAACCTCGACCCTAGCCACATCATGTATGGCAATCCAAAATCCATTACTGCTGCTCCAACTTGAACCAGATCATAGTCTATGACCGTAAGCTCTTTGGACTCAGGATTATATAATACGTTATCTGGCTTAAAATCATTATGAACGACCACCTGCCGTCTTGCGGCTTCCGAAACAGGGGAAAAGGCCTCACACTGTATGATTTTTTCAAAAACTCCAGTTTTTACACCAAGGTCAAAAATTCTTTTTGCAATTTTTGGATCTGGGTTACCTACTCCAAGTACCGGCATTTTTGTATCAATCCCGGACCATGGCAGACACCAAAATGGGGCATGAGGTGCAACCGAATGTAATGCTGAAGACAAAAATTTATCTCCATTTAAAAATTCAGCTCTCAATTGATCATACCAGTTTGTTGGTGCTGAGTGCAATTTTGCTAAAACTTCAGCTATTTTATCAGGTGGCGCTAACTCTTCGTTGAAATGGAAAAAATCCTGCATTACGGAAATTCCAGCTGAGCGCTCAATATGAAAGTCAGTTCCTTTTAAAATAATTGGGGGAGCAAGTTTTTGATGTCGAAGAACTTCGGTAGCGAGCGATACTCTCTTTTGCGTTATTGGTTGTGAACTCATAATGCTTTTAGAACTGCTGACTTTGACTATGCACTTTGGAACCTTGTGGAGGGAACAGACATACGTTTTGGCACCGCTATTTCCAGAAACATCTTTAACATCTATGTTTTTTTTTGCTGAAGCATTTGCCCCAATTGCTTTTAACGCTAACTCTGCAATCTCACCCAATGATGCATCTTCAAGTTTTAATTCTAGAATCTCTGCCATTTAAGTTAGCTTATCAAATAATTCGCATTTCTGATGGCTTATTATGGAATGATTTGCTGATAGATCAATATCTTAAGTTTTTTCTACCTAATCTTCTCAAACTATACTTCTCAAAAAGTTAGGTTTGCCTATTTAGCTTTTTATTAATCTGTCTTCAACCACCTTGGCTAATACTGAAGCTCCAATTGGAAGTATGCTCGTATCGAGAGTAAAGTGAGGACTGTGAAGAGGCGCTTTCCCAGAATGGCTTATGAAGCAATATGCTCCTTTTACATGCCGTAGCATATCGGCAAAATCTTCGGAGCCAGTGGAGGGCAGCTGATTTCTATCGATATTTTCTCCTCCAACAATTTTTTCAGCAGCATCCATATAATAATCTGATATTTCATCATCATTAACTAAAACATCAAAAAGCTTTTTAATACTCAGCTGGATTTTCACATCGTTACTTAATTCTAATCCCTTACATATATTTTTGAAACGCTGTTCAACCATTTCGTAAACTTCGTCGGAAAAATATCTAATGGTTCCAGCAATAGAACATTTATTTGGTATGACGTTGAAGGCAGATCCCGCATTAATTTTTGTAATTGATAAAACTATCGTTTCTAAAGGAGGAACATTTCGACTTAAGATGCTTTGAGTTTGGGTAATAAGCTCATGCGCGATAATGATCGGATCTTTTGATTGATGAGGCATTGCTGCGTGACTACCTATCCCGTCAATATTAATATCAAAAATGGCCGCGCCTGCCATAGCTTTACCCTTACAAATACCTATCTCTCCGTTTTTCCCATTAGGGAAGTTATGTATGCCATATATCTCATCACATGGAAATTGTTTGAATAATCCATCATCGAGCATTTTTACTGCACCGCCCTGACCTTCTTCTGCTGGTTGGAATATTAAAATTGCTGTCCCACTAAAATTTCTGGTCTTAGCTAAATACTTCGCCGCTCCAAGAAGCATCGTTGTATGTGCATCATGACCGCATGCGTGCATTTTTCCATCAACTTTTGATGTATAGGAAAGTCCAGTATCTTCTTGAATTGGAAGAGCATCCATATCAGCCCTTAAGCCAATTCTCCTATTTCCTCCACCATCATTACCTCTAATTATACCTACTACTCCAGTTTTTCCGATCTCCGTATGTATTTCGTCTACTCCGTATTCCTTCAATTTCTCTTGCACAATCTTTGATGTCCTCTCTTCTTCGAATCCAAGCTCTGGGTGAGAATGAAGATCTTTATAAATCTCCTCTAGGTGATTAGAATTTACACTAATTTCAGGCAAAATATTCATCTGTTTTTTCCTTTCCGACCACAAACGCACTGTCTAAAAAAATAGGGGCTAAGAGTCCTATTTATTTTCCCTACGACCATAAAAAATTTTCTTATGCAGATTATTTAAGCATAATTTTTCATTCCCAAGGGTTTTATATTTTGCAGTAACTATGTCTGGGAAGACACCTCTTTGTATTAACATATTTCGTACACTGTGTTAACTTTTTAATTATTAGTTTACAACGAAAAAATCAGACATTTTTTATTCAATTTCTAATAACAGTTTCCATTTTTCTTGTAATTCTTTTGGAGGCGGGGCCACTTTTCTGCTTACGTGGTCCATGAAAGCTCCGTTACTTACGATTGAAGCACAAAGTTCCCGTGTTGCATTCATAATATCAGATTGACTAGACCATTTTTTGCAATTTTCTGATATTGATATAATTCTTGGACTTACGATAATCATTGAGTCCTCTCGAACTTCCTTTTTAAAAGATACTGTTGTTTGGAAGGTAATGGGACCAATCTTCAATTCTTCATAAAGCTTCGGTGAGCAACCTTTATCTTCACAAAGTTTCCTTAACCCATCGACACCATAATAATAGTAACCAAATTCCGCAAGGTGGCCATTAAAATCAATAAATGATTTCTCTACCTTATATTTATATTCTCTAGCCAAATCACTTTAATAAAATGTTTGCTTTAAATCTAAACTATATAACAAGGTTTGCTTTCATATATTCTTTGTATCATGGCGGACAGGCCCTCTACCACACTCCACTGTAAGCCTTTGTTATCTTGACACTATCTTACCAGATAATCACTCTACCCACAAATATTCATACAAATTGTTTTAAAATTCATGGAAAAGTCTCATTAAAAAAAGCTACGATATAGCTTTAAACGTGGAGACATGCGAACATTTTAACTTAATCGTCTGTATCTTCTGTTTTTTTCTTGTTACGCACTTCTTTTGCTATAAGCGTAGCTAAAACGCCAGCTCCAAAAGCACCGAGTAATGCTAGCTTTAAAAACTTAAGTTTTACTAGTGTATGTATCATGCCATAGATATAGTTCAAAAAAAAATGGCTTCAAATGTTAAGGGTCTTTTTGTGCCTTGTCTTCATATTGCGGCATTGTTATTCATTTTTTGATGAGTAATCATATAAAATGAAAGTGCGTACTCATGACTTACTTTGTATTTAAAAGTCCATGAATTGGACTTTTAAAATATTTGCTATACACTTACCCAAGTAATCTATCTTTTAAGGAGTTTATCTATGGAAAATATTCTAGTTTCCTTTGATGCTGGAGTAGCAAAAGTTTCAATAAACCGTCCCAATAAGAAAAACTCTTTAACGGCACATATGTACAAAACTATGGATGATGCTTTTAAGGAAGCACGGAACAGAGACGACATTAAAGTAGTTCATTTATGTGGTGAGGGGGGTATTTTTTCTGCGGGTAACGATATAACTTCTTTCGCAAACGCAAATCCCAATACAGTGAGTGATGAGACAGAAGTTATGGGGTTTTTGTATGAAATTAGTTCTTTTCCAAAGCCCATTGTTGCTGAAGTATCTGGGCTAGCAGTCGGAGTAGGGGTGACATGTTTACTGCATTGTGATTTTGTATATGCTGAAAGAGAAACAAAATTTAGCCTGCCTTTTGTAAAGTTGGGATTGTGCCCCGAGGCTGCGTCAACTCTTATTCTACCAAGGATTTCAGGTTATCTTAAGGCAGCTGAAAAGCTTTTACTAGGAGACAACTTTGACGCATCGGATGCCTTAGATATGGGTATTGTTACTAGAATTTTCAAAGCGGCAGAATTATCAGGCGCAGTAAAGTCAACTTGCGATAAGCTAATTGCTTTACCTTCAAATTCATTGAGGATATCAAAAAAATTCCTCAAGTCTGAAATCAAAGAGGGAATGAAGGAGAGAATGAAAGACGAGGGTGATATGCTATGGAAGCTCTTAAATTCAGATGAAGCTAAAGCTGCTTTTGCAAATTTTCAGAGTAAGAAACCTGCATGATTTTTACCAAATAATCTCTTCACCCATAAATCTTATACGAACTGTTTGTCGATGCGTGTTGCAATTGGTGCAAGTTGGCTTGACCAACTTCCGTTGATCAAGCCGTAAATGACTATGGAAGCAAAACTGTATCAATGATGTGTATCACTCCATTGTCTGCATTGACATCTGGTACTACGACAGTGGCGTCATTTATCATTACTTTTCTGCCCATTAACTTTATAGAGAGCGACTTACCGTTCACTGTTGGCGCCTCCATATCGCCTTTAATATCAGACGACATAACCTTACCCGCTACCACATGATAGGTCAAAATTGCAGCAAGCTTATCCTTGTTTTCTGGTTTTAATAGATCAGTAAGTGTTGCTGAGTCTATTTTTGCGAATGCCTCATCTGTTGGTGCAAACACGGTAAATGGACCTTTGCCTTTCAATGTATCTACAAGACCAGCAGCCTCTACAGCGGTTACCAAGGTTTTGAACTTTCCACCTTTTACAGCTGTTTCAACTAGATCAGGCAAATGCCCTCCCGCATGTCCAATGCTGGTAAGGCCAGTAAATAATGAACTTACAAAAAATAATATGATGCTAAACTTTTTCATTTAATTTCCTTTCAATTAACGAAGCCAAGAAGTATTGTTGGCCTTACAGGTTTCAATTGAAAACAATGCAGATTAGATATCTAAATATTGCAGTAAAATTGCGTCAAAATGTAACTTGAAAAAAATTAATTGATCAACTCGACCTAACCTGTCCAAATTATTCTAGAATTATAACTTTATGACCCAATCACAACGTATATCCCCCTTTATATTAGCGATCACTGCGATTGAAATATTGTTACTGTTTTTGGGACCTGGTTACAGACAAAGCGCTGTCTTCTATTTCTCATTCGCTCCATTGGATTTGACGCGTCCATACAAAGAGGTATTTTTTTTCCAAAAATATCTCATGTTTGTTTCTTATGAATTTATTCATTCGAACGTAATCCACTTATTAATAAATGTTATAGCTCTGTTTTTGCTAGGGAGAATTCTGAGAAAGTTAGGAAAAGACAACCTAACCTTTTTGATATTTTTTTTATCTATACTTGGTGGGGCAACTTTTTACTATTTCCTCAAACCAACTAATCCAGTGCCGTTGTTAGGAGCTAACTGTGCATCTTTTGGTTTATTAGCATTTGTTCTGAATGAAGAATTAATAAAGAGATTAAGAAGAAGACGTTCTATTTCTCAGATAATCTATGTTTTGTTCATTTTTGTTTTTGCGCATATTTTATATTTTTATGCGTTCTCTGCCATAATGCCTGTATCTGTTATATGGCAGGGACACTTGGGAGCGTTCTGTACAGGAGCCATACTAGCTTATGTTTACAGAAAAACTTGATTATTAACCACAACTTATCCCACACACTTGCACATAGCTTCTATCTTGGAAGGGCACCTGGCTCTAACCCAAGAATTATTGGGCTTCCTAGCTCTTTAATAAGTTCTGAGAAACGTATACCCTTATTTGACGGAGGTGTTTCTCTAATTTTCTTTACTTCAGGTATTTGAGTCCAACTTCTGTCAGCGTCATGAATAGAATTCACAATAGTAATTCCATTGGGTAAATTAAGCTCCTTATCTTTAGGATAATCGACCATATTAATTGCAACAGCTGGGTCCATTGAAGTATCAATATCTGTCAAGCAGTGATCCCCAATAAACATAAATCTTAGGTCATTATATGCAGGAAAATCAATACCTAGTAACGAATAGCATGAAACGCAGTAAACTCTTGTCGATTGCCCACCCTCTCGAAGCAGAAAGGGCTTCATGTATTCTTTGCCGCTAACGTCTAAAATATCTGATGGAACATAAATAGCTTTCTGCAAGTCTTCGCCCTTTTGCCCTCCTTTAAATTCCGCCCATTTAACCGCTTGGCGACAATCTTGGCAACCGCACAGAAAATACCCAAGAGCTTTGTCTGCGGCAAGAGTAATCTCACATTTACCGCAATGACACTTTATTTTGCTTATTGTTTGCCTCCATACATTCTGTTTTATGTCGAATAAAAAAACAACAGTTACCCAGATCTAAACCAACGTTGTATTTAAAGCGCGTTATTTTAGTATTTTATTTTCCTGGTGCCTTATACAACCCAATCATCTCCGCCCCCTGCTTTGCGATTGCGTTTAAGTTTATGTCTTCCAGAATAGTCAACTCAGCAATAGCTCCAGTTTTCATCATGGATAACTTCAAAGCGGTCATAGTGTCTAAACTAGGCGCTTCGACGGTAGCAACGACGTCATATTCTCCACGTGTATAAGAGAGATCTAGTAGGTTTCCTCCAATTTTTTTTGAGAGTCCGCTTAGCATTGCATGACGATCTTCATCTGGATTGTCCAACCAGCCATCAGTTCCTTGTTTGGTATATTTTCCTAAAACTATAAATTTCATTCTTTTTCTCCGTGCGTTTAGCCAATTTTTCTAACGTTATTCAAAAATGGAGCTAAAATTTAAAAAATTTTTCTCCATATCTACTTTATAATAAAACTACTCAAAGATGAACCAATAGTTGAAGACCTTTTTGGCATAGTGGCCCTCTGCCACAGTTAGCTGTAAGGCTTAATAAGCCATAGGCAATAATTCTTATGCTCTCACTTAAAACATTTATAATTAATTTGATACTTTTGCGGGGCCAGTTAGCTTAATCTCATTTATTGTGGCTTCTTTTTCATAGTTATAAACATATATCCCTGCATATTTATTTTCTTTAAAGACAAATGAAGTTTTAAGATCATGAACAAATTGATCTGCAGCCTTATCAAATGATTTCAATTTTGCTACGTCATCAAACTTTATTAATATAGTTAAGTCTCCTTCCTGACTTATTAATATACCTAGACCGTGAAAATTATGTTCATCAATTTTTTGACCTAATTTGTCAGAGCAATATGCGGCGGCGACTTTAGCTTCACTTATGCCAGGGAATTTATACTGGTAGACTTTGGCATACATTATATTTCTCCCAACTGTGATAACATATCGTTAACCATATTATTTGCTGCGTCTCCCTCAACTTTCATTTTTTGAAGAATTTGAGTTTGCAACCCCATCTTTTGTTGGGTCTCTCTTCCTTTTTGCGTCAATGAAGTTTTAGAGTCTTCAACAATACATAGCTCTAGCTCTATTAAGTTTTTTAATAATGGAGAAGATACCTCTTTGTCACTGCATAAACTTATAAAATACTTAAAATCGTTTAAAGATGCATTTGGAGCAACTTTAGAAAATTCATTAATTGCATCTTGCATTTTATTTGAAGTTATTTCCCTCTGCTCACTCTGCGTATCTAATTGATGAGCAAGGCGAGCTACCAGTTTTTGAATTAAAACAATTTGATCTTCAGTCAACTTCTTCTTTTCTGGATGGACTAAGCAAAAACTACCAAGAGCATAATTATCTTTATTTATGATTGGAAAGCCTGCATATGATCCACACATCCCTGACGTAACTGCTGGATGATTAGCTGTTCTTTCATCAGACACTGTGTCAGGTATTAAAGTAGGTTCGCTGCTGAGTAGAGTGTAAGAGCATATACTCTGTGCTCTATCCATCAATATATCGCCGCTTTTCCCAGGGAAATTGCAGGATGCTAGTGAATATTGGCTATCAGCATCAAATAAAGTTGCTGCAACTGCTGCAAACCCAGTTAATTCTTGCGCCATTTCACTATACACAATCATAACGTCGTGTTGATCTGTGCCCTTTATTTTCAACCGCTCAACTGCTTCTTGCCTTCTACTTTCGTTAGCTGGCATTGGTGCTGCGATAAAATTCATATTATTTCTCCTGTAAAAACCATGTATTTGTAACAGATAAAATTTTCAAATTAAAGGTGTATTAGTACAGATTTTGCACTTAATCGCCCAGAATGCTGAATTTGCTTACATCAGACGATGTCAACTCGACAAAACCAATCCTCCACAAATCGTAAAATTAAGCATAGAGTTTTTAAAACTATGCATTTTGATCAAAGTTTTTAGCAGTTTTGTCTAGTGGATTGACCCTCTACCACACTCATCAGTAAGTCTCTGTTAAATTTACAATATTTTATCAGATAGTTTTTTTACCCACAAATAGTCATACAAAATGCATTTTTTGAGATAAAGACTTTTAATTTTTTTTAGAAAAATGATGGCTAAGATTGTTAATAAAAAACAAGACATGTAATAATAAACAATGGATAAAAAAAAAATATTCATGTTGACTCTAGCACTTCTACTGACAGCTACATCGCTAAAAGCTTGGGAAGAGCCTCTCCCCCACTTACCCACTGAATTTGAGTGTAAAAATTATGAAGGCGAGGGTTACACGTTTTTTGATAACTGGATATGGAAAAGATATGAAGTTCCCATGCATCGAGTATGCAAGAGAAGTAAAATTAACTTGGATAATAATTTATCGATTAATCTCTATTGCAATAAGCCAGATAAAATATTCTTTAAGAATATTCCACTTTATTATGAAAATCCTTATGAGGAGATACCAAATAATCAATTAAATTCGTTTTTAGTATCAATTAGAAACAACACTTGCTCCATATCATTGGAAGGGGATAAAGAACTTAACTTTAAGGTACAAAAAGTTGTTATCGGAGAGGATGATGATGGCGATGAATTAAGTAGTGCTGTGATTGAAGAGACTGGACCAACGCTAGGCGAAAAGCAGGAAGATATACTCAACATAATTATTGCTTATAGAGATACTGGAATTTCACAAAGCGAGATAATAAAAAAACTAAACGATGAGGGCAAACCCTCTCACCAATCAAACGTTAGTAGAGATTTAGGAAAGTTAGAGGAAAAAAAATGTATTCACAAGTTGAACAACAGTTATTTCCCGATCTCTAAAAATTTATAAAAAAATCACTAAGCCTATTGTCAAAGGCTTAATTGAAATTAAAATGGATATTTTTAAGGATAGAGAAATTAGTGTAAGCAAAACAATTTGGGGAAGGGTGCCATCTGGTACTGATGATATAAAAGATATTTATCGTAAATGGGCTCCTTCCTACGAAGATAACTTTGCAGAAAAATGGGGATATGTAGCTCCTAATAAGATAGCAAATCTTTTTTTGAAAAACTTTCAAGGGTCTGGTCCGGTTTTGGATATAGGAGCAGGGACAGGTTTAGTAGCTGAAAATCTGACGGGATTAGATGTTGATGGCTTAGATATAAGTAAGGAAATGCTTTCAATAGCAAAGAGTAAAATGGTTTATAGAAACGTTATTGAAGGAGATTTGACTAAAAGGCTTGAGATACAAGATGCGAAATATAATGGGATAGTTTCCTGCGGTACATTCACTCATGGTTTAGTCGGTTCAGAGTGTTTGGAAGAGCTTTTGCGGATTGTAAAAAAAGAAGCTCTTTTTTGTTGTGGAACAATTTACTCTGTTTTTGATGAACTGGGATTTGGCTCAACATTGGCAAGATTAGTTGCAGAAAGAAGAATTTCCTCTTTAGACTTTAAAGAGATAAGAATTTATTCTAAAGACGATCACACCCACTCGAAAGATGTAGGGTTAGTTATGTTATTTAAGAAACTTTAAGAAAATTCGTTTCTAACTGTTCGAGACATATAAACTAAACCAATGATATCCTTGATATATCTGATATAAATTAGTCTTCATATATCAAGTATATCAGGCATATCACCAACATTATAATCTAACTAACAACTTTTATTATTTTTCTTACATGTAAACAGTAGCAATCCCAAGTTTCTTATACCCCTCTATAAAACTCTATTCAAAACTTATAAATTATTTACAATGTTACTAACGTAGCATCACAAGGTACTATTAAAAGAAGGCCCCAGAGACGCTAGCAACTATTTACCATCGGTTCTATGTCTGCCTCAATTCTCCGAAAATATCTTGGTATAGAGCCATTAAACCAATAATTTCTTCTTCGTATTTGGAATTTATGGAATATACCCGTCTACGATTATCTTTATTATCCAGGGCCTTAAAATAAAATTCTTGTGTCACCGCTTCATCCAAAATATTTTTTAGTGAGGTTCTACTCACCAATTTCCTTGGTATTCGTTCCAATATATTTTCTAAAGAATATTGTTCACCATCTTTTGCTGATGCAACTAATAGGGTCACAAGAACTGTCGAACGTGATCTGTAGAAGAACTGTTTAAATGCGCTAGAGGTAGAGTTTTGTATTAAAGCTTCGAAAAGTCTTCCTGCAGTGTTTTTATAGTTCATTTTTTCAACTTAAAAATAATCCCACGACAAAAAAGCTAAACATATAATAAAAATTTACAACCAAATTTTAGCAAATTTAGTAGCCAAAAAATGAGGTCAAAAACTGATAGTAAATATTTATATTTTTTTCAAATTTAATATTTGCGTTAATGGTAAAAATCAGTCTTGAAGGTTTCTCATGAAGATTATCGTTCATACTATTTGTATTTTTGTTTTCATATTTTCCCAAGGTGTAGCAGAGGTTAGCAACTCTGCTGCAGCAACTATAGCCAGCTCAGCAAAAGAATTAGCGCAAAGCGAAAACCAGGGTAATACGATCCGCAGTTACCTATCTCGCTATTCTTTTGGGCTTATTAATTCTGAGATTGATAAGACAGAACGACAAATAGAAAGTAGCACCAACTTTACACACCTAAATCTCAACATTGGCAGTGACAGCCTTGGGCTAAGAAATGGTTCCTCTGCTCTTACTGAGTTAATGGCGGTTTATAGATTGTACGAAACACCAAATACGTTTTTTTTCAATCAGACCTCACTATCTAATTTTGATGGGCGTAATACTGTGAATATTGGTATTGGTGCGCGCTATATTTTCAATGCTGATACGACTATATTAGGAGCCAACACATTTTTTGATTATGAATTAGACTCCGCACACAGACGTCTTGGTTTTGGAGCCGAGCTTATTACTTCGCTACTTGATGTAAGAGCCAATTCATATGATGCTCAATCAGGAACAATTAGCTACAAGGGTGTCGATGAAACGGCACTCGATGGTTATGACGTCAAGTTTACTGGTAAAATACCCTATGCTGATATCTACTTTGAAAAGAGCTATTGGACAGACAATAGTGGTTACAAAACAAACAACGAAGAATTAGGTATTTCTGCAGAAATAGCAAAAAATCTAACACTCACTGTTGCACAACAAAAAAAGGAATCAAAGGATGCTGTGGGCGTAATTGCACTTAACTACTCTATTCCTCTTGGCGCTAAAGCATCGACTGTAGATAGTAAAGCTGATAGAGAGTTTACCCTCAAATTAAAGTCAGTAAGGTCAGAATTGTATAAACCTGTTCAGCGTGAGAATAGAATTATGAAAAAATCAATCAAACTAGGAGTGACGGTAAGTGGCTATTAATCCAAGAATTTCTCTTTTAAAGTTTATCTTTGTATTAATTTTTTTATCAGGGTTTTTCATTTTCGATAAAGGACATGCCCAACTTCTATGTAGCAATTACACAAATGCAGATGGTACTATCACTTACACGGACGACTCCAGTGGAGCATCAACCGCATGTAATCTAACGCCCGATAGTATGACTATTATTTTGCATTTTATTGGCTTATGCACCTCAGAACCAACTATTGCCAACTTTAGGACAGCGTGCTCATCCTTATTCTCATCTAGTACAGGTGAGTCGAAAAAAATTACGACTACATCATCAGCTAACCTCATGAACGATGTCACTATTACAGAAGGAAATTACACTCATGCTGCGATATTGATAAAAAATAATATAGGCTTTAGTGTGAAAAAGAAATTCTCACCAGCGAGGTCCGGTAAAACAGGAACTGGAGAGTGGTGCTGGACTTTAGATGGTGAAACGACGACCGTAGGTTTGAGTTTCGCTCAAAGATCTACGTGGATAGCTGAATGTGGCGCTGACGAACCGACAACTATAGGGACACATACTGCCAACCAAAACGCGGTGTGGAGTACTGCTAGTGGAGGCCGTTTTGATAATTATGAAACAGGAACAACGGCGTCGACAACTTGGTCTGTTTATTTACTTAAAGCCGATGAGACAATAAATACGGGGACGCCAGGTAACTATGGTTCTTTTGGCACAGCGAGTTATTTTTTGGGAATACAAAAATTCAATACTGCTGTAAGTATCACGCCAAAAACATCTAATTTGGATGTTGGGTTTAGATTGGAAGATACCTTTTCTATGGAAACCACAAAAAATGGGGGAACTCACTATATTCCCAGATATGGTCTTGGCGGTTTTGAGTTTAAAGTATTAGCATCGGAATAATAAACTTTATTGGAAACTTTATTTATATCAGACACATGAATTGAGTTAGAATTCAATTTGCTAAATTGTTTCACAGCGAAAAAATGTGTGACCACTATCCCTTGCATTAAGAAGGGTAGGACTTTTGACCCACCCCCTTTATCTCTGGGAAATGTTATATCTTTTTTGGTCTGAATTCATACCGATTGGGGGATAGAATAGCTCTGTAAATCCTAAGTGATTGAATAATAATCAGTAATCCATATGGTGTGGCGGACAGGATGGGATTCGAACCCACGGAGGAGTTTCCCCCTCACTCCCTTAGCAGGGGAGCGCCTTAAACCACTCGGCCACCTGTCCACGTAAAGGGTTACAATGCTATTCGTTTCTGTTCAAGGATAAAAAGCTTCTTTTCTGACATTTAATTTTTATTTGTGGCCTTTGTTACAGCAGCGCGTTATCAATATAGGAATGTACAAAATTCTATTGTTTTCATTTGTTTTTTTGGCTTTAGACCAATTGTCTAAATGGTTTGTAGTTTTTTATTTGGAATTAAAACAAAAACTTTATCTAAACCTTAACAATCAGTTTATGAATTTCTACATGGCCTGGAATAAGGGTATAAATTTCGGCCTATTCGAAGGGGATAGTATCGTTCAAGCATACATTTTGACTGGAATTTCGATTGCTATCTCTACGGTGTTTTTTATCTGGTTAAGAAATTCGACAAGTCTTCTAATGCAAATAATGGCGTCCTTGGTTATTGGGGGTGCCTTGGGTAATGCGATAGATAGACTTCTATATGGAGCGGTTGCTGATTTCATAAATTTTACCTGCTGCGGAATTAGGAACCCTTATTCTTTTAATTTAGCCGACATATTTATATTTATTGGGCTAATAGGGCTATTAATTTTCAATTACGACGAAAAACATAACTAGATTGGTTGTCGAATCTTCTTTGATGTACTAATAATAGTATGCTATTTTTATAACATACTAAATCTTGTGGATAAAAACATATGAACCTAGAGAACCTTGGGTTATCTTCTAAAAATATACAGCCGAATCGGATACGGCAACTCGATATTCATACCAGCAACCAAATCGCTGCAGGTGAAGTTATTGAAAGACCTAGTTCAGCTTTGAAGGAGTTAGTTGAAAACTCAATAGACGCTGGCGCAAACTTAATTGAAATAGTTTATTCAAATGGTGGAAAGTCTTTTTTAAGTGTAAAGGATAATGGCCATGGAATTAATAAAGAGGACTTATCATTAGCTATATCAAGGCACGCAACCTCTAAAATAAATACGATTAGTGATCTTATAACCGTAAATAGTCTGGGGTTCAGGGGAGAAGCGCTTGCTTCTATTGGGTCAGTCTCTGAGTTAAAAATAAAATCAAAGTTTATTGAAGCGAGTGAGACGTTTGAGATTTCCAGTATATATGGAGAATTAAAACAGATTAAGCCCTCTCAGTATCTCGAAGGTACTCTTATAGAAATCAAAAATCTTTTTAAATCTATTCCTGCGAGATTAAAATTTTTGAAATCCGACAGAGCAGAAGGAATTTCCATTCTAGAAGTTGTGAAGAAATTAGCATTATCACACCCAGAGATTAGCTTTAGGCTTTATGAAATTAAAGATGCAGGAAACCCAAGAGAAATTCTACGGCTGGAAAAATCCGCAGGCTCTAATGGCTTGAGCAAAAGAATACAAGAAGTGCTTAAAAATTCATTCATGGACAATTCCCACCAAGTTGACTACGAAAGTGAAAGTGTAAAAGTTACAGGCTATATCGGTTCTCCCACTTTTATCTCTGGAAAAGCTAGTGGTTGCTATTTTTTTGTAAATGGACGGTTTGTAAGAGACCGGTCCTTGCTCAGCTTTACAAGATTGGCGTATGGGGATCTATTGGAAAAGAGCAGTTTCCCCTCTGCAATACTTTTTTTCAATGTTCCGGGTGAGGAAATAGATGTAAATGTCCACCCTTCAAAGATGGAAATCAAGTTTAAAAAACTTAATTTAATTAGAACATGTCTTAAAACAGCAGTGCGCAATAGTCTGAGTGTCGAGAGATTTAATGCAAGAAGCCACTTAAGCAAACAGGCTTACTCTTATTTTAGAAAAGAATCGAGTTTTAAAAATAATCAGAGAACTGATTTTTCCAGGAGTAGGAGAGAAAGCCTTGATCTAGAAGAAACTCTGAATTTAGCTACCGGAGTTGATCCAAAAGATGATATTACTCACAAGATTAAATATGCGCAAAGCCCTGACAACAATAGACTAGGTACACCTAAAGCACATTTATTTAAGAATTTTATAGTTGCACAGAATGATAACGAGTTAGTTATAGTTGATCAGCATGCAGCACATGAAAGAATTCTGTACGAAAAACTTAAGTCACAGAAAAACGATCAAGGGATTGCGATCCAAGAGTTATTAGTTCCTGAAATATTAGAATTTACTAGTGTTGAAGTAGATGCCATTATTGAAAAAAAGAGTATTATGAAGCAATTAGGTTTAGAAATAGAAAGATTTGGGCCAGCATCAATATGTATAAGAGGAATACCTGCGGTGTTAGGAGATATTTGCCCAAAAACACTGCTTATCGATCTCTTGAATGATTTGGAAAATTTTTATTCACCAGAGAGTTTAGAAAACAAAATTGATAAAGTTCTTTCTAGTATGGCGTGTCATGGGTCTGTAAGGTCTGGCAGAATACTTAAATACGAGGAAATGGATGCTCTACTGAGAGAAATGGAAAATACGCCAAATAGTGATCAATGTAACCACGGCAGACCTACTTATTTAAAATTGGACTTAGAGAAAATAAATAAATTATTTGGGCGAACATAATGAGTAGTATTGACCCACTATTATTTATTGGGTTAACAAGCGCTCTATTTTTTGTAGCAGGCTTTTTAGTATTTAAGCAGATTCGACCTTCAGATAAGGATGGGCAAGATAATAGTGAGTCCCTTAAAGAAGCTTTGAGAGATCTATCGGTAAATCAACAGCAGATTGTGGGCAGTATAAAGGTGATTACAGATACACAAACTACTTCGCAGGCAGCGATTATTAAACACGTTGAGAGTAGATTGGAGGAGATACAGAAATCAATATCCTCTTCGTTGTCGGGAAGTTCTGTAAAAACTGCGCAGACTTTAGGGGAGTTGCAGCAGAGACTACAAACTATAGATAAAGCGCAAACAAATATAGAAAAGTTGTCTGGTGAGGTTTTGGGCTTGCAAGAAATTTTGTCCAATAAGCAGGCCAGAGGTGTTTTTGGTGAAATCCAGCTTAAGGATATTGTTAGTAAAGCTCTTCCGTCAGATGCTTATGATTTCCAATATACTTTGTCTAACAGTAAAAGGGCTGACTGTATAATTTACCTTCCGGAACCTCAAGGCAATATAGTTATAGATAGTAAGTTTCCTTTAGAGGCATACAATGCCATGATATCAAACACAAACGAAGTTGATAAAAGCAAAAACATGCAATTATTCCAGAGCTCAATAAAAACTCATATAAAAGACATCTCTGAAAAATATATTATTGAGGGAGAGACTGCAGATGGAGCAATACTATTTCTACCTTCTGAGGCAATTTATGCTGAGCTTCACGCAAATTTTTCAAATTTGGTGAATGAAGGATTTGAGTCACGTGTTTGGATTGTTTCACCTACTACTTTGATGGCAACATTAAATACTATGAGGGCTATTCTGAAAGACGAGAGATTGCGTCGTCACACTAGTCGCATTAGAGCAGAGTTAGACTTACTGTATAAAGATATGCTGCGATTGGAGGGACGGATTATCAATTTAGATAAACATTTTACGCTAGCATCAAAAGATGTTGACGAAATAAAAATTTCAGCAAAAAAAGCATCTAAGCGGGTATTTAACATCGAGCGTTTTGAGTTTGAAGAATTATCGCAATCTGACCAAAGAGATAAAGCAGATACGTCTGAGGTTGGAAAAATATCAGATGATGAAGACTCAAAAAAAATAAAATTAATTTGATCAAAAAATGGGAGTAAAAAATGAAAAAACTAGTGTTATGCGGTTTGTTTCTTGCCATTCTATGTCTGCCTAGCTGCGGTACTGTTGGTGGAGCAATAAGCGGTTTGGGTGCTGACCTTGACATGGTAGGGGGCGCTATTGCAGGCTATTAGAATAAATGAAACGTTGACGATATGCTAAAAACGCATGAATGATATGCATCTTGCGCTATTCAAAAATAGGCGAGTTACCTTTATCTTACAATTTGGAGAGGGCATAGTCATGACTAAATTAAAAAAAGGTTTTCAATCTTTAACCTCTATGGCAATGAAAGCCGAGATGCTTGAGCCAGACGTGGAGCTCGATTTAGCTAGAAAATGGCATAGAGATGGTTGTGAGAAGTCACTACACAGATTGGTTAACGCTTATATGAGATTAGCAGTCTCTATGGCATCAAAGTATGTAAAATATGGTGTAGATACTAACGAATTGATCCAAGAGGCTGGAATAGGGCTGATGAAAGCTGCTGAAAAATTTGATCCAGAGAGAGGTGTACGATTTTCAACGTACGCTACTTGGTGGATTAAAGCATCTATACAAGACTTTGTACTAAGAAATTGGTCCTTGGTAAGGACAGGTTCGACAGCCTCGCAAAAGTCTCTGTTCTTCAATTTAAAACGCGTCAGATCCCAAATAGAGCGCGAATTCGATAGCTCAGGAGCCACAGTAGATTATGGCTCTCTGAACAAAATGGTCGCAGAAAAGATGGGAGTATCGCTTAGAGATGTAGAAATGATGGATACAAGACTTTCAGGGGGTGACTTTTCGCTAAATTCGTTTCAACAGGGAGAAGAGGGTAGAGAATGGATTGAGACGATTGAAGACGAAAATTCTTATGGAGCTCATAGAGTTGAGAGAAATAAGGACGACGGAACAGTAAAATCTTGGATCGCGGAAGCAATAGAAACTTTAAATGATAGAGAAAAAACCATTGTCGTTGAACGTAAGCTACGTGATAAACCTCGGACGCTTGATTCTATTGGTGGCGAACTTGGAGTATCCAAAGAAAGAGTAAGACAATTGGAAGCTGAGGCTTTAAAAAAGCTGAGAAAGCACTTCGAAACTCGTAAGGGTATTAGATCGGCATCAATCATTTAGCTACAAAATATTGAATACCAAGCATTTTCCGCTTACATTAGTGTAATAACTTAAATAGCGAGAACATGGATAAAATTTTATTAGTTATATCTGGGGGAATAGCCGCCTACAAGTCTTTAGAATTGATACGGCTTTTTAAAAAGGCTGGCAAGGAAATAAAATGTGTTGCTACTGAAAATGCCATGACGTTTGTCACGTCTGCATCCGTAGAATACCTATCCGGCAACTCATTGAGAATAAGTCTTGAAGATCGTGAACAAGAAATGAAAATGGGCCATATAGAATTAGCAAGATGGCCCGACTTGATTTTAGTGGCTCCAGCAACAGCTAACATCATTTCGTCAGTTGCTAATGGACTAGCAGCCGATCTTGCACAAACACTATTGATGGCAACCACTAAACAGATAGTTTTTGCCCCCTCAATGAATGTTAGAATGTGGGAAAATAAATTATTTCAAAAAAATATCGATACTTTGATATCAAATGGATGTGAATTTTTGGGTCCTTCTGAAGGTGAAATGGCCTGTGGTGAGTTTGGAATGGGTCGAATGATGGAACCACAACAAATTTTTCAATCATTAGTTACGAAGTATTAATAATTGTTGAAATCAAAAAAAATTTTGGTTACCGCTGGGCCAACCTATGAATATTTAGATGATATAAGGTTTATTGGAAATAGAAGCTCTGGTAAACAAGGAACCGAAATTGCAAAGTGTCTTCAGAAGCTTAATGCGGACGTTACATTAGTAATAGGTCCGGTGAACCTGGACCTTTCCAGCTTGAGTAAGGTTATTAGAGTAGAAAGTGCCATGCAAATGAATGAGGCGGTTATTGAAATGGGGCCATTTGATATTGCAATATGTGCAGCAGCAGTTAGCGATTGGCGGCCAAAAGAAAAGGCAAAAACAAAAATAAAGAAAAGCTCGACAAGTAAACCACAATTTTTGGAATTAGTAGAGAATCCTGATATTTTAAAAAACATATGCGTCGCCAAAAATAGACCTAATCTGGTTATTGGCTTTGCGGCTGAGACTAATGATTTGTTAATTAATGCTCGATTGAAGTTGAAAAATAAAGGATGTGATTGGATTGTGGCTAATAAAGTAACTGCTGAAAGCAATAATATGGGTGGTGGGGAGAACGAAGTGATTATAATAAAAAAAAATGAAGAAGTTAAAGTTGCGCGACAGAGCAAAGAAGGGATCGCAAAGTTAATTTGTAGAAAAATAGTTGAGGAATTTTCAGGTTAGAATTTTTTGTTTGGTATGGGTGAAATTGTTGAGAATTTATAAATGGATAGTCAAATAGATAATGAATATTTTGAACGCTATAAAAGGCATATTTTAATAAAGAATATTGGTGGTCAAGGTCAGAAAAAATTGGGGCAAGCTAAGGTTCTTCTTATTGGTTTAGGGGGAATAGGCTCCACTGTTCTTCAACACTTAGCTGCTGCAGGAATTGGTAAAATTGGCTTAGTTGATCAAGATACTGTTTCACTATCCAATTTACAGAGACAGACAATCTATAAATATGAAGATATTGGAAGAAAGAAAGTGAGTGTTGCATCAAATTTTGTTAAAAAACTGAATAAAAATGTTGAAATATCTGAGTATAGCTTTTTTTTAAGTGGAGACAGCACTTCAAAAATAATAAGTGAATACGATGTAGTTTTGGATGGTACTGACAATTTCGAGACTAGAAAACTTATTAATAAGCACTGCGTTGAGGAGTGTAAACCTCTCATATTCGGAGGAGTCTCTGGTTGGGAGGGTCTTGTGAGTTTGTTTGTTTATAAGAATAGTGCGTGCTTTGACTGCGTCTTTACAAGTTCCGAAACAAGCTCTTCTTTTTTTGATTGTAGCTCAGAGGGTGTTCTGGGCGTAACCACCTCTTTGGTCGGAACTTTCATGGTAGCTGAGACAATTAAGCTCATATGCGATACAGGGCAACAGCTAACAAATAGGCTTCTAATTTGTGATGCTCTATATGGAGCGACAGAGATTTTATATACAAAAAAAAGTGAACAATGTAGTACGTGTCAAAACGTGGTTTAGTTATAGCATACTCGGCACTATTTGATCAGGGGGGCGGTGACCATCTAAATATGTTTTTATATTAATTATTACTTTTTCTCCCATCTCTATTCTTCCTTCTAATGTAGAAGACCCCATGTGAGGCAAAAGGAAAACGTTTTTCAAACTTTTAAAGTCAGAACCTATTACTTCTTCGCTGTCATAAACATCAAGTCCAGCTCCTCCCAATCGCCCATCTTTCAGTTGTCTTACTAAAGCTTTCTGATCTATGATCTCTCCTCTAGAAATATTCACTAAATATGCATCGCGCTTCATTTTCCCAAGACTTTTTGCATTTAGCAAATATAAAGAAGATGAATTTAGTGAGGCGCTTACAACTAAAATATCAACCGCTGACAGCATTTCTTCTAAATTTTCCCAGTACGTTGCTGATAAGCTTTTTTCAATATTTTTGTGTAGGCGTCTCCTGTTATGGTAGTTTATATTCAGATCAAAAGCTCTTGCTCTTTTTGCAATTGCCTGGCCAATTCTACCCATTCCTAGAATCCCCAGTTTTTTTCCTGTAATCCTCATCCCAATCATCGCGGATGGGCTCCAGCCTTTCCAGTTACCAGACTGCATCTCTTCGTGACCTTCTCTTAACTTTCTTGGAATTGCCAAAATCAGAGCCATTGTCATATCAGCTGTGTCAGTGGTTAAAACACTAGGGGTATTGGTAACAATGATACCTCTTTGTAAAGCCGTTTTTATATCAATATGATCATAGCCTGCCCCATAGTTTGCAATCAGCTTTAGGTTAGAACTTGCTGCACTCAAAATACTGGCGTCTATTTTATCACCGATTGTGGGCACAAGAATTTCTGCATCTTTTACAGCTGATAATAGTTCTTGCTTACTTATGGGATATTCTGCACTAGAAAGATCAACGTTGAATAGCTCTTTCATTCTCTTTTCGACCCGGTCTTGCAACCTCCTTGTAATTATCACTTTGGGTTTTTTCATTGCTGTTGCTTATGTGATCTTTTTTGTTATTTTTTTATTATGTGTATAACAAGTAATAGAGATATTTTATCTAATATCAAAACGTTTTCAAAAATAATTCTCATAACACTGTTAATTAATTTATTTCTCATAGTCAACGCTATGTCTGCAAGCAGCGCGTCTATAATTAGCAAAAAAACAGGACTTCCACTACCTAGGTTTGTATCTCTGAAAGGTAATAAAGTAAATTTGAGAAGAGGGCCCAGTTTAGATTATAAAATTGACTGGGTTTACCAAAGAACGCACTTGCCAGTCATGATTGTGAGTGAGTTTGGTCACTGGAGAAAGGTAACTGATTTTGAAGGCTATACAGGCTGGATATATAAAGATCTACTTTCTGGATCAAGATATATTATCGTAAACAAGGAAGAAACTCTTTTAAGAAACAAAGCAGGTTTTGACTCTTTAGGTAAAGCAATTTTGAAAAGAGAAGTAATTGGAAAGTTAATCAAATGTGAGGGTTTATGGTGTTTCATTAGAATAAAAAATATTCGTGGGTATGTGCTTGCCGAGCATATTTGGGGAACCAGTAGAGATAAATGATACTGATTTATGGAAGAAAGCGGTAGCCTCTGCCTCTAATGGTCTTCAAATGCCGTGGGTTTGTTGGGTCTGGTTCTATTTTTTTACGTAGCCTCGTAATCTGTACATCAACATTTCTTTCATTAAGATCTTGTCTTCCCTGACTTAGATCTAATTCATTGATGACCATTTCCCTACTAATTATTTTTTCGGGATTAAGCGCGAATAAATTTAGTAGGCTAGCTTCAAGGTTTGTTAGCTTTATTAAATAGTTTTCGTGGTAGAGCTCTAATCTTTGCAAGTCAAAGATTTTATTTCCAATCTCAATACTCTTTCCAGATTTATTGGAACCTTCCTTTCCATTTCTTATCAACAATCTTTCCAATCTAAGCAAGAGTTCTTTTGGCTCAAAGGGTTTCGACAGATAATCATCGGCACCTATTTCTAGACCAGAAATTTTGTCTTTGGACTCTCCTTTTGCCGATAGAAAAATAGCTGGGACGCTTTTTTGTTTCCTAATGCTCTCCAACAAATCAAGGCCACTTTCCCCTGGCATCATTATGTCTATTATTAATAAATCAAATTCAAAGTAATCTAAAAGACATCTAGCCTCTGTAGAATTCCGTGCACTCGATATTAGAAACTCATTTTTGCTCAAATAAGCACTGAGCAGGGATAAAATACGCTTATCATCATCAACGAGCAATAAATGTGCTTTGTTTCGAGGCAAATTAATCCTCCTTCGATTAACTTGGAGTATCTTTATCTTTTTACCAATATCATTATAATATACTCAATGCACAGAAAAGTTTACATGGCCACAGAATCAAATTCTGGAAAAATTAAGAAAATTTCGGTATGCAGTGTTAAGTAAAATAGTGAGGTAACTTTTAATGGTTGATTCTTATGAAAATTTAAAGGGAAAAATTTGGATTGATGGGGAACTAGTGGAGTGGCAAGAAGCGAAGTTCCACTTACTCACTCATGCTCTTCATTATGGTTCATCTGTATTTGAAGGTGAAAGAGCTTACGGGGGAAAAATATATAAAAGTTATGAGCACTCAGTTAGGTTGAGAAAGTCTGCAGAGTATGTCGATATGGAAGTCCCTTACAGTGCTGAAGAACTTGAAATAGCCAAAAATCAAGTTCTTGACGCAAATCAACAAAAGGATGCTTATGTACGGGCTGTGGCATGGCGTGGATCCGGTCCCGATATGGGCGTGGCGTCATCTAGAAATCCTGTCAGGGTCGCAGTTGCGTCATGGGAATGGGGAGCTTATTATGGAGACGCCAAAATGAAAGGCGCAAAGCTTGACATTTCAGATTGGAAGAGGCCAAGTCCAGAGACAATACCTTGCTTTGCAAAAGCATCTGGACTGTATATGATTTGTACAATGTCGAAACATGCAGCGGAGGCTAAAGGGTGCTCTGACTCCTTAATGTTGGACTATAGAGGTTACGTAGCGGAAGCAACCGGCGCAAATATATTTTTTGTAAAAGACAATAAAGTACACACCCCGAAGCCAGATTGCTTTTTAAATGGTATCACTAGACAAACAGTCATTGGAATTCTTGAAAAGGCTGGGGTCCAAGTTATTGAAAGACATATTGAACTCTCTGAGCTTGAGGGTTTTGAGCAGTGCTGGTTAACCGGGACGGCGGCCGAGGTAACACCAGTTGGACAAATAGATCGATTTAATTTCGAGGTCGGCGAATTAGCCAAGCAAGTTGCTAATAAATATGAAAAAGAAGTGAGATCTTGAGGGATATTGCCTTCAGTTTGGAAAAATTGATTTGAGAAAAATAATAATTGATACCGATCCTGGTCAAGATGATGCGTTAGCAATGATGACTGCTTTTGGCGCGAAGAAAGATTTAAATGTCTTGGGTGTTACTTGTGTTGCTGGTAATGTGCCTCTAGACTTTACTTCTGTAAATGCACTCAAAATATGCGAACTGAGCGGTTTTTTTAGTGTCCCGGTGTTTAGGGGTAGTCCAGCTCCACTGAAAAGAAAATTAATAACTGCTGAGCATGTGCATGGAAAAACAGGACTTGATGGAACCGATCTATCGGTTAAAAAAAAAGAACTTGAATCGAAAGATGCTGTGGATTTTATAATTGAGTGTACAGAAAAATATAGAGATGAAAAAATTACTATTTGTGCTCTTGGCCCGCTGACAAACGTGGCAAAAGTACTCAAAAAAGACTCTGTTTTGATTGAGTCCATAGAAGAGATTGTATTAATGGGTGGGGGCTTTTTTGAGGGTGGAAATATTACTCCCGCGGCAGAATTCAATATTTACGTGGACCCAGAGGCAGCAAAAATAGTTTTGGAAAGTGGACTGAAGATAACAATGCTTCCGTTAGACGTTACACATAAGACACTGGTCCAAAGAAATTTTCTTGAGAAATTGCGTGAGTCGGGAAAGAATAGTGCTATACAAGCCGCTAAGCTTTTAGATTTTTTTGAAAGATATGATGTGGAAAAATATGGAAGTCAAGGTGGTCCTTTACATGATCCTAATGTAATAGTGTACTTACTTAATCCAGAAATATATAACGGAAGGCTAGTTAATGTTGAGGTTGAAGTAAATTCAGAATTAACAAGGGGCATGACAGTTGTGGATTGGTGGCATGTAACCGACCGTCGACCGAATGCATACTACATTAACGAAGTAAAAGAGAATGAATTCTTTGAAACTGTATTGAATAATGTACTTAATTTAGAAATATAATTTCGATGACATAGTATCCAAAGGAGAAAAAGCTGAAAAATAAAGAAAGAGAAAAAGGATTAAAACCCAAAATACATGATAAGGACTCGGCTAAAGACCTACTTAGCTATATAAAAAAAACTTTGAACCAAAACAAAGCAGTCGATATAACCGAAATTAAGGTAGATCAAAGCTTTTCTGAATTTGAAAAAATATTAATTGCTTCAGGATCTTCTAAAAGACAAGTTATTGCCTTAGCCGAGAAGGTTCAAGAAGGTGTTAAAGGTTTGTTCCGCATTAACTGCAAAGTAGAGGGAAAGGAGAATGCAGATTGGGTTTTGCTAGATTTTGGAGCAGTGATAGTTCACATCTTCAAACCAGAGGTAAGAGAGTATTACCAGATAGAAAAAATGTGGAAAGGGCATCTCACACAGATCTCAAGTTAGTTTTATAAAAATGAAAATAATTATAGTTGCACATGGTAAGATAAAAAAAGGACCTGAACTTGAACTAATTGCGGACTATGTGACACGTTTTAATAAGCAATTTAATAACGATTTCTTGACCGCTTTAGAGATCTCAGAGTCAAATGATATCGAAGGAACATTTAACAAAAAGGTGTCACAAATGTTGGATGGCAAGGAGACAATGGTGTTACTTGATAAAAGCGGCGAACATATTGACTCAGAAGGTTTTGCAAAACTCTTAAATACATTTTCAGAAAAGGGTATTAATCAGATTTCTTTTATTATTGGAGGATCAGAGGGATTTCCAAAACTGGTCACCTCAAAAGCTAAAAAGATTTTGGCAGTTTCCAAAATGGTCTTTCCTCACAAAATTGCCAGACTGATCCTTGTCGAACAGCTTTACAGAGCTAAATGTATCATAAATAAACATCCTTACCATAAAGCTTGAGACTTCTATGTATAAGGCTAGAAAGAAATCCGTTGTTTTGTGTATCCTCGACGGGTTTGGATTAAGAGAAAAAAAAAGAGGGAATGCAGTATACGTCGCGAGCACACCAAATATAGACCGACTTCTTAGAAATTTTCCCAATAGTACTTTAACAACGTATGGTAAAGAAGTCGGTCTGCCTGAAAATCAAATGGGAAATTCTGAAGTTGGCCACATGCATATAGGCGCGGGAAGAATAATTCAAAGTATGTTGCCAAGGATAGATGATGCGATATCCAGTGGGGCTTTAATTAACAATGATGATTTATTAGAAATACTGTCGGATACAAAGTTAAGTGGAGGTGAAACTCACATTGCTGGACTGATCTCGGATGGAGGTGTGCATGGACACGCTAGGCATCTTAAGTGTTTGATGAAGGTCGCCTCAAAAAAAAGTTTAAAGGTCAACTTGCATTTATTTTCTGATGGTAGAGATGTTGACACAAAAACTAGTCTAAACGACCTGAAGAACTTGATCTCCGAACTTCCTTCGAATGTAATAATCGCAACACTAATGGGACGATATTATTCAATGGATAGAGATAAACGTTGGGATAGAACTCATAAAGCCTATGAGGCAATTGCAAATGGTGTAGGCAAGAATTATAGAGATCCACTAAAAGCTATTAAAGACTCTCATGACAAGGGAGTGACAGATGAATTTATAGAGCCGTTAATATTTAGCGAATACAATGGCATAAAAGGGATAGAGGATAGTCTGATTTTCTGTAATTTTAGAGCTGACCGAGCAAGACAAATCGTACACGCACTGACCGATAAGAATTTTATAAGTTTCTCACGTCCTAATGGGAAAATGTTTAATAAAGCGGTTGGTATGATTGAGTATGATACTAATTTTAAGCAAAAATTTAATGTGCTTTTTGAGAAAAAAGAGATAAAAAATGGCCTTGGAGAGTGGGTAAGTCGAAATGGTCTCAAGCAATTTCGAATAGCAGAGACAGAAAAATATCCACATGTCACGTATTTTTTTAATGGTGGAAGCGAATATGAATATGAGGGTGAAGAAAGATTTTTGGTACAAAGTCCACAAGTTAACGGATATGAACAAAAACCGCAAATGTCAGCAGAAGAAGTATGTAACAATCTAATATCTGCACTGGAAAGAAATTCTTTCGATTTGCTTATTGTGAATTTTGCTAACCCTGACATGGTAGGACATACAGGGAGTTTGAGTGCAGCAAGAGTGGCCGTTGAAACTGTAGACAAAATGTTGGGTAGGATATGTACTTGTTTAGATTCGGTTGGTGGGGAAGCATTGATTATTTCTGATCATGGAAACTGCGAACAAATGTACATTGGAGACACAGAAAATCCACATACCTACCATACACTAAATCCTGTTCCTTGCATTCTATATAGTGATAGGGAAAAAGTGAGTATAAGTTCAGGCTCGTTAATAGACATAGCTCCAACAATCTTGGAGTTATTGGGCCAAGACAAGCCTAGGCAAATGACTGGTAAATCACTTCTTCGGTGGTAGAATTGATTATTTGATTTATCTAATTAACTCAAGTAAAACAACAGTGCGAACTGTTCTGAGTTACCTTTTATTTATTAACATAGAAAAGAGAAGATTAAAAATGTCAAATTCAATGAGTAAGTATCTATTAATTATTTTATTTTTTTTAAGCTTTTTCACTCTTAATCCCGTCCTCTCCAAAGAAAATAAAAAAGAGACCTATGAGCAACTAGATCTTTTCGGTCAAGTTTTTGATCTAATAAAGTCCAAATATGTTGAAGAAGTAAAAAGCAAGGAATTAATAGAGGCAGCAATAAATGGAATGCTTTCTTCTCTGGACCCTCACTCAGGCTTTTTAGCGCCAAAAAATTACGATGACATGCAAGTTGATACCAAAGGATCTTTTGGAGGTTTAGGAATTGAAGTTACTCAACAAGATGGTTTTGTAAAAGTCGTATCACCTATGGACGATACGCCAGCCTTTAAAGCTGGAGTGTTAGCTGGTGACTTTATTACATTTGTGGATGACAAGCCTATGCTCGGTCTAACCTTATCTGAAGCCGTGGATATAATGCGTGGTCCTGTCGGTTCATCTGTTAAGTTAACCATCGTTAGAGAAGGTTTAGAAGATCCAATTGAAGTTCTAGTAACAAGAGCCGTAATAAAACTTACAGCGGCAAAGGTAAGAACAGAGAATGACATAATAATTATGAGAGTAACCACCTTCAATGAACAAACTATTCCAAACCTTGATGAGGGCATGAAAAAGGCAGTTAAAAAATTAGGTGAAGCGGAACCAAAAGGGTTTGTACTTGATTTGAGAAATAACCCTGGAGGTTTGCTATCTGAAGCTATATCCGTTACAGATCTTTTTTTAGACCAAGGAGAGATTGTGTCAACGAGAGATAGAGAGGGTAAAGGAGAGCGTTATAAAGCTTCCAAAGGTGACATTGCGGAAGGAAAACCTCTTGTTATTCTTATAAATGCAGGCTCAGCGTCAGCATCAGAGATTGTTGCAGGAGCCCTTCAAGATCATCGCAGAGCTATTGTTTTGGGAACTAAGAGTTTTGGAAAGGGTTCAGTTCAGTCAGTGCTTCCAATGGGCCAAAGTGGTGGTATTAGACTTACTACGGCGAGATATTATACGCCATCAGGTAGGTCTATTCAGGCACTCGGAGTGACGCCCGATGTTTTCTTAGAGTTCAAAAGAGTTGAGAAGAGTGAAGAGGAAAATAGGAAAACGTTTTCGGAAGCTGACCTGGAGGGTGCTCTAAGTAATGATAGCTTAACAGAATCTGAAAAAGAGATGCTAAGAAAAGAGGAGATGAGTTTTCAAGAAACAACCAAGAGAAGAAATAAAGATAACCAATTAGCTCACGCAATTGATTTGATAGAAGGCCTATCGGTCTATTCCTTAAAAGAATGATTAACACACTTCCATACCGTTTAGGCGTTGGTTTAGTGATTATAAATGATCAATCAAAAATTTTCACGGGTCGCCGCCTAGATAGCACCAAGGCATGGCAAATGCCGCAAGGGGGTATTGATGATAATGAAATTCCTTTGGAAGCGGCATATCGAGAAATGTTTGAGGAGACAGGTATAGAAAAGTGCAAAGTATCTCTTCTTAAACAATCTAAGATTTGGCATCGCTATGACCTACCTAAAGAAATACAAGGTAAGTTTTGGGGAGGAAAATTCAGAGGCCAAAGTCAGAAGTGGTTTTTATTCCGATTTAATGGATCTGACGAAGACGTAAACATACATACAAAATACCAAGAGTTTTCAGATTGGAAATGGTCAAAAAAAAATGATATGCTTGATTCTATAGTACCTTTTAAAAGGTCTCTTTATCACTCTGTTCTTAAAGATTTCGATATAGATTTTAAAAATTAGTACAGTTTTTGGGACTTTATTAAAGGAAAAAACATATCATTAGAATGAAACCCAAGCCAATTTTCGCCCCTGTAGGTAGTTTCGATACAAAAATCAATTAGCCGGTAAAAGCTTTTTCTGTCAATTTTAGCAAACAGGTTGGTTCTCACATTTACGTATGGTTGAGGCTCATTACTGGACTCCTTGAATAAAATTTTGAACTGATTATTTTCCTCTAAATAGGTAAAGTCTCCTATGTTAGTTGTAAATTTAAAAAGCGCTATTTTTCCTTTGTTAATTATATCAATATCTGTAGCTATAAATGGTACATCTTCAACTGTAATTCCAACTTTCTCAACTGGTGTTACCAAGTAATATTTATCTTTTTCTCTTTTTAAAATATTTGCGAAAAGCTTAATTAGTCTTTCTCGTTTTATCTCTGACTTTTGATAATACCAGCGTCCATTTGAATCAATGTGAATTGCGAGGTTTCCACAAAAAGGTGGGTTCCATAGGTGAACTGGTGCGGGTTTGCTGCCCTTTATATGTTTCGCTACGTTCTTTTCAAAGTCACTCGGATGCATATATCACTTGAAGTTTAAATTTCCTCTCGAAAGTTGATCGATACTTGTGACTCCCATAAGTTTCATGTCTCTTTCTATCTCGTTTCGAAGATTAGTCAGTGCTTTTTCCACACCCTTTTGCCCAGCAGCTGCCAGCGCATATAAATATAGACGACCTCCAGCGCAAGCTTTCGCTCCTAAGGATAGAGCTTTGAGCACATGTGTCCCTCTTTGAATACCTCCCTCACATATAACGTCCGTTTTGTCTCCAACAGCATCAACAATTCTTGCTAACTGATCGAATGGTGATACAGCGCCATCTAACTGTCTTCCACCATGATTTGATACTATTACCCCATCACATCCTATATCCACAGCTTTCTTAGCATCCTCAACACTAACGATTCCTTTAAGGGCAAAAGGCCCGTCCCAATTTGATCTCAAGTGTTCGGCATCTTTCCAGCTCATTGTCTGGTCTAGCATGTTTGAAAAATAAGAGCCAATAGATGTTACGGCACTAGTTCCTTCGTCAACGTGGTTCTGAAGGTGTGGCAGTTCAAATGGTGGTGAGGTAAGAAAATTGAATAACCATGAAGGCTTTATTGCGAAGCTAAGCATGCTGTTAAAGTTAAGTTTTGGAGGAATCGTGAATCCTGTTTTCAAGTCTCTTTCTCTATTCCCTCCCGTAATTGTATCAACAGTCAATGCTAATACATCGAATTTAGCTTTTTTTGCTCTTTCAAGCATATATTTGTTTAAACCACGGTCCTTATGAAAATAAAACTGAAACATTTTTGGGCACTCCGAAATTGATGCTATTTCATCAACACTTACTGTGCTTAAAGAGGATACACCAAACATTGTATTAAGTTTATTAGCAGCTTTAGCAACTGCCCTTTCTCCTTGGTAATGAAAAAGTCTCTGAACAGCCGTTGGAGAGCAATATACTGGCATAGAAATTTTCTTGCCAAATATCGTTGTGGACATATCCACGTCTTTTACTGACCTTAATACGCTAGGTATTAAAGACACTGAGTTGAAACTCTCTGTATTTCTTGCATATGTGAGTTCATCATCTGCGGCCCCATCTATATAATCGAATATAGGTCTGGGCAAACTTCTTTTTGCAAGTTCTCTAAAGTCTTTGAAGTTGTTACAATTATTCAGGTTCATCTATATTTTGTGGTCAGCCTTGTCGAGCCTTAAACCTGCGTTGAACTTTGTTGATCACATAGACCTTGCCTCGTCTCTTTACTACTCGACAGTTTCTATGTCGTTGTTTCAATGATCTTAATGAGTTTCGTATTTTCATTTTTCTCTCCGATTTTGATCTTCTAAAGATTATTCACAAAAAAACAACAATTTTTTTGGTGGGCGTAACTGGGATTGAACCAGTGACCCCTTCGATGTCAACGAAGTGCTCTCCCGCTGAGCTATACGCCCCTATTGTTTTTTCTATATAAAAAGTCTAAGAAGGGTCAAGGTTAAAATTAATCAAACCAGATCTTTTTTGTTCATATTATGAAGCCATATAAACTTTCATTACCCCTAAAACAAACAAATTGCGTACTTTTCAACTCACCTCATAGTGGTAATATTTACACCGATAAATTTATGCAACTGACTGATTTATCATTACGCACCTTAAGATCATCTGAGGATCTGTTTGTGGATCAGCTTTTTTCTCCGGTGGTTGGTTTAGGGTCACCAATGCTTTCAGCAAAATTTCCAAGGGCATTTATTGATCTAAATAGAGATTGTGCAGAGCTAGATCCACTATTAATCGAAGATCTTATAGCATATAAAGATACACTTAAGGTATCAGCAGGTCTAGGAGTGATACCACGTGTCGTTGCGGACCAAAGGCCAATTTACAATCACAGACTTTCAATTGACGATGCCAATGAAAGACTTCAAGGTTTTTACTTCCCATATCATGACAAGCTAAAATCACTGATAAAACAAACAGAGGCCTCATTTAAAAAAGTTATACTTTTAGATTGCCACTCAATGCCTCTGAGCTCTGTAAATTTAGCTAGTAAAAAAAATCCAGTGGAGGTTGTCCTTGGCGATTGTTTCGGTCGCTCTTGTGAACATAAAATTGTAGTTGAGTTGAAGACTTTATTAACAGAGGTGGGATTTAAAGTCAGCCTAAACAGTCCTTTCTCCGGGGGATTTATTACTAAAAATTATGCAAGTCCCCCAAATAATATACACGTTTTGCAGATTGAGATTTTGCGATCGCTTTATAGTCATGAAAAACAGCAAATAAAAAATAGTGAATTTGCAAAAATCCAAAAAAGACTCATAGACGTAATTGAAGAGTTTATTAAGCGTTTTGCGGATTAGGTATTCAAAATCTGAATTTTTATTTCTTCATATGCAGCAACGGGATCCTTTGCCTGGTAGATAGGTCTTCCAATAACAAGATGTGAAGCTCCCATTTTAAGGGCGTCATAAGGTGTCGCGACGCGTTTCTGATCATCGACGGCGGATTTGGTTGGTCTTATACCCGGGGTTACAATAATCTTTTTCATGCAAAGAGGATTTTCCCTAATTACTGATAATTCCTGAGGTGAAGTAATTACACCGTCTGCTCCTGCTAAGATTGCTTTTTCCGCTCTACTACAAACTAGAGTCTGAATTTCTCCAGGTTTTATTAAATTTTGATCTAAATCTTCCCTGTTTAGACTTGTAAGGAATGTAACCGCCAGTATTTTGGTATCACTTGTTCCTCGGCCTTCCACAGCGGCTTTGATAACCTGTGGGTCACCTTGAACCGTTAAAAAATCAAATTTAGCCTCACACAGCCCACTCACTGCGTTTTTTATAGTATTTGAGATATCGAATAATTTTAAATCCAAAAAAACATGAAGGTCTCGTTTTTTTAACTCACAAGCAAGCTCTAGGCCGCCCCTACCAATCAAACCTAATCCAATTTTGAAAAAATTTGCGTATCCATCTAAGCTTTCAACAAGTGCTAGTGCCTTGTCGCAACTTTCGAAATCTAAAGCTACGATTATTTTATCTTTGTTACTCATTCTTTGAAAAATATCAATCTTACGGTTGTATATCAAGAATAAGACCACATCTATAAGTGATACAGGAGGGAATTGTAGTCGTATGGATTTGGAACAATATACTGATAAAGCAAAAGAAACAATGGTAGAGGCTATGGAAAGTGCTAGAGCACTAGACCATCAGACGATTACCACAGCTCATGTAATGAAAGCTATCCTACTAAATAATAAAAATAGGTTTAGAAAGCTAATTGAATTAGTAGGTGGAAACTATTATTGGGTCATACAAGAGACCGACAAAATATTAATTTCCCTCCCCAGAGTTGAAGGACATAGGAACCTGTTTATAGATGCAAACTTGTCTGAATCAATTAAGAATGCAGAGATTTATGCACAAAGGTTTGGTGACAAGTTTATTGGCCTAGAGGCCTTATTTTTAGGAATTCTTTTAGGTAAAAGTGAAATCTCCAAAAAACTAGTCAACAAAATGAAAGATATTAATCAGCTAGAAGAGTTAGTAACTGCAGAAAGAAATGGGAATAAGATTGAAAGCCAGAGTCACCAAGAAGGTGATAATATTCTAGATGATTACACCGTAAATTTAACGAGCAAAGCCTCTGAGGGGAGTATTGACCCTATTATTGGCAGAGATGAGGAGATCCGTAGGACTATTCAAGTTTTGAGTAGAAGAACCAAAAATAACCCAATTTTAATTGGTTTTCCTGGAGTTGGAAAAACGGCAATCGCTGAAGGGCTCGCACTTCGAATATTTAGAGAAGATGTTCCAGAAGTCTTATTGGACAAAAAACTTCTTTCACTTGACATGGGGTCTTTAGTAGCTGGTGCAAAATATAGAGGAGAATTTGAAGAGCGATTAAAGAGTGTCCTTCAAGCCATTGAGAGAAGTAAAGGAGAAATTATACTCTTTATTGATGAAGTTCACCTTCTAGTAGGGGCAGGGAGGTCAGAAGGCTCGATGGACGCTTCAAATCTTCTGAAACCGGCATTAGCAAGAGGAAGTTTAAGATGCATAGGAGCAACAACGCTGGATGAGCATAGAAAATATATAGAGAAGGATGCGGCATTGGCCAGAAGGTTTCAGCCGGTTATGATAACCCCACCGAATACAAAAGAGTGTTTATCGATATTAAGAGGTATAAAAGACAAATATGAAGTGCATCATGGTGTTTCAATAAGCGACAGCGCCTTGGCAGCTGCTGTAAAAATGTCTGATCGTTACATTACTGATCGATTTTTGCCCGACAAAGCTATCGACTTGGTAGACGAGGCTGCCGCCAAGCTTAAAATGGAATTGGGTAGCAAGCCAATAGAGTTGGAGGATTTGGAGCGAGAGATTCTCCAAAAAGAAATTGAACGTGAGGCACTAAAAAAAGAGAATGATTTTGAGTCTAGGGCTAGGCTTACAGAATTGATTAATGATATTAAGATGCTTTCACAAAGATCAAATAAATTAAATGAACAGTGGAAAACAGAAATAGTAAATGTAAAGGATCTAAGCTCCAATAAAGAAATGCTTGAAAAATTTAAGTCAGAGTTAGAGGAATCGAAAAGAAATGGAGATCTTCAACGCGCGGGTGAGTTGACTTACTCTGTAATTCCTAAATTAGAAATGGAAATTAAGGAGGCCGAAAAACGATCCCTGAACGCGAAGCAAATTAACCCTGAAAGAGTTTCAGAGGATCATATAGCAAATGTCGTTGCAAAGTGGTCAGGTATACCCGTCGAAAAGCTCTTAGGAAGCGAGCAATCCAGATTAATGGATATGGAAGAGTTGCTTTCACAAAGTGTCATTGGACAAAAGAAACCGGTGGAATGCGTTTCAAAAGCAATTAGACGTGCAAAAGCAGGCCTGTCTGACTTAAAAAGGCCTCTTGCGTCCTTTTTATTTCTAGGACCAACTGGTGTGGGAAAGACGGAGTTAAGTAAAGCTTTATCGGAATTTTTATTTCAAGATAGAGAGGCGATGACTAGGATAGATATGTCTGAATATATGGAAAAACATTCTGTTGCTAGGCTAATTGGTTCACCGCCTGGATACGTTGGTTTTGAAGAAGGAGGCGCTTTA
>CACJUU010000013.1:0-15000 GCA_902596605.1 uncultured Alphaproteobacteria bacterium | reverse complement strand
CTCTACCAGTTGAAGCGCACTCTGTGTAAAGGTGACTTCTATCGATCGCATTACTTATAATGTTGGCAGCTTCATCTTCATGTATGTCATCATTGTCTGGCACCGCACAAAGAATATTCTGCACATTACCCTCTTTGAAATTGTCTACAATATCACTGGTCACGAAGGTGCCTTTTGAAATTGTTTTTCCTGGCAAGTTATAGGTTTGTGCTATGACTGAGCCGAGACTTTCTTGTGGGTCTAAACCTAAAATCTTCATTTAGGTTTCGCCACGCCAGTCTTTTATTAATTCAGCCAATATTGAAACGGCTATCTCGGCAGGATTTTTTGCATTTATATCTAGTCCTGCAGGCCCATTTATTCGACTAAGCTGTTCCTCACTAATTCCCTGTTTCTGCAATCGAGCCCTTCTACTGGCATGGGTCTTCTTACTTCCCAAACAAGATATCGAAAACAAGGGACTATTTAATGCAATAAGTAATGCAGGGTCATCAATTTTTGGATCATGGGTTAAAGTGACCAAGCAATCATTTTCATTCAGACGAAATTTCTTAAGTGCGTCATCTGGCCAGTCATTGATAATCTCAATATTTGGAAACCGTTCACTTGTTGCGAAGTGGCTTCGTGGATCAATCAAAACAGCTTCAAACCCAGCTTCCTTAGCCATTGGTATTAAATATTGAGTAATGTGAACAGCGCCAACTATAAATAACCTTGGTTTGGGTATCAACTTTAATGGAAGGCAGTCATCATTCGAGTTTAAACTCTTATTTTCATAGATTTCCCCACGGCGAAAATCACATTCTATTTGGAAAATTTCTCTATTTACATTTGCCGAATTAAGTTTTTCAAACAAACTAGCTTGTATTTTTTTTCGTGGACAAACAAAAACTGAGATCTTGCCTCCACACGACAGTCCAACTGACCAAGCGTCTTGATCCGCAACACCAAAATCTAATATCTCGGCCGAGCTTTCAGCAAGAATTTTTTTAGCGCTGAAAATCACCGAACCTTCTACGCAGCCCCCTGATACAGATCCAACAATATGGCCATCGTCTCTAATAAGCATCATGCTACCAACTTGCCTAGGTGATGAACCCCATGTTTTTATTACAACAGCCAGAGAGAAATCTTTTTTCTCTTTATCCCAAATGTGTGCCATATTAATTACGTCGATATCTATGTCTGAAACCCTCAACTCGTAAGCTCCCTCTCCCTATTCAAAATTCGCGCTCTCCAGTTTAAAATATCAATTTCTCCTCTTTTTTTTCGAGCAAGATAAAATGTTAAGTTTTCGATGCTTTCCAGTGAATGTATGGGAAGTAAGGCATCAGCATTTTTTAAAATTCTTTTTATTGAAACACTTTTTGGTAAAAACTTTTTATATCGAAGAAGAGGGTTTAGCCACACAAGATGTTTACAGTTTTTCTTAAGCCTTTCCATTTGTGTCAGCAGGTCACCTTCATGATTTTTATCTAGACCATCACTAATAAAAAGTACAAGAGCACCCGAAGCTGGAGTGCGTCTTACCCAAGTCTTATTAAATTCAAATATACTGTCTCGGATACGAGTTCCTCCAGCCCAGTCATCAGTAACTTTCGAGATTTTTTGAAGAGAATCGTCAATATCTTTGTTTTTCAATAAATTAGTTATATTTGTTAGTTTTGTTCCAAATAGAAATACAAAGCAGTTTCTATGTTTTTGCATAAGATTATGCACAAAATGTATGAGCATTTTTGAATAATTTTCCATAGATCCCGAAATATCAATCAAGAAAATAATTGGGCGACCCTTTTCTTTTTTCCTCATAAACTTGGGCAGGACTATTCCTAAACTTTTAGCGCCCTCCTTCAGGCCAAGCCTAACTGACAATTGTGGGCCCATTTTCCTTGGTTCAAACCGACGAAATGGTTTTTGAGGCAAGTGTATTGACAAATTTCGAATGACATCGGTTGCTTGGCGAAGCTCATTTTTCGACATGGTGCCAAAGTCTCTAGACTTGTTTAGCTGTATATCTGAGGCGGAACCAGATGTATCGAAAATTATATTGTCTTCAAGTTCGTCTAATTTTTTAATTTTCTCTGTCTTTGGTAAGTTCTCTCTGATTCTTTGAGCGAGCTCTTCTTTTTGTTCCTCTTGCTCACTTACCCTAGTTCTAGGCAGCAGCATGTTCCTTGTCTTTTCCTGAAACTTTGGATTTTGCCAAAATAAATCGAAAGCCTGCCTAAAAATAATTTCATCTTCTTTTCTTTTTGTAAGACATGCTAATAATGAAAAGTAAAATGCTCTTTTAGATTTGAGCCCAAGTGTCTTAATCGCGCTAATGGCATCAGTCACCCCATCCGAACCAATATTAATACCAGAGGCTCTTAACAAGCGTGTAAATAGTAAAACATTCTCGGGCAACTTTCCTTCCATAGTATCCATTCCCTATTTTTACTTCTGAGTAACCACAGAAATTTTTACATCATTAAGTATTCTTGATGCCTCAGACCCTTGTATTTTTGCTATGTCGTCTTGATATTTTAACAGAACACCAATCGTGGAGTCGATAGTTTGAGGGTCAAGCGCAACACAGTTAAGTTCAACCAACGCTTCAGCCCAGTCAATGGTTTCAGCAATTCCTGGAGCTTTATATAATTCCTCCTCTCTGAGGTGTTGGACAAAATTGACCAACTCTGTTTGGAGAGTGGGCCCAGTTTGTGGAACCCGATGTTTTAAAATTTCCAACTCTGTATCTTTATCGGGATAATCTACCCAACTGTAATAGCATCGTCTTTTAAGTGCATCATGTACTTCCCTTGTTCTATTAGAAGTTATGACCACAATAGGGGGATTTTCTGTCTTAATAGATCCTATCTCTGGTATTGTAATTTGCCAATCGGAAAGAAATTCCAGTAAGTAAGCCTCAAAAGCCTCATCTGCTCTATCTAGTTCATCGATCAAAAGAACAGCTCTTTCACTAGGCCTTTGTCTTAGGGCTTTTAATAAAGGCCTTTCTATTAAAAAATCCTTAGAAAAAAGATCTATGTTTTTATTATCGGTGGATTGTATAGAAATTAACTGCTTTCCATAATTCCATTCATAGGAAGACTGACTTATGTCAAGACCTTCATAGCATTGAAGTCTGATCAAGGGAGTTTTTAGAATTGACGCTAGGGTTTTTGCAATTTCAGTTTTCCCCACCCCTGCTTCACCTTCTAGGAATAAGGGCTTTCCTTTGGCTAAGGCTAGATACAGGGCGACTGATAATCTTTCACCAATAACATAGCCTTCATTTTTTAAGCTATCGACCAATTCTTTAGGGTTTTTAAAAATATTTTCCAATGTGCTGTCCCTGCGTCAAGTTTTCACTTTACATTATAATGAGCCAATATAAAATTATAAGCCAAGATATCAACGCTATTTTTTGACTGGGATAATCAAAAAATCTTAACAAAGACAACATTCAAATTTGATAATGTTGCATACTGGAGGAGGAATTTATGGGAGAGATTAGTCTCAAGCT
Source organism: uncultured Alphaproteobacteria bacterium (assembly GCA_902596605.1). Classification (GTDB taxonomy): domain Bacteria; phylum Pseudomonadota; class Alphaproteobacteria; order Rhodobacterales; family Rhodobacteraceae; genus CACIJG01. The sequence continues at coordinate 11,492 of CACJUU010000013.1, read as the reverse complement.
TAATGGAGAATTAGAAACAAGAGATGTTGCTGATAATACCTTGTTGGTAGATTTTATAAGAGAACATGTTGGTTTAACTGGTACTCACGTAGGATGTGATACAAGTCAATGTGGGGCTTGCGTTATTCATTTGGATGGCGTGTCAGTAAAAGCTTGTACAATATTAGCGAAGCAAGCTGTAGGTGCTGACATAACAACAATTGAAGGGTTAGCTGACGGAGACGAGCTGCATCCAATGCAGGAAGCTTTCCATGAGAATCACGGTCTTCAGTGTGGCTTCTGTACGCCAGGCATGGTTATGAGCGCGGTTGAGATGGTCAATAAAAATAAAGATATAAGTGAAGATGAGATCAGAGAAGGGCTTGAAGGAAATATTTGTAGATGTACCGGCTATCATAATATTGTTCAATCAGTTAAAGCCGGTGCGGCTAAAATGGGAGGGAAAAACTAATGAATGAAGTTACGAAAATTGATGGAATAGGATCATCCGTAAGAAGAACTGAAGATAAGAAATTCTTAACAGGTAAAGGAAAATATACGGATGATATTAATAGGCCTGGCCAAGTCCAAGCCTATTTTTTGAGATCGGATGTGGCTCACGCAAAAATAAAGAAAATTGATGTAAAAGACGCCCAATCTGCGCCAGGCGTTGTAGGAGTTTTTACAGGAGACGATATTGCTGCAGATAAAGTCGGCGGCCCAATCTGTGGATGGGTAGTTCCCTGTAGGGATGGATCTGCTACTAAAGAGCCTCCACATCCATTATTAGCACAAGGCAAAGTAAGGTTTGTTGGAGACGCTATCGCTGTTGTATTAGCAGAAACTGCGGAACAGGCTAAATCAGGAGCTGAACTCATTGAAGTCGATTATGAAGAGCTTTCGCCTGTAGTAGATTTTGAAAATGCAGGCGAGGGAGCTCAAATACATGATGAAGTTCCAAATAACTGCTATTTTGACTGGGAATTAGGTGATGAAAAAGCGACCGCCGATGCTCTGAGCAGTGCAAAGAAAATTGTTAAGCTGAGAGTGCGCAACAATCGATTGGTTCCAAATGCTATGGAGCCTAGGTGTGCACTTGCAGAATTTGATAATTTAGATGATTCATACACTCTTCACACTACTTCTCAGAACCCGCATTTGACTCGGCTTGTTTTGGCAGCTTTTATGTTTGCTATTCCAGAATCCAAACTTAGAGTGATTGCTCCAGATGTAGGGGGTGGATTTGGATCGAAGATTTACGTCTATATTGAGGAAGCCGTTTGTGTTTGGGCATCTAAAAAGGTTGGCAGACCTGTAAAATGGACGGCAGACAGAACTCAAGCATTCCTTACCGATTGTCACGGTAGAGACCACGTTAACGATGTTCAGCTTGGTCTAGATGAAAACAATAAGATTGTAGGTTTACGTGTAGACACAGTATGTAATTTAGGTGCATATTTATCAGCTTTCTCAGTAGTAGTTCCTACATATCTTCACGGAACTCTACTATCGGGACAATATGATATTCCAGCCATTTATACAAACGTAAAAGGTATGGCAACTAACACTGTTAATGTTGATGCTTACAGAGGTGCAGGAAGGCCTGAAGCAACATATCTTCTTGAAAGAACAATGGAGACTGCAGCTCGAGAAGTGGGAATGGATCCAGCGGAATTCAGAAGAATAAATTTCATTCCTAAAGGTGCATTTCCTTATCAAACCCAGGTTGCTTTGCAATACGACATTGGAGACTATGAGCCGCACTTAGATAAGGCCATGGAAATGATAGACTACTCTAATTTTGAAAAAAGAAGAGCAGAAGCTGCTAAGCGAGGCATGTACAGGGGTATAGGGATTTCAAGCTATATTGAAGCTTGTGGTCTTGCGCCATCTGCCGTAGTAGGTGCTTTGGGTGGACGTGTTGGTCAGTGGGAATCTGCTTCAGTGAGAGTTAATCCGACAGGAACAATTAGTGTTTTCACAGGTTCACACAGCCATGGGCAGGGGCACGCAACAACGTTTGCACAGATTGTTGCAGATAAACTTGGTATCCCTATGGAAAATGTCGAGGTGGTTCATGGAGATACTGATAAAACACCGTTCGGTATGGGCTCTTACGGTTCAAGATCTCTTGCTTCTGGTGGATCCGCTATAAGCAAAGCTGTTGATAAGATAATAAATAAAAGCAAAAAAATTGCGGCCCACCTTCTTGAAGCTTCAGAAGATGACATTGACTTTAAGGATGGCAAATTTGTTGTTGGAGGAACAGATAAAGAAAAAGCTTTCGGAGAAATCGCATTAGCTGCATACGTGCCGCATAATTATCCTTTGGAGACTCTTGAGCCGGGTCTTGAAGAAAATGCTTTTTATGATCCAACAAACTTTGTATATCCCTCGGGCACTCACATTGCTGAGGTTGAAGTCGACCCAGCTACCGGTGTTGTACAAGTTGTAGACTGGGCTGCTTGTGATGACTTTGGAAATTTAGTTAATCCCATGATAGTCGAAGGTCAGGTTCATGGGGGTATAGCTCAGGGTATAGGACAAGCTCTATTAGAGGATGCACATTACGATGAAAATGGTCAATTGCTTACAGCCTCATACATGGATTACTGTATGCCTAGGGCAGATGATCTACCATCATTTAAAGTTGGGTACACAACCACTCCTTCTACAGTCAATGACTTAGGGGTTAAGGGTTGTGGTGAAGCAGGAGCTATAGCATCACCTCCCGCTTTGATAAACGCGGTAATAGACGCATTATCACCGCTTGGAGTTACCGATATGTCTATGCCAGCGACTCCTCAAAAGGTGTGGAAGGCAATACAAGATAGCCAGTCAGTAGCTGCGGAATAAAGGAGGACGCGATTATGTATTCTACAAAATATGTGAAACCAAATAGTACCACAGAAGCTTTAGAAGCGATAAAGTCTTTAGGCGATGGTAAGTTTTTGGCGGGTGGAATGACCTTAATACCAACGCTTAAACAGAGACTTGCAAGCCCAGATGGACTTGTTGATCTTTCTGGGTGTAAGCTTGACTCTATTGCCGAAGAGGGTGAGACATTAAAGATTGGAGCAATGGCAAGACATGTCAGTGTTGCAGAATCAGCTGTAGTAAAAAAGGTTATACCAGCATTAGCAAAACTCGCGGATGGTATAGGCGACAGACAGGTTAGAAATCGAGGTACTATTGGGGGGTCGGTAGCCAATAACGATCCGTCCGCTTGCTACCCATCAGCTGTACTAGCTTTGAAAGCTACAATACATACGAACAATCGTAGTATAGCCGCAGACGATTTCTTTACAGGAATGTTTGAGACAGCCCTGGAGGACGATGAAATAATTGAGTCCATTAGTTTCTCAAAGCCAACAAAGGCTAACTACGTCAAATTTCCAAACCCCGCATCGCGTTATGCTATGGTTGGAGTTTTTGTAGCTCAATTTGGTGATGAAGTAAGAGTGGCTGTAACAGGAGCAGGAGAAGGTGGAGTATTCAGACATCAAGAAATGGAGTCTGTACTTTCAAGTAATTTTAGCGCTGACTCCCTAAGCTCGGTCAATATAGATTCCGATGGCTTGATAAGCGATTTACACGCATCTGCAGAATATCGTGCCAACCTTATCAAGGAAATGACAAAGAGAGCTGTAGTTTAGATCCATTAATCTGGATAACTAACTTTTGGTGGTTGTAATTACCAGCCTGGATAGAGGTGTATTGAATGGAAATTAAAGATAGCTACGAACTACCTCTTCCAAAGGAAAGAGTTTGGGCAGCGCTTAATGATGAGGAGTTTCTTAAGAAGTCCATACCGTGGTGTGAAAAGTTAGAAAGGCGTAGTGAAACTGAATTGGCCGCAGAAGTAAAGCTTAAGATAGGACCTATGTCTACTCGTTTTATAGGCAGTATTACTTTAAGCGATATCGATCCGCCTAATGGATATACTATAACAGGAAGTGGTAAAGGTGGAATTGCTGGTGCCGCAAGCGGATCAGCGAGGGTTAAGCTGGTAGAAACTAAAGATACGTCCTCGACTACTTTGTCTTATGAAGTCAGTGCCCAGGTAAAAGGAAAGATTGCACAACTTGGGTCACGCTTAATCCAAAGTACAGCGAAAAAATTATCGAAAAATTTTTTTGGTAGCTTTGTTCAACAGCTTGAAGATATTAATAAATCTAAATAAACGACTTTATCTTTTCAAAATTACATTTATACCTAACCACTAGTCGCACAAAAAGGTGTTTCAGGGTGATTGAGCAAAGACAAGGACTTATTGAGTCCGTACGGAAAAAATTTATGCATGTGGAAACTTGTCCTTTTGAGGGGGAGCGTATTTTTTTTGAAAATGCTGGAGGTTCCCTTAGATTAAAATCTGTTGTTGAAACATCTGCTCTTTATGCGTCGTATCCAGACAACCAGGGAAGAGAAAACGATGCTTCCAAATCTCTTGTTAAGTCGATTGAAAATGGAAAAGCTAAAATGCGGCTTTTCTTTAATGCAGATCGAGGTGACGTTATTGTTGGTGAAAGTGGTACAGAGCTACTTTTTCGGCTTATAAGAACAGCGGCGCTAGAGCTACCAGAGGGAGGCACTATGTTAAGCTCCACGCTAGAGCATCCCGCTTCTATGAGTGCAATGAAAAAGTGGGCAAAAAATACTCAAAGAAGTCACATTATAGTCGAACATAATAACGACTCCGGTTCGGTAGATGAACAAGCTTATTTAAAAAAATTAACCAGTGATGTTCGTATTGTTTCTATTGTTCACACATCTCCTGTGACCGGAATGACTGTTGATTTAGAAAAAATAACTAAAGAAGTTAGGAATGTGACACCTGACTGCATTATTATAGTTGATGGTATTCAGCACTCTAGTCATGGGGCCATAGACGTTCAGAAATATGACATAGATGGGTATGTGGTTTCTCCATATAAAATGTTTTCTCGACATGGGTATGGGGTAGCATGGACTTCTGAAAGATTATGCACTTTGAATAAGGAGCAATTGGCAGATGGCCCGTTCCAAAACTGGGAGTTAGGTACGCGAGATGCTGGTAGTTACGCAACTTTTTCAGATGTAGTAGATTATCTGGACTGGCTTGGCAGTAATTTTACAGAAAGCGAAAATACTAGAGAAAGGCTAGAGGCTGCTTCTATTGCTATAAAATCGCATGAACAAGAGTTAGTAGGTTTAGTAATAAATGGTGCTGAAGATATTGTTGGGTTAGGAAACAATAAAAAAATTCGGATTATTGGTAACCCAGCTTCAACGTCTCGAGAGGGAGTAGTGTCATTTTTCCATAAAAACCAGCCTTCAAGGATAATAGTTGAAGAACTTAGACAGCGTAAAATACGCGTACACATTAGAAAAGATGATCATTACTGTGGGAATATACTCAGGCCTTTAAATCAAAAAGACTGCATCAGATTTTCAATATGTCATTATAATTCAAAGGCTGAAGTGGTAGAGTTTATGAAAGCTATCAGTGAAATTAGTACGAACTAAAGAATTCTTTTTATCTTACTCTCCATTCTTTTCTTAAAAATGAGCTTTTCTTTTTCATAAGCTTCCACTCTTGCCTTAAGATAAAAATATGACTTGTCTGATGTCATGCTTGAAAAAGTGTCGGTTCTAATAGACCATCCTTCTCTAGAGCGTTCTTCTGTCCAATGGGTTTCTCCTTTGGCCGAAAGAGGATCATTTGGATGTATTGACCATTTTTCTCGTGCTGAGCTACTTATGACTAACTTATTCTTAAGATCTTTATAACTACCAAAGTCATCTTCAATTTCTAAGAACACTTCATCGGTAGCTTCATCAAATATTATTTGCCTTTTATTGTGTGGGCTTCTAATTTCTTTGCCTCGCCACGGTTTGGAAGCCACAGACTCAGGAAAAACCCATTCGTCTGAGTTTATCCCCTGTCTTAATGGCAATGACAAATAACCGTCTTTGACCACTAGTTTAGCAGGATTATACACTGGCCAAACCAAAGGCCAGTAAGCATTCGCTAGGGAAAGGCGAAGTTTATTTCCCCTAGGTAATTTATATGCAATGTGATCTAGCGTTACCTTGACAGTAAACTCTTTTGCTATTGGGATATTTTTCGGACTATCAAACGAGTCACGGAACCTAAGGTTTAAAATACCATATGTTATTCTACTCGACTTACCATCAGGGTAAACATCGCATAATCGGACAGCCAGTTGTGCGTTAGGTGAGGTTGCTTCGAGCGTTACTGTTAACTCAGGAGACCCAACTATATCCTCTTTAAGGTTCAAGGCCTTTGTATCAAAGCAAAGTGAAAGAGCGTCGTCAGAACGCTGGTCCCCCGGAAGCTCTGGGCCTAACCAAATAGCACAATATTCGCCGCCTTTTAGGCCACAATGCTGAGGACTATCAATGACTCCCAAATGAGATTTATTTTTTCTATTGCTTAAAGAAAGTACATTATTATGTCTCAAAAAAAGTTTTTTATTTTTGCTTGCTTTACTTGGCCAAACATCCTCTTTAATCCAATATCCGTCTCTAAAATTATAACTACTTTTAGGCGGCTCACCTTTCATTACATATACTCTATAGTCAGGATCTGTTTCACATCCATTATCAATTTCTTTGAGCCATTTATCCCACCATCGGATGGCTTCTTGTAAAAAGCCTATCTGGGGTTTTGGTACAGCAAAGTGAGGATATTTATGTACCCAAGGCCCGATGATCCCTTTAGCTTTTGCATTTTTCACAAGTTCTGGAACTGCATTTTTATAGGCGTCTCCCCATCCTCCAATAGCTAGGATTGGAGTTTCAAGCTTAGAATAATCTTCACATACAGATCCATGTTTCCAATACTTATCTCTCTTCTGATGCTTTAACCAAAGATCTGAGAGATGTGGTTGGTTTTTCAAACGCTCTAGCCACATCTTTTTCCACTTCTTTCCAACAATTTGTGGATCAGGTGGCCGTGAAGAATATGAAAGCATTGTAGCGCCCCATCCTAAGTTTTCATTTAACAAACAACCACCCTTATAATGAATGTCCTCGGTATATCTATCTACTGTTGAACATAAAGTTATAATTGCTTTTAAAGCCTTTGGCCTTCGAAAAGCAACCTGTAGGCTGTTAAAACCACCCCAACTGATTCCCATCATTCCAATATTTCCATTGCTCCATGACTGTTTGCTGGCCCAATCAATTATATGTTCTGCATCACTTAATTCGGTCTCTGTATACTCATCGAAAAGAAGTCCTTCGCTATCTCCATTACCTCTTAGATCAACACGAATACATACATAACCTCTTTCACAAAAGTAGGGGTGGGTTAATGCGTCTCTAACGTGAGTTCCATCTCTTTTTCGATAAGGGATATATTCTAAGACTACTGGAAATCTTTCAGATTTTTTACTAATCGGCTTCCAAACTTTAGCTGAAAGTTTAATTCCGTCTGGCATTTCTATTGTGAGATGTTCAATCTCCTCAACTTTAAAGAGCTTTTTTTTTATTGATACTTTTCCCAATTAAAAAACTCTTACATTCTGGTTGCTAAGAAGTTTTTGAACATTTGAAATATTCACGCTATTTAGGGATGTTTTATTCTTTATCGTCTCGGCAGCGGCTACTCCTGCTCCTTGACCGGTAACTGTGCAGCAGGCCATATTTCTAGTTGCAGCATGTGCGATATTACTTCCTCCTATAGCTCTTCCAACAACCAATAATCCTTTAATATTTTTGGGAAGCAAAGAACGATATGGAATATGCATATACCTACCCGTGGTGGGCAGCACTAGAACTCCGAAACCGTCAATGAACTCAGGGTATATTCCAACACTGTCTTCAAACCTGCACTCATTTTTGACATCTTCATCTGAGAGGTTGTATACAGAATCTATTTTATACGTATCTCTAATACCAATCGTCATTCCAAAGTTCCGTAACTTGCCAGCCGAACATCCAGGCATATATTCCTTCAAAGCAGTTATGGCTTCTAAAGCTGCTTTTCTCCCCTCTATTTCACCCTTAGTTAAACTTTCGGGATCAGTGCCATCTATTCCGTTAAGATGAAGCAGATTTAAGTATGTTAGTTCACCTGAGTCATGTATTGCGCCCCACGTTCCGGAAATTGTTTGCAAGTCACTATCAATCAAGCCAGAATCTTTTGCCTTTTCAAATGGTTTGCGAAGAAAAGGTGAAAACATGTCATCCTCTTTCCCAGAAGTTTGCACCTGCCAATTCTTGTCACTCCAGTCGCTATATTTTTGTGGATCACGCTCTATTTCATTCATAAACTCTTCTTTATTTACACCAGACATATGAAACATAACGGAGGCAGATTTCATGTCCTCTTTTTTATTTTTGAAGACTTTTACTCCACTACGCCTCGCTACGTCGGCATCACCAGTTGCGTCAATAATAATTTTGCCAATAATTGCTTCCCTGCCGGCTTTAGATTCCGTAATCACTCCTTTTATTTCGTCACCATCTAAAATAGGAGCACAAAAGGCGCGATGTAGCATTGGCCTAACACCTGCTTTTAAAATAAGGTTATCTGCTACCACCTTAAATCCCTCACTATCAAGTTCATAACTTTTCGATTGCGACTCAGGAACTGCTGCATTACTTTCTATCGCTCTTTGTTCATATTCAAAAGCTAGTCCACCAGCTTCTATGGTTTTCTCATGGCGATACCAAGCGAAGCCCTCCACGCCAACGGACGTTATGTTGCCCCCAAAGCACCCAAAACGCTCGATAAGTATGACGCTCACACCAGCTCTAGCCGCCGCAATTGCTGCGGATAGTCCCCCTGGGCCAGAACCAACAACGATCACATCTGCTTCACCCACAACAGGGGTTAATCTCTCAGGTTCTCTAATTTCCATTGCAGCACAACTCACTCATACAGCATTGTCCAATAAAAAGATTTGCTAAGCAAAGTAATTTTTACTTCCTAAAAAAATAGTTAAAGACATAACGCAAAATAAGAGGGGTCAGGCCTATAAGGCAAAAGATGATTAATATTTTTTGAGATAATATTTCAGCAATATGATTTACCTTGTTAATTTGAGAGCCAAAGTAAACATAGATTATAGTCATCGGAGTGATACCTATTAAAGTTACAATACTATATGGAACGACCTTTATTGGGGTAAAGGCCAAAAAGATATTAACTAGATAAAATGGAAACGCCGGTATCATTCTGATCGCAAACAAATAGAATATACCATTTTTGATAAACATTTTCTGAAACGCATCAAAGGAAGCTGTCCTTTGATTATGCAAAAAACTTTTTAGGAAGTAGCGTACCAAGATAAAACTGAATAGCGCTCCAAACGTGGCAGATAAAGTTGATAATAAAGTTCCCTGAAAAACGCCGAATAGTATTCCTGAAAATATGGAAAGAATTGTTGCTAATGGTATGGAAGCAGAGACTATAATTACGTAAAGAATACAAAAGAAACCTCTGCATATAACTGGGTAGGAGGAGCATGTTCCTTCAATTTCCAGTTTCGCATCCAGAAAATTTTTTAAAGACAACCCGTCAAAAGAATAAAGAACCAACGAAAAAATTATCGCTAGGGAAATGTAAGCCAAAAATCGTTTCAAATTTCTCTCTTTCAGTAAGATATTAGTGAGCGAATATATTGCAAAATTACTTTTAATAAAAATAATATGGTTTAATAGATACGTTATATTAGGCTCCTGTAAAGAGGTATCTTGGCTTATGGAAGGCTTTAACGTTTCGGTAGTAGTTCCTACATTCAATAGAGTAGATTTTGTACTAGAGGCAATTAAATCTATTTCAAGTCAGACTTTTCAACCGTTAGAGATCATTCTGGTAGATAATAACTCTGAAGATAACACCACGGAAATGGTTGCTAAGCACTATAAGTCTGTAAAGATTTTAATCCAGAAAAAGCAGGGCGTAAGTGCAGCTAGAAATTTTGGAATACGAGAGGCATCAGGTAATTGGATCGCTTTTTTAGACTCAGACGATCAATGGCACAAACGCAAGCTTGAAGAACAAGTTAAGAGTATTTCTAGAGATAAATTATCTGCGGATTTATCCCACACCGACGAAATATGGTATAGAAATAAGATTTTTTTAAATCAGAAGGAAATTCATAAAAAACGAGGGGGTTTTATTTTTGAAAATTGCTTGTCACTTTGTTGTATTTCTCCAAGTAGTGTACTTATTAGAAAAAAGGTTTTTGATGATATTGGACTTTTCGACGAGTCTTTAGACGTTTGCGAAGATTATGATTTTTGGTTGCGTTTTTGCTGTAAATATCCAGTAAATTTTGTTGATCAGAAACTTACAATTAAAAATGGTGGGCATAATGACCAATTATCAAAAAAGTACTGGGGCATGGATAGGTTTAGAGTTCAAGCGTTAGAAAACTTGTTAAGTTCGTCAGTTTTGGATGAATGGCAGCGACAGTTAACAAAGAGTATGCTACTAAAGAAAATTAAAATATTAATACAAGGAGCGAAGAAGAGATCAAATACATCTATTTACAATAAGTATTTAGAAAAACAAAAGTACTGGGAAGCAGAATAGTGATTAAAAAAAATTTTGAAGGAGTATCAGTTAGGTGGGTAATTGCATTAAAAGGAGAAGCTGAGGAAATAATAAAAAACTATGCCATGAAGAGGGTAGAAACTGCGCCTTTCCTGATTTATAAAAATAAAGATTTAGATATATGGCTTATTCTTTCGGGGATCGGACAATTAAATGCGGTTGCAGCTACAAGTTACTTATATGTAAAAAGCGATGCCTCATATAATACTATTTGGATAAATTTTGGAATAGTTGGGAGCCGAAACTTTAAGGTTGGAGAGCTGATCCAAATAGATAAAATAACATCAAGTGATTTTCAAGATAACTATTATCCGTCCCCCTCCGCTTTTAAGAATAATAATATTGAACGATGTAATTTGATAACGGTCAACAAACCTGAAAAACGTTTCGAAAACGATGGCGTTTATGATATGGAGGGTTATGGTTTTTTTAGCTTTGCAAAAAAAATTGCACCTTATGAGCTTGTATCTGTTTTGAAAATAATTTCAGATATACCTGGAACAGACTTATCTAAAATCGACAAACACAGGATTGAAACACTAGTTTCCAAACAAATTCAATTCATAGAAAAAGTTTTGGAAAATTTACTCGCTTTACAGAAAATTCTCTTTCTACAACTAAGAGATCCCAAATATTTTGATGAAATATGTTTGCAGAAGAAATTTACATTTAGTCAAAAGGTAACTCTGCGAAAATACTTGACTCAATGGCAAGCTAGATTTCCGCTGAGAAATCCATTAGATGAAATTGGACAAAGAATGACAGCTTCTCAAATTTTAAAGAAATTTTCAGATAATCTGTTGAGATGAACCATGGTTGATACTTTTTGTCCTTATTTCGAATAGGGCCTTTTTATACCGACTAAAAAAGGGAACAAAATCATTTATGAAATTAGTTATTGGTTCCATAGCCAAAGAGTCGCAATCATAGCCCGTAAAAAACG